>NZ_CP071868.1:3767252-4395128 GCF_017569225.1 Pengzhenrongella sicca
ACCTTCGACGACTACACGTCGGAGAACACCACGCGCCTCGACCTCGAGCAGACCAAGGCGCTGCTGCTCCAGCTGCCCGAGTTCCAGGCGCTGGCCGGGTCCGCGCGGTGAAGGTCCTGCTCACGGGCGCCGGCGGCTTCCTCGGCTGGCATACGCGCGCTCGCCTGCAGGCCCTGACCGCGCACGACGTCGTCGCCGTCACCCGGGCGCAGTGGCCGGACCTCGCGGCCCTCGCCCGGGGCGCCGACGCCGTCGTGCACATCGCTGGGGTGAACCGGGGCGACGACGCCGAGGTCGAGCGCGGCAACCTCGACCTCGCGCGCGACGTCGCCGACGCCGTGCGAGCGAGCGGGTCGGCGCCGCGGATCGTGTTCGCCGACTCGATCCAGGCCGGCGGCGACAGCCCGTACGGCCGGGGCAAGCGGGCGGCGGCCGACGTGCTCGCGCGCGCGGCCGACGACGTCGGGTCGGCTCTCGTCGACGTGCGGCTGCCGAACCTGTTCGGTGAGCACGGCCGGCCCCGCTACAACTCGTTCGTCGCGACCTTCGTCGACGCCGTCATGCGCGGCGAGCCGCCGCAGGTCGCGGACCGCCCGGTCGACCTGCTGCACGTGCAGGCCGCGGCGCAGACCCTGCTCGACGCGCTCGCCGCGCCGGCCGGCCGGATCGAGCCCGCGGGCACCCCGACGACCGTCGCCGCCGTGCTGCGCACGCTGCGCGACCTCGACCGCGTGTACGCGGGCTCGGACATCCCGCCGCTGCTGACCGAGCTCGACGTCGACCTGTTCAACACGCTCCGCACCGCGCGCTTCCCCGCGTCCTACCCCCTCGCGCTGACCCGGCGCACCGACGACCGCGGGAGCCTCGTGGAGGTCGTGCGCGCGCACGGCGGCCAGGGGCAGACGTTCGTGTCGACGACGCGGCCGGGGATCACCCGCGGCGAGCACTTCCACCTGCGCAAGGTCGAGCGCTTCGTCGTGCTGGCGGGCACGGCCCGGATCTCGCTGCGCCGGCTGTTCACGGAAAAGATCGTCAACTTCGACGTCGCCGGCGAGACGCCCGTCGTCGTCGACATGCCCACCGGCTGGGCGCACAACATCACCAACACCGGCGCGGGCGAGCTGACCACGCTGTTCTGGACGCACGAGCTGTTCGACCCCGCGGCCCCCGACACCTTCCCCGAAGCGGTCGGCACCTGATGCTCAAGGTCGTGACCATCGTCGGCACGCGGCCGGAGCTGATCCGCCTCTCGCGGGTCATTGCCCTGCTCGAGGCGACCGTCGACCACGTGCTGGTGCACACCGGCCAGAACTACGACCCCGCGCTGAACGAGGTGTTCTTCCGAGACCTCGGCCTGCGAGCGCCCGACCACCAGCTCGCGGTGGACACGTCGTCGCTCGGCCGGGTGCTCGGCGAGACGCTGATCAAGACCGAGCAGGTGCTGCTCGCCGAGCGGCCCGACGCCGTCGTCGTGCTGGGCGACACCAACAGCTCCATCGCCGCGGTGATGGCCAAGCGCCTGCGGATCCCCGTCTACCACCTCGAGGCCGGCAACCGGTGCTTCGACGAGAACGTCCCGGAGGAGACGAACCGGCGGATGATCGACCACGTCGCCGACTTCAACCTCGTCTACACCGAGCACGCCCGCCGCAACCTGCTTGCCGAGGGCCTGCACCCGCGCCGGATCCTGCTCATCGGGTCGCCGATGCGCGAGGTGCTCGGCGCCTACCGGAACCAGATCGAGGCGTCGACCGTGCTGGACCGGCTCGGGCTGACCGCCGGCGGCTACTTCCTGGTGAGCGCCCACCGCGAGGAGAACGTCGACTCGCCCGCGCGGCTGCGGCTGCTGCTCGAGTGCCTGGTCGCGGTGCGCGAACGCTGGGGCCTGCCGCTGTACGTCTCGACCCACCCGCGCACGCGCAAGCGGCTCGAGGCGCTGCCGGGCTGGGCCGCACCGGAGGGCATCGTGTTCCACGAGCCGTTCGGCTTCCACGACTTCAACCGCCTGCAGCTCGGCGCGGCGTGCGTGCTCTCCGACTCGGGCACCATCGCGGAGGAGTCCACGATCCTCGGCTTCCCGGCGATCACCCTGCGCGACTCGATCGAGCGCCCCGAGGCGCTCGACACCGGCGGGATCGTGATGACCGGGCTGGACGCGGGCGACGTCGTCGCCGCCGTGACGCTCGCGATTGCGGCGACCGGCGCCGGGCCCGGCAGCGGCGTGAGCGAGCGGACCCCGGCGGACTACCTGATCACCAACACCTCGCAACGGACGGTGAGCTTCATCCTCTCGACCGCGCGGCGGCACCGCGACTGGTCCGGGCTGAGAGACCCCTCGACGTGAGCCCGCGCCGTGCCTGACGTCGCGAGCGAGGCGAGCCCGGAGACCCGGCGTGGCCGCGAGCGCACCCGGCGGCTGATCGCCGGGATCGGCACGTCGATCCTCAGCCGCGGGGCGTCGGCGATCGCGCCCATCGTGCTCATCCCGGTCACGCTCAACTACCTCGGAGCTGAGCTGTACGGGCTGTGGATGGCCGTCGCCGCGCTCGCCGGCATGGCGTACTGGGCGGACCTCGGCCTGGGCAACGGTCTGCTCACCAAGCTCGCGCCCTGCCATGCGTCGAACGACTGGACGCTGGCCCGGACGTACGTCTCGAGCGCCTACGCCGTGCTGGTGCCCGTCTGCACCGCGATCACCGGACTGCTCTGGGCCGCCTCGGGCGTCGTCCCCTGGTCGCGACTGTTCAACGTCACCGACCCGCAGGTCCAGCAGGACACCCGCCTCGTGGTCGTGATCTGCCTGACCGCCTTCCTGGTGAACATCCCGCTGTCGCTGGTCCAGCGCGCGCAGTACGCCTACCAGCAGGTCGCCCAGAGCAACGCCTGGCTCGCCGCGGGCAGCCTGCTGTCGGCGAGCCTCGCGGTGGCGGCCGTCGCGGCGGACCTCGACCCGACCCTGGTCATCGCCGCCGCCGTGTCCGGACCCGTCCTCACCAACGTCGCGGCCAGCGCCTGGGTCTACGGCCGACCGCTGCGACGGCTGCGACCGACCAGGCGTTCGGTCGACCGCGCCGCGGCGAGCCAGCTGTTCAGGCTCGGCGGGCTGTTCTTCATCCTCTCGATCGTCACCGCCGTCGCCCTGAACGCCGACAGCCTCGTCATCGCGCACTCTCTCGGCCTCGCCGCCGTGACCGAGTACACGGTGCCCGCCCGGCTCTTCACCGCCATCGGCCTGCTGGCGACGCTCGTGAACCTTCCCCTGTGGCCAGCGAACGGCGAGGCGCTCGCCCGCGGGGATTTCCAGTGGGTCCGGCGCACGGCCACCCGGATGAGCCTGCTGTCCGGGGCGGCCGTCCTCCTGCCCGTGCTCTTCCTGGTCGCCTTCGGCGGCCGCGTGCTCGACGTCTGGCTGCATTCCGACATCGCCGCCTCGACCGGCCTCTTCGTGGCCCTCGGGGCGTGGTGGTTCCTGCTCTCGACCGCGGCGCCGCTGTTCATGGTGCAGAACGCGGCCGGCCGCATCGCGCCCCAGCTCGTGGGCTGGTTCGTCTACCTGGTCGTGTCCATCCCGGCGAAGCTCCTCGTCGCCGGGCCGCTCGGCGTCGCCGGGGTCGCCGGCGTGAGCGCGCTGGGCTACGCCCTGATCATCTGGCCAGCCGCGGCCGCCGGATACCGCAGCACGTTCCGGCGCGGGGTCCCACCCGCGCCCTCGCCGCACCCGCCGCACCTGATGGAGGAATCGTGAAGCTCCCGCTTCGAGCAACGAGCCGGGCGATCCGCGATCGCCTGAGCGCCGCCCGCGACCCGGAGGCGTTCGCCCGGTCGATCGGGGTACGGCTGAACGGCAAGGTGCGGTTCTACGGCATGACCCGCGACATGTTCGGCTCGGAACCGTGGCTGGTGACGTTCGGGGACAACGTCTACGTCGCCGCCGGGGTGCAGTTCATCACCCACGACGGCGCCACCATCGTCCTGCGCAAGAGGGTCCCCGACCTGGAGTGGACAGCGCCCATCACGATCGGGAACGACGTGTTCCTCGGGCTTCGCGCCCTCATCCTCCCCGGCGTCCGGATCGGCGACGGGAGCATCGTCGGCGCCGGCGCCGTCGTCACTCGCGACGTGCCGGACAACAGCGTGGTCGGCGGGTCGCCCGCGCGTCGCATCTCGTCGACGGACGAGTACCTCGAGAAGATGAAGGCCAAGTCGCTCGGCCTCGGGCACCTCTCGGGGGCGGAGAAGGACGCCCGGCTGCGCGAGCTCTTCGACGACAACCGGTCCGACGACGGACGTCAGGAGGGGTGACCCGATGCGGAGGGCGATTGCTGGCATCCTCGCCGTTCTCGTGATTGTCTGGAAAGCGGGCGCGGATCGACTACCGACAGGCGGCGACGTGACGTGGCGAGCGGCATGAGGCCGACGACTGGTGAGCGGTGCGCGCGCCTGCTGTACGTCGCCCCGCAGCACGCCACGCGTGCCCGACGCGCGGTGAAGCGGGCGGCGCTGGTCGGCCGGTTCGCGAGCCACGGGCGGGACTTCGTCTTCGACCCCGACGGCGTCTACAGCTTCGAGTCGATCTCCGTCGGCGACCGGGTCAACCTCGGCTACCGACCGATCCTCGTCGCCACCCGGTCGACGATCCGGATCGGGAACGACGTGATGTTCGGGCCGGAGGTCACGGTCCGCGGGGGGAACCACCGCTTCGACCTCCCGGGGGTCGCCATGATCGCAGTCACCGACGAGATGAAGTCGCCCCAGCACGACCGCGGGGTCGTGATCGAGGACGACGTGTGGATCGGCACCCGGGCGATCGTCCTGCAGGGCGTGACGGTCGGCCGGGGCGCCGTCGTCGGCGCGGGAAGCGTCGTCACCCGGCCCGTCCCCGCCTTCACGATCGTCGCCGGCTCCCCGGCGAGGATCGTGCGCGACCGGTTCACACCCGCCCAACTCAAGCAGCATCTCGAGCTGCTGGGCTCAGCCGGACCGGCGGGCACGGGAGCGGAGCGGCGATGAGCAAGGTGCTCCTGCTCGTCGACTACCGCGGCGCCTTCTGGTCCGCCTACCGCAACATCGCAACCCTGTGCAGCCTCGACGTCGAGCGCATCGCCGCGGAGCTCACCGCACGAGGGTGCGACGTGCAGGTGCAGGGCTTCGCCGACCTCGACCTCGCCCGCGACGACCTCGAGGGCACGTTCGTGCTGTACACCTCGTCTGAGGACATCGGCGCGCACTACAAGCGCTACATCGAGGCGCAGGTCATCGGCCTTCGCCTCGCGGGCGCGCTGCCGATCCCCGAGCCCGAGCTCCTGCTCGCCCATCACGACAAGGTGATGATGGAGGTCGTCCGGCAGGCCCGCCTCGGCGACGCTCCCGGCCAGCTCGCGTCCCGCTCCTTCGGCACGCTGGAAGACTTCCGGGCGGCGCTCGACGAGCTGCCGGCGCGGCCCACGGTCCTCAAGCCGGCCAGCGGCGCAGGCTCCCGAGGCGTCACCCTCGTGACCGGCCGCCGCGAGAGCCTGCGCGCCGCGCGGCGGCTCACTCGGTCGGTGCGGCCGCGCGAGCTCCTGTCCGAGGTCGCCCGTCGCGTCGCCCGCCCCGGCTACGTCCCCAGGTCCTTGCACCGCCGACCGATCGTGGCCCAGCAGTTCCTCCCCGGCCTCGTGGGCGATCACAAGGTCTTGCGCTACGGGGAGCGCTACTACGTGATCCGGCGCGCGAACAGGCCGAACGACTTCCGGGCGAGCGGGGGCGGCCGGCTCGACTTCACCCCGGTCCCGGCGGTCGACGTCGACCTGCTCGACGCGGCCCAGCAGTGGTCGGACGCCCTCGGCTCACCCTTCTGCTCGCTCGACATCGCGTACGACCCGGCGCACGGCATCGCCCCGCACCTGCTCGAGTTCCAGTGCGTCAACTTCGGGCCCGGCGCCGCCGAGTTCTCGTCGGGGCACTACCGCGCTGGCTCCGACGGCTGGGAACGGGTCTCGGAGAGCTGCAACCTGGAGCGCGTGTTCGCCGAGGCCGCAGCCGGGCATATCGCACAGCTGGCGTCGGCCCCGGATCGGGCGTAACCGATGCATCTGGTCATCGTCACGGCGTTCGACTACCCCGACGGCGGCCCGGTCGCGGCGCGCCACCTCGCGCTCACGGCCGGCCTCGCGCAGGAGGGCCACCGGGTCTCGTTCGTCATGCTGCACCAGGCGCGCCCGCCTGCGGGCGCCCGGTCGAACCCCGCCATCACGTGGACGAGCATCGCCCGCGCCGGGTCGACTTCCCCGCTCGCCTGGCGGCTGACCGCGCTGCGTCGCCTCGACCGCTCGATCGGCTCCGCTGCGGCGACCGGCGCCGTCGACGCAGTGCTAGCGGCCGTGCGCGACCCGCTCCTGCTCGAGGCGACCCTCCGGGCCGCCCGGCGCCGGGGAATCCCCGTGCTGCACGAGCTGCTCGAGTACCCCGACGTCGTGCGCCCGCCCGGGCCGCTCGGCCGTGTCCAGGAGCAGGTCTTCGTGCGCCGGCACCTCCCGGCGTTCGACGGTGTCCTCGTCATCTCGGGCGCGCTCGAGGAGTACGCGGCGCGCAGCGGCGTCGCCCGGACCGCGCTGCTCGGCTCGATCGTCGACACGGCGCTCGAGACGCCGCTCGACCCACTCAAGCTGACGACGACGTTCACGGTCGGGTACGCGGGATCGCTCGTGCAGGAGAAGGATGGGGTGCTCACCCTCCTGCGCGCGGCCGCCGCGGCCGCCGCGAGGCTCGCCCCCCGGTACGAGCTCCGCCTCGAGATCCTGGGCGACACGCGCCCGGCGGCGGGACTGACCGCGACCCGCGAGAGCCACCGGCTCGGCCTCGACGGGCGCGCGACGTTCCATGGCCTCGTGCCGCACGACCAGGTGCGCGGCATCCTCGCCCGCTGCCACCTGCTCGCCCTGCCGCGGCCGGTCTCGCGCCAAGCCAGCGGCGGCTTCCCGACCAAGCTCGGCGAGTACCTGGCGACGGCGCGGCCGGTCCTGACGACCGCCGTCGGCGAGATCCCGCGGCATCTCCGCGACGGCGAGACCTGCCTCATGGTCGCGCCGAACGACGAGGGCGCGCTCGCGCGGGCGCTGGTCGGGGCGGCCAGCTCCTACGATGCGGCGCGAGAGGTCGGCCGTCGCGGCCGCGGGCTCATTGACGCCTCGTTCAGCGCCCCGGTCCAGGCGCGCAAGGTCGTCGGGCTGGTCGAGAGCCTGCGGGGAGCCCGTCCATGAGCACCGTGATCGTGGCCGGCGACCTCTTCCTCCGCAACGGGTTCGCGCCCGGGGTGAGCCGCGCCGTCCGCGACCAGATCGCGGCAGCGGACCACGCCTTGGTCAACCTCGAGGGCCCGGTCACGGCGCGACTTGAGCGCCTGAGCAAGAGCGGCCCGCACCTGACAATGCCGGCGACCGCGCTCGACCGCGTCCGCGACGCCGGCTTCACGGGCGTCACTTTGGCCAACAACCACATCCTCGACGCGGGCCTCGGCGGCCTCGCCGACACCCTCGCCGATGCCGCCGCGCGCGGGCTCGCGACCGTGGGCGCGGGCACCGAACCCGCGGGGGCACGCGACGCCGCGCGGATCCGCCTGCCGCTGCCGGCGGGCTGGCTGACCGTGCTCAACTACTGCGAGCACGAGTGGTCGGTGCGCGCGGACGGGGCCGGCGCAAGCGGCTGGGACGTGCTCGACGCGCGCGCGGACGTCGTGGCGGCCCGCGCGGCGGGCGACGCGGTGCTCGTGATCCTGCACGGCGGCAACGAGTACTTTCCCCTGCCCCGGCCGGGCCTGCGCCGCGAGCTGCGGTTCCTGGCCGAGTCCGGGGCCGACGCGATCGTGATGCACCACTCCCACGTGCCCGGCGCCTACGAGGTCTGGGCCGGCGTCCCGATCTTCTACGGGCTCGGTAACTTCCAGTTCACGGCGCCGAGCACCGCGCGCGCGTGGCGAGAGGGCTTGCTCGTGTCGCTCACCTTCTCGCCGACTGACACCCGGTTCGCCGTCGTGCCGCTGCGGCAGACCGACTCCTACGACGTCCGCCTGGCGACCGCGACCGAGGCGGCCGAGACACGCAACGAGCTCGAGGGGTACCGGCTGCAGGTCGGCTCGGACGAGGCGCTGACGGCGCGCTGGGAGGAGTTCGCGGCCGACGCGGCTGGGATGTACGCGCGCGGACTCCTGCCCACCCGCCCATTCCGCGGCCACCTGGGACGGGCGGCCCAGCTCGCCCGCGCGCGGCTGTTCTGGCGGGACCCCGACGCACGCATGATTGCGCTCAACTACGTGCGCTGCGAGTCGCATCTCGAGGCGATGCGGACCGCACTGCAGCTACGGTCCCGATGAGCGCGCCCATCGTGGTCGAACCCGGCCTGGACGCGGCCCGCGAGCGCGGCGTCTTGCGGGACTGGCGCGCCGGCGCGCTCGCCGTCGTCGCGGGGTACTCCACGTTCGACCCCGGGACCGCACTGCGCTTCGGCGCCGTCATCTGCCTCGGTGTGCTGCTCAGCGAGGCCGGGCGGATCCGGCCCCGGGCAGCCGACGTCCTAGCGGTCGCCCTGACCCTCTGGGCGGCGATGTCGCTGACCTGGGCGGTCAACCCGTCGGCAACCGCACTCGCGGTGGGGAACCAGGTCGCCGTCCTCGCGATCTTTGTCGCCACCCGCACGACGATCCGCACCCCGACCCAGCTCGCCATCGTGGCGTTCGGATTCGTCGGCGGGTGCGTCGTCGCCCTGGCCAAGCTCGTCAACCAGAACCAGGGCGCGTCGTTCAACGTCGAGCTGTCCGTGGCTCGCTACGGCATCGCGGGCGTGAACCTCAACTACACGGCGTACTCGCTGACGACCGGCCTGGCGATCATCGTGCTGCTCTGGCAGGTCCGCGGCCCACTGCACCGCGCGCGCCCGCTCCTGCTCGTGCTCGTCCCGCTGTTCTACTTCGGGCTCGCCCAGAACGGTTCGCGCGGCGCGTTCCTGGGCGCGGTGCTCGTGCTCGCGTGGCTCGTGACCTGGCGGCTCTTTCCCTTCGTCGGCGTCACGGTCCCGGTCCTGCTGCTCTGCGTCGGGGTGTTCATGACGCTCACGGGGTGGGGCGACAACACCCTCCGGCTGCTTGACGCCGGTTCGCTGCGGACGACGGAGAACCTCGCCGGTCGCCTTGCCGTCTGGCCGTACGCGCGCGAGTCGATCAGCGAGAACCCGTTCGTCGGCATCGGCGCGGGCGGCTTCTCCACGATCAACCCCTTCGGCATCGGCGCTCACAACGTCCCGCTCGAGGTCGCGGCCGGCCTGGGCCTGATCGGGCTGTGCCTGCTGGCCGCCAGCGCGTTCAGCGCCCTGCTGGCCGAGACCCGCACGGTCGAGCCGCTCACGCGGCGGCTGCTCGTGGGCACGTTGATCGCCGCGAGCGGCCCGATCCTGCTCTCCGGCCACTGGGAGGTGGCTCCGGCCGGGTGGTTCGCTCTCGCCCTGTTCTCCCGGATCGGGGTGCTTCCCCCGCCACCGCCGCGGCGCCGACGCGGCCTGCGGCGTCCGGGCGCCCTCGGCCGGGCGCGTGGCCGGCGGCCCGGGTGACCGCGGTGACGGGGTGACCACACCCACGATCGTCCAGCACTCCTTCGGCGAGCCCGGCTCCGGCGGCCCGATCACCGCGCTCGGCCGGGTGCTCGACTCGCCCCTGGCGGCGAAGTACACCTTCGTGCGGATGCACCAGCACCGGGCGGCCGGCGGGATCGATGTCGCCCTCATCGCCACGTGGGTCCGGCTGCTCCGCCGGGTCCGGCCGGATCTGGTCCACGTCCGCGGGCTCGGGAACGAGGGGTTCCACGGCGCGCTCGCGGCCCGGCTCGCCGGCTGCCCGCGGGTCCTGGTCAGCATCCACGGCACCGTGCGCGACCTGCAGCAGGGCGGCCGATCCGCCCGCCGGCGCCTCCTGGTCGGCGCCATCGAGCCCGCGACGCTGCGCCTCGCGACCCACGTTGCCACGGTCTCGACCGACGCCTCGGGACGGCGCTTCCTCGACCCGTACCGCGCCAAGCTCGCCGGCGTCATCCCCAACGGCGTCGACCTCCCGCTCGCCCCGAGCCCGCTGCGGGCGCCGACCCGGGCCGCGCTCGGGGTCGACGACCGCGAGCTCGTGTGCGTCGTCGTCGGCCGGCTCAGCCTGGACAAGGGGCACCTCGTCCTCGCCGAGGCCATGCGCCGGCTGCCCGAGCACGCGGCCTCGACGCGGCTCGTCGTCGTCGGGGAGGGCCCCGACCGCGCGGCTATCGAGGCGGCGTACCGGGGGGTCCCCGGCTGGTCGACGCAGCTGCTGGGCCGGCGCCTCGACGTCGCCGCGCTGCTGGTGGCGGCCGACGTCTTCGTGTTCCCGACCTTGCACGAGAACCTGTCCAACGCCTTGCTCGAGGGGATGGCCGCGGGGCTTCCCGTGGTCGCCTCTGCCGTCGGCGGCAACGTCGAGGTGCTCGAGCGCGGCGGCGGCCTGCTCGTCCCGCCGTCGGACCCGGCGGCCCTCGCCGCGGCGCTCGGCGCCCTTGCCGACGACGCGGCCCTGCGCACGCGGCTGGGGCGCGAGGCTCGCGAGGTCGTCGCCGGCCACTACACGGTCGAGCACATGGTCGCAGGCCTCGACGACCTGTACCAGCGCATCCTGGCCCGTGGGCGACCAAAATGAGGATCAGCCTGCTCGGGTTCACGCTGCCGCCGGACGAGATCGCCGAGATCCTGCGCACCGACGCCAACATGCCGGCCCAGACGAGCGCCTTCGCGTGGGCGGTCGTCGAGTCGTTGCGGTCCGCCGGGGCGACCGTGACGCTGCTGTCCGCGGCGCCGGTGACCAACTACCCCGCGAATTCGCGGCTGCTGTTCCGGGGCCACCCGTTCCACGCCGACGGCGTCGACGGCGAGACCCTCGGCTTCATCAACGTCCTCGCGCTCAAGCACGTGAGCCGGTTCGTGGCCTGCCTGACCACGGGCTGGCGCGCGCTGCGCCGCTGGCGGCCGGACGTGCTGCTGGTGCACGGGGTGCACAGCCCGTTCCTGTGGTTCGGCATGCTGGCCCGGCGCCTCGCGCGGGTGCGCACCGTCGTCATCCTCACCGACCCGCCGGGCGTCGCGCTCGCGACGGACGGCCCGCTGGTGCGGGCACTCAAGCGGGCCGACGTCGCGGTGGTCCGCCGCGCGCTCCGGGCCGTCGACGGCGTCATCGCGCTCACCGGCCCGCTTGCCACCGACTTCGCGCCCGGGCGGCCGAGCCTGCTGATGGAGGGGATCTCGACCCACGCCGCCGTGGACCGGCCCCCGCGTGGCGAGCGGCCGACGTTTCGCGTCGTCTACGCGGGCGGCCTCGTGCAGGAGTACGGCGTGGGCCGGCTGGTCGAGGCCGTCCGAGCCCTGCCCGACGCCAGCCTGCGCCTGACGCCGTTCGGGGCCGGCCCCCTCACCGCCTGGATCGACGCCGCCGCGGCGGCCGATCCGCGCATCGACCCGGCCCGATTCGTTCCCCGCGCTGCGGTCGTGGCCGCGTACGCCGCGGCGGACCTGCTCGTCCAGCCGCGGCCCGTCGACCAGCCCGTGGTGCGGTACTCGTTCCCCTCGAAGCTGCTCGAGTACATGGCGTCCGGCACCCCGGTGCTGACCACCCGGTTGGCGGGGATCCCGCCGGAGTACGAGCCGTACGTCTACTGGATCGACGACGGCACCGCCGGTGGCATCGCGCGGGCCATCCAGACGGTGCGCCGGATCCCGGCCCCCGAGCGCGAGGCCCGGGGGCTCGCCGCGGCGGCGTTCGTCGCGCGCACCCGCTCAAGCGGGGCCCAGGGCGCCCGCATCACCCGCTTCCTGGCCGAGCTCCTGCGCGCGGGGTGAGGCGACCCGCGAGATCGGCCGCCGAGCCGGCGCCTCCTCAGAGGCGGTGGACCGAGCCCGACGGCGCCAGCCGGCCCCGCGTGTCCAGCAGCAGCGAGCTCGCGCGTGCCAACCGGTCCAGGTCGTAGGTC
Organism: Pengzhenrongella sicca; assembly: GCF_017569225.1. Taxonomy (GTDB): domain Bacteria; phylum Actinomycetota; class Actinomycetes; order Actinomycetales; family Cellulomonadaceae; genus Pengzhenrongella; species Pengzhenrongella sicca. The sequence goes on from NZ_CP071868.1 coordinate 3,779,258, forward strand.
GCGTGCGGCTGGAGCAGCACGACGGCGTCGGCCCCGCCCGCCGCCGCGTAGACGTCGTCGACGCTGGTGAGCTCGAGGACGCCTGCGTCCGTGGGCACGCGCCAGGACGGCACGTGGGCGTCGTGGTAGCTGACCCGCGCGCCCCACTGGGTCAGCCGCTTCGCGAGCGGCACGGCCGGGCTCTCGCGCAGGTCGGAGACGTTCGGCTTGTACGTGACGCCGACCAGCAGGACCGACGCGCCGTTGACGGCAAGGCGGTGCTCGTTCAACGCCTCCCACAGCCGGCCCGCGACGTACAGCGGGGCGGCGGTGTTGATCTCGGCAGCGAGCTCGACCATCCGGAACGCGTACCCGAGCCGCGCCTTGACCCGGTGGCTGAGGTAGGCGGGGTCGACCGGGATGCAGTGCCCGCCGACGCCGGGCCCGGGCCGGAACGCCATGAAACCGAACGGCTTGGTGTCGGCGCAGTCGATCGCGTCCCAGAGGTCGATATCGAGCTCGTGCGAGAACCGCATCATCTCGTTGACCAGCGCGATGTTGACGTGCCGGAACGTGTTCTCGAGGAGCTTGGCCATCTCGGCCTCCTTCGCCCCCTTCGCCTCGACCACCGTGTCGATGAACTGGGCGTAGAAGTCCCGGGCCGCGCGCGTGCACGCCGGGGTGAGGCCGCCGACCACCTTGGGTGTGTTGCGCACCCCGTAGGTCGCGTTGCCCGGGTCGATCCGCTCGGGCGAGAACGCGATGTGCACGTCCGTTCCGACGCTCAGCCGGTCGCCCAGCACGAGCGGCGCGAACACCTCCTCGGTCGTGCCGGGGTACGTCGTCGACTCCAGGATCACGAGCGTGCCCGGCGCGACGTGCGCGCCGATGGCACGCGCCGCGCTCTCGATCGGACCGAGATCGGGGCCGCCGTCGGCGGTGAGCGGCGTCGGCACGCACACGAGGATCACGTCGGCCGCGCGCAGGCAGGCGGCGTCCGTCGACGCCGTGTACCCGGCGGCCAGGCCGGCCGCGAGCGCGGCGTCCGACACGTCGTCGATGTGCGACCGGCCGGCGTTGAGCCTTGCGACGAGCGAGGCCTGCGTGTCGAGGCCGACGACGGCGAGGCCCGCCCGGGCGGCCTCGAGCGCCATCGGCAACCCGACATACCCCTGGCCGATGACGACGAGGCGGGTCATCGGCGGGCCTCGAACCACGCGACCGTCTCGGCTAGCCCCTGCTCCAGGGGTACCGGCTCGACCAGCGGGAAGAGCGTGCGCAGGACGGCGTTGTCGGCCTGAGAGTGCGCGACGTCGCCCGCCCGAGCGGGTCCGTGCTCGACCACCGGGCTGCGGTGCGTGACCTCGGCGAGGGTCTCGATGAGCCCGGTGAGGGTCGTGTTGGTGCCGAAGGCGAGGTTCACCGGCTCGGGGTGCGTCACCCGCCGGGTCGCCGCGTCCAGGAGCACCCGGCACACCGTGCCGACGTAGGTGAAGTCGCGCGAGTGCGACCCGTCGCCGTTGACCGGCAGCGGGCGCCCGGCGAGCAGCGCCTCGACGAACACGGGGATCACGGCCGCGTACGCCTGCCCCGCGTGCTGCCCGGGCCCGTAGACGTTGAAGAAGCGGAATGCCAGGGTCCGCAGGCCGAACGACTGCTGGTAGGCGAGCACGTACTGCTCGGCGGCGAGCTTCGTGACCGCGTAGGGGCTCATCGGCCGGACCCACTCCCGCTCGCCCTTCGGCAGCGCCGGGTTGAGCCCGTACACCGAGCTCGAGGACGAGACGACGAGGTGGCCGATGCCCGCCAGCCGGGCCTGGTCGAGCACGGTGAGCGTGCCGGTGGCGTTCGCCGCGTGGGTCGCCATCGGGTCGCGGAGGCTGCGCGGGACGCTCCCGAGCGCCGCGAGGTGGATCACCGAGTCGACCCCGGCGAGCCCGGCGCGGACCACCTCGGTGTCGAGAATCGACCCCTCGATGACGTTGGCGTCCAACCCGGCGAGATTCTCGCGGTAACCGGTGGAGAAATCGTCGACAATCGTCACGTCGACGCCGGCCGCGAGCGCCAGGGCCGTCAGGTTCGAGCCCACGAATCCCGCCCCACCGGTGATCAGCAGGCGCACCAGAGGCCTCCCCTCCGCGATGAATTCGACGGCGAATCCTGCGCTCTCGGGGGGTGCTCGCCGAACGTCGAGAGCGTCGGGAAAAACTGTACCCGCTGGGCCGGACCGACCCGGACCAACCGGACGGCGCTGCCGTTTTCGGATCAAACTGCGTGAGAGCATAGGAGGGTCGTAAACCCCTACTGGTCGGTCCCAGGAACCAGGTGAAGACGCGGTGGAACTTCAGGACTACCTGACCGTTGCTCGCAAGCGCTGGCTGTCGATCGCGCTCGTCACGGCGCTCATGATCGGCCTCGCCGCGGTGGCGACGGCCGTCAGGACGCCGATGTACCAGGCCCGCTCCCAGGTGTTCGTGTCGGTCCGGACGACCGGCGGGACGACGTCCGACCTCGTGCAGGGCAGCAGCTTCACCCAGCGCCAGGTCAAGTCGTACACCGACCTCGTGACGAGCCCACGGGTGCTCGGCCCGGTGGTCGAGAGCCTCGGCCTGCCGACGACGCCGGAGGCGCTCGCCGGGTCGATCACGGCGTCCAACCCGCTTGACACCGTGCTGATCAACATCACGGCCTCGGCCGAGGACCCGCAGGTCGCCGCCGACGTCGCGAACGCCACGGCCGAGAGCCTCGCCGTCCAGGTCACCGAGCTCGAGAAGCCGTCGGACGCCGCCGCGTCGCCGGTCGAGATCAACACCGTGCGGACCGCGACCGCGCCCGGGGCGCCGTACTCGCCGAGCCGGCGGCTCAACCTGGCGCTCGGGCTGCTGGTCGGCCTCGCCCTCGGGATCGGCCTCGCCGTCCTGCGTGAGCTGCTCGACACAAAGGTGCGCAGCGCGTCCGACGTCGAGCGGGTCACCGACACGTCGGTCATCGGCACGATCGGCTTCGACGACGACGCCCCGGAGCACCCGCTCATCGTCCAGACCAGCCCGCACAGCCACCGCGCGGAGGCATTCCGGCGGCTGCGCACCAACCTGCAGTTCCTCGACATCGCCGACCGGCCGCAGTCCATCGTCGTGACGTCGGCGATGCCCGGTGAGGGCAAGACCACGACCTCGATCAACCTCGCGATCTCCCTCGCCGACGCCGGGCGGCACGTCGTGCTCGTCGACGGCGACCTGCGCCGCCCGTCGATCGCCGAGTACATGGGGCTGGAGGGTTCGGTCGGGTTGACGACCGTCCTGATCGGCAAGGCCGACGCCGACGACGTCGTGCAGCCGTGGGGCAACGGCTACCTGCATGTGCTGGCGTCCGGGGAGGTCCCGCCCAACCCGAGCGAGCTGCTCGGGTCCCGCTCGATGGCCAACCTCCTGGAGCACCTGACCAAGGTCTACGACGTCGTCCTCATCGACACGGCGCCGTTGCTGCCGGTGACGGACGCCGCGATCCTCGCGCGACTCACCGGCGGCGCGCTGATCGTCGTCGGCGCCGACAAGCTGCACCGCCAACAGCTCGCCGACGCGATGAGCTCCCTCGAGACGGTCGGCGCGCGCCGGCTCGGCGTCGTGCTCAACCGCGTCCTGCGCAGGCAGAGCGAGGGTTACACGTACTACGACTACACCTCGGAGCACGAGTCGGCCGGCGGCTCCGCCGGCGGCCCGGCCGCGCGGGTGTCCGGCGCGCTCGGCCGGGTCCAGCGGCCGTCCGCGCGCAGGCGCCGGCACCGGCCCCCGGAGGCGGGCACCGCCGCGCCGACCCACGAGCGCGGGAGCGGGGCCGAACGCGGGGGCGGCCAGCAGCCCGCGACGCGCACGGTCGACGAGATCGTCAGCTCCGAGCCCGCGACCCGCTCGTCGTACTGGCCCGGCGAACCGCTCGACGGCCCGCCCGACGTCCGGCTCTGACCCCGCGCCGCCCCGCCCGCGCCGTGCACCCGTCAGCCGGCTCCGCGAACCACGGGGCCGCCGCCCACCGGCCGCGCCGCGAGGTGCTGGCGTTCGCGCGGGCGTTCGAGCCGGGGCACCGGGCCGGCGGCCCGATCCAGTCGATGAACCACGTCTTTGGCGTCGTCGGCGCGGAGGTGCGGATCACGCTCGTCACGCGAGATCGCGACCTCGGCGACCGGGCGCCGTACCCGGGCCTGTCCGGGCGTCTCGTGCCGCGCGGGCGGCACGCCGTCTTCTACTGGGATCGCACGAACCTCCGGCAGACGCTCGCGCTGGTGCGGATGCTTCGCCCTACCCGGTTCGACCTGCTGTACGTGAACAGTTTTTGGGATCCCTGGTTCACCCTCGCGCCGCTCGCCGCGGCGCAGCTGCGGGTCGTGCGCGCGCGCCGGCTGCTGCTCGCCCCCCGTGGCGAGCTCGCGCCGGGAGCTCTCGCGATCAAGCCGCGAAAGAAGCGGGTGACCCTGCCTCTGATCGCGCCGTTCGTCGCGCGGCTCCCCGTCGTCTGGCAGGCCCAGTCGCCGCACGAGGTCAGCGACATCCACCGGGTCTTTCCGCAGGCGCGCATCATCAAGCGGGCGGACAGCGCGGCGCCGGACCCGGTGAACGGGGTGCGCGCGAGCGAGCGGATCGCGCGTTTCGTGTTCATCAGCAGGATCTCGCCGATCAAGAACCTGGCGGTCGCGATCGAGGCGCTCCGGGCGCTCGACGGGCCCGCGATCTTCGACATCTTCGGGCCCGTCTCGGATCCGGCGTACTGGCGCAGGTGCCAGGCCCTGCTCCGCACCGTGCCCGAGAGCGTCGTGGTGACCTATCGGGGAGAGCTGCCGCACGACGCGGTCCAGGCGACGTTCGCGGACTACGACGCCTTCGTCCTGCCGTCGTCGGGAGAGGGCTTCGGGCACGCGATCGCCGAGAGCCTCAGCGCCGGCTGCCCGGTGCTCTGCTCGGAGCGCACGCTCTGGACGCAGGTGCTGCGCTCGGGCGGCGGCGCCGCGCTGCCCGACCTGGAGCCGCAGACGTGGGGCACCGAACTGGCGAGGATCGCGGCGCTGACCGGGGCCGAGCGGTCGCACCGCAAGGCCGACGCCTTGGCCGCGTACCTCCGGTGGCGCGCGGCCACCGATCGCACGACGGCCGTCGACGAGGCGCTTCGCCTCGCCGACGGCCCTCGTGCGGAAGGAGTCGGTCGGTAACGGAGAACTACGAGGCAGACGTGACCGCTAGCGGCCAGCGTCGACGAGTTCGCGCTCAACCGCCTGGTCGGCGCCGCGCCGCCGGGCGATGAATACGAGGCCGGAGCCCAGGAGAACGAGCGCACCGGCGCCGGCCGCGAGGCCCATCCCGTCGAAGCCCGTGTCGCTCAGGTCAGACCCGGCGGCCGCCCCGACCGCTACGACCACGACGTTCTGCGTCGAGACCGTCTCACCAGTGACCGCGTCGACCGCGGACAGGGTGTAGGTGCCGGCCTCAGCGAGCGTGACCATGAAGACCGCGACGCCGTTGCCGTTCGCGTTCCGCGAGAAGGACTTGGTCCCGGCGATCGTGATCGACGCGTCGCTGATCGCGGGGTTCGCGCTCGTGACCGTGAGCTGGACCGAGCCGTTCGGCGTCGCGCCCTCGACGGTCACGGCGAAGGGAGAGCCGGCGGCGGGGGTCGGGTCGGAGACCTCCGCCACGAGATCCGGGGCCTGGTACGCCATCGCCGCCGTCGGTGCGAGCACCAGGGCGACGGCCGCGGCGGCCACCAATGCAATGCGTCGAATCACGGTCGTTCTCCTTCACCAATTGTTAGGGCTCTGCCGGGGCATACCACGTCTGCAAAAAAGTGTAGCCGTGGTCACTCGCAGAGTCGACCCTGATCAATCACCACAGAACCGTGCGCAAGGGGCGTGACGCGCAGTTGCGGAGCGCCGAGTTGTCCGCTCGACGTACCGATCGCGAGGTTCAGGGTGACCGTTTCGCCAGGTTTAAGCCGTATTGTCTTGCCGACCATAGCGAGGCCGTCATGGACGTTCGAGAACACCCCGGACGTTCCTGGACTGATGTTCACATTGTCGACTCGGCCGCCTTGCGGGGCGTACACCAGCACATTCATCTGCGCCTCGCCCTTCGGCACAACAATGCCCCCGCCCGCGACGTAGGGCGGCAGGTCCGCCGCGTTCGCCGGCGCCGTCGACGTCAGGGTGACGGACACCTCGAGGGCCTGCGAGCCGTCCGCGCGACACTCGGTCGTGCCGACCTCGACGTCCATGCGCAGGTAGTAGCCGATCTTCGACGCACTGCCGTCGTTGACGAACACCCCGACGACGGGGGAGTCGCCCCGGACGCCGACCAGCTCGCCGCTGAGCACCGTCCCGGCGAGCAGCGCCTGCTCGTCCGGGTGGGACGACCACGCCATGAGGCGGCCTTCGCGCGCCGACTGCGCGAGGGCCGCCATCATGGCGGCCGGCTCGCCCTGCCCCCCGAGCAGCGCACCGAACACCGTCTGCGCCGTCGCCGCGTAGAACGCGTCCTGCTCGGCGGGGTCCTCGACCGCGAGGTACACCCCGTTCAGCAGCAGCTGCGCGGCGTTCGCGGCCGTCAGCTCCTGCCCCGTCGGCAGCAGCACCGGCCCCGTGGCCCCCAGCAGCGTCGCGAGCGCGCCGGGATCGATCGAGAGCACGCCGTCGACGTCGCCGCCGATCTGCTGGCTCCAGAACGCACGGGCGAGCTCCCCGCTGCGGGGAAAGTCCGGCGTGAACGTCACGTCGGCCATGTACCGCCCGAGCCCGGTGCCGAAGATCGCCTGCTCCTCGGCCGTGAGCGGCAGCACCGGCTCGGACAGCCCGGACAGGATCCCGCTGGCCCCGCGCTGCTCGACGATCTCGAGCGCGCCGTTGGTCGCCCGCAGCAAGGCGATGAGCCCGACCTCTCCCCCGGTCGCGCGCGGCTCGGCGCTGTTCTGCACGAGCAGGAGGTACTCCCGCGGGCCGTCCGCCCCGAGCATCGGCGGCAGCAGCCGGACCGCGCGCGCGGCCGTCGCCGTCGTCGCCGCGACCTGGTCGACCTCGGCGCGCACGAGCGCGAGGGGCTCACGCACGCCCGGCAGCAGCCCGGCCGGCTCGATCGCGTCCAGCGCGCGGGCCGCCTCCTGCAGCGCGGCGTCCGCCCCGATCACCTGCGGGCCGGCGGCCTCGAGCGGCGCGAGGTCGATGCGCCCGTCGACGGGTGCGAGCGACGCCGGGTCGACGAGCGTCGTCGCGTCCAGCAGCGCAGGCAGCGCGTCCTGCATCACGCCGTCGACGACGTCGGTCACCTCCTGCACGGCCCGCACGTTGGCGCCCAGCCACGGCACGGCCCGCGCGGCGCTCCAGTGCGGGCCGCGCGTGAGCTCGCGCGCCGCGGCGGTGCGCTGCTGGAGCTCCGCGAGCGTCCGGGCGGCGCCGTCGCCGTCCGCGTCCAGCACCTGCTGCTCGAGCCCCTGCACCTGCGTCGCGGCCGCAAGGAGCTGATTCCGGGCCCGCGCCGCGTCGACCCCCACCCACGCGAGCCAGGCGAGCACGACGAGCCCGACGCCGGCGAGCGCGAGCAGCACCCGCCGCCGAGCCCCGGGCCCCCGCCCGGCGATCGCCCGCCGCCCCACGCCGCCTCCCCCGTCAGCCCCGAAACTCCGAGCGCCCAGTTCGTCTGCGACTGATGATCCCCCACCCCACACGGTTTTCAGGGGATCGAGTGCGTCAGACGCACTCGATCCCCTGAAAAGTGGCTGGCTGGGCTAGACGCCTAGGAGGGTCTTGATCGGGCCTAGGGCGAAGTAGACGACGAAGAGAGCGCCCGAGACCCACATGAGCGGGTGCAGCTGGCGGACCTTGCCGACCGCGATCTTGATGACGATGAACGTGATGAAGCCGGCGCCGATCCCGACGGTGATCGAGTAGGTGAACGGCATCAGGATGATCGTCAGGAACGCGGGGATCGCGATCTCGTAGTTCTTCCAGGAGATGCCCGACACCTGCATCATCATGAGGAACCCGACGATGACGAGCGCCGGCGTCGCGGCCTCGTACGGCACGACGGCCACGAGCGGCGACAGGAACGTCGCGAGCAGGAACGCGATGCCGGTGACGACCGACGCCAGGCCCGTGCGCGCGCCGTCGCCGACGCCCGTCGCGGACTCGATGTAGCTCGTGTTCGAGGAGACCGAGCCGGCGCCACCGGCGGCGGCGGCGATCGAGTCGACGATGAGGATCTGGCGCGTGCGCGGCGGGTTGCCCTTGTCGTCGAGCAGGTCGGCCTCGGCCCCGATCGCGACCATCGTGCCCATCGTGTCGAAGAAGTCGGCGAGCATGATCGAGAAGACGAGCAGGACGACGGCGACGACGCCGATCTTCTCGATCGACCCGAACAGCGAGAACTGCCCGAGCAGCGAGAAGTCGGGGGTGCTCACGAACGAGTCGGGGATCGCGGGCACGTCGAGGCTCCACCCGGTGGGGTTGTCCTCGCTGCGCGAGCCAACCTTGGCGACGGCCTCGATGATGACGGCGAGCACGGTCGCCGAGACGATGGAGATGAGGATCGCGCCGCGGACCTTGCGGGTCATCAGCACGATCATCAGCAGCAGGCCGAACACGAAGACGACGATCGGCCAGCCCGAGAGCGAGCCGTTCGTGCCCAGCTGCAGCGGCGTGCCGTTGCCCGTGGTGACGAACCCGGCGTCGTACAGGCCGATCAGGGCGATGAACAGGCCGATCCCGACGCTGATCGCGGTCTTGAGCTCGACCGGAACGGCGCGGAAGACCGCCTCGCGGAAGCCGGTCAGCACGAGCACGAGGATGAGCAGGCCCTCGAGCACGACCAGGCCCATCGCGTCGGCCCACGTCATGCCCGGCAGGCTCGCGATCGAGTAGGCGACGACGGCGTTCAGCCCGAGGCCGGCGGCCAGCGCGAGCGGGAAGTTCGCGACGACGCCCATGAGGATGCTCATGACGCCGGCGACGAGCGCGGTGGCCGCGGCGATCATGGCGAGGTTCGGGCCCTCGGTGCCGCCGCCGAGGAACTGGCCGGTGCCGTCCTGGACCGTCCCGATGATCAGCGGGTTCAGCACGATGATGTAACTCATCGCGAAGAACGTGACCAGCCCGCCGCGGATCTCGGTGCCGACGGTCGAGCCGCGCTCGCTGATCTTGAAGAACTTGTCGAGCACCCCAGGTGGCGCTGTGGGCTTCTTGAGCGTTGAAGAGTTGGTCATGGGCGGCATCCTTGCAGACCGGCTAGGAACGTTCCCACCTCGTCGGCGTGGCGAAACCTGATGGAAACGAAGCCGACCCGATTCGAGCGGTTTCGGCGCCGCGGGGTCGCGCGCGCCCCGGCCCGCCACCGGCCCCGCCGCCGTTCCGGCCGCAGCCCGGCGGGTCCCAAGCCTGCGACCTTCGGCGACGCATTACGGCTTTGCCGCCAGAAATGTCGCAAATACACCTGTTGTCACATGCGTCATTCGGGGCGAAAACGGCTGCCTTTGAGTTGGCGCGTTAGTCTGTGAGTGCCCCATGCAAAGGGCTTCCGGAGTTCACCAGCCCACACCATGAGGATTCACTGTGCCGCAGCCACCAAGAGGATTCTTGGCGCGCGCACGTTCCCGTGGTGCTGACGCATTGCACTGCGCGGTGAATTGCGCATGCACATCGCGCTGATCACACACCACTACGCCCCTGAGGTCGGAGCCCCGCAACGCCGGTGGGGCGCACTGATCCCCCGCTTCATTGAGGCAGGTCACAGTGTCAGCGTGCTCGCGCCGCCGCCGCACTACTCGACGGGGGTGCCGCTGCAGTTCAGCGCAGACGAGCGCCCGGGCGCCTCCACCGTCGGAGAACACGGCGAGCAGATCTATCGCCTGCGCTACCGCGCCCACGGCCTCGACCTCGTCTCCCGCACCGTCGACCAGGGCATCACCGCGACCGATGCCGTAACGCGCGGGATGCGCGAGCTGACGCCCCGGTCCCACCGCCCCGACGTCGTCGTCGCGACGGTGCCCGGCATGCCGTCCATCGGGGCCGGCGTCGCGCTGCGCCGCTGGCTGCGCGTCCCGCTGGTGGTCGAGATGCGCGATGCCTGGCCCGACCTCATCGAGCCCAGCGACATGTGGGCTGGCAGCACCCGCAAGCGCCGGGGCTGGCGAGGGGCCATGACCAGTCAGGCACACAAGGCGATGACCCACGCGCAGCACGAGGCCGCGACGATCGTCACCACGACGCGCGCCTTCGCCGAGGTGCTGCGCAGCCGCGACATGGATCGCGTCGAGGTGATCCGCAACGGCGCCTACCTCGACGAGGTCCCGCGCCTCGGCATGCGCGTCCGCACCGGTGGCCCGTTCCGTGTGCTGTACCTCGGCACCGTCGGCCGCAGCCAGGGCCTCGCCTCCGCGGTGCGCGCGAGCGCGATCCTTCGATCGCGCGGCATCCCGATCGAGCTCCGCATCGTCGGCTCCGGCGCCGACTATGACGCCCTCGTGGCGCTCGCGGAATCCCTCGGCGCCCCCGTCGAGTTTCTCGGCAAGGTCCCGCGCGCCGAGGTACCAGCCCACTTCGCGTGGGCCGACACGCTGCTGATCTCGCTGCGCTCGTGGGAGCCGCTCAAGTGGACCGTCCCCTCGAAGATGTACGAGTGCCTCGCGACCGGCCGCCACATCACCGCGGTGCTGGCCGGCGAGGCCGCGGAGATCATCCGCAGCACCGGGGCGGGCGACGTCGTGCCGCCGGAGGACCCGGCCGCGCTGGCGGACCTCTGGACTCACCTCGTCAGCGACCCGCGCCGCCTCGAGATGGACGGCGCCGGGCGGGCGTGGGCCTTCCGGCACGCCAACTTCGAGATCCTCGCCGCGCGCTACCTCGGCATCCTCACGGACGTCGTCGAATGAGGCCGCCGAGCGCGCGGCGCGCGCGCGAGCTTCGGTCGAATGCCCGGCTCGCCCTCACCACGGCGTCACGCCACCTCGGCGACGATCCCCTGCTGCTCGCGCTGCAGGTCAGTCGCCGCCTGCCGCGGCCCGTGGTGGTCGCGGCGTCCCGCGGGCTCCTGCTCGGCACCGGCACGCGCGGCACCGAGCCGGCGGGGAGCCTGCGCGGCGCCTACGGGGCCTGGCTCGCGGGCCACGCGGACGCTGCCGCCGCCGAGCTGACGGCGCTCCGCGACCGCCCTGCCGCGCCCGGGCGCCTCGGCCGCCGGCTCGCCGCCGAGCTCGCCGTGCAGCTCGGTCGCGCGGACGTCGCCCCCGCCGGGTCGACCACGACCGGGCCGACGACGACGTCGCCCCCGCCCGCGACGTCGTCGCTGCAGGCGCGGTCCGCCTGGCAGCGCGGCGACGTCGCCGCCGCCCTCGAGCACTCCGCCCGCGACGCGGGGCACCCGGGCCTGCACCACCGATACGCCGCCGAGCTCGCGACCATGCGGCCCGGCGCCCGGGTCGAGTCCGGCGCGCCGCGACCGCCCAGCCCGGCACGTCCCGGCGGCGGCCTGGCCGTGTTCCACGTCCTGACGAACTCGCTCCCGCACACCCAGAGCGGGTACGCCCTACGCAGCCACGCCGTCCTCACCGCGCAGCGCGACGCCGGGATCCGGGTCGCGGCCGCCACCCGGCTGGGCTACCCCGTGTCGGTCGGCAAGCTCGGCGCCCGCCACCTCGACGTGGTCGACGGCATCGAATACACCCGGCTGGTCCCGACGCGCAGCGCCGCCACGGCCGACGCGCGGCTCCGCCAGCAGGTCGAGCTGCTGGCGCCGATCCTCGAACGGTTCGAGCCGCAGGTGCTCCACACCACCACGAACTTCACGAACGCCCTGGTGACCGAGGCGCTCGCGCGGCGATTCGGGGTGCCGTGGGTCTATGAGGTGCGCGGGCTGCTCGAAGAGACGTGGGTCGCGAGCCGGCCCGGCGCCGCCGAGCAGGCGCACGCCGCGGGCAGCGAGCGGTACCGCCTGCTGCGGGCCAAGGAGACCGAGATGGCGCTCGCGGCCGACCACGTCGTGACCCTCTCCGAGACGCTGCGCGCCGAGCTGATCGAGCGCGGCGTGCCCGCGAGCGGGATCACGGTCGTCCCGAACGCCGTCGACGCCGCGCTGCTCTCCCGCTGCGCGACTCCCGAGTCCGCACGTCGAGCGCTTAACCTCCCGACCGAGGGATTCTGGGTCGGCACCGTGAGCAGCCTGGTGGACTACGAAGGGCTGGACACGATGATCGATGCCGTCGCGCTGCTCCGCGAGCGAGGGGTCGACGCGCGCGCGCTGATCGTCGGCGACGGCGCATCCCGGCCCGCGCTCGAGCGTCGCGCCGCCGAGGCGGGGCTGAGCGACGTTGTCGTGTTCACCGGCCGCGTCCCCCGCGAGCGGGCCGCGGACTATCACGAGGCGCTCGACGTGTTCGTCGTGCCGCGGCGCGACGTGCGGGTCGCCCGCCGCGTCACCCCGCTCAAGCCCATCGAGGCGATGGCCTGCGGGCGCCCGGTCGTCGCGAGCGACCTGCCGGCCCTGGCCGAGCTCATCGAGCCGCACGGGAGCGGTGTGCTGGTGCCGCCGGGTGATGCGGCTGCGCTTGCTGGTGCGCTCGAACAGCTGTCAGCCTCGCCGATCGCGCGAGAGCAGTACGCTGCGGCGGGCCGTGCCTTCGCGGGCTCGCGCACGTGGAAGCACGCGGGTTCGGCGTATCTCGACCTGTACCAGCGGCTGACGGCGCGGGTGGCGGCGTGAGCGTCACGACGGCGACGGCGACGGGTCGGCCCGCTCGATACGAGCTGGTCCACCGGGACCGTCTCGCGAACGTGACGAGCCGCCCCCCGCTTCTCAGCTACATCGCCCAGGTCTGGGAGCGACGTCACTTCATCCTCGCCGACGCACGCGGCCGGGTGACGAGTGGGACGCGGGGAACTCTCCTCGGCCCGATCTGGCTCGTCCTCAAGCCGATCCTCGACGGCGGGGCGTACTTCTTGATCTTCGGCGTAGTGCTCGGCGTAAATGCGGGAATCGACAACTTCCTTGGCTACCTGATTATCGGCGTCTTTCTCTTCAGTTATACGTCGCGTTGCCTCACCCGAGGCGCGACGTCGCTGATCTCGGGGAAGAACCTGATCAGAGCCTTCTCCTTTCCCCGTGCTTCGCTCCCAGTGGCATCGGTCGTGAACGAGGCGATTGCCTTCGCGCCCGTCCTCGCCGTGATGCTCCTGCTCATCGTCACGATGCCGCCGCACGAGCCGATCACCTGGAGGTGGCTGCTGCTGCCCGTGATCCTCGTCCTCCAGACGATGTTCAACCTCGGTCTAGCGCTCACAGCCGCACGAGCGACGGCCCGCATTCCGGATCTGTCGCTGCTCATAGGTTTCGCGACGAGGCTCTGGCTCTACGCCTCAGGCGTGATGTTCTCGTTCGACAGGTTCGTCACGCACCCGGACGTCATCCGCATTATTGAACTGAACCCACTGTTCATCGTGCTCGACATGGCCCGCGATGTGCTCCTTTACTCGACGATTCCGTCCGCTGCGTCCTGGGCACTCCTGGCTGGCTGGGGTTCGCTGGCCCTCACCTTCGGAACGATCTTCTTCTGGCGGGGGGAGGAGAGCTATGGCCGGGCCTGAGTACGCGCCGCCCTGGGAGGATGCGTCGGTCACCGTCGCCGTCTCCGACGTCCATGTCCGCTATCGCGTGCCGTCCTCCGACAAGTCGGAACGGCGCGCGACGCCGCTTCCCGCGCGCGCCGCAAACCGCCTGCTAGGGCGCGAACCGGCGGTTATCGTTCGAGCCCTAGCGGGCATCTCGCTCGTCGCGCGGGCAGGTGAGTCCATCGGCGTCGTCGGGCTCAACGGCTCAGGCAAGAGCACTCTGCTGCGCATCATTGCCGGTCTCGAGAAGCCGATGCGCGGCGAGATCCTCGCGAGCAGCACACCCATCCTGCTGGGTGTCAACGCCGCACTCCTCCCGGAGTTGTCCGGCGAGCAGAACGTGCACCTCGGGTGCCTGGCGATGGGGATGTCCCCTGCGCAGGCGAAGCGAGCATTCACGGAGATCGTGGACCTCGCCGACATCGGGAAGTCCATCTACCTCCCGATGAAGACGTACTCGTCGGGGATGTCCGGTCGCCTGCGCTTCGCGATCGCGATGGCCGCCGATCCCCAGATCCTCCTGATCGACGAGGCGCTCGCCACGGGGGACGCGGCGTTCAAGGACCGCAGCGGGCAGCAGATGAAGGAGATGCGCTCGCGCGCCGGCACGGTGTTTCTCGTGAGCCACGCTGCTAAGACCGTGGAGGAGGAGTGCACGCGCGCGCTCTGGCTCCACCGAGGCAGGCTCGTCATCGACGGCCCCGCCTTCGACGTCGCGCAGAAGTATCGGTGGTGGGCGTGGAGCCTCGCGCACGGCGAGACGGACAAGGCGGCTGGCCTTCTCGAGGACGCCTTCCGCTCTGGGTTTGACACCGAGATCCGATCCCCCGAACCACCGCCTCCCCACGTGTCACCGCGGCACGCCCGCCACCAATGACGCATTTCTCGGCACTACCAGGAGACCCGATGAAGCCGCTCGTCATGACCGTCTACGGCACACGTCCCGAAGCAATCAAGGTCGCTCCCGTGATCTTGGCGCTCGAGGAAAGCGCAGTGCTGCGCAGTGTCACCGTCGTGACGGGTCAGCACCGGGAGATGCTCGACGAGGTCAACGAGATCTTCGGGATCAAGCCCGACTATGACCTCGACATCATGAAGCACGGACAGACCTTGGCGCAGATCACTAGCCGGATTCTCGAGGGACTCGATCCCATCCTCGAGGCGGTCCGGCCCGATGCCGTCTTGGTCCAGGGAGATACAACGACGTCGACGGCAGCTGCCCTCGCCGCGTTCTACCGCCAGATCCCAGTCATCCACCTCGAGGCGGGCCTGCGCTCCCACGACATCACCTCACCGTTCCCTGAGGAGGCAAACCGCAAGATCACTTCCCAGATCGCGGCGCTGCATCTGGCGCCTACCCCGGTGAGCAGGTCGAACCTTCTGCGTGAAGGCGTGATTGCGGCAAGTGTCGCGGTCACCGGGAACACTGTGATCGACGCGCTCCTCGGGACGGTCAACAAGAAGTTGCCGTTCGCCGACCCCAAGCTCGAGGATCTCTCGCGATCGGGCCGGCAGATCCTGCTCGTGACCACGCACCGCCGCGAGAACTGGGGCGAAGCGATGAACGGGATTGGTAGGGCTCTCGCGCGGATTGCACGATCCGAGCCTGAGCTCGTCGTAGTCCTTCCGATTCACCGCAACCCCGTCGTTCGCGAGGCGGTTCTGCCCTACCTCGACGGACTCACCAATGTCCTGGTGACCGAGCCGCTTGCCTATGGCGAGTTCACGCACCTCCTGAGCGTCTCGACAGTCGTTCTCACCGACTCCGGTGGCGTTCAGGAGGAAGCTCCGAGTCTCGGGAAACCTGTACTCGTGATGCGGGAGAACACCGAGCGGCCCGAGGCTGCCGACGCCGGAACAGTCAAGCTCATCGGTACCGACGAGGAACGCATAGTCGACGAGGTGACTCGACTGCTGCACGACAGGGCGCACTACTCCGCGATGGCGAATGCGGTGAATCCCTACGGCGATGGACTCGCCGCTGCCCGGGCAGTCGCTGGGATCGGGCAGTTCTTTGGATTGGGTGAGCGGATAGCGGATTTCCAGGCTGCCGGGGCCACCCATGCGAACGATGCCCGATGAGCCGCATCTTTCGCGAGGTCGAGGAAGCGGCCCAGGC
Organism: Pengzhenrongella sicca; assembly: GCF_017569225.1. GTDB lineage: Bacteria > Actinomycetota > Actinomycetes > Actinomycetales > Cellulomonadaceae > Pengzhenrongella > Pengzhenrongella sicca. Next base: position 3,794,986 of record NZ_CP071868.1, read on the forward strand.
CGGGGACCGGGTCGATCAGGCGCCGGACTACCTGCCTCTGGCCGAACAGCTCAACCTCGCCCTTGAGCAGTTGCTCGTGTTCCACGACGAGGTCGGCCGACTCGCGAAGGCCGGTCAACGCGCCTCTGAGGCGTCGCTGGAGGCGATCGGGGCGGCCGAGACGCTGATCACCGGCAGGCCGCCGGGTCCGGGTAGGCCCGAGCGGCTCGCATCGGCCAGGCAACGCCTGCGCAGCGGCACGCTCACCGGCTTGGCCTTCGTGCGCACCGTGCTGTGGATCGTGTTCAAGAGCGAGCGCGCCGCGCGGATGGAGGCGTTGGCCAAGCTCCGCGCCTCGGTGCCGGCAGTCTCGTCGCCACTGAGCGGGGAGAAGCCGGTCCGCGACCTTGTCGCGCGCGGCGAGCACGACCGCGCGTACGTCCTGGCCCGAGCGCTGCTCCCCCGCCACGGTGGCAACAAGCACTACCTTGCGCTGTTTCGCCAGGTACAGATCAAGCGGGGCGCCGTCACGTCGGTTCTCGCCACCACGCGCCGCATCGAGAAGTTGGAGCACACGAGCCCGGTAGCGGTTCGCCGAATCGAGGGCCGGGTGAGGGAGCTGTCGGGGTGGTATCCGCGCATCCCCGGCCCACGCGTGTGGATCGAGCCCGTCGACAACGAGACCATCATGCATCTGGTCAAGGAGAGCCGCCCCTACCTGTCCAGTGGCTTCACCTCCCGCAGTCACCGAAACTTCTTGGCGGAGAAGGCGGCTGGCCTGAATCCCGTGGTCGTCACCGAGCTGGGATTCCCGCGCTCGATCGGGGTGACCGACGTGGAGGCAGTCGGCGATGTCGACGGAATCGAGCATCGAGTCCTGGACCTGGGCCCGGGAACGATGCAGGATGTGCTGCCCGTCGACGTGTGGCTCGAGGAGTTCGCGCAGGCGGCATTCCGTGCTGTGCAGGAGATTCGGCCGGCCGTGATCCACGTCAGTTCCGGGCGGCGCGGCTACGAGACTGCCCTTGTCGGCCTGGCTCTGCAAGAGAAGACGGGTCTGCCTCTGGTCTACGAGGTGCGGTCGTTCTTCGAGGCCAATTGGACGAGCGAGCCGCGGTGGGAGGCCACTGGCGAGACGTTCCTCCGGCGGCTGGCCGTCGAGCGCATGTGCATGGAGCGCGCCGACGCCGTCATCACTCTCGGCGTCGCGATGCGGGATGAGCTCGTCAGTCGCGGTGCCGACCCGTCCCGCTTGCACGTGGTGCCTAACGGCGCGGACATCGCCGACTTTCATGCCACGGCGCGTTCGGCAGTGCTCGCCGCCGACCTCGGCATTGGCGAGCTGCCGACGTTCGGATACGTGTCGAACATGGACCACTATCGCGAATCGCAGGAGACAATGGTGCGCGCGGCCCGCGTGCTGAGGGATGAAGGACGGGACTTCCGATGTGTGCTGGTGGGCGGCGGGCCTCGCGCCGAAATCGTCCGCGCGACGGCTGAGCGGCTCGGTGTGGCCGGGCAAGTTGTGCTCGCCGGTCCGGTCGACCACACCTTGGTTCCCGACTACTACGGGCTGATCGACGTCTTCGTGGTCCCGCGTATCGATGAGCGCGCTGCGCGCTACGTGACCCCACTGAAGCCGTTCGAGGCGATGGCGCTGGCGAAGCCGGTCGTGGTCTCGAACCTGCCCGCGTTGCGGGAGATCGTCAACCCGCCGACGAGGGGCCTGACGTTCGAACCGGGAGACCACCACGGCCTCGCGTCGGTCGTCGCGCGGCTGTGGGACGACCCGGAACTGGCGGAATCCCTCGGGCGAGCCGGCCTCGAGTGGGTGACCACCGAACGACAGTGGGCGATGAACGGCCCTCGCTACCGAAGGATCTTCGAAGCGGCACGTATCTCTGCCCACGATCGGAAGGACCCCGCATGATCGCCGAGTTCGAAACGTGGAAGATCGGCCCAGGCTCCCCGACCACCGAGGCGCTGCGTGCCCTGCGCGCAGTTGAGGCTGAGCACTCTGCACCTCTCGTTCTGGGAGTGGCGCCGGTCGCGCGCGGGAACCCGTATCAAATGCAGCTCTACCGCTCGTTTGCGAACGAAGGCATCGCAGTGACCCCCGTGACGAACCCGTGGGACTTCGGACAGCTCGCGGACATCGTGTCAATGGCTCCGGTCGCGGTACACCTGCACTGGCTGAGCTTCGTCCTGGCGAAGGCACGCGACCGGAAGGAGGGGCGCGAACTCGTAGACCGGTTTGCTCGCGAACTCGAGTCGTACAGCACGCGCGGCGGCCGCCTGGTGTGGACTGTGCACAACGTGCTACCGCACGACACCCTGTTCCCGGAGCTCGAGATCGAGTTGCGCCACATGGTGAGCGGCACGGCCGACGTCATCCACCTCATGTCCCCGTCCTCGGTCCCCCTGGTGGCAGAGACTGCCCGGATCGATCCGGCGAAGGTGGTTTACGCGCCGATCCCCAACTATCGCGGCTGCTATCCCGACAACGTCTCCCGGCAGGAAGCGCGGACGACTCTCGGCATCGAGCCAGACGAACTCGTGCTGGTGCTGTTCGGCGCCCTCAAGCCGTACAAGGGGCTCGCGTCACTCTTGGCCGCGTTCAACGCGGCACGGGGAACCACTTCTCGGCGACTGCGGCTGCTCGTGGCCGGCGCGCCCGACGAGCATCCCAACACGCGTGCGTTCGTCGAGGCATGCACGCTCCATGCAGACGTCTTGATCGCTGCGCGCAAGATCCCAACCGAGCACGTCCAGTACTTCATGCGTGCCGCGGACGTCGGACTAGCCACTTACGAGGGCGCGCTGAACAGTAGCGCGATCATGCTCTACGAAACTTTTGGCCTGCCAGTCGTCGTCCCGGACGTAGCGAACCTGCGCGATGCGCTCTGCTCCGGCGATCACCTCGCGTACGCTCCGGGCGAACCCGGAGCCCTGGCCCGCGCACTGACCGACGCAGAGGGGCTCGCGACTAAGGCCACGCGCGCAGCGGTTTCCGAGCACATCCGCGAGTTCGACCCACAACGGGTATCCGCTTCGTTCGCCCGCGAGTTGCGCGCCCGACTGCTGAGCGTCGCGTGACCGGGGACGGCGGGGAGCCGATCTTGACCCACGGCACCAAGCGTGACATCGCGGCGCAGCTCTTTCACACCTACACGATGGAGGAGCCGACCGCCGTCGACGTTGCCCGGGCGGTGATGTCGGGCCGGCTTGGGCTGACCCCGCATCCAGACGTCGATATCCCCAGCATCTTGACCTGGTCGGAGGACCCGCTCGGCGACGCCAACTGGCGTTTCCAGTTCCACAGTCTCGTCTGGCTGGATCGGCTGCGCGAGGCGGGGGTCGAGCGCAACGACGACGATCTGCTGCGTCGGTATGTCGAACTCTTGCGATCCTGGATCGACTTAAATCCCCAGGACGCGCCTCCGTCAGATTACTCGTGGTTCGACATGGCGGTGGGGCTGCGAGCCGTCGTTCTCGCGTTCGCCGTCGAACACCTGGGTCCAGTTCCATGGCTGATCAGCGCCGTGCGCACGCACGGCGAGCACCTGGCCGACCCAGACAACTACGAGCACCGCGGCAACCACGGTCTGCATCAGGACTTCGGGCTGCTCGTCGCAGGCCAATTGCTGAATCGACAGGATTGGCTCGATCTGGCTACCGCCCGCATAGTCACGATGTTTGACGAGGCGATCGATCAAGATGGGGTGTGCCGCGAGGGGTGCATCGATTACCAGTACCGAAACTATCGCTGGTATCACGAGGCGTTCGTCCGACTCCAGGCGGCGGCCATGGCCGATACAGACTTGATGGGGTCCCGCTTGGCTCTCATGCCTGAATTCCTCGCACACGCGACATCGCCGAGCAGAGACTACGCGCTCCTTGGCGACACTACGCAGCACCGCGCGCCGTCGGTTCCTGGAACCAGCGCGAACTGGGTGCGGGAGCGAACGCTCGCCCCCGAGGAGCGGACGCGTCGCTACGATGCCGGCTACCTTTTCTCGCGCCGGCGGTGGACCACCTTCGACGAAGACCCTGAGAACGCCTTCCTTACCCAGCGATTCGGGCCCGGGCGTTCCACGGCCGTCCACGGACACGAGGACTCCGCCTCAATCACGCTCGACGCACTTGGAGAAAGCCTGCTGCGCGACTCGGGGCTCTACGCCTACGAGGCCGGCGACGACCGCCTCTACTTCCGCGGCCGCCAATCGCACAACGTGATTGACGTCCCAGGGCGAAAGTATTACTCAAGCGCTACCGCTGAGATGACCGCATTCGCGGCGAATGACACGTATGTCTATTCTACAATTAAGGTGCTTGGCCTGCAGGGCGTGGTCTGGCACCGCAGCATGCTGTGGATGCCAGAGGATGGAGCGCTCGTTGTGGACGACCGTGTCCGATTGCACGGCGCGGACACGGTGCTCCAACGTTGGCATCTCCCCGAGGGGGCACGAACGGAAGTGCAAAGCGGTGGCTCAGTAGTTCTCGTTAGCACCCCGCGAGGCGCGACCTTGCGCATTGCCCAGTGCGCAACGCCCGTAGCTGTCCGCGTTGCAACGGGCTCGGCCAATCCTGTCGAGGGCTGGTTGAGCGGCAAGTACCGCGACAAGGTGCCCGCTCCCGCACTCGCATTCGTCGAGTCTGGGGAGACAGTCCGCTTCACCACTGTGATTACATATGCCGCCGACGGGCGGAGCCCAGGGGTAGTCGAGAACCTTCGGCGAACGGTGACTTCGGCCCACGGCCGACTTCCGAACAAACGTGGCGGTTTCGTGCTGACAAGCATGTCTGCCTCTTATGAAGAAGGACACTGATGGCAGTCCTACCTAATCACCACGATCTCGCGGCCAACCACTACCACTCGCCAGCGCGAGAGAGGCCAAGGCTCAATTCATGACGTTGCAAACGAGCCGCCAGAGCATGCTAGGGCTGATCAACATGCTGAACTCAGACGACTCGCGAACTTGGCAGGAGGTGTTTGTCAGCGGCGATGTATCCTCAAGGAACTTGAAATGCATCGGATCCGTTGTTCGCGGGACAATTGTGTCGCTCGTGTTCATCGACCCATCGGGCCTGCGACATTATGTGACGATCTCGGACAACATCGCGCTCGGTTATCCCATCGCGAGCGTATTCTCGATGGAACTTGGCACATATTGGAAAGATGACCAGGCCTCGGATTCGCGGGTACGCGGACAGGTCGTGGCGCTCGAAGTGAGTGACCGAGAATCGGCGGTCCGCAACCAGCAGTCATACGAGGCTTCACCCCGAATCCTGGTGCGGGGGCACGCGAACTTCGCACACGTCCTCCTCTCGGTGTGCCCGGCGATCGAGCGGATGATCGAACTGTCCGCGCACGCAGGAAGTCGATTGCGTGCGACCGTGATTCAGGAGCGTCACCCGCTCGGAAGCCCCAGTGAACTCTACGCAGAACTAGGCGAGGTCGCAGATTTTCAAGCGATATCCGAGGATATCGGTGGTGGGTTCCGATACTCGGGTGACGCGATCATCCCAGTGGCAGTTGGAGTGCGCAACAAAAAGCCGTTGATGGTAGTAACGGAAGCCACGCGGACGCGGGTGCGAAACTTTGTTCCGATCGGTGGTCCTGCACCTTCTGGAATGGCTGATCGAGTGAAGGCTGGAGACCACGACTTTATCCTCTGGATGTCAGTCAGGATGCTAGGGAGAAGAAGCATTCCGCTCATCGAGGCTATTGACCTCGGGGCTCTCGTCGCCGCTCGACTCGAGGCGAAGTTCGAAAGACCAGCCATCATTCTGGATGGTCTCTCACTACAATTCGGTGACACCTTGCGAAGCCCGGTGTCAGACTTCGATGCAGAGCATCATCTGGATGCAGAACGGCTCGCGACGGGCCTCATCGCCGCCCAGGCATCCAAAACAGCCCCGAAATGCACCTTTTATGCGGCAGTTGGGCTACCGCTTTGGGAGTCGATCCAGCTGGCGGGTATCGCGGACGCATACATCGTTCACGACGGGACTACGCAGCACAAAATCGGCTGGCTCTATCCCGAGACACCAGGAATAATGCACGGCCCACGTCAGCGCAATGTCGGCCAGGGTTACGCCTGGCACCCGGTGGACGCGGGGACACCTGCAATCTATGTTCCACCTGAATGCGTAGTGGACCATAAAGAGGTAGGCACAACGATTGCTCACGCCAACTATGGCTATAGCCTGGTACAGGGCGATCGCCTAGAAGGCTTCATCGAAACGTTCCTAGACGTAATTGATGAAGACGACCCCAACTCTTCTCTCTACCGTTTGGAGTACGAAAGCTAGCCCTGCGAGACGGATTATCGGCTCTTCGCAATCGAGGGTTTAGCGGCTCTTCGCAATCGAGGGTGTAGCGGCGGTCTGATCGCGGGCGGCGCGTCGGTGTCTGGGTAGAGGTCGAGGCCTTCCGATGATGGGAGTTCTCACACAGCCCAGCCGGAAGACCTCGACGTGTTCGAAACTACCTTCGGTGACCCTGACTTGACCACGTTCACTCGCGTCGACGAGCTCGGTCTCGTCGTCGTCGGCCAACGCCTCGAGCCCGACCGCGCCGTGCTGTCCTGCCGGGTCGCCGCGCAGGACCAGTGGTGTCGCCGGTGCGGGGCCGAAGGCGTTGCGCGGGACTCGCTCGTGCGCCGGCTCGCGCACGAGCCGTTCGGGTGGCGCCCCACCGTGCTGGAAGTCCGGCTGCGCCGGTACCGGTGCCCAGGCTGCGCACACGTGTGGCGCCAAGACGCCGACGCTGCGGCCGAGCCCCGGGCGAAGCTGTCCCGGCGCGCGGTCCGGTGGGCGTTAGAAGCACTGGTGGTCCAGCATCTGACGGTCGCGCGGATCGCGGAGGCGTTGGCGGTGTCGTGGAACACGGCCAACAACGCGGTCCTGGCCGAAGGACAACGCCGGCTCATCGAGGACCCGACCCGGTTCAACGGCGTGGCCGTGATCGGCGTCGATGAGCACGTGTGGCGCCACACCCGCCGCGGCGACAAGTTCGTCACCGTCATCATCGACCTCACCCCGATCAGGGACGGCACCGGGACCGCGCGGTTGCTCGACATGGTGCCGGGCCGCTCCAAACAGGTCTTCAAGACCTGGCTCGCCGAGCGCCCCGAGGACTGGCGGGCGCGGGTGGAGGTCGTCGCGATGGACGGGTTCACCGGCTTCAAGACCGCCGCCGCCGAAGAGCTACCCGAGGCCGTCGCAGTCATGGATCCCTTCCACGTCGCGCGTCTGGGTGCAGACGCGATGGACCGGTGCCGGCGCCGGGTCCAGCAAGACCTGCACGGTCACCGCGGGCACAAGGACGATCCGCTCTACCGGGCGCGGCGCACCCTGCACACCGGCGTCGACCTGCTCACCGACCGGCAGCGGGCCCGGCTCGAGGCCCTGTTCGCGGCCGACGAGCACGTCGAGGTCGAAGCCACCTGGGGCGTCTACCAGCAGATGGTCGCTGCCTACCGCCACCCCGACCGCCAGCACGGGCGAACCCTGATGGAACAGCTGATCGCCTCGGTCAGCTCCGGCGTCCCCGCCGCGCTGCGCGAGGTCATCACCCTCGGACGGACCTTGAAGAAGCGAGCCGCCGACGTGCTGGCCTACTTCGATAGACCCGGCACGAGCAACGGGCCGACGGAGGCGATCAACGGCCGACTCGAACACCTGCGCGGCTCAGCCCTGGGGTTCCGGAACCTCGCCCACTACATCGCGCGCAGTCTCCTGGAAACCGGTGGCTTCCGACCCCAACTACACCCTCGAATGCGATGAGCCGGTTTAGCGGTGGTGTGAGCGCGGGCGGCGCGTCGGTGTCTGGGTAGAGGTCGAGGCCTTCCGAGGATGGGAGTTCTCACACAGCCCAGCCGGAAGACCTCGACGTGTTCGAAACTACCTTCGGTGACCCTGACTTGACCACGTTCACCCGCGTCGACGAGCTCGGCCTCGTCGTCGTCGGCCAACGCCTCGAGCCCGACCGCGCCGTGCTGTCCTGCCGGGTCGCCGCGCAGGACCAGTGGTGTCGCCGGTGCGGGGCCGAAGGCGTTGCCCGCGACTCGCTCGTGCGCCGGCTCGCGCACGAGCCGTTCGGGTGGCGCCCCACCGTGCTGGAGGTCAGGTTGCGCCGGTACCGGTGCCCAGGCTGCGCACGCGTGTGGCGCCAAGACGCCGACGCTGCGGCCGAGCCGCGGGCGACGCTGTCGCGGCGCGCGGTCCGGTGGGCGTTGGAAGCACTGGTGGTTCAGCATCTGACGGTCGCGCGGATCGCGGAGGCGTTGGCGGTGTCGTGGAACACGGCCAACAACGCGGTCCTGGCCGAAGGACAACGCCGGCTCATCGAGGACCCGACCCGGTTCAACGGCGTGGCCGTGATCGGCGTCGATGAGCACGTGTGGCGCCACACCCGCCGCGGCGACAAGTTCGTCACCGTCATCATCGACCTCACCCCGATCAGGGACGGCACCGGGACCGCGCGGTTGCTCGACATGGTGCCGGGCCGCTCCAAACAGGTCTTCAAGACCTGGCTCGCCGAGCGCCCCGAGGCCTGGCGGGCGGGGGTGGAGGTCGTCGCGATGGATGGGTTCACCGGCTTCAAGACCGCCACCGCCGAAGAGCTACCCGACGCGGTCGCCGTCATGGATCCCATCCACGTCGCGCGTCTGGGTGCGGACGCGATGGACCGGTGCCGGCGCCGAGTCCAACAAGACCTGCACGGTCACCGCGGACACAAGGACGACCCGCTCTACCGGGCTCGCCGCACCTTGCACACCGGCGTCGACCTGCTCACCGACCGCCAACGAGCGCGGATCGAGGCCCTGTTCGCGGGCGACGAGCACGTCGAGGTCGAAGCCACCTGGGGCGTCTACCAGCAGATGGTCGCCGCCTACCGCCACCCCGACCGCCAGCACGGGCGAACCCTGATGGAACAGCTGATCGCCTCGGTCAGCTCCGGCGTTCCCGCCGCGCTGCGCGAGGTCATCACCCTCGGCCGAACCCTGAAGAAGCGTGCCGCCGACGTGCTCGCCTACTTCGATCGACCCGGCACGAGCAACGGGCCGACCGAGGCGATCAACGGCCGACTCGAGCACCTGCGCGGCTCAGCCCTGGGGTTCCGGAATCTCGCGCCCACTACATCGCGCGCAGTCTCCTGGAAACCGGTGGCTTCCGACCCAACTACACCCTCGAATGCGATGAGCCGGATTATCCAGGCGCCGATCGGCCGAACTGACCAGAGGCGGGCGTAAAGTCGCCGACGACGCGCGCGTCTGTGCGTGCCGCGCATTCGTGCCGTCAGGCGGGTGCCGGCACGCGAGCGGAGAACCGCGCGACCAGGTCGTCATTACTCAAAGGCCGCAGCGGAAGGTACGCGCTGCGGCTCCGCAGCACGGTCTCGGCATCGAGGGTTCGAAGCACGCGCGCCGGAGCGCCGGCGACCACGGCACCAGGCGGGACGTCCTTAGTCACCACACTGTTCGCGCCGACGATGGCGAACGCGCCGATGGTCACCCCACCAAGAATCTTCGCGCCGGTCGAAATCACTGCAGCCTCCTCGATACGCGGCACGTTCAGGCTTCGCCCATGTCGCTCCGAGTAGCGAGTCGGAGTGAAAGCGCCACCGAGGGTCACCCCGGACCCCAGTGTCACGTCGTCGCCGACCTCCGCGAGTTTGTGTACAACCAAGCCGATGCCTCCGTACCCGAACTCCACGCGTGAGCCCAGTTCGCACTCCGCTGACAGGTAGGAGTTATGCAGCAGCTTGATGAGCTGCTCGCACTGCAGCGCCCGTTCCGTATTCCCTGCTTGGAGATAGCGCCGAGCGGACTGCCAGATCCGATATGCGCTCGGTATGCGGTCAGCTCGCACTGGCATCGAGTCGAGCCAAGGGTCCACGATCTTGTCCCACCCGTATCGACGTGCGAACTGGGGATCGGGCAGCAGAGGCTCCCGAACGCCGAAGCGGGAGCGCAACTCGGCAGCGATCGTCCTGTACACCCGCTCGTCGTAGTGGAACGGCGCCTCACCCCAGCGATGGCCGGGGTCGGACCGCACCGCCGCAGCTGGCAACTCGTACACCGAGACGCCGTGCTCGCGTGCCGCCGCGTAATAGGGCGCGAAGGCGGCGTTGCCGGCGGCGGGCGGCGTGCCCATGCTCGCGGGAGTGGCATTACCGTCAGAGGTGTGCTCAGCCCAGGGAACGGCGAGCATTAGTGTGCGATCAAGTAGCCCTAGCGTGGCGAGGTCGGTGACGAAGCGGCCTAGCGCCGCGATCCACAACCTCAGGTGCTCAGGCGACGCGAACGGGACGAGTGGATACTCGGCCGCGAGAATGCCGTCGGCCCCCGAGGCAATGAGTTCGACACTGCGCGTCACGTAGCCGTCCGCGGTCCGATACACGCCCAGGCGCTCGTCCGTGATGTCCCACACCAGAGCATGGAGGCGCGGCGCCTCCTCCGCGAGCACCGGGAGCAGGGAGGAGCATCGGTCCTCCGCAACCATCCTCGCGCCGAAGGAAGGAATCGGTGCTGCTGCCATGTCGACCTCCGCTGGAGCGTCGTCGGCGCTTGTGAGCGCCCCGCCGATCGGGGCATACACCGAGACTAGCGATTGCCGGGCCACGTAGCGGCCGAGTGCGAACTCCTGCTCGTCGAGATAGCCAAAGACGTCGCGTGCGACGCAACTGCCATAAACGAACATTCGCCGACGCCCTGCCCGCGGAGCGCGCATCGGCCCCTCACTCACTGGTCCCTCACTCACTGGTCCCTCACTCACCTACGTTGTCCGCGTCACCGAGAAAGATGCTGAGATCGACTCAGAAATTCTACCTTCGGCAATTATCGCCATGCACCTCGTGTGTCGATGACAACCTTCTCGCGCAGACGTAGCCGTCGCTTGTCTGCTGCTTTGAAAACAGTGTGATCGACCAAGAGCACGACAATGTCCGCATCCGCGACCGCGGCCGTGAACTCGGTGAGAACAACGTTATCGCGGCCCTCTAGGGAGCTCGGCAATGCCGAGATGTGCGGCTCCACGGCGGCCAGCCGGGCCTCGGGCAGCTCGTCGGAGAGCCGAGCCAGAATGCGGCACGCCGGCGACTCCCGCAGGTCGTCGATGTCCGGCTTGAAGGCCAGCCCGAGCACCGCGATGTTGGGCTCCTTGAAGCGCGCGGCCTTGGCGACGACGCGGGCGATGACCTGCTCGGGCTTGCTGTCGTTGACCTCGCGGGCGGTCCGGATGAGCCGCGCCTCCTCGGGGACGGCCGAGACGATGAACCACGGGTCGACGGCGATGCAGTGGCCGCCGACGCCGGGGCCGGGCTGCAGGATGTTGACGCGCGGGTGGTGGTTCGCCAGCTCGATGAGCTCCCAGACGTCGATGTCGAGCTTCGCGCTGATGAGGGAGAGCTCGTTGGCGAAGGCGATGTTCACGTCGCGGTAGGAGTTCTCGACGAGCTTCGCCATCTCCGCCGTCGTCGCGTCGGTCAGCATGATCTCGCCCTTGCAGAACGACTCATACAGCACCTTCGCCTGCTCGGCGGCCTTGCGGGTCAGGCCCCCGACGATCCGGTCGTTCGTGACCAGCTCGATCATGATGCGGCCCGGGAGCACGCGCTCGGGGCAGTGCGCGAAGTGCACGATCGGGCGCTTGCCGCTGGCGTTCAGGCTCAGGTCCGGGCGGAGCTCGAGGATCCGGTCGGCGAGGTGCTGCGTCGTGCCCGGCGGGGAGGTCGACTCGAGGATCACGAGCTCGCCGCCGGACAGCCGCGGCGCGATGCCGTCGGCGGCGGCGTCGATGTAGGACAGGTCCGCCGCGTGGTTCCCCTTGAACGGAGTAGGCACGGCGACGATGAACACGTCGGCTTCGGGCGTCTTCGTCTCCGCCCGCAGCCGGCCCTGCTTCACCGCGCCCGCGACCGAGATGGACAGGTCGGGCTCGACGAACGGGACCTCGCCGCGGTTCACGGCATCGACCGTGTCGGCGTTGACGTCGACGCCGATCACGTCGGCGCCGTGGGTCGCGAGGATCGCGGCCGTCGGCAGGCCGATGTAGCCCAGCCCGATCACTGCCACCGTGGTGCTTGCTATCGCCATATCTCGTCCCTAGAACATCGTGTGAATACTGCTGAATCCGAAGAGCTTCACGTCTCCGGAGGAGAGAATCTCGGAGTCGGAAATTGCCCAGGTGTGACCCGTCGCCTTCGCCTTGCGTACCTGGACAAAGTTGAATCGATCGGCCGAGTAGATCGTGGCGCCGGACGCGCCCACCGCCTGGAGGAATCCGGAGTCCTCACCGCGGAACACGGGAGGAAAGGGCTGGGCCGCAGCTAACGCACGGCTCGTCAAGAGCGTGGGCCCGGCGACGAAGTCGGTGTAGCGGTGCTCCCGCTCCGCGAACCGTAGGAGCGTCGCGTCCGTCGCCTCGAGCCGCAGGTAGTGCGCCTGCTTGCCGACCACCTCCGCGCCGCTGTACGCGAGCGCGTATGCCTGGTCGCTGAGGTACTGGGCGCCGTACAGGTCGTCGTCGTCCATCTTGGCGACGAGGTCCCCGCTGGCGGCACCGACGAGCAGGTTGAGGCACTCCCCCAACGAGACGCTGGGCTCGGCGTGCAGCAGGACGAGGTGGTGCACCCCCGCCTCGCGCGCCCGCGCGCGGAGCTCCTGATCGGGTAGCTCGAAGCCATGGGTCAGCAGCGCGAGCTCGACGTCGATGCTGGTCTGCGCGCCGACCGTGCGCAGAACGTGGTCCAGCTGGCCCGGTCGGTTAGTGGAAACGAGCGCTGACACGCTCGGCCGGCTCGGTGCGTGAGGGGTGGCTAGCCCGACAGCGTCGAGCACGGTGCCGACCCGATGCCCGTACGTGTGCTCGGACCAGATCCGCCGCTGCGCGAGGTGCACCATGCGGTCGCGCAGCTCGGGGCTGCGGACCAGAGCCCGCAGGGTGTGCTCGGCGTCGTCCGGTGTGGCCACCTGCGGCACCTCGGCCTCCGGGAAGAACCGGCCGATCGCTACGCTCGGCGTGCTGACCACCGGCGTGCCGCTCGCCGTGATCTCGAAGATCCGCCGCGCGCACATGCTCGGCGAGCTCGTCACGGAGTTCACGTTGAGGAAGACCTTGTACGCCCGATACGCCGAGAGCATCTGCGGATAGTCGAGCGACCCGACGACGCGCTCGTCAAACGGGGCCGGGAACTGGTACGTCGCGTCGCCGCCGAGCTGGCGAGAGAAGATCTCGAGGCCCGTGTCCATCCGCGAGCTCGCGCGCAGCGCGGCGCCCAGGAGGAGGTCGAGCTGCCCGCGGCGCTCCGGGAACTTGTGCCCGAAGTACATGCCGGCGAAGGCGACGTCGCGCGCCTGGTGCCCGGCCCCGGATCGCACCGGATTGTGAATAGCGGGCTGGGCGGCGAAGCTGAGGACGTCGACCCGGCCGTGGCCGAGCGCCTCTCGGTACGCCGGCAGGCAGTTCTCGTCGGTGGTGAATACCTGATCGAAGAGACGTGCCACGTCGAGGAAGTCCTCGAAATGCGCCGGGTCCTCCTTGTTCCAGAAGACCGTGGGCACGCCATGGGCGCGGCACCACTCCAGCAGCTCGCGAATAGCCGGCCGAGGGGCACTCGTCCCCGTCAGATGGTACTTCCAAGCGCCGCGGTTGCCTGCCCACGCCGACTCGACGAAGAGCAGGTCGATCGGCGCCGCCTCGAGCGACTCACGCCAGTCGTTCGGAGTGATTTCTACCTGCGCCCACTCGTACCGAAACGCGAGCCGGGAGAAGTCATCGAGGATGACAGCGACTCTCAGCGCGGGTCGTCGTGGCGGCACGTCAGGCAACGGCCACGGAGCAAAGGTCAGAGTGCCGTTACGGCGCATCGTTCCCGCAACGGTCGGCAGCTGCGCGAGGTGTCGTCGGTGCATCCAGGCCCGGAGGCCGGGCCGCCCTTCGTGCCGGAGGTGCCAGAGCCCGCGGCGAAGCTCAGCCATCGATGGGCGAGAGTCGAGCCGCGAGTGGGTCACGACGCCGTTGCTGGCAGCAGGTCGACGTCGTCCGGGTGCGCGGCGAGGTAGGTCGCGACGTCGTCGGTCGCGACGGCGACCATCAGCTCGTCGAACGCCGCCTGATTGAGGTTGACGATGCTCTGGGTGCCGTCGGGGCTGCGCCCGGTGCCCGAGATCGGGACGGTAAAGAAGCCGAGGTCGCTCGAGCCCAGGTCCTTGGCGCGGTCGGTCAGGTCCGTCAGCACGTCCGAGGTCAGGCCGTCGTCGGCCGCGATCGACTGCGTGACCGCATTCATGAACGGCACGGACTTGACCGGGTTCTGCAGCGTCTGCTCGTTGCGCATCCTGGCGAAGATCGCGCGCATCCAGGCCTGCTGGCGCTGGACCCGGTCGAAGTCGCCGCGGGCGAGGCCGTGGCGCTGGCGGACGTACACCAGGGCCTGCTCGCCGGTGAGCAGGTGCTCGCCCGCCGGGAGCACGAACGTGTCGCCGTTGTAGAGGTCCTGCTTGAGGGTGATCTGCACTCCCCCGAGCTCGTCGGTGATCGCCTTGAACGACTCGAAGTCGGTGACCGCGAAGTGGTCGATGCGCACGTCGGTGAGCTGCTCGACGGTTTGGATCAGCAGCGTCGGGCCGCCGTAGGAGAACGCGGCGTTGATCTTGGCCTCGCCGTGCCCGGGGATCGCGACCCAGGAGTCGCGCGGGATCGACATCGCGTACGCGCCCGAGCGGTCGGCGGGCAGGTGCACGAGCATGATCGCGTCGGTGCGCTGCGCGCCGACCTCCCACTGGTCGGGGTCGCCGGCCGAGATGCGGCTGTCGGAGCCGACGACCAAGAAGTTCAGCGCGGTCGCGTCCAAGCTCGCGGTCGAGTCGGCGGTCGCCGCGGGGGCGGCCGCCTCGGGCCGGTCGGTCAGCTCCGCGAACGGGTCGCCCAGCTTCTCGATGTTGCTGGTCAGCCGGTGCTGGACGCCCCACACCGCGCCGGCGCCGCCGAGGACGAGAACGCCGATCAGCGAGAGCGCGACGATGAGCGCCCGGCGGTCTTTTGTCTTTGGTTTTCCGTGCGACCTGCGTTTGCCGGATCGGGAGTTCTCTGGCTGTTCAATAATCGACTCGATATCCGGCACACGGCAATTCTACGGGACGCGCTCCGCTTCAATTCCGGTTCCTTTATCGTGCCAAAGTATCCGAAAAGCCCTTTCGGCGATTTCGCCGTGCGGTGGCCGCGCGGCACACTGGCGAGGTACCACCGCCCCGACGCCAGGAGAACCCGTGCCGCTCGACCCGTCCGATCAGGCCGCGGCGGACCCGTTCGCCACGGCGCGGCCGTTCACCATCCTCGCGGTGTGCACGGGGAACATCTGCCGCTCGCCGGCAGTCGAGCGCCTCCTCGTCGCCGCGCTCGACCCGGACTCCGGGGTGCGGGTCACGAGCGCCGGGGTGCGCGCCGTCGTCGGCGCCCCGATGCCGGCGCCGATGGCCGCGCTGGTGCGGGCCGCCGGGGCCGACCCCGACGGGTTCGCGGCACGGCAGCTCACCGAGCCCATGCTGCGCGACGCCGACCTCGTCCTGGCGCTGACCAAGTGGCACCGGGCGCAGATCGTCTCGCTGTACCCGGGCGCGGTCCGGCGCACGTTCACGGTGCGGGAGCTGGCCCGCCTGGTCAGCTCCGTCGACCCGGCGTCGCTGCCCGACGCCGGCGCGGGCGCCCGGCTCGCGGCCCTCCTGCCGCTCGCGGCCGCCCAGCGCGGGGTGCGGCGCGTCGCCGCGGGGGACGACGACGTCGTCGACCCCTACGGGCGCAGCGACGAGACGTACCAGCGCTCGTTCGACGAGCTGGCGCCGGCCGTCGCCGAGATCGTGCGGGTCGTGCGCGGGTAGCTGGCGCGTACCGCCTACCCGCGGGCGGCGTGGAGCCGCGGGTGGTCGACCTGCCAGGCGGCCCAGGCACTCGCGAGGATCTCGGGCAGCGCGGCGCGCGCCCGCCAGCCCATGACCCGCGTGATGCGGTCGACCGACGCGACGACGCTCGCCGGGTCACCGGCGCGCCGCGGGCAGAGCTCGGGCTCGGCGTCCCAGTCGGTCACGCGGGCCAGCTCACGGGTGACCTCGAGCACCGACGAGCCGGTGCCGGTGCCCACGTTGAAGACGTCGAACTCGCGCACGGGCCGGGTCAGGTAGTCGAGGGACGCGATGTGCGCGCGCGCCAGGTCGAGGACGTGCACGAAGTCGCGCACGCAGCTGCCGTCGGGCGTCGGGTAGTCCGCGCCGAACACCTTCGGCCGCTGCCCCCGCTCCCGGCTCTGCAGGAGCATGGTGACGAGGTTGAGCACGAGCGGGTCGCCGAGCTCCGGCCAGCCGGCCCCCGCGACGTTGAAGTACCGCAGCGATGCGGCCCGCAGGCCCCACGCCCGCGCGGCGTCGCGCACGAACCACTCGCCGGCGAGCTTCGTCTCGCCGTAGGGGTTCACCGGCGCGAGCAGCGCATCCTCGGTCACCTCGGCCGCGCTGGTGTTGCCGTACACGGCGGCGGAGGAGGAGTACACGAGTCGGTCCACCTCGGCGGCCTGCATCGCCTGGAGCACGGTCGCGAGCCCGCCGAGGTTCTGCTGGACGTACCACGCGGGCCGGCGCACCGACTCGTCGACGCGCTTCTTCGCCGCGAGGTGCACCACGGAGGTGACCGCGTGGGCGGCCAGGATCGCGGCGAGCGGTCCGGCCGAGCCCGGCTCGGAGAGGTCGAGGCGCTCGTGCGGGACGTTCGGGATGCGGCTGGCGCTGCCGGTCGAGAGATCGTCGACGACGACGACGCGGCGGCCGGCGTCGTTGAGTAGCCGCACGATATGGGCGCCGATGTACCCGGCGCCGCCTGTGATCAGCACAGTCATGCCGCGACTCTATGGCCGGGGGGTGGGGCTAGGGGCGGGTTTGAGGGCTGCAGCTGGGTGCGGATTCTCTAGCGGATCGTCCGCCGCCCGCCTGCTGGCTCGCCTGAACCCGCCCCACCCAACGACACCGCCCCGCCCACCCGGCGCCCGGCCGGCCGAAGCCATGAGCACGGCGAAGCGGGTGGCCGGGGTCGGAGCCATCGCTCCCACCCGACCACCCGCCAGCCACTGACCCGCCGACTACTCGCCCGCGAGCCGATCGCCCGCGAGCGCCCGGCCTAGGGGATCTTCTTGACCGTGATCTGATCCTGCTCGACCGTCACCCCCGGCACGCCGCTGGCCACCATCTCCGTCCGCACCAGAGCGATGCCCTGCCAGGCCGCCCGCGCCTTGAAGGTGTAGCTCGCGACGTCACCCGGGACGGGATCGGTCGAGGTGATGACGAGGTCCGTCGTCGGCAGCACGGCCTGGACCGCGCCATCCCCGACGCCGTTCTCCGCGCCGACCAGGAATGCCTGCCCGGCCGGATCCGCCGGCAGGTTGGCGGGGTCGTACGCGAAGCTGACGTCCTGGGCCGGCGTGGGGTCGCCCGTCGCGCCCAGCCAGACCTCGAACACCCGCTGGCTCGTCGTCCCGAACACGTTGAGCCGGAACTCGACGACGACCCACCTGTTGACGCCGTCCGTCAGCACGCCGGCGAACACACCCGGCGCGCCGGTGCCGTCGAGGTCGGTCCAGAACGGCGCGAGCAGGTCGTTCGGCCGGGCCGGGTCCGGCCCGTTGGGCAGGTTGCAGCACTCGAGATCCTCGGAGGTGGCGCCCCCCGCGACGAGGTAGCCGTTGGACGTCACCCCGATCGAGCTGTACGACCGCCCGTTGTACGCGAACGCCGGGACGTCGAGGTTGACGACCTCCTCGTCGCCCACGGCGATCGGCGCGATGCCGAACGCGTCGAGCGGCAGGTACCCGGCCGGCGAAGCACCCGAGGCGACTGACGGGACACCCGGCTGCGAGCCAGCGAGGGTCACGTCGTGCAGCTCGACCTTGTGCGGGTTCGCGACGGTGGCCCCCGTCGCGCCGGTCACCAGGAGGCTGCGGGTGGTCGTGGTGTCGAGGCTGACCACCTGGTCGTCCGCCGAGTTGTTGACGGCCTCGACCGTGCAGGTGGTGGTCGTGTTGGAGGGGTTCTTCTTGGTCCACAACCGCAGCTGCGTCGGCGTGCAGGTCTGCTCGAGCGAGACGTCACCCTGCGTGTGGATGAACGCGACCGGCAGGTGCAGCGCGCCGCCGTGGCGCGGCGTGATCACGACCGAGCCGAACTGCTGCGCGCCGATCGGCGCGACCGACCCGATCGTGATGGTGATCGTCGCCGACTCGCCCGGCTTGATCTCGAGCGCCTTCGGGGTCACGGTGATCCGCGACTCCGCGGGGGTGTCCGCGCTCGTGGTTGCCCGCACCGTCCGCTTGCCTGTGTTCACGACCGTGCGCGTCGTGGTCAGCCGTCCGGGCATCACCGGCGCGTTGATCGACGGCAGGTTCAGGTGCACGGCGTTGACCGGGTCGTCGCCGAGGGCGAAGTACCGGTCCGCGGTCTCGTCGAACGTCAGGACCGCGCCGATCGAGTTGCCGACGTCGATGCGGCCCGCGCCCATGTCGAACGGGTCCGCCGGCGTGACGGTGTCCTCCTTCAGCACGTCGGTGATCGACGTCGTCATCAGGGCGGACTTGATCTGCCCCGGCGTCCACGTCGGGTGCACGGCCTTGATCAGGACGGCGGCGCCCGCCACCTGCGGCGACGACATCGAGGTGCCGGCGATCGCCTGGAAGTACTCCCCGGGCGGTCCCGAGACCACGGACTCGGAGACCGGGGTGTCGCCGGCGAGGATCTGGACGCCGGGGGCCGTCACGTCCGGCTTGATGAACAGCCCGGCCGGGCCGCGGGACGAGAACGCCGCCATCACGTCGCCCTGACCCTCGCGCGGCTCACCCGCTGGGAAGGACCCGGTGACCCCGGACTTCGCGCCCATGAAGGTGAGGAAGTCGGCGCCGTCGGCGAGATGCACGACGGGCAGCCAGTGGCTGTCCGTCTCCGTGTCCGCGAGCGTCGGGTTGTAGAGCACCATGGCCGCCGCGCCGCCCTGCAGCACGTTGTAGCCCTTCTCCACGCGCCCGTTGCCCCCGCGCTCGCACGCCACGATCATGCCCGTCAACGTTCCCGGTGGGGCCGGGACGTCGCACAGCGGGGAGCTGTACGGAGCGGCCGAGGCGAGCACGACCGGCAGCTCCTCGATGCCCGAGGTGAGGGACGCGCCGTCGAACGTCGCGACCGTGCCGTCCTCCGCCGTCAGCGTGAGCGTCGTGGCGAACTCGCGCGTCTGGCTCGAGGCGCCGACCGAGATGACCCACGGCGAGAGGTGGTTCGCGGTCGCGGCGCCGGGCCCGTCGTTGCCGGCCGACGTCGAGACCGTGATCCCCGCGGCGTACGCGTCGAGGAACGCGAGCTCCACCGGGTCGGTGAACGGCGACGTGCCGCCCGAGATCGAGAAGTTGATGACGTCGACGCCGTCGATGATCGCCTGGCCGACGGCGGCCGCCGAGTCGGACGAGAAGCAGCCGCCCATCCCGCAGACCTTGTACTCCATGACCCACGCGCCGGGGGCGATTCCGTGGATCGGGGCGAGCGCCGTGCCGAGCGCCGAGACCTCCTCGACGATGTTGCCAGCGGAAGTGGTCGACGTGTGCGTGCCGTGGCCGTCGGAGTCACGCGCGGTGTGGAACATCTCGGCGTCGGCGCGCTCGGGCGAGGACAGGTACGTGTCGAGGAACGCGGCGCCCCCGACCAGCTTGTTGGTGCAGACGAACGGGTCGTCCTCGGGCGTCAGCGGGTTGTCCCCGAAGTCGCACTCGCGGGCCGGGCCCGGCGGCGGCTTGAGGTTGCCCTGGTCGGCGAGCGACGGGTGCTCGGGCCACACGCCGGAGTCGAGGTTGCCGTAGAGCACGCCCTCCCCCGCGTTCGCGGTGCCGCCGAGCTCGTAGTACGCCGGCCCGGCGTTGATGAACTCCGGGCTCGAGTCGGTCGTCAGCTGGTGGAGCGAGTCCTTCTGGACGGCCGTGACGCCGTCGAGCGCGAGGACGGCCTCGACCGAGTCGGCCGGGATCGTCGCCGCGACGCCGCCGTAAACGGTGCGCAGGGACTCGCCGACCACGGCGGTCGGCACGGCCGCCGTGAGCTCGGAGACCACCTCCGCCTCGTTGGTCTCCTGGAAGTCGGTGTAGGCCTCCTCGGCGGCGGAGTCGCCGGTCAGGGGCTCGCCGGTGACGGACGGGCTGGTCGCGGCCAGCCCCGCGACGTCGCCGGTGTACGAGGCAGCGGCGTCGTGGTCGAGCTTGATGACGACGCCGACCGGCTCGGAGTCCGTGCGGGCCAGCAGCTCGGGGTCGGTCTGCGCGAGCCGGCTGGAGGGCGACTTCGGCGCCGTGAGGCGCTCGCCCGGCGTCAGCGGCTCGGCGGTGAATCCGCCCGAGGGCGAAGGGCTCGGATCCGGGGGCTCGACGGCGGCCGCTGGGAGTGCGAGCGCCGCGGCCAGGATCACCCCCAGCACACCTGTTGAAACGGTTCGGGACGGCGACCGACCAGGCATGCAAGCCTCCGAGCTGATCCAGCGCGAGTGATCCCGGCGCGGCTGCCCGGGTCTGAGTGATGGCTGTGGGTGAGGGAAGTCACGTCAGTGAAGCACCGTTGTGACCCCCGCTTCAAGGGCTGGAGACCAGGCATGTCGTCCCCTTTGTGCGAGGACTCGCGCCTGTGGGCGCGCTGTGCGTCGCGCCCGCGAGCGCGGCGAACTCTCATCGGCTGCCGCGACCGGTCGATAGGTCACCCACGTGGCTGGTCGCCGTTCGCCACCGAGTCCGCTCTCCGAGGAGGGTCGCCGTGCACGAGCTCGTCCACGTCGTCTCCCTCCTCGCCGCGGGAGTCGCGGCGTGCTGCGGCGCCCTGGTGTGGCGGCGTCGGCGCTCGTCACCGCTGGCAACATCGCTCGCACTGATGATGTTCGGCGGCGCGTCCTGGGCGCTGGCCGCCGGCCTGGCCGGGCTCGCCACGACGGGGACCGCGCGTCTCGCGCTCAACTACGCCGTGTACCCGGGCGTCGCGCTGAGCGTCGCTGCCCTGTTCTGGTACTTCCTCGTCCTCGCCGGGTACGGCCGGCTGCTGACCCGGCGCACCGTCGCGCTGCTGTCGATCCAGCCCGCCATCCTGATCCTGGTCATCGTCACCGACCCCTGGCATCACCTGTTCTACGCCCGCGCCGGCCTCGACGCCGCCGGGACGTTCACCATCGTGACCGGGCCGCTCTACTGGGTCCACGTCGCGTACAGCTACCCCCTGCTGCTGATCGGGCTCGCCGCGCTGGTCGGCGCGATGCGACGCGCCGTCGCCGGCCACCGGCGCGTGTACGCCGAGGTCCTCGCCGGCTCGCTGCTGCCGCTCGTCGGCAACGCGGTGACCATCGCCGTGAGCCCGGGCGCCCCGTCGGTCGACCTCACGCCGGTCCTGTTCCTCGCGACCGCCGCCTGGTGGCTGCGCATCGAGGGACGCGGAACGCCGCAGCGGCTCGTTCCGATCGCCGCCCGGCAGGTGATCGGCGCGCTCGACGACTCGATCCTGGTGCTCGACCCCGACGGCCGGCTCGTCGACGCGAACCCAGCCGGCCGGGCGTTCGTCGGGCGGGTGTCGGCGCAGCACCGGCTCGCTACGCCCATCGGCGCGCACTGGAACGACGTCGTCGGCCCGGAGATCGCGACCCTCGTGGCTCGGGTCGCGCTGCAGACCTTCCCGCTGCCAGACGGATCCGTCGTCGAGGTCCGCGCGAACGAGATCACAGGCGACGACGGCACCAACCTCGGCAGGGTGATCCTCATCCGCGACGTCACGGAGGTCGAGCGGCTGCGCAGCGAGCTCGTCATCCAGGCCTCGCACGACCCGCTGACCGGACTGCACAACCGCCGCCACTTCGACCTCAGCCTCGCCGAGGCGATGCGCCTGGCGACCGCAGACGCCGACCCGCTCAGCGTCGTGATGATTGACGTCGACCGGTTCAAGACCGTCAACGACTCGCGTGGCCACGCCGTCGGCGATCGCGTGCTGGTCGACGTCGCGCACACCCTCGCCCGGGACACCCGCGTGGACGACCTCGTCGTCCGGTACGGCGGCGACGAGTTCATGATCCTGCTGCCGCGCACGACCGAGGCGGTCGCGGCCGAGCGCGCCGCCGCGTGGCGGCTGGCCTGCGCAGCCCTGAGCTTCACGAGCGTCGGGGAACCGTTCGGCGTCACGATCAGCGCGGGCGTCGCCCAGATGCCGGCCGGCGCCACCCCGGACGAGTTCCTGCACCGAGCCGACAAGGCCCTCTACCAGGCGAAGTCGGCGGGCCGAGACGCGGTAGCGGTCGCGTAGCCGCCCGCACGAATCGGCCGAAAGTACGCATTTCCCGCGCGAATTCGGCCCAAACGTCGGGCGGCACCCCTACGCTGGCAGCCGGCGGAGGGGGCTTCATGCGGCGAGCGGTTGGGCTGGTGGTGCTCGTCGCGCTCGCGGCGGTCGGGTGCACCGCGGGTTCCGGTGGCAGCGAGCCGACAGAATCGCTCGGCGTCGCCTACCTCGTGGAGTCCGACCCGAGCGCTGACGCGAGCGCCGCCGCCGACGTCGCCGCCCAGGCCGCGTTCGAGCGGGACCTGCGCCAGCTGTTGACGCTGCCGCCGATCCCCTCGTTCACCATCCCGACCCAGGCGCTCTCGAGCGCCGAGAACCAGCGGATCTCGGCCGAGCTCGAGCTCGAACCGGGGCTGTACCAGGGCATCGCCGTCCTCGACGCGCGCTGCACCGACGCGGGCGACGCCGCGCCCGCCGATGGGGCCGCGGGGGCCGCCGGCGCGGCCGGGTCGACCGGCGCCGCCCAGCACTTCGACGACGGGACCGTCGACGTCACGATCGGCGCCGACGGAACGGGCACCTACGACGCGCCCGACCTGCACGTCGCGGTGCTCGCCGGCGGCGGGGGCGTCTACGACGACGGCACCACCCGCGTGTCGGTCGCCGCCGACGGCTCGGGCACCTACTCGAGCGGCGAGCGCCGCTTCACGGTCCGGGCGGACCGCTCGGGTTCCTACTCGGACGCCGACACCCGGATCTGGTTCGACGACAGCGGCGCCGGCGGCTACGAGGACGCAGACATGCGGCTGTCGTTCACCGCCGCCGGGTCGATGTTCGGCGACGGCGAGCCCGCGGCCGTCGCGGCGGTGCAGGCCGTGCTCGCCGATCGCCTGCCGCTGTTTCCCCCCGTGCCGAGCCTGAAGCCGATCGAGCCGACCGGGACCGTCTGCGGCACCGTGATCCGGCTCGACGCCAACGTGCTGTTCGAGTTCGACCGCGCGGAGGTCCAACCCGACGGCCAGGCCTACCTGCAGCGCGTCGCGACCCTGCTCGCGGCGGTCGGCTCCCCCCGCGCCCAGATCAACGGGTACACCGACCAGGTCGGCGACGAGGAGTACAACGTCGACCTGTCGACGCGGCGCGCCGACGCCGTCCGGGACCTGCTGGTCGGGTTCGGGCTGAGCCCCGACTCGCTGTCGACCGCCGGCCTGGGCGAGACCCGACCGCTGCGGCCCGAGACGCACCCGGACGGCACCGACGACCCGGCCGCGCGCCAGCTCAACCGCCGCGTCGAGATCGTGCTGCCGAACTCCTGAGACCGGCGCGGCAGCCCGGGGCTTCGCGCGGCGACCCGGGGGCCCCGCGCGGCGCCTCCCGAACCCGTCAGCCGCAGCTCTCGTTCGACAGCCCGCCCACCCCGCCCAGCAGCCGGTTGGAGCACTGCACGACGTTCTCGTTCGCGGGCCGCAACGCCACCAGGAAGCCGTCCGGGTCGTCGCCCAGCGAGCCGGTGTTCTCGGCGAACACGTTGCCCGTGCCCCAGCCGTCGGACACGTCGTGGGTCTGGAACCCGTCCAGCACCGTGGCGCGGCCGACGTTGCCGGTGATCGCCCAGTCGTTGCCCTTGACGTCCACCCACGAGTCGGCCTCGACCAGCCCCGAGCCGTCGAACTGGTTGCCCTGCACGAGCCCGCCGGTCGTGCCCTCCTTGACGTCGATCGCCTCGCTCGTGGTGGCGTAGACGAGGTTCCCGATCACGCGGTTGTGGTCGCTGAGGTCCGGTTCGCAGTCCGAGACGTCGCACCAGTTGCTGTGCGCAGTGCCGATGTAGACGCCCTCGCCGAACTTCGGCTTACGCCGCCCCGTGTCGCTGATCGTGTTCCCCTCGACGAGGGTGTCCGTGCTGCCTCCGCGCAAGTGGATCGCCTCGTCCCCGATCCCGTAGACGGTCAGCCCGCTCAGGACGGATCCGGTCGTGCCGTCGGCCATGACCCCCTTCTGGGCGTTGCGGACCGTGAACCCCTGCAGCACCCAGAACTGCGCGCCGTCCAGGTGCAGCGCGTAGCCCTTCTCCTGGTTCCCGCCGTCGATCACCGCGTCGGCCGGCCCACACAGGCGCGCGGGGCGCTCGGGCGAGCCGGAGGCCGTGGCGACGAAGTTGCCGGTGTACACGCCCGCCGCGAGCCCGATCACGGTGCCGGGCCCGGCACCGTCGAGGGCGGCCTGCAGTTCGGCCGCGTCGCCGACCCGCACGGTCGGCGCCGGGCAGGGCGCCGTCGTCGGGGTCGGGGCCGACATCCAGTCCGGGATGGCCGACGGCGCGTCGAGGCTCGCGAGGTCGCCGTCGTCGTCGTCGCCGTCGTCGTCGTCGTCGTCGTCGTCGTCCGGTGGATTGTCGGTCGCATCGTCGGTCGTGCCGTTCGTTGGCGCCAGCGGGGCTCCGGCCGTCATGTCGGTCACCTCCGGCTCCGGTCCCAGCGTGGCCTCCTTCGTCGCCGGCCCGGTCGCGTCGGACGTGCCGGTGCAGCCGGCGGAGACGACCAGCCCGGCCGCGACCAGCGCGGCCGTGGCCAGCAGCCGACGACGCCGCCGGCCCGCCCTGCCCGTCACGGCGCCGTCGGTCGCGGCGCCAGCCGTCACGGCGCCACCCGCCCGTCGCGATCGGCGGCGTGCCGCGGCGGTCCGACAAGCACGCCGCCACCTCCGCCGCCACTGCCATTGCCACTGCCGCCGCCGGCGGCCACGCTGAGATCCAGCTCCCGCACCCGCACGACCTCGACCGGCGCCGCCACGATCTCACCCATTGTCCGCTGCGCGAGGTACGGGTGGAGGCGATCCGAGCGGCGCCGCGAGCCCTTCACCGCGGTGCCGACGACGAGCAGCGCCAGCAGGATCCACATCACGGTCAGCGGCTGGAGCCCGTTGCGCACCATCGTCCAGAACGGCTTGGTGCTCTCCCACCCGTCGCTGTCGTTGCCCTCGACGACCGCGCCGTCGCTGCGCTTGCGATCGATGACGCTCGGCCCGCGGCCGGACAGGGTGTTCTCGGTGACCGACGTCGCCGGCACGAGCCCAACCAAGGTGATCGCGTGGCTCGTGAGCGCCGACAGGGTGTTGCGCTCGATCACGGCCGACGAGTCGCGCAGGTAGACCCCGTCCGGCCCGCCCGTGACGACGTTGCCCGAGGCCGTCGACTCCGTGACGCCGTCACGGATCGCGATGCCGTGCACGGCGTTCGCCTCGAGCTGGTTGCCGACGAGCGTGACCTCCCGCGCGCCGTCGCGCACGACGATCCCCATCGAGTTGCGGTTCACGTCGTTGCCGTTGACGTTGATGTTCCGCCCGCCGACGATCTCGATGCCGTACCGGAGGTTGTCGTTCGCGACGCTGTTGGCGATCGTGTTGTTGCCGTAGTCGCCGACCGGCATGCCCGTGGCGTTCGGCCCGTCGGCGAGCGGTTCGCCCCGCACGACGATCCCGGAGCCGCCGTTGTCGAGGCTCTGCACCTCGCTCAGCATGATCCCCGTGGTGGCCCGGGCCAGGATGATGCCGTCGCCCGCGTTGCCCCGCGACACCGTCTGGGCGACGGAGGCGTTGACCACGAACCGGTGCATCACGAGGCCGTCGATGAGGGAGTCCTCGATCGTCGAGGTCGCGATGTTGATGCCGTTCGCGCTCGAGACGAACAGCCCGAACGCGTTGCGCGAGAACACCGTGTCCGCGATCTTCGCGGACACGTAGCTGTACTCCGGGTCCTCCAGGTCGGCCTCAGGCACCGGCAGCACCCCCGCCGGGAGCAGGGCATCGATCCCGCCCGCAGTCGCTGTCGCCTCGGCCGCCTTCGCTTCGGCCGCGGCCGCGCGGCGCCGGTCGGCGGCGGTCCCCGTGGTGTCGGGCACCTCCCCCGCCGCTCCGGCGGCCGCCCCGTCCACCGCCGTGTCCGCCGCCGAGTCCTTCGTGTCCACCGCGTCCTTGAGCTCACGGCCGAACTTGTCCAGCACGCCCGCGCTCGGCAGGTCCGAGCCCGTCAGGGCGACGCCGCCGGTGCGCCCGCTCCAGAAGCCGAGGTCGCTGAACGTGACCCCGGCCAGGTCGACCCGGCCGCCGACGGAGCGCACGTACGCGCGCCCGTCGTCGGTCTTGAGGTCGGGCGCGCCGGCGTCGCGGTCCCAGCTCGTGACGGTCACGGGGGCCGCGCTGGTCCCGCGCAGGTTGAGCTCCCCACCGAGGTTGACGATGGAGACGAACCGGGCCGCGTCGCTGGCCATCCGGATCTCCAACGGCCCCGCGGAGCCCAGGTCGAGCACCGCGCCGGGCTGGATCACGATGTTCTCGGACAGCAGGTACGCGCCGTCGAGGTCGCGGACGAAGGTCTGCGGCGCGAGTGCGAGCAACTCGGCGACGCCGTAGGGCGCGTCGCGCTTGGTGAGCACGAGCGTGTACGTCGAGCCGGTGCTGAGCCGGTACGAGCCGTCGACGTCGAGCCCGCGCCAGCGGATCATGCTGGCGACCGTGCGCACCTGGGACAGGCGCTCCTCCTCGTCGGCCACGAGGGACGGCTCCGTGCGCGGATTCCCGGGGTACTCGGTCGCCACGCCCGAGCCCTCCGGGTCGGCCAGGTCCAGGTCCGACGCCTGCGCCGGACCGGCGCCCGCGACGGCCGCCGCCACGAGCGACGCGCCCACGAGTGCCGCAGCGGCCAGCCCGCGCGCCGGCCGGACCCGCCGCGCACTCACGCCTTCACCTCCCAGACGCTCTGGGGCGTGACGACCGGCGCGTGGACGACCGGCGCGTGGACGACCGGCGCGTGGACGACCGGCGCATGGACAACGGGCGCGTTGACGACGGACGCGTTGACGACGGACGCCGACCCCTGCCCGTCCCCGCCGACCTGGTCGGCGTGCCGGGTGAGCCAGCCCTGCTTGTTCATCGTCGCGAAGGCGTACAGCTTGATCGGCAGCGCGATCATGATGACCACGAGCGTCAGCAACGGCAGCAGCAGCAGGTCGCGCGGGTGCCGGCGCAGGTGCGAGAAGCCGCGGACCCCGCGGCCCAGCAGCACCCAGGCGAGCGCGAGCACGATGCTCAGGGCGTTGGGCTCGATGCGGGCGAAGAACAGGTAGCCGATCGTGATGCCCATGGTCACGGGCGTGAGCAGGATCTGCAGCACCGTGATCTTCGTGACGAACGGGACCCGCCAGAGCCAGCCCTTGGCCACGGCGGTCAGGTAGCAGCGGTAGGAGTTGCGGCTCCACCGGATCCGCTGCTTGACGAAGGCCCGGAACGAGTCGGGGAACATCGACAGGGCCTTGGCGCTCGACTGGTGCACCGTCTTGTAACCCGAGGAGAGCACGAGCCAGGTCAGCCGCCCGTCGTCGCCGGCGATGCACCGGCGGCCGAGGAAGAACTCGTCCTCGAGGTGGACCAGGACGGGCACCACGACCGAGCGCCGGTACACGGCCGTGCGGCCGGAGACGCAGGCGACCGCGCCGGCCGCGCCCATCGCGGGGACGTAGTCGTAGTAGCGCAGGTCCACCAGCCAGTCGGCGATTCGCCGCCACACGCTCGTGCCGCGCTCGTACACGTTCTGCTGCGTACTCACCGCGCCCACGTCCGGGTCGACGAACGGCATCTGCACGGCCTCGAGCAGGCCCGGCGTCCACGAGGTGTCGGAGTCGACGAGCACGAGCAGCTCGCTCGTGGCCAGGCGCATCCCGACGCCGAGCGCGGACCGCTTGCCGGCGTGCTTGAACATCACCGCGGTCACCCGCGGGTCGCCGCGCAGCGCGATCCGATCGCGGGCCTCGGTGTCGGCCACGTCGAGCACGATGATGACCTCGGTCGGGTCGTGGCTCAACCACGAGTCGAGGCAGCGCAGCAGGATGTCGGGGTCCTCATGGAACGACGGCACCACGACCGAGGTCGTGGTCCGGAAGTCGTTGACCACCGCCCGCGCGCGCCGGGAGAGGATCACCCGGTACAGCCACAGGCCCCACACGACGAGCCCGGCCACGGCCAGCGGGAACGCGTCTCGAAGCTGGCCGACGTCGAGGTTGCCGACGTACAGGTCGGCGAGGGGAAAGTCGAAGCGAGGCTCAGGCGTCGAGAGGTCCACGAGGCAAGCCTTCCGGGGGGTGTGACCGGCACCAGCGGGCGCTTGGTTTCGTCTGGAAATCTACTGCGCGAGCCCCGGCCACGCGCCCCCCATTGTGACTAATTAATGCTTATGCCCCGTTTTTCACCCGTTTAGTGTGGTTGAGTACGATTCTGTTTGGAACCAATGCACGAATTCTTTCGGCGCCGTTCATCTCGAACGATTGCCATTCACCTGCGGTCAACCGCACGCCACGTTCGCTCGACCGAGCCCGGCTGCGGTCACGGTGTTGTCGCACCGCACGACGTTGCCGGTCGAGCTCGCGTTGTGGATGCGGAACCCGTACCCGGCCGAGTTCACGGTCGCCGTGTTGGCGGTGAAGGTGTTCCCCCGGCCCCACCCCGTCGCCACCACGTGCGTCTGGAAGCCGTCGAGCAGCGCGGTCGTGCCGACGTTCGCCGAGATCGTCCAGCCGTTGCCCTTGACGTCGACCCAGGAGTCGGCGCTGTTGAGACCGGCCATGCCGGCGCCGTTGAACGTGTTGCGGGTCAGCACGCCGCCGGTGGTGCCCTCCTTGATGTCGACGCTCTCCGCGCCCGTCGCCCAGATAGCGTTCCCGCTGATGACGTTGCGGTCGCTGGCGTCCGGCGCACCGCCCGAGTAGGTGCCCCAGTTGGACACCGCCGACCCGATGTAGATGCCCTCGCCGTACTGCGGCTTCGAGACCCCGACGTCGTGCACCTGGGAGCCGCGGACGACGTTGTCGCTGGAGAACGCACGCAGGTGGATACCCTCTGCCCCGATCTGCGCGACCTCGACGCCGTCGACGACGGCGTGGTCGGTCTCGTCGAGCACGATGCCCTTGCTGGCGTTGCGCACCGTGAACCCCGCGAGGGTCCAGTGGTCGGCGCCGACCAGGTGGAGCCCGTAGTGCTCGCTCAGCCCGGCCCCGTCGAGGACGGCCGCGCGGGCGCCGCGCAGCGTGCAGGGGGCGGCCGCGGTGCAGCCCCGCGCGATCGTGAACTGTTGCTTGGCGGTGTAGACGCCGTTCGCGAGCACGATCGTCCGGCCGGGTGTGGCCGCGGCGAGGGCCGCCGTCAGCTCGGCGCCGGTGCGGACCGTCACGGTCGAGCCCGCCCCGGGCGTCGGACTCGGGCTGGGCGTCGGGCTCGGCGTCGGACTCGGGCTGGGCGTCGGGCTCGGTGTCGGACTCGGGCTAGGGCTCGGCGTCGGGCTCGGCGTCGTCGTCCCGCCGACCGTGAACTGCGCGGCCAGCCGACCCTGCTCGCCCTCGGAGTCGTAGAGGCGGACGTCGACCTCGTGCGCGCCGGCGCCGGCCTGCATCGGCCACGAGAACGGCAGCGTGAGGTCGATGCCGAGGTACTCGCCGTCCAGCCGGAACTTCGCCTTGACCGTGTTGCCGAGGTCGGGGGCCGTCACCGTGAACGTCGCCGGGACGACGGCGCCGGCCAGGGTTTTCCCGCCGGACCCGAGGCCCGGCGGCTCGGCCGCGGCCGCCGCGGTGGCGCAGAGCAGGACGAGGGCCGCCGCCGTGCCGGCGGCGAACCAGGGGGTGTGCCGTCTCGTAGTCATACTGAGCACGTTCGGCAGCATGTGCACGCTTGTGAGGATTGTGCTTGTCTGCACACGCGCGGCGCGCTCGTCGACACCCCGCGGCGCGTGGCGGCGCCGGCTCAGGCGAGGTCGAAGCCCAGCACACGCGCGGCGGTCAGCGGCGTCGGCTCGGCGCCGAACGACGCGCCGATCCCCTCGTCCGCGGCGAGCGAGCGCAGCTCGGCGCGGTCGATGTACAGCGTGCCGCCGAGGTGGTCGGTCTCGTGCTGGACGATGCGCGCCGGCCACCCGGTCACGATCTCGTCGAGCGGCTCGCCCGAGCCGTCCTGCCCCGTGAGCCGGACGCTGCGGTGCCGCGCCACGACGGCCTGCCAGCCCGGCAGGCTCAGGCAGCCCTCGTAGAACGAGGCCCGCTCCGGCGCGGCCGGCTCGTACCGCGGGTTGACGAGCACGCGGAACGCGAGCGGAGCGCGGTCGCGCACCGCGGCGAGCTCGGGGTCGAGGCCGCCCGGGTCCTCGATGACCGCCAGGGCGAGCGGGATCCCGATCTGGGGCGCCGCCAGGCCGACGCCCGGCGCAGCCCGCATCGTGCGGCGCATGAGCTCGATCAGGTCGGCGAGCGTCGCGGGCGCGAGCTGGCCCGTGTACGGCGCGGCCACGCCGCGCAGCACGGGGTGCCCCGCCGCCACGATCGGCGCCGGGTCGGGTCCGGCCAGGATCCGCTCGACGTACTCCTGCAGGCTCATCGCCACCGCTGCGCGCCCCGCCGGCCGGGCTAGAGCGCGAGCCGGTCGCGCACGACCGTCGCGAGCTCGCCCGCGATGCGCTCGGCCTGATCGTGGCTCGCGGCCTCGACCATGACCCGGACCAGCGCCTCGGTGCCGGACGACCGCAGCAGGACGCGGCCGCTGTCCCCGAGCTCGGCCTCGACCTTCGCGACCGCCTCGAGCAGCCCCTCGTCCGTACGGGACCGGGCCTTGTCGACGCCGGGCACGTTGATGAGCACCTGCGGGAGCCGGTTGACGATGCTCGCGAGCTCGGACAGCTTCTGCCCCGTCGCGGCGACCCGCTCCGCGAGGTGCAGCGCGGTGAGGGTGCCGTCGCCCGTCGTCGAGTGCGCGCCCATGATGACGTGGCCGGACTGCTCGCCGCCGAGCGTGAACCCGCCGAG
Organism: Pengzhenrongella sicca; assembly: GCF_017569225.1. Lineage (GTDB taxonomy): Bacteria > Actinomycetota > Actinomycetes > Actinomycetales > Cellulomonadaceae > Pengzhenrongella > Pengzhenrongella sicca. The sequence continues at coordinate 3,826,130 of NZ_CP071868.1, forward strand.
CCGCATCTGCTCGAGCACGTACCGGTCGCCGACGCCGGTCTCGAGCATCCGGATCCCCGCGGCGTTCATCGCGAGCTTGAGCCCGAGGTTGCTCATGACGGTCGCGACGAGCGTGTCCTTGGCCAGGCCCCCGGCGTCGCGCAGCGCGATCGCGAGGATGCCCATGATCTGGTCGCCGTCCACGAGCGTGCCCGTGTGGTCGACGGCGAGGCAGCGGTCGGCGTCGCCGTCGAACGCGACGCCCAGGTCCGAGCCGGACGCGACCACGACAGCCTGCAGCTGCTCCGGGTGGGTCGAGCCGCACTTCTCGTTGATGTTGCGACCGTCGGGCGAGGCGTTGATGACGACGACGTCCGCTCCGGCGGCGCGCAGGGCCGCGGGGCCGACGGCGCTCGCGGCGCCGTTGGCGCAGTCGACCGCGATGCGCAGGCCGTCGAGCGAGGTGCCGATCGTGCCCACGAGGTGCTCGACGTACTCCTCCCCCGCGTGCCCGGTGTCCAACGTGATACGGCCGACGTTCGGGCCGAGCGGGCGGTCCCAGACCTCGCCGAGGTGCGCCTCGATCTGGTCCTCGATCGCGTCGTCGAGCTTGAGCCCGCCACGCGTGAAGAACTTGATGCCGTTGTCGGGCATCGGGTTGTGCGACGCGGAGAGCACGACGCCGATGTCGGCTCCCAGCTGCCCCGTCAGGTAGGCGATCGCGGGGGTCGGGAGCACGCCCACGTTCAGGACGTCGACGCCGGCGCTCGCCAGGCCCGCGGCCGTCGCGGCGGAGAGGAACTCTCCCGAGGAGCGGGGGTCGCGGCCGATCACGGCGCGGGGGCGGCTGGCGCCTTCGAAGATCCCGACCGAGCCCAGCACGTGGGCGGCGGCGACGGCGAGGTCGAGCGCGAGCTCTGCGGTGAGGTCACGATTGGCGAGGCCACGCACCCCGTCAGTTCCGAACAGGCGTCCCATCAGGTTTCTCCTTCATCGGTCAGGGCGTGCAACCGCGGCCGGGGAAGTCCGGCGCCGGGCGGGCTGAGCACACCAATGGCCCCGACGGGACGTCCATCGGGGCCATCGGCCACTGCAACTGACCTCGTGGATCAGCGTGAGTGCGTGATCAGCGCTTCGAGTACTGAGGCGCCTTGCGGGCCTTCTTGAGCCCGGCCTTCTTGCGCTCGACGACGCGTGCGTCGCGAGTGAGGAAGCCGGCCTTCTTCAGGGCCGCGCGGTTGTGCTCCTCGTCGATCAGGTTGAGGGCGCGGGCGATCGCCAGGCGCAGGGCGCCGGCCTGACCGGAGACACCGCCGCCGGTGATCTTGGCGACCATGTCGAAGCGACCCTCGACGTCCACGAGCTTCAGCGGCGAGTTGACGAGCTGCTGGTGCACCTTGTTCGGGAAGTACGCCTCGAGCGTGCGCCCGTTGACCTTCCACGTGCCGGTGCCGGGCACCAAGCGCACGCGGGCGATCGCCTCCTTGCGACGGCCGAGGGCCGAGCCGGGTGCGGTCAGGCTCTGGCCGCGCCCCGCCGGGGCGGTGGTCTCAGAGGTGTAGGTGCTGGGCGTGTCGTCGCCCGCAACGTCGATGTCGACGGTGGTCTCGGCCACTGGTGGTGTCCTCGCGTCCTTGTGTGATGTGTCTGCTCGCAGCGGGCCGAGGCCTACTGCGCAACCTGGGTGATAACGAATGCTTCCGGCTGCTGCGCACTGTGGGGGTGCACCGAGCCGGTGTAGACCTTGAGCTTGCTCATCTGGGTGCGCGACAGCGAGTTCTTGGGGAGCATGCCGCGAACGGCCTTCTCCACCGCTCGCTCGGGGCGCGTCGCCAGGAGGTCGCCGTAGTTGATCGAGCTGAGACCGCCCGGGAAACCGGAGTGCCGGTAGGCCAGCTTGGTCTCGCGCTTGTTGCCGGTCAGGGCAACCTTGTCGGCATTGATGACGATGACGAAGTCACCGTTGTCGATGTGCGGAGCGAAAGTCGCCTTGTGCTTTCCGCGCAGCAGCGTGGCCACGTGGGTTGCCAGACGGCCCAGGACGACATCGGTCGCGTCGATGACATACCAGACGCGCTCGACGTCTCCGGGCTTCGGGGTGTACGTGCGCACGGTCGTAGCCTTCGTTTCGATAGCTGAATGTGTTCACTCCTGGCTCACCCGCTGTTGGCGGCTGGCCGTGGAATGCTCGCCCGCGCATCACCCGTCTGCGGTTCCGGAATGTCAACACCGGCCCGCTGGGGACGCACAACGACACACCAGAGTAGCCGCACGCCCCGGGGCGGTCAAAACGGGGTCGGAACACCCCCTCAGCGCGCGCGCTGCACGCGCCCCGCGTCCCACACGGCCGTCGGGGTCTCGACGACCTCGCCGTCGGCCCCGAACACGAGGAACCGGTCGAAGCCACGGGCGAACCACCGATCGTGGGTGACCGCGACGACGGTGCCCTCGAACGCCTCGAGGCCGACCTCGAGCGCCTCGGCCGAGTGCAGGTCGAGGTTGTCCGTGGGCTCGTCCAGCAGTAGCAGCGTCGCGCCGGACAGCTCGAGCAGCAGGATCTGGAACCGCGCCTGCTGGCCGCCCGAGAGTGTGTCGAACGCCTGCTCGGCGGCCGCGACCAGCTCGTACCGGTCCAGCGCCTTGCTCGCGGGCTCGCGCCCCATCCCGGACCGGTGCGCGTCGCCGCGGTGCAGGATCTCGAGCAGGGTGCGCCCGGCGAGCTCGGCGTGCAGGTGGTTCTGTGCGAACCAACCGGGCCGCACGCGCGAGCCGAGCACCACCCGGCCGCGGTGCACCACGGGGACGATCTCGGCGTCGTGCACGGGGGCGTGCTCGGTGTCGGGGTCGGAGCCGCCGGCCGCGAGCAGGCGCAGGAAGTGCGACTTGCCGGACCCGTTCGAGCCGAGCACGGCGATTCGCTCGCCGAACCAGACCTCGAGGTCGAACGGCTTCATCAGCCCGGTGAGCTCGAGCCCGGTCGCCACGACGGCGCGCTTGGCGGTGCGGCCGCCCTTGAGGCGGACCTTGACGTTCTGCTCGCGCGCCATCACCTGCGGCGGGCCGGCCTCCTCGAACTTGCGCAGTCGCGTCTGCGCCGCGGCGTACCGGGAGGCGAGGCCGTCGTTGAACATGGCCTTGTTCTTGAGGTTGAACACGAGCAGCTTGAGCTTGGCGTGCTCCTCGTCCCAGCGCCGCAGCAGCTCGTCCGAGCGCGCGCGGCGGTCCTCGCGCGCCTGCGCGTAGGTCGCGAAACCGCCGCCGTGCACCCAGATGGTCGAGCCGGCCGGCGTCGGCTCGACGCTCGCGACCTGGGTCGCGGTGCGCGCGAGCAGCTCGCGGTCGTGGCTGACGTACAACACGGTCTTCGCCGACGCCGCGAGCTTGGCCTCGAGCCAGCGCTTGGTCGGCACGTCGAGGTAGTTGTCGGGCTCGTCGAGCAGCAGCACCTCCTCGGGCCCGCGCAGCAGGGACTCGAGCACGAGCCGCTTCTGCTCGCCGCCCGAGAGCGTGCGGACCTCGCGCCACTGCGCCTTCTCGAACGGGATGGACAGCACGGCGTCGGTCACGTGGTCCCAGCCGGTCTCGGCGTCGTACCCCCCGACGTCGGCCCAGTCGACCAGCGCACTGGCGTACCGCATCTGGGCGGGCTCGTCGTCGACCGCCATGATCTGCTCCTCGGCGGCCGCGAGCTCCACGGCGGCGTCGCGGATCGCGGCCGGCGCGAACGACGCCAGCAGCTCGCGGATGGACCGCTCGTCGGAAATGCGGCCGACGAACTGGCGCATCACCGCGAGCCCGCCGCTCGTGACGACCGCGCCCGAGTGCGGCTCGATGTCCCCCGCCACGATGCGCAGCAGGGTCGTCTTGCCGGCCCCGTTGGGCCCGACCAGGGCGACCTTGGCGCCGTCGGCGACCCGGAGGTCCACCTCGTCGAGAAGGGGCCTGCCGTCGGGCAGGAAGAAGCTGACGGAGCTGATATCGACGTGTCCCACGGGGTCAGTCTGCCTGGGGCGGGCGCGGGGGTGCGAACGGTTTTGCGCCCGGGGGTCGGCGCTGGGGCCAGGAGTGCGGCGGGGCCTGTGGCGCGTAGGCCCTCGCGGCGGGGCCTGTGGCGCGTGGGCCCTCGGGGTGGGACGGTGGGGTATGAGCGTGCACCGATGAGCAACGACACTCCCGGCACCAGCCCAGACCCGGAGACCGGGGCCGAGGGCGACAGCGACCAGCTGTCGGCCGAGGACACCCTGCTCGACCGCGGCGTCGACGACCTGCTCGACGAGGGCTACTCCCCGCCCGACCGGCCGCGGACGAACCGGTTCGGCGAGACCGCGTGGGAGGAGGCGCACGGCGAGAGCCTCGAGCAGCGGCTGAACGAGGAGGAACCCGAGTCCTGGGACGCCCCCGAGCGCGGCGCGCGCCAGCCGGACCGCGCCGGGCGCCTCGTCGCCGACGACGACGCCCTCGACGGTCACCGCCCGAACGACTCGTTCGCAGCGGACGTCGGCCTCGCCGGCGGCGCGGCGAGCGCGGAAGAGGCCGCGATGCGCATCATCCGGGAGCCCCGCAGCTGACGCCCCCGCCCCCTGACCGACGTTTGGGCCGAATCTGCTCACTTTCCGAACAGATTCGGCCCAAACGCGGTCGATGAGGTTCCTCCGCGCGCCTGCTTCGGCCCGTCCGCGCGGAAGGGCGGCAGACCGAGCGCGAAAGGCGCTGACGAGCGCCTGCAGCTGACCCTGCCCGAGGTGTGGTCCGGATCTGCGCGCTTCTCGCACGGATTCGGACCACAACTCGTCGGCGCGGCGGCGTCAGCCGGCGGTGCGCGGCGGGGTGCGGTGGTTGCGGGTCTCCGCCGCGCGGAGCGCCAGCTCGGCGTCGCTCGGGTAGCTGACTTCCTCAAGCGTCAGGCCGCACGCCGGGACGACCCCGATCGACGCGTCCCGGAACCGAGCGGCGAGCAGCTCGCCGGGCCACTGCGGCGGACGCCGGCCCTCCCCCACGGCCATCGACGCGCCGACGAGCGCGCGCACCATGTGGTGGCAGAACGCGTCCGCCTGCACCGTCGCCACGACGAGCCCGGCGTCCGGGCCGCTGGCCGGGCGCACCCAGTCGAACAGCTCGAGGGTGCGGATCGTCGACGCCCCCGGACGCGGCTTGCAGAACGCCGCGAAGTCCTGCAGGCCGACGACGTCGAGCGCCGCCGCGTGCATCGCCGCCACGTCGAGCCGGCGCGGGTGCCAGAGCACGCTCGCGCGCCGCAGCGGGTCGCGCAGGGTCGGGTGGTCGGCGATCCGGTAGGCGTACCTGCGCCGCAGCGCGCCGAACCGGGCATCGAATCCGGGCGGCGCGGGCTCCGCGCGGTGCACGACGAGGTCGGGCGGCAGCATCCCGCCCAGGCGCGAGACGAGCGAGACCCCCGGCGTGCGGGCGGACTGGCCGCTGAGCGCCGCCCAGGCCCCCTCGTCCACGTCCACGTGCGCCACCTGGCCGCGCGCGTGCACGCCCGCGTCGGTCCGCCCGGCGACGGTCAGCCGCGGCGGCGCGGGCGTGCGCAGCACGACCCCGAGCGCCTCGCCCAGCAGGCCCTCGACCGTGCGGAGCAGGGGTTGCATCGCCCAGCCCGCGAAGGCGGTGCCGTCGTAGGAGAGGTCGAGACGGATCCGCAGCACGCGCCCAACCTAACGTCCTCCCGGCCCGCGGCCTCGCGCCCGGCGGGCCGCACCGCGCCGGCCGCGGGCCGCGCTGCACCCGCCCGGCGGGCCGCACGCGCAACCGGCGGTAGCGTCGCCTGCGTGTCCGAGACCCCGCACGCCCCCCTGCACACCCTCGCCGTCGACTGCGGCGGGGGTGGGATCAAGGCGTCGGTGCTCGACGCCGCGGGCACGCTGCGCGCCCCGGCGGTACGCGTGCCGACGCCGTACCCGCTCCCGCCCGAGCGCCTGATCGAGACCCTGCAGGAGATCGCCGCGTCCCTGCCGCCCGCGCAGCGCGTGACCGTCGGGATGCCGGGGATGCTGCGGCACGGCGTCGTCGTCACGACGCCGCACTACGTGACGCGGTCGGGCCCGCACAGCCGGGTGCTGCCCGAGCTCGTCGAGGCGTGGGCTGACTTCGACATGGAGGCGGCCGTGAGCACCGCGCTCGGCATGCCGTCGCTCGTGCTCAACGACGCGGAGGTGCACGGGGCCGGCGTCGTCGCGGGGTCCGGCGTCGAGCTCGTGCTGACGCTCGGCACCGGGCTGGGCTCGGCGCTGTTCGACGGCGGCACGCTCGCCCCGCACCTCGAGCTCTCGGCCGCGCCGGTCCGGTGGGGCACGACGTACGACGACTACATCGGCCAGCTCGAGCGCGCCCGGCTCGGCGACGGGCGCTGGTCGCGCCGCGTGCGCCGGGTCGTGGACAGCCTCCGGCCCGTGTTCTGGTGGGACCGCTTGTACCTCGGCGGCGGAAACTCGCGCCAGATCACGCCGATCGTGCTCGCCCGGCTGGGCGACGACGTCGTCGTCGTGCCGAACTCCGCGGGCATCGTCGGTGGGGTACGTGCCTGGAGCCTGCGCGGGCGCTGACCGAGCGCGACGCCGTCGACCTCCGGCGCTAGCGGTCCAGCTGGGCCAGCGCCGCGAGCACGACCCGGCCGAACGCGACCGGCGCGTCGAGCGCGACGAGGTGCTTGGCCCCGCGCACCACGACGAGGCGGCCGTCGCGGCAGGCGGCGAGGTACCGGCGCTCCTGCGTGCGGAAGTGGTCGAACCGGCCGTTGACGATCCACACCGGCGCCTGCACGCGGGCGAGGTCCGCGAGCGTCGTGGCGGCGGCCATCTCGCGCAGCACGTCGTCCATCACGTCGAGCGCGAAGCCTCCCGCCGCCAGGTCGGCGGCGCCCGCCGCGGGCACCGTCCGGTCGACCAGGAACTGGTTCAGCCCGGCCCCCGCGTCCGGCAGCCGGGAGATCGCCCGCGCGGCGAGGGCCCAGGCCTCGACGACCGCCGGCGTCGGCCGCGTCGAGCACCCGGCCGCGACGAGCCCGGCGACCTGCCCCGGGTACCGCGCCGCGTGCGCGATCGCGACGTATCCACCCAGTGACAGGCCGACGACGAGCGCGCGACCGCCGACGACGTCGACCGCGCGGGCGAGGTCATCGACCGCGCCCGCGAGCGTGAACGGCTCACCGCGCCGGTCGCCGTGCCCGGGCAGGTCGATCGCGACGGCGCGGTAGCCGGCGCGCCCCACGATCGAGCCCTGCGCGCGCCACATCGTGCGCGACGCCCGGATCCCGTGCACGAACACGACCGGCAGGTCTGCCATGCGCCGACCCTAGATCCTGACCGCGGGCCGCACGCGGCGAGTGGCTGTCGAACGCCCGAGCGGCCCCCGAACGCACGAACGCCCGGGCGCCGACGTCCCTCGTGGGGGCGACGGCGCTCGGGCGCTGGTCGTGCGGTGCTGCGGTCGTGCGGTGCTGCGGTCGAGCGGTCGAGCTCGGTCAGGCCTTGTCGTCCTGGACCGGGGTGGCCTCGTCGGCCGGGGTCTCGACGGCGACGTCGTCGGCCGGGGCCTCGACGGGCTCGGCAACGGGCGCCTTCGTGGCCGCCTTCTTCGGGGCCGCCTTCTTGGTGGCCTTCTCGGCCTCCTTGACGGTGGCCTGCTTCGGGCTGAGCGACTCGAGCACGAGCTCGATCACGGCCATCGGCGCGTTGTCTCCCTTGCGGGGGCCGATCTTGGTGATGCGCGTGTAGCCGCCCTGACGCTCGGCCATCGCCGGCGCGATCTCGGTGAAGAGCACGTGCACGACGGTCTTGGTCTTGACGACCGTCATGACCCGGCGCCGCGACTGGAGGTCGCCGCGCTTCGCGAACGTGATCAGGCGCTCGGCCAGCGGGCGAAGGCGCTTGGCCTTGGCCTCGGTGGTCGTGATGCGCTTGTGCTCGAACAGGCTCGTCGCAAGGTTGGCCAGGATCAGCCGCTCGTGCGCCGGGCCGCCACCGAGCCGGGGACCCTTAGTGGGCGTAGGCATGGTTGTAACTCCTCAGTTCCAGTGATGAACGAGCGAACCGGGCAGGTTCCGCCCGGCCGCTCGGCGCGGCGTCAGTACTGCTGCTCTTCTTCGGTGAACTCGCCCTCGTCGCCGTCGTAGTAACCGGGCGCCTTGGTCGGGTCGAAGTCGAGCGGGCTGTCCTTGAGGGACAGCGAAAGCTCGGCCAGCTTTTCCTTGACCTCGGTGATCGACTTCGCACCGAAGTTGCGGATGTCAAGCAGGTCGGCCTCACTGCGCGCCACGAGCTCACCCACGGTGTGGATGCCCTCACGCTTGAGGCAGTTGTACGACCGGATGGTCAGCTGCAGGTCCTCGATCGGCAGCGCCAGGTCGGCGGCGAGCGCGGCGTCCGTCGGCGACGGGCCGATCTCGATGCCCTCGGCCTCGACGTTGAGCTCGCGGGCAAGCCCGAACAGCTCGACGAGGGTCTTGCCGGCCGAGGCCAGCGCGTCCCGCGGGGAGATCGAGTTCTTGGTTTCGACGTCGACGATCAGCTTGTCGAAGTCGGTGCGCTGCTCGACTCGGGTCGCCTCGACGTTGTACGTCACCTTGAGCACCGGCGAGTAGATCGAGTCGATCGGCACGCGGCCGATCTCGGCGTCGTAGGACTTGTTCTGCGCGGCGGAGACGTATCCGCGACCGCGCTCGACGGTGAGCTCGATCTCGAGCTTGCCCTTGTCGTTCAGGGTCGCGATGTGCAGGTCGGGGTTGTGGACCTCGACACCGGCGGGCGGGACGATGACGGCGGCCGTGACGGCCCCCGCGCCCTGCTTGCGCAGGTACATCACGACGGGCTCGTCGTTCTCCGAGGAGACGACGAGGTTCTTGATGTTGAGGATGATCTCGGTGATGTCTTCCTTGACGCCCGGCACGGTGGTGAACTCGTGCAGGACACCGTCGATCCGGATCGACGTCACGGCAGCACCCGGGATAGACGACAGCAGGGTGCGACGCAGGGAGTTGCCGAGCGTGTAGCCGAAGCCCGGCTCGAGCGGCTCGATGGAGAACCGCGACCGGTACTCCGAGATGACCTCTTCGGTCAGGGTGGGGCGCTGTGCGATGAGCACTTCTGGGTTCCTCTCAGCGAGCGTCCGCCATATGACGCTCTGCGGTGGTGCGAGCCCGCCGGGTCTCGGTTTACCGAGGCAGGCACTCGTGCGCCGAGCCACCGGGCGGCCTGGGCTGCCCGGTGGACCCGGCAAAAGCTGTCACGCGCTGGGCGCGCTCACGCCGTGGACCGACCGAGGTCGGCGACGGGCTCGCGCGGCCAGAAGATCAGACGCGGCGGCGCTTGGACGGACGGCAGCCGTTGTGCGCCTGGGGCGTCACGTCCTGGATCGAGCCGACCTCGAGGCCGGTCGCCTGGAGCGAGCGGATCGCAGTCTCGCGGCCGGACCCGGGGCCCTTGACGAAGACGTCGACCTTCTTCATGCCGTGCTCCTGCGCGCGGCGAGCAGCGGCCTCGGCCGCGAGCTGGGCCGCGAACGGGGTCGACTTGCGCGAACCCTTGAAGCCGACCTGGCCGGACGAGGCCCAGGCGATGACGGCACCCGAGGGGTCCGTGATCGTCACGATGGTGTTGTTGAACGTGCTCTTGATGTGCGCCTGGCCGTGGGAGACGTTCTTCTTCTCCTTGCGGCGCGGCTTGCGCACGGCGGTACGAGACTTGGGGGGCATGTGCTTGTTTTCTCCTGGTCTGGGTCGGCTGCCTGCAGTGCCGCTCGCGGTCGGTCGCGGTGAAGGCGGCGACGCGGCGGGCTACTGCTGCTACTTGCGGCCGGCCTTCTTCTTGCCGGCGACGGTGCGCTTCGGGCCCTTGCGGGTGCGCGCGTTGGTCTTGGTGCGCTGTCCGCGCACCGGAAGGCCGCGGCGGTGCCGAATGCCCTCGTAGCAGCCGATCTCGACCTTGCGACGGATGTCCGCGGCGACCTCGCGTCGAAGGTCACCCTCGAGCTTGAAGCTGGCCTCGAGGAAGTCGCGCAGCGCGACCAGCTCGACGTCGCCCAGGTCCTTCACGCGGATGTCCGGGCTCAGGCCCGTAGCGGCCAGCGTCTGCTGGGCGCGGGTACGGCCGACGCCGTAGATGTAGGTGAGCGCGATCTCGAGCCGCTTTTCGCGGGGGAGATCGACGCCGACAAGACGTGCCATGTGTCTGGTGGCTCCTGTAGTGCGTCGGAGGTCTGCCGCGTCACCCTCCCGCGAGATCCGCGGGCCCCGGCCTCCGACCGGGGGTTCGCCTGCCGCCGTCCGAGGGACGACGCCTGGTGTGGTGATGCGCTTGGTGGCTCCGCGCCTACAGCGGTGCGGGGCCGGGTGGGGCTGCTCGAGATGCGCCTCGAGCGTCAGGGCATCAGCCCTGGCGCTGCTTGTGACGCAGGTTCTCGCAGATCACCATGACGCGACCGTGCCGGCGAATCACCTTGCACTTGTCGCAGATCTTCTTGACGCTGGGCTTGACCTTCATGCTGTGTTCCTCCGCCGCCGTTCGTTGCCCCCGCACATGTAGCGGGTGCGACGGCGTGATCGAGTAGTGGTTACTTGTAGCGGTAGACGATCCGGCCGCGGGACAGGTCGTACGGGCTCAGCTCAACGACCACGCGGTCCTCAGGGAGAATCCGGATGTAGTGCTGACGCATCTTGCCCGAGATGTGGGCGAGCACTCGGTGGCCGTTGGCCAGCTCCACGCGAAACATCGCGTTCGGCAGGGCCTCGACAACGCTGCCCTCAATCTCGATGACACCGTCCTTCTTTGCCATATCCTCCGCTAACTCTTGGTGACAACGACATTCCCCCTCGGCACCCGGACGCGGCCTTGTCGACCACCACGAGCATCGAGGGATTGGTGCGGCGCCAACGCGGCACACGCACCCAACGGACTATCCTACGCCATCGCGCGGGGCTGTGGAACCGCCTCGTGGGTGGGCCGCAGACGCCCGAAAACCGCTGCCTAGCTCGGCAGCGGAGCGATGGTGACGCCGAGCGCCGCGAGCCGCGCCGCCCCGCCGTCGGCGGCCGTCAGGACCCAGATGCCGCCCTCGAGCAGCGCGACGGTGTGCTCCCAGTGCGCGGCCCGCGAGCCGTCGTCGGTCACGACGGTCCAGTCGTCCTCGAGCACCTGCGTCGTGCGCGCGCCGCGCACGAGCATCGGCTCGACCGCCAGGCACATGCCCGGCCGCAGCCGCGGCCCGCGGTCGCGCGCGCGATAGTTGAGCACGTCGGGCGGCTGGTGCATCGCCGTGCCGATCCCGTGGCCGACGTACTCCTCGACGACGCCGTAGCGGGCGCCGCGGTTGACGCCCGCGGCCTGGGCGGCGTCGACCGAGGTCTCGACCGCCTCCCCCACGTCGCCGAGCCGGTCGCCCGTCGCGAGCGCGGCGATGCCGGCCCACATGGCATCCTCGGTCGCGGCGCTGAGCTCGACGTCGAGCGGGTCCGCGTCCGCGAGCACGACGGTCAGCGCGGAGTCGCCGTGCCAGCCCTCGACGATCGCGCCGCAGTCGATCGAGACGACGTCGCCCGCCTCGAGCACGCGCGCGCCCGGGATGCCGTGCACGATCTCGTCGTTGACCGACACGCACAGCGTCGCCGGGTACCCGTCGTAGCCGAGGAACGACGGCGTCGCGCCCGCGGCCCGGATCACGTCGGCCGCGATCGCGTCCAGGTCCGACGTCGTCAGGCCGGGTCGCGCCTGCGCGCGCACCGCCGTGAGGGCGTCCGCGACGACCAGGCCGGCGCGCCGCATGAGCCGCACCTGGTCCGTCGTCTTGTACTCGATCTTGTCGCGGCCGAACATGCGGGTGCGTTCCGTCCTTGCTGTGTGCGGGCGTGCTTCGTGCTGGGTGCTGTGCTGGGTGCTCGGTGTGCTGGGTGCTCGGTGTGCGTGGTGCTGGCTGTGTGGCGCCGGGGTGGGCTGGGCTCAGCCGATGTGCGTCGCGAGGGCCTCGAGCACGCGCTCGGTGACCTCGTCGACCTCGCCGATCCCGTTCACCGTGACGAGCAGCTTGCGCTCGCCGTAGGCCGACGTGAGCGGGGCCGTCTGCTCGGCGTAGATCTCGAGCCGGCGGCGGATCGCGTCCTCGGTGTCGTCGGCGCGCCCCTCGACGCCCGCCCGCTTGTGCAGGCGTTCCATGAGCTCCTCGCGCGGCGCGGTCAGCTCGACGACGGCGTCGAGCGTGCCGCCCGACTCCTCGAGCACGGCGTCGAGCGCGACGACCTGCTCCGCGGTGCGCGGGTACCCGTCGAGGATGAAGCCGCCGGCGGCGTCCTGCTCCGCGAGCCGGTCCCGCACCATCGCGTTGGTGATCTCGTCCGGGACGAGGTCGCCCGCGTCCATGATCACCTTCGCGCGGCGGCCGAGCTCGGTGTCGCCCTTGACGTTGGCCCGGAAGATGTCGCCGGTCGAGATCGCCGGGACCCCGATGCGCTCGGCCAGGCGGGCCGCCTGGGTGCCCTTGCCCGAACCCTGCGGGCCCATGATGATCAGTCGAGCGCTCATCGGAGGAACCCTTCGTAGTGCCGCTGCTGGAGCTGGGACTCGATCTGCTTCACGGTCTCGAGGCCGACCCCGACGACGATGAGGATCGACGCCCCGCCGAACGGGATGTTGGTGCTGATGTCGAGCAGGATGAACGCGATCGTGGGGACCAGCGCGACGAGCGCGAGGTACACCGAGCCGGGCGCGGTGATCCGCGAGATGACGAACGCCAGGTACTCGGCGGTCGGGCGGCCGGCGCGGATGCCGGGGATGAAGCCGCCGTACTTCTTCATGTTGTCCGCGACCTCGTCCGGGTTGAACGTGATCGCCGTGTAGAAGTAGCAGAAGAAGATGATCAGCACGACGTACAGCGCCAGGTGCAACGGCGCGGCCGGGTCGACGAGGTTGTTGCTGAGCCAGATGACCCACTCGGCGTTCTGGTCGCCGAACTGCGCGAGCAGCCCCGGGACCGACAGCAGCGACGACGCGAAGATGATCGGGATGACCCCGGCCATGTTGATCTTGATCGGGATGTAGGTGCTCGAGCCGCCGTACATCCGCCGCCCGACCATCCGCTTGGCGTACTGCACCGGGATGCGCCGCTGCGACTGCTCGACGAACACGACGAGGGCGATCACGAGGATCACGATGCCGAGCACGATGATGAACTTCGTCGCGCCGTTGTCGCCGCCAGCGATGGACCACAGCGCCGTCGGGAAGCTCGCCGCGATCGACGTGAAGATCAGCAGCGACATGCCGTTGCCGACGCCGCGCTCGGAGATGAGCTCGCCGAGCCACATGATCAGGCCGGTGCCCGCCGTCATGGTCAGGACCATGAGCAGGATCGTCACGACCGTGTCGTTCGGGATGACGTCGACGGAGCAGCCGGTGAACAGCTGCCCGGTCCGCGCGATCGTGATCACGGTGGTCGACTGCAAGATCGCGAGGGCGATCGTCAGGTACCGCGTGTACTGCGTGAGCTTCGCGGTGCCGGACTGGCCCTCCTGGTGCAGGGCCTCGAAGCGCGGGATGACCACGCGCAGCAGCTGGACGATGATGCTCGCCGTGATGTACGGCATGATCCCCAGCGCGAACACCGACAGCTGCAGGAGCGCGCCCCCGCTGAACAGGTTCACGAGGCCGAGCAGGTCGTTCCCGTCACCGATCTCGCTGATGCAGGTCTGCACGTTCGGGTAGGAGACCCCCGGGGTCGGCAGGAACGAGCCGACCCGGAAGATCGACATCACCGCGATGGTGAAGAGCAGCTTGCGCCGCAGGTCGGGCGTCCGAAAGGCCCGGACGAATGCGCTGAGCACCTATCCTCCTGCTCCGCCGAGGGCGGTGTGTGATGAAGCCGGAAAATTCCGGAACACTTCGGTTGCGCCCACGACGGGGCGCCCCGGCGAACCCTAGCCGATCGTCGCTACCAACCGAGAACGGGGCCGGCGGGACGCGAACGTCCCACCGACCCCGTGCTTCGATCAGTCCTGCTCGACGATGGTCCCGCCGGCAGCCACGATCTTTTCCTTGGCCGACGCCGAGTACGCGTCGACGGCGATGGAGACCTTGACGGTCAGCTCGCCGGTCCCGAGCACCTTGACGAGCTGGCCCTTGCGGACAGCCCCCTTGGTGACGAGTCCCTCGACCGTGACCGCGCCGCCGTCCGGGTACAGCTCGGACAGCTTGTCCAGGTTAACGACCTGGTACTCGACGCGGAACGGGTTCTTGAATCCACGGAGCTTCGGAAGCCGCATGTGCAGCGGCATCTGTCCACCCTCGAAGCGCTCCGGAATGGTGCGCTTCGCCTTCTGGCCCTTGGTACCGCGGCCCGCGGTCTTTCCCTTGGACGCCTCGCCACGGCCCACGCGGGTCTTGGCGGTCTTGGCGCCCGGGGCGGGACGCAGGTGGTGCACCTTCAGGGTGCCACCGGCGCCAACCTCGGTCTGCTTCGTCTTGTCAGCCATCAGTCGACCTCCTCGAATGCGACGAGGTGCGTCACCGTGTTGACCATCCCGCGGATCTCAGGACGATCTTCCTTGACGACAGTGTCGCCGATCCGCTTGAGGCCGAGTGAACGCAGGGTCTCGCGCTGGTTCTGCTTGCCGCCGATCGCGGACTTGGTCTGGGTCACCTTGAGACGCGCCATCACGCACGCACCCCCGCGGCCTGGGCCCGCAGCAGCGACGCCGGAGCGACGTGCTCGAGCGGGAGACCGCGGCGCGCGGCCACGGACTCGGGCCGCTCGAGGCCACGCAGCGCCGCCACCGTCGCGTGCACGACGTTGAGGGAGTTGGTGGAGCCGAGCGACTTGCTCAGGACGTCGTGGATACCGGCGCACTCGAGGACCGCACGCACCGGACCACCGGCGATGACGCCGGTACCCGGGGACGCCGGACGCAGGAAGACGACGCCAGCAGCGGCCTCACCCTGGATCGGGTGCGGAATGGTGCCCTGGATGCGAGGAACCTTGAAGAAGTTCTTCTTGGCTTCCTCGACCCCCTTGGCGATCGCCGCGGGGACCTCCTTGGCCTTGCCGTAGCCGACGCCGACCGTGCCGTCACCGTCGCCGACGACGACGAGCGCGGTGAAGCTGAAGCGACGACCGCCCTTGACGACCTTGGAGACGCGGTTGATCTTGACGACGCGCTCGACGAACTGGCTCTTCTCGGCCCCGCCGTCACGACGACCGCCGCCGCCATCACGACGACCACCGCCTTCGCGACGGTCTGAGCCGCCGGCGCCCGCCGGGGCGCCGGTGCCGGCGCCCGCGCCGGTGTTGCTGCGCTGAGGTGCAGCCATCAGATGTTCCTCTGCTTCCGTACGGAGGTGCTTGAAGTCGTCACAGGGTCAGTCCGCCTTCGCGGGCCCCGTCGGCGACTGCAGCCACCCGGCCGTGGTACTTGTTGCCGCCGCGGTCGAAGACGACCGCGTCGATGCCAGCAGCCTTGGCGCGGGCGGCGACGAGCTCGCCGACCTTGCGGGCCTTGGCCGTCTTGTCGGCACCGAGGACGCGCAGGTCGGCCTCGAGGGTCGACGCCGAGACGACGGTGCGACCGACCGTGTCGTCCACGACCTGAGCGGTCATGTGCCGGGCGGACCGGGTGACCACCAGACGGGGACGGACGGCGGTGCCGGAGACCTTCTTGCGAAGGCGGAGGTGGCGGCGAGCGCGAGAGATCGCGCGGCCCTTGCCCTTGATCTTCAGAGCCATGGCTACTTACCAGCCTTTCCGACCTTGCGGCGGACTACCTCGCCGGCGTACCGCACACCCTTGCCCTTGTAAGGCTCCGGCTTGCGGATCTTGCGGATGTTGGCGGCGACCTCGCCGACCTGCTGCTTGTCGATGCCACTGACCGAGAACTTGGTCGGGCTCTCCACCGCGAACGAGATGCCGGCGGGCGGCGCAACGTTGACGGGGTGGCTGAAGCCGAGCGCGAACTCGAGGGTGTCACCCTTGAAAGCGACGCGGTAACCCGTGCCGACGATCTCAAGCTTCTTCTCGTACCCCTGCGTGACGCCGGTGACGAGATTCGCCAGCAGCGTGCGGGTCAGGCCGTGCAACGAGCGCGAGACGCGCTCCTCGTTCGGCCGGGTGACCACAAGGGCACCGTTGTCATCGCGGGAGACCGCAATGGGGGACGCGATGGTGTGCGACAACGAGCCCTTGGGGCCCTTGACGGTCACCGTCGATCCAACGATCGTGACGTCCACGCCGGTGGGTACCGGGACGGGGACTCTGCCGATTCGGGACATGGCTAGCTCCTTTCCGTCTCGGACTTACCAGACGTAGGCGAGGACTTCCCCACCCACGCCCTTCTTGGCGGCCTGCTGGCCAGTGAGGAGACCGGAGGACGTGGACAGGATCGCCACGCCCAGGCCGCCGAGCACCTTGGGCAGATTGGTCGACTTGGCGTACACGCGCAGGCCCGGCTTGGACACGCGGCGCACACCGGCGAGCGAACGCTCGCGGTTCGGGCCGAACTTCAGTTCGATCGTGAGGTACTTGCCCACCGGGGCGTCCTCGATCTTCCAGCCGGCGATGTAGCCCTCCGCCTGGAGAATTTCTGCAACATGCGACTTCAGCTTCGAGAACGGCATGGTCACCGTGTCGTGATACGCCGAGTTCGCATTACGCAGACGCGTGAGCATGTCTGCGATCGGGTCAGTCATCATTGGGCTTACGCCCCTTCTCGCCGGGGTATCCCCACCTGGCGTGAGCCAAGGTGGTGGGGACCAGCGGCGTAGTTGTTACCAGCTGCTCTTGGTGACGCCGGGAAGCTCGCCGGCGTGCGCCATCTCGCGCACGCAGATCCGGCAGAGCCCAAACTTGCGGTA
This sequence comes from Pengzhenrongella sicca, assembly GCF_017569225.1. GTDB lineage: Bacteria > Actinomycetota > Actinomycetes > Actinomycetales > Cellulomonadaceae > Pengzhenrongella > Pengzhenrongella sicca. The sequence continues at coordinate 3,842,950 of NZ_CP071868.1, forward strand.
CACAGAGTGCGGACGTCCGCACTTCTGGCACCGGGTGTAGCCGCGCACCTTGAACTTCGGGGTGCGCGAGGCCTTCTGGACGAGGGCTGTCTTCGCCATGGTCAGAGCTCCTTGAAGGGGAAGCCGAGACGCTTGAGAAGCGAGCGGCCCTCGGCGTCGGTGGTCGCGGTCGTGACGATGGTGATGTCCATGCCCCGCACGCGGTCGACCTTGTCCTGGTCGATCTCGTGGAACATTGCCTGCTCCGTGAGACCGAAGGTGTAGTTGCCGTGGCCGTCGAACTGCTTCGGGGACAACCCTCGGAAGTCGCGGATACGCGGCAGAGCCGTCGAGAGCAACCGGTCGAGGAACTCCCACATGCGGTCGCCGCGCAGCGTGACGTGCGCGCCGATCGGCATGCCTTCGCGAAGCTTGAACTGCGCGATGGACTTGCGGGCCTTCGTGACCTGGGCCTTCTGGCCGGTGATGGCGGCGAGGTCCTTGACCGCACCGTCCATGAGCTTCGAGTCCTTCGCGGCGTCTCCGACACCCATGTTCACGACGACCTTGGTGAGGCGCGCGACCTGGTTGACGTTTTCGTGCGAGAACTCCTCGCGCAGGCCACCGACGATCTCAGCGGCGTAGCGCGCCTTCAGGCGCGGCATCTCGGGCGCGGCCACGGAGGCCGTCGCAGTGCTGTCAACGGTCATCAGATGTCCTTCCCGGAGCGCTTGGATACGCGGACCCGAACGGTCTTCATGCGACCGTCGCGCTCGATCTCCTCGGTGCGGATCCCGACGCGGGTGCCCTTCTTGGTCTCCGCGTCGACGACCATCACGTTGCTGATGTGGATGGGGGCCTCGATCGTCTCGATGCCGCCGGTCCGGGTGCCGCGCTGCGACTGTCCGACCTTGACGTGCTTCGTGACGCGCTGGACGCCCTCGACGACAACGCGCTGCGACTCGATGAGAACCTCGAGCACCCGCCCGCTCTTGCCGCGATCGCGGCCAGAGATGACGACGACGAGGTCGCCCTTCTTGATCTTCGCCATGTCTAGAGCACCTCCGGGGCCAGCGAGATGATCTTCATGAACTTCTTGTCACGCAGCTCGCGGCCCACCGGGCCGAAGATGCGCGTGCCACGGGGCTCACCGTCGCTCTTGAGGATCACAGCCGCATTCTCGTCAAACTTGATGTACGAGCCGTCGGGACGCCGACGCTCCTTCTTGGTCCGGACGATGACCGCCTTGACGACATCACCCTTCTTGACATTTCCGCCCGGGATCGCGTCCTTGACGGTGGCGACAATCGTGTCGCCAATTCCGGCGTAGCGACGTCCCGAACCACCGAGAACGCGGATGCAAAGAATTTCCTTGGCACCCGTGTTGTCAGCGACCCGAAGTCGCGACTCCTGCTGAATCATTGATGAACTCCTGACGTCTGCCGGTTCTCGGTATCGAGCCTGGCGAACGGATAGCTGCCGTCATGCACCCGCGGGGGGCGGCGTCGGCCGGAGCCGGCGCCGTCCCCGCCGCGGGGGCAACTGAGTACTGCTGCGTGCTAGAAGGCCTACTTCGCCTTCTCGAGGATCTCCACCACGCGCCACCGCTTGGTCGCGGAGAGCGGGCGGGTTTCCATGATCGTGACCAGGTCGCCGACGCCGGCCGCATTGGCCTCGTCGTGCGCCTTGACCTTGCTCGTGCGCCGGATGACCTTGCCGTAGAGCGGGTGCTTGACCCGGTCCTCGACCTCGACCACGACGGTCTTGTCCATCTTGTCGCTCACGACATACCCACGCCGCGTCTTGCGGTCGGCACGGGAATCCGCAGCGCCTTCGATCTTCGTTGCGCTCATTGTCGACCTCACTCGCTCGCGCTCGGGGCAGTACGGATGCCGAGCTCGCGCTCGCGCAGGATCGTGTAGATCCGCGCGATGTCACGACGGACGGCCTTGAGGCGCCCGTGGCTTTCGAGCTGGCCGGTGGCCGACTGGAAGCGCAGGTTGAACAGCTCTTCCTTGGCCTTCTTGAGCTCGGCGACAAGACGCTCGTCGTCAAACGCGTCCAGCTCGTCGGGAGCCAGATCCTTGGTTCCGATAGCCATCAGATGCCACCACCCTCGCGGACTATGAAACGGGTCTTCATCGGGAGCTTGTGCTGCGCGCGGTTCATCGCCTCGCGAGCAAGAGACTCCTCGACACCGGCGAGCTCGAAGAGAACTCGACCCGGCTTGACGTTGCAGATCCACCACTCGGGCGAACCCTTACCGGAACCCATGCGGGTCTCGGCCGGCTTCTTCGTGATCGGGCGGTCCGGGAACACGTTGATCCAGACCTTGCCGCCACGCTTGATGTGGCGGGTCATCGCGATACGAGCGGCCTCGATCTGCCGGTTCGTGAGGTAGGCGGGCTCGAGAGCCTGGATGCCGTACTCGCCGAACGAGATCTCGGTGCCACCGGTCGCGGCGCCGGAGCGCCCCGGGTGGTGCTGCTTGCGGTGCTTCAACCTGCGCGGGATAAGCATTGCTCAGGCCTCCGTTCCGGATGCAGCGGGCGGCGTCGCCTCGGCAGCTGCCGGAGCGGCTGCAGGTGCGGCGGTCGGGGCCGAAGCGGCCTCGGGACGACGGGCACCGGTTCCGGCCGCGCCGCGAGCGGGGCGGTCGGTCCGGGGTCCACGCGGCGAGCGGGGGCCCTGTGTGGCCTGCTGCTGCGCGTACTCCTTCTCGGTCATGTCGCCCTTGTAGATCCAGACCTTCACGCCGATGCGGCCGAAGGTCGTGCGGGCCTCGTAGAAGCCGTAGTCGATCTGCGCGCGGAGGGTGTGCAACGGCACGCGCCCCTCGCGGTAGAACTCGCTACGGCTCATCTCGGCGCCGCCGAGGCGACCCGAGCACTGCACCCGGATGCCCTTGGCACCGGCGCGCTGGGCGGACTGCATGCCCTTGCGCATGGCGCGGCGGAACGAGACACGGCTCGCGAGCTGCTCCGCGATCCCCTGGGCGACGAGCTGAGAGTCCATCTCAGCGTTCTTCACCTCGAGGATGTTGAGCTGCACCTGCTTGCCGCTGAGCTTCTCGAGCTCGCCGCGGATGCGGTCGGCCTCCGCGCCACGACGCCCGATGACGATCCCGGGACGTGCGGTGTGGATGTCGACGCGAACCCGGTCACGGGTCCGCTCGATCTCGACCTTTGAGATTCCGGCACGCTCGAGGCCAGTGGCCATGAGCTTGCGGATTGCTACGTCCTCGCGGACGTAGTCGCGGTAACGCTGCCCGGGCTTGGTGCTGTCAGCAAACCAACGCGACCTGTGGTCGGTGGTGATGCCGAGGCGGTACCCGTGCGGGTTGACCTTCTGTCCCACTATCGGGCCCTCTCCTTCTTCTCGACCGGGGCCACGACCACGGTGATGTGGCTGGTCCGCTTGAGGATCTGGCTTGCCCGGCCCTGAGCGCGCGGTCGGAACCGCTTGAGGGTCGGACCCTCGTCGACGAATGCCTCAGTGATCACGAGCGACGTGGCGTCAAACGCCTCGCTCGCACGATCGGCCTTGACCCTCGCGTTGGCGATCGCACTTTCGACCACCTTGCGGACGGTCTCCCCCGCGGCCTGCGGCGCGAACTTCAGCGTCGCGACAGCCTCCTCGGCCTGCTTGCCACGGATGAGGTCCACGACGCGCCGGGCCTTCTGGGGCGTGACGCGGACAAACCGCGCCTGCGCCTTGGCTTCCATTGCTGTCCTGCCTTCTTGTCTGGTCTATCTCGAAGAACGACTCAAGGTCTTGCCACCGCTGTGCACCCGAAGGTGATCAGCGACGACGAGCCTTGCGGTCGTCCTTGTCGTGGCCGCGGAAGGTCCGCGTGGGGGCGAACTCGCCCAGCTTGTGTCCGACCATCGCCTCGGTGACGAAGACGGGGGTGTGCTTGCGGCCGTCGTGCACCGCAAACGTGTGACCGAGGAAGTCCGGCGTGATGAGCGACCGGCGGGACCACGTCTTGATGACGTTCTTGGTCCCCTTCTCGTTCTGGACGTCGACCTTCTTCTGCAGGTGACCGTCGACGAACGGACCCTTTTTCAGGCTACGTGGCATCTCAGGCTCCTATCAGCGCTTGCCGGTGCGCCGGCGGCGCACGATGAGCTTGTCGCTCGGCTTGTTCGGGTGACGGGTGCGGCCCTCGGGCTTGCCCCACGGGGTGACCGGGTGACGGCCTCCGGAGGTCTTGCCCTCGCCACCACCGTGCGGGTGGTCGACCGGGTTCATGGCGACACCACGGACGGAGGGGCGCTTGCCCTTCCACCGCATCCGGCCGGCCTTGCCCCAGTTGATGTTCGACTGCTCGGCATTGCCGACCTCGCCGATGGTTGCGCGGCAGCGCAGGTCGACATTGCGGATCTCGCCGGACGGCATGCGCAGCTGCGCATAGACGCCGTCCTTCGCGACGAGCTGCACCGACGCACCAGCCGAACGGGCGATCTTCGCGCCGCCACCGGGCTTGAGCTCGATGGCGTGGATGACCGTACCGGTCGGGATGTTGCGCAGGGGCAGGCAGTTGCCGGGCTTGATGTCGGCGCTTGCACCGTTCTCGACGACGTCGCCCTGCTTGAGCTTGTTCGGCGCGACGATGTAACGCTTCTCGCCGTCCGCGTAGTGCAGCAGCGCGATGCGTGCCGTGCGGTTCGGGTCGTACTCGATGTGCGCAACCTTGGCCGGCACGCCGTCCTTGTCGTGGCGACGGAAGTCGATCAGGCGGTAGGCACGCTTGTGCCCGCCACCCTGGTGACGAACCGTCACGCGACCGGTGGCGTTGCGGCCACCCGTCTTGTGCAACGGGCGGACCAACGACTTCTCCGGCGTGGAGCGCGTGATCTCGACGAAGTCGGCGACGCTCGAGCCTCGACGGCCCGGCGTAGTCGGCTTGTACTTACGGATTCCCATGGGGACCTGTCCTCAATCTGCTCTCGGTCGGCTCAGCCGACCGGTCCGCCGAAGATGTCGATCGTGCCCTCGCGGAGGGTGACGATCGCACGCTTGGTGTCCTTGCGCTTACCCATGCCGAACTTGGTCCGCCGCGTCTTGCCCTTGCGGTTGATCGTGTTCACCGAAGCGACCTTGACGGAGAAGATCTGCTCGATCGCGACCTTGATCTCCGTCTTGTTCGCGCGCGGGTCGACGACGAAGGTGTACTTTCCCTCGTCGAGCAGCCCGTAGCTTTTTTCCGAGACGACCGGCGAGATCAGGATGTCGCGCGGGTCCTTCGCCACGGTAGTCACTTGGTGTCCTCCTCGATCTCGGCCTGCGACGCCTCAGTCGCCGTTCCGACAGCCTTCACCGAGCGGCCAGTGGCCGGACCCGCCAGGAACACGTCGAGCGCGCCCTGCGTGAAGACGACGTCGTCGGAGACGAGCACGTCGTAGGTGTTCAGCTGGTCAGCGACCAGGAGGTGCACCTGCTCGACGTTGCGGAGCGACTTCCAGGTGATCTCGTCCTGGCGTTCCACAACAACGAGCACGTGCTTGCGACCCGACAAGCGGGCCAGAACCTCGAGCGCAGTCTTGGTCGACGGCGCGGCGCCCGGGGCGAACCCGGAGACGACGTGCACGCGGCCGGCGCGGGCGCGGTCCGAAAGAGCACCGCGGAGCGCCGCGGTCTTCATCTTCTTCGGGGTCCGCTGGCTGTAGTCGCGCGGCGTCGGGCCGTGCACGATGCCACCGCCGGCAAACTGCGGAGCGCGGGTCGAGCCCTGACGGGCGCGGCCGGTGCCCTTCTGCTTGTGGGGCTTGCGTCCACCACCGGACACCTCGCCACGAGTCTTCGTGGAGTGGGTGCCCTGGCGAGCCGCCGCGAGCTGCGCGACGACGACCTGGTGGATCAGCGGGATGTTCGTCTGGACGTCGAACACCTCTGCGGGAAGGTCGGCGCTGCCGGCCTTCTTGCCAGAGGCATCCAGCACGTCGACGGTCAACGACTTGGTGTCAGCCACGGTCATGCTCCCTTCGCGGCGGAACGCACGAGGACGACGCCGTTGCGGGGGCCGGGGACGGCGCCCTTGACGAGCAGCAGACCCTTCTCGGCATCCACCGCAAAAACGGTGAGGTTCTGCGTGGTCTGGCGGTCGAAGCCCATCCGGCCGGCCATCCGCATACCCCGGAAGACGCGCGACGGGGTGGAAGCCCCACCGATCGAGCCGGGCTTGCGGTGGTTGCGGTGGGCACCGTGGGAAGCGCTGTCGCCGTGGAAGCCGTGACGCTTCATCACTCCGGCGAAGCCCTTGCCCTTGGTGGTCCCGGACACGTCGACGACCGAACCGGCCTCGAAGGCCGCCGCGGTGATCTCCTGGCCGAGCGCGTAGCGCCCAGCATCCGGAGTACGAATCTCAGCCACATGCCGGCGGGGGGTAACCCCGGCCTTCTCGAAGTGGCCCTTGAGGGGCTGGGTTACCTTGCGCGGGTCAATCTGGCCGTAGGCCAGCTGAACCGCGACGTACCCATCTGTCTCAGCGGTGCGCACCTGCGTGACCACGTTCGTGCCGACCTGCACGACAGTGACGGGGATGAGGAGGCCGTTGGCGTCCCACACCTGCGTCATGCCGAGCTTGGTTCCGAGCACGGCCGTGATCGAGCGCGCGTTCTGCTGGGTGGTCATGGTGATCAGTTCCTTCCCAGCTTCAGAGCTTGATCTCGATGTTCACGTCTGCCGGCAGGTCGAGGCGCATGAGCGAGTCGACCGCCTTCGGCGTGGGATCGATGATGTCGATGAGCCGCTTGTGCGTGCGCATCTCGAAGTGCTCGCGGCTGTCCTTGTACTTGTGAGGCGACCGGATGACGCAGAAAATGTTCTTCTCCGTCGGCAGCGGCACCGGGCCCACGACCGTCGCACCAGCGCGTGTCACCGTGTCGACGATCTTGCGCGCCGAGCTGTCGATGACCTCGTGGTCGTAGGACTTGAGCCGGATGCGGATCTTCTGTCCCGCCATGGCGTCGTCTGACTCTCTCTCTAGAACTGCTAGCTGTCCGACCCCCGCACTCGGGCGTGTCGCTTATCGCGGACACACCTTCGCGCTACACACCGAAGACCGGTGCGAGGCCGTTGGATGCTGTCTGGACTCCGCCACCGGGTGACCCCGGGGCCTGGTGAGCCCTCAACGTTTGCCTGCCCTGGAGCGCCCGCGTGCGTGCACGCGTTCGACCCTCGCCGGGCAACCTGGCTAGTGTGCCAGATCGTCACGGGGATCACCTAATCCGGTGCTCCCCATCCCCGCGCGCTTCCCGCCGTCGACGGGAAAAACGAGGCAGGGCCCGGGCTCGCGCCGTGCTGGCGCGAAGCCCGGGCCCTGCCCGAAGATCACTTGATGATCTTGGTGACCTTGCCTGAACCGACGGTCCGTCCACCCTCGCGGATGGCGAAGCCGAGACCGATCTCCATGGCGATCGGCTGGATCAGCGCGACCGTCATCTCGGTGTTGTCGCCGGGCATGACCATCTCGGTGCCCTCGGGCAACGTGATGACGCCGGTGACGTCGGTCGTACGGAAGTAGAACTGCGGGCGGTAGTTCGCGTAGAACGGGTTGTGCCGGCCGCCCTCGTCCTTGGCGAGGATGTAGACCTGCGCCTCGAAGTCCTTGTGCGGCGTGATGGAACCCGGCTTGACGACGACCTGGCCGCGCTCGACCTCTTCGCGCTTGGTGCCACGAAGGAGGAGGCCGACGTTCTCGCCCGCCTCGGCGTAGTCGAGCAGCTTGCGGAACATCTCGACGCCGGTGACCGTGGTCTTGATCGCCTTCTCCTTGATACCGACGACCTCGACCTCCTCGTTCACCTTGAGCTTGCCGCGCTCCACGCGGCCGGTGACGACCGTGCCACGACCGGTGATCGTGAAGACGTCCTCGATGGGCATGAGGAACGGCTTGTCGATGTCGCGGACCGGGTCCGGAACGGACTCGTCGACGGCGTCCATGAGGTCAGAGACAGCCTTGACCCACTTCTCGTCGCCCTCGAGCGCCTTGAGCGCCGAGACCTGGATGACCGGGACGTTGTCCCCGTCGAAGCCCTGCGCCGTGAGGAGCTCGCGGACCTCGACCTCGACGAGCTCGAGGATCTCCTCGTCGTCGACGAGGTCGGCCTTGTTGAGCGCGACGAGCAGGTACGGCACGCCGACCTGGCGGGCCAGGAGCACGTGCTCGCGCGTCTGGGCCATCGGGCCGTCGGTCGCCGCGACCACGAGGATCGCGCCGTCCATCTGCGCCGCACCCGTGATCATGTTCTTGATGTAGTCCGCGTGCCCAGGAGCATCGATGTGCGCGTAGTGGCGCTTCTCGGTCTGGTACTCCACGTGCGCGATGTTGATGGTGATACCGCGCTGCTTCTCTTCAGGGGCCTTGTCGATCTCGTCGAACGGCGTGAAGGGGTTCAGTGCCGGGAACTTGTCGTGCAGCACCTTCGAGATAGCCGCGGTCAGCGTCGTCTTACCGTGGTCGACGTGACCGATGGTGCCGATGTTGACGTGCGGCTTAGTCCGCTCGAACTTGGCCTTGCCCACTGTGTCCTCCTCGGACTCAAGGTAGTGATGTGCCGAAACGTTGCAGGAGTCATGCTGACACCTGCGCAGGCGTCGGTCCTACCGGTCGATGTGTACTGGAACTGCGATGACGACCAGTGGGACCTACTCGCCCCGGGTCTTCTTGATGATCTCCTCGGCAACGTTCCGAGGAACCTCGGAATAGCTGTCGAACTGCATCGAGTACACCGCGCGACCCTGGGTCTTCGACCGCAGGTCACCGACATACCCGAACATCTCTGACAGAGGAACAAGGGCGCGGATGACCTTGACGCCCTTTGCATCCTCCATGGACTGGATCATGCCGCGGCGCGAGTTCAGGTCGCCGATGACGTCGCCCATGTACTCCTCGGGCGTGCGCACCTCGACGTCGAACTTCGGCTCGAGCAGAACCGGGTCCGCCTGGCGCACGGCCTCCTTGAGGATCATGGAGCCCGCGATCTTGAACGCCATCTCCGAGGAGTCGACGTCGTGCGACGCGCCGTCGAGCAGGATCGCCTTGATGCCGACCAGCGGGTAGCCGGCCAGCACGCCGAGCAGCATGGCGCTCTGGATGCCCGCGTCCACCGACGGGATGTACTCCCGCGGGATGCGTCCACCGGTGACCTTGTTGTCGAACTCGTACAGCTCGCCCTCAGAGGCGTTGAGCGGCTCGAAGGTCATCTGGATCTTGGCGTACTGCCCCGACCCACCGGTCTGCTTCTTGTGGACGTAGTCGAGCTTGACCACGCTGCGACGGATCGTCTCGCGGTAGGCCACCTGCGGCTTGCCGACGTTCGCCTCGACGTGGAACTCGCGGCGCATGCGGTCCACCAGGATGTCCAGGTGGAGCTCGCCCATGCCGGCGATGATCGTCTGACCCGTGTCGATGTCGAGGTTGACCCGGAACGTCGGGTCCTCCTCGGCGAGCTTCTGGATCGCGAGCGACAGCTTCTCCTGGTCGCCCTTCGTCTTCGGCTCGATAGCGACCGAGATGACGGGCTCGGGGAAGGTCATCGACTCGAGCACGATCTGGTTCGCCGGGTCGCACAGGGTGTCACCGGTGGTGACGTCCTTGAGCCCGATGAACGCGTAGATGTGCCCCGCGGTGGCGTCCTCGACCGGGTTCTCCTTGTTGGCGTGCATCTGGAAGAGCTTCCCGATGCGCTCCTTCTTGCCCTTGGTCGAGTTGTAGACCTGGGCACCGGAGTTCACGTGGCCGGAGTACACGCGCACGTAGGTGAGCTTCCCGAAGAACGGGTGGGTCGCGACCTTGAAGGCCAGCGCCGAGAACGGCTCGGTCGACTTCGGTGCGCGCGTGAGGATGGTCTCCTCGTGCCCCGGTGCGTGCCCCTCCATGGGCGGCACGTCCAGGGGCGACGGAAGGTAGTCGATGACCGCGTCGAGCATGGGCTGGACGCCCTTGTTCTTCACGGCCGAACCGCACAGGATCGGGTACGCCTCGCCGGTGATGACGAGCTGGCGGATGCCGTTCTTGATCTCGGCGATCGTGAACTCTTCGCCGACGAGGTACTTCTCGAGGAGCTCCTCGCTGGTGTCGGCGACGGCCTCGACGATCGCGGCGCGGTACTCGACCGCCTTCTCGAGCATGTCGGCCGGGATCTCCTCGGTCGAGTAGACCTCGCCGAGCGCCGTCTCGCCGCGCCAGACCAGGGCCTTCATCTCGACCAGGTCGATGACGCCGATGAAGTCGTTCTCGGCGCCGATCGGGAGCTGGATCGGCAGGGGCTTGGCCTTGAGGCGGTCAACGATGGTCTGGACCGTGTAGTAGAAGTCCGCGCCGAGCTTGTCCATCTTGTTGACGAAGCAGATGCGGGGGACGTCGTACTTGTCCGCCTGCCGCCACACCGTCTCGGACTGGGGCTCGACACCCTCCTTGCCGTCGAACACGGCAACCGCGCCGTCGAGGACGCGCAGCGAGCGCTCGACCTCGACCGTGAAGTCGACGTGGCCGGGCGTGTCGATGATGTTGACCTGGTGCTCTTTCCAGTAGCAGGTCGTCGCGGCGGACGTGATAGTGATGCCGCGCTCCTGCTCCTGCTCCATCCAGTCCATCGTCGACGCACCGTCGTGCGTCTCACCGATCTTGTAGTTGACCCCGGTGTAGAACAGGATCCGCTCGGTCACGGTCGTCTTGCCGGCATCGATGTGCGCCATGATGCCGATGTTCCGAACCTTTTTGAGGTCCGTCAGCACGTCGAGTGCCACTGTGTCGCCCTTCTGAAGCAGTCGGAGAGTGCCAGCCGGTTCTCACCAGCGGCGGCGCCGGGATTACCAGCGGTAGTGCGCGAAGGCCTTGTTGGACTCGGCCATCTTGTGCATGTCCTCGCGACGCTTGACCGCGGCACCCAGGCCGTTGCTCGCGTCGAGGATCTCGTTCATGAGGCGCTCGGTCATCGACTTCTCGCGACGAACGCGCGAGTAGTCGGTGAGCCAGCGCAGCGCGAGCGTCGTCGAGCGGACCGGGCGGACCTCGACGGGGACCTGGTAGGTCGCACCGCCGACGCGCCGGGACTTGACCTCGAGCGCGGGACGCACGTTCTCGAGCGCGCGCTTGAGCACGACGACGGGGTCGCCGCTCGTCTTCGCCTGGACGCCCTCGAGGGCGCCGTAGACGATCGCCTCGGCGACGGACTTCTTGCCGTCGCGGAGGACCTTGTTGATGAGCTGCGTGACGACCGGCGATCCGTAGACCGGGTCGATGATGAGCGGCCGCTTCGGGGCCGGACCCTTGCGAGGCATTACTTGCTCCCCTTCTTGGCGCCGTAGCGGCTGCGAGCCTGCTTGCGGTTCTTCACGCCCTGCGTGTCGAGCGCGCCGCGGACGATCTTGTAGCGGACACCCGGAAGGTCCTTGACGCGGCCACCGCGCACGAGCACGATCGAGTGCTCCTGCAGGTTGTGACCCTCGCCGGGGATGTAGGCCGTGACCTCGATCTGGCTGGAGAGCTTGACGCGCGCAACCTTGCGAAGGGCCGAGTTCGGCTTCTTCGGGGTCGTCGTGTAGACGCGCGTGCAGACGCCGCGTCGCTGCGGGCTGCCCTTGAGCGCGGGGGTCTTCGACTTCGTGGACTTTGGCTGCCGGCCCTTGCGGACCAGCTGCTGGATCGTAGGCACTACGTCTCCGTGTCTGTTCGAGGTGTATCTCTGGTCTGACCGAATCCTTGTCCGGCCTGGTCGGATCGACCCGCCTGGGCCGACCCGGAGGTCTTGAGTCCCGCTCCGACCCCCGCACTCGGGCGTGTCACCCCTCCGTACGCAACGGCCATCGCCCGAACGAAAGATTCGGCGATGTCCGCGCGTGTGGGAAGGAGATCAACCCGGCACCCGGCACGGACCGCCGAGGCGGTCACGTGGGTCGCGGTGCATGCACGAGGGCCCGACGGCGCGGGCACGGTGGACCACGATACCGGCAGGCCCGGACTCAGTCAAAGCGGCCGACCTCCGCACGTCGCTCCGCGCGGAACAGCCCGACGAATGGGCCCGATCTGACCGGATTCGGATCAGAATCAGCCCGAACGTGCTCTCCGGCCGCGCGCGAGAACGGGGGCCCACCGCGTGCGGTGGGCCCCCGTTCGGGTCGAGCTGGTCGAGCTAGGTCAGCGGAAGTCCCCGAAGTCGAGGTCCTCCAGCGGGATCGCCTCGCCGGAGCCGAGCCCCAGCGCCGGGAAGTCGATCTCGTCGTACCCGAAGCTCGGGTACAGCTCGGCCTTCGCCTCTTCGGTGGGCTCGACCGAGACGTTGCCGTACCGGGGAAGACCGGTACCCGCCGGGATGAGCTTTCCGATGATGACGTTCTCCTTGAGCCCCAGCAGCGGGTCGCTGCGCCCGCTCATCGACGCCTCGGTCAGCACGCGGGTGGTCTCCTGGAAGGAGGCCGCCGAGAGCCACGAGTCGGTCGCGAGCGAGGCCTTCGTGATGCCCATGAGCTCGGGCCGGCCGGAGGCGGGCTGGCCGCCTTCGGCGACCGCGCGCCGGTTCGCGTCCTCGAACCGGCCACGCTCGGCGAGCTCGCCGGGCAGCAGGTCGGAGTCACCGGAGTCGAGGACCGTCACGCGCCGCAGCATCTGCCGCACGATGACCTCGATGTGCTTGTCGTGGATGTCCACGCCCTGCGAGCGGTAGACCTCCTGGACCTCGTCGACGAGGTGCTTCTGCGTGGCCCGGGGGCCGAGGATGCGCAGCACCTTCTTGGGGTCGACGGCGCCCTGGACGAGCTGGGTGCCGACCTCGACGTGGTCGCCGTCGGAGATGAGCAGCCGCGACCGCTTGGTGATCGGGTAGCCGATCTCCTCCGAGCCGTCGTCCGGGGTGAGCACGATCTTGCGGATCCGCTCGGACTCGTCGATCGTGACCCGACCGGAGAACTCCGCGATGGGGCCCTCACCCTTGGGGGTGCGCGCCTCGAAGAGCTCCTGCACGCGGGGCAGACCCTGCGTGATGTCGTCGGCCGACGCCACACCACCGGTGTGGAAAGTACGCATCGTGAGCTGCGTGCCGGGCTCGCCGATCGACTGGGCCGCGATGATGCCGACGGCCTCGCCGATGTCGACGAGCTTGCCGGTCGCGAGCGACCGGCCGTAGCACTTGGCGCACGTACCGACCCGCGACTCGCACGTGAGGACCGAGCGCACCTTGAGCTCGGTCACCCCCGCGGCGAGGAGCGCGTCGATGAGCACGTCACCGACGTCGTCGCCGGACTCGCCGAGCACCACGCCGTCGACCTCGACCGTCGTGGCGAGCGTCCGGGTGTAGACGCTCGTCTCGACCTTGTCGTGGCGGCGAAGCGTGCCGTCCGCGTTCGCGACGCCGACCGTCAGGGCCAGCCCGCGCTCGGTGCCGCAGTCGTCCTCGCGGACGATGACGTCCTGCGACACGTCGACGAGTCGACGCGTCAGGTACCCGGAGTCGGCGGTCCGCAGCGCGGTGTCCGCCAGCCCCTTGCGGGCGCCGTGGGTGGCGATGAAGTACTCGAGGACGGACAGGCCCTCGCGGTAGTTGGACTTGATCGGGCGCGGGATGATCTCGCCCTTCGGGTTCGCCACGAGGCCGCGCATACCGGCGATCTGACGGACCTGCATCCAGTTACCACGCGCACCCGAGCCGACCATCCGGAACACCGTGTTGCGGGGCGGGAAGTTGGCCCGCATCGCCTCGGCGACCTTGTCCGACGCCTGGGTCCAGATCTCGATGAGCTCCTGGCGACGCTCGTCGTCGGTGATCAGACCCTTCTCGTACTGGGTCTGGACCTTGGCGGCGCGCGCCTCGTGCTCCTCGAGGATCCCGGCCTTGGCGGCCGGGGTGACGACATCGGAGATCGAGATGGTCACGCCGGACCGGGTGGCCCAGCTGAAGCCGGCGGCCTTGAGTGCGTCCAGGCTGGCCGCGACCTCGACCTTCGGGTAGCGCTCGGCGAGGTCGTTGACGATCACCGAGAGGCGCTTCTTGTCGACGACGCCGTTCTCCCACGGGTAGTCGACGGGCAGCAGCTCGTTGAACAGCGCCCGGCCGAGGGTGGTGCCGAAGACGATCGCCTCGTCCTGCGACCAGCCCTCGGGGGCGGTGAAGCCCTCCGACGGCGGGACCAGGTCGGGCAGCCGGATCGAGATCTCGGCGTTCAGGTCGAGCGTCTTGCCGTCGAACGCCATGATCGCCTCGGAGACCGAGCTGAACGAACGGCCCTCTCCGAGGGCGCCCGGGCGGTCGGACGTCAGGTGGTACAGCCCGATGATCATGTCCTGGGAGGGCATGGTCACGGGGCGACCGTCGGACGGCTTGAGGATGTTGTTGCTCGAGAGCATGAGGATCCGGGCCTCGGCCTGGGCCTCCGCGCTCAGGGGCAGGTGCACGGCCATCTGGTCGCCGTCGAAGTCCGCGTTGAACGCGGCGCAGACGAGCGGGTGCAGGTGGATGGCCTTGCCCTCGACCAGCTGGGGCTCGAAGGCCTGGATGCCGAGGCGGTGCAGCGTGGGCGCGCGGTTGAGCATCACCGGGTGCTCCGTGATGACCTCTTCGAGGACATCCCAGACCACGGGGCGGGCGCGCTCGACCATGCGCTTGGCGCTCTTGATGTTCTGCGCGTGGTTGAGGTCGACGAGCCGCTTCATGACGAAGGGCTTGAAGAGCTCGAGCGCCATCTGCTTCGGCAGCCCGCACTGGTGCAGCTTGAGCTGCGGGCCGACGACGATGACCGAACGGCCCGAGTAGTCGACGCGCTTGCCGAGGAGGTTCTGGCGGAACCGCCCCTGCTTGCCCTTGAGCATGTCGGAGATCGACTTGAGCGGCCGGTTGCCCGGTCCGGTCACCGGGCGCCCGCGGCGGCCGTTGTCGAACAGCGCGTCGACGGCCTCCTGGAGCATCCGCTTCTCGTTGTTCACGATGATCTCGGGCGCGCCGAGGTCGAGCAGCCGCTTGAGGCGGTTGTTGCGGTTGATGACGCGGCGGTACAGGTCGTTCAGGTCGCTCGTGGCGAACCGGCCACCGTCGAGCTGGACCATCGGCCGCAGGTCCGGGGGGATGACCGGGACGGCGTCCAGGACCATGCCCTCGGGCGTGTTCGACGTGGTCAGGAACGCGTTGACGACCTTGAGCCGCTTGAGCGCGCGCGTCTTGCGCTGGCCCTTGCCGTTCTTGATCGTGTCGCGCAGCGACTCGGCCTCGGCGTCGAGGTCGAAGGCCTGCAGCCGCTTCTGGATCGCGGCGGCACCCATCGAACCCTCGAAGTAGTTGCCGTAGCGGTCGGACAGCTGGCGGTAGAGCAGCTCGTCGCCCTCGAGGTCGGCGACCTTGAGGCTCTTGAACTTGTCCCACACCGTGTCCAGGCGCTCGAGCTCGAGGTCGGAGCGCTTGCGCAGCTGCGTCATCTCGCGCTCGGCCGAGTCGCGCACCTTGCGGCGGGCGTCGGCGCGGGCACCCTCGGCCTCGAGCTCGGCCAGGTCGGCCTCGAGCTTCTTGGCGCGGGCCTCGATGTCGTTGTCGCGGCGGTCGGTGATCTCCTTCTTCTCCAGGTCGATCTCGTTCTGGAGGTTGGGGAGGTCCTCGGCGCGGCCTGCGTCGTCGACGGACGTGATCATGTACGCGGCGAAGTAGATGACCTTCTCGAGGTCCTTCGGCGCGAGGTCGAGCAGGTACCCCAGGCGCGACGGCACACCCTTGAAGAACCAGATGTGGGTCACGGGGGCGGCGAGCTCGACGTGGCCCATGCGCTCGCGGCGCACCTTCGAGCGCGTCACCTCGACGCCGCAGCGCTCGCAGATGATGCCCTTGAAGCGCACGCGCTTGTACTTGCCGCAGTAGCACTCCCAGTCCCGGGTGGGGCCGAAGATCTTCTCGCAGAAGAGCCCGTCCTTCTCCGGCTTCAGGGTGCGGTAGTTGATGGTTTCAGGCTTCTTGACCTCGCCGTGGGACCAGGCGCGGATGTCCTCGGCCGTGGCCAGGCCGATGCGCAACTCATCGAAGACGTTGACGTCGAGCAATGCGTCCTACTTCCTTCGCGTGCCGTGACACGGACTGCGGTCCCGGCGGTGACTTCCGAACTACGGGTGTGGGTCCCCGCCGCCGCCGCCCGCGTGAGCGGGCGGGCGGCGGCGGGGCCGGGGTCAGATCTCTTCGATGCTGCTGGCGTTGGGCCGGCGGGAAAGGTCGATGCCGAGCTCTTCCGCTGCGCGGTAGACCTCGTCGTCGTTCTCCTTCATGTCGATCGAGACGCCGTCGGAGGACAGCACCTCGACGTTCAAGCAGAGCGACTGCATCTCCTTGAGGAGGACCTTGAAGGACTCCGGGATGCCCGAGTCGGGGATGTTCTCCCCCTTGACGATCGCCTCGTAGACCTTCACGCGGCCGGGAACGTCGTCCGACTTGATCGTCAGGAGCTCCTGGAGCGTGTACGCGGCGCCGTACGCCTCGAGCGCCCAGACCTCCATCTCGCCGAACCGCTGGCCACCGAACTGGGCCTTACCGCCCAGGGGCTGCTGCGTGATCATCGAGTACGGCCCGGTCGAGCGCGCGTGGATCTTGTCGTCGACCAGGTGGTGGAGCTTGAGGATGTACATGTACCCGACGGCGATGGGCTCCGGGTACGGCTCGCCGGACCGGCCGTCGAAGAGCAGCGCCTTGCCGGTGCCGTCGACCATGCGCGCACCGTCGCGGTTCGGCATGGTGACCGAGAGGAGGCCGGTGAGGGCATCCTCCTGGACGCCGTCGAACACCGGGGTCGCGACGGGCACGCCCGGCAGCGACTTGGCGGCGATGGCCGGCACGTTCTTCTTCCAGGTCGGCTCGCCCTCGGCCAGGGTGATGTCCCAGCCCTGCTTGGCGACCCACCCGAGGTGGGTCTCGAGCACCTGGCCGACGTTCATGCGGCCGGGCACGCCGAGCGGGTTGAGGATGATGTCGACGGCGGTGCCGTCGGGCAGGAACGGCATGTCCTCGACCGGAAGGATCTTGGAGATGACGCCCTTGTTGCCGTGTCGACCGGCCAGCTTGTCGCCGACCGTGATCTTGCGGCGCTGGGCGATGTAGACCCGGACCAGCTCGTTGACCCCGGCGGGCAGCTCGTCGCCGTCCTCACGGTTGAACGTGCGGACCTCGATGACCGTGCCGGACTCGCCGTGGGGAACCTTGAGCGACGTGTCGCGGACCTCGCGGGCCTTCTCGCCGAAGATCGCGCGCAGCAGGCGCTCCTCGGGGGTGAGCTCGGTCTCGCCCTTGGGCGTGACCTTGCCGACGAGGATGTCGCCGGCGCCGACCTCGGCGCCGATGCGGATGATCCCGCGCTCGTCGAGGTCCGCGAGGACCTCCTCGGAGACGTTCGGGATGTCCCGCGTGATCTCTTCCGGCCCGAGCTTCGTGTCGCGGGCGTCGACCTCGTGCTCTTCGATGTGGATCGAGGAGAGCACGTCGTCGATCACGAGCCGCTCGCTGAGGATGATCGCGTCCTCGTAGTTGTGGCCCTCCCACGACATGAACGCCACGAGCAGGTTGCGGCCGAGCGCGAGCTCGCCCTCGTCCGTGGCGGGACCGTCGGCGAGCACGGAGCCCTTCTCGACCCGGGCGCCGTCGTCGACCAGCACGCGCTGGTTGTAGGACGTGCCCTGGTTGGAGCGACGGAACTTGGCGACGCGGTGGCTCGACGTCGTGCCGTCGTCGTTGGAGACGACGATCAGGTCGGCCGAGACCTCGGTGATGACACCCGGCTTCGCGGAGACGATCACGTCACCGGCGTCGATCGCGGCGCGGCGCTCCATGCCGGTCCCGACGATCGGGGCCTCGGAGCGGACCAGCGGCACGGCCTGGCGCTGCATGTTCGCGCCCATGAGGGCACGGTTGGCGTCGTCGTGCTCGAGGAACGGGATGAGCGCGGTCGCGACCGACACCATCTGGCGCGGCGAGACGTCCATGTAGTCCACGGCCTCGCCGGGGACGACCTCGACCTCGCCGCCCTTCGTGCGCACGAGGACGGTGTCCTCGGCGAACGACGCGTTCGGCTTGAGCGGGGCGTTGGCCTGCGCGATGACGTAGCGGTCCTCGTCGTCGGCGGTCAGGTAGTGGACGTCGTCCGTGACCTTGCCCTTGACGACCTTGCGGTACGGGGTCTCGATGAAGCCGAACGGGTTGATCCGTCCGTACGTCGCGAGCGACCCGATCAGGCCGATGTTCGGGCCTTCCGGGGTCTCGATCGGGCACATGCGGCCGTAGTGCGACGGGTGGACGTCGCGGACCTCCATGCCGGCGCGGTCACGGGAGAGACCACCCGGGCCCAGCGCGGACAGGCGCCGCTTGTGCGTCAGTCCGGCGAGCGGGTTGTTCTGGTCCATGAACTGCGACAGCTGGGACGTGCCGAAGAACTCCTTGATCGAGGCCACCACGGGGCGGATGTTGATCAGGGTCTGCGGCGTGATCGCCTCGACGTCCTGCGTGGTCATGCGCTCGCGGACGACGCGCTCCATGCGGGACAGGCCGGTGCGGACCTGGTTCTGGATCAGCTCGCCGACCGCGCGGATGCGGCGGTTGCCGAAGTGGTCGATGTCGTCGGTCTCGACGCGGATCTCGACGGCCTCGCCGTTGCGGTGCCCCGGCAGGGTCGTGACCTCGGCGTGCAGGGCCGCGAGGTACTTGACGGTCGCGACGATGTCGCCGACCGACAGCACCGAGTCGCCGAGCGGGGAGTCGACGCCGAGCTTCTTGTTGACCTTGTAGCGCCCAACCTTGGCCATGTCGTAGCGCTTGGGGTTGAAGTAGAAGTTCTCGAGCAGCGCGCGGCCGGCCTCGATCGTGGGCGGCTCGCCCGGGCGGATCTTCCGGTAGAGGTCGAGCAGGGCCTCGTCCTCGGTCGAGACGTGGTCCTTCTCGAGGGTCTCGATGACGGCGGGGAACGCGGCGAACTCCTCGCGGATCTGCCCCTCGCTCAGGCCGAGCGCCTTGAGCAGCACGGTGACGGACTGCTTGCGCTTGCGGTCGACGCGCACGCCGACGGCGTCGCGCTTGTCGATCTCGAACTCGAGCCAGGCGCCGCGGCTCGGGATGATCTTCGCGGTGAAGATGTCCTTGTCGCTCGTCTTGTCGGCGGTGCGCTCGAAGTAGACGCCCGGCGAACGCACGAGCTGGGAGACGACCACGCGCTCGGTGCCGTTGATGATGAACGTGCCGCGCTCGGTCATGAGCGGGAAGTCACCCATGAAGACCGTCTGGCTCTTGATCTCACCGGTGGTGTAGTTCACGAACTCGGCCGTGACGAACAGCGGCGCGGCGTAGGTGAAGTCCTTCTCCTTGCACTCCTCGGCCGTGTACTTCGACGGCTCGAAGCGGTGCTCGCGGAAGGACAGCGACATGGAGCCACCGAAGTCCTCGATCGGGGAGATCTCCTCGAAGATCTCCTCGAGGCCCGCGGTCTCGGGGACGTCCTGGCGGCCGGTCTCGACAGCGGAGACGACGCGCGCCTGCCACTTGTCGTTTCCGAGGAGCCAGTCGAAGTTCTCCGTCTGAAGCCCGAGAAGATCCGGAACCTCGAGCGGCTCACGGATCTTGGCGAAGGAGATACGACGGGACGCGGTTCTATTCGCGATAGCGTCGACAGACGGTGCAGAAGGGATGCGCGAGGCAGCCAAGAGGGGGTCCTTCCCTGCAGATCGAGTGCGAGCTGCGCGGGGCCAGGCGGGGCGCGATCCCCCGGCCTCAAGTCCGTCCGACGTCGCGCACGACGACATCTACAGGGTCTCGGGTTATTCGGGATCGCGGGCACAAGCCAACGCAAAGCGCTAGCATAGCCAGGCGGGACGGTGGTGTCCAGTCCGGTGGAGCATATCCGATCGCCGGCGCGAAGGCACGCTTCCCACGCCGGGACCGGACGCGGCGACGAGGCCCGCACCCCGCGGACGGGGAACGGGCCTCGCTGCCGGGGCCCTGACGAGCAGGGCCGCCGTGCTACTGCTGGTACTGCCGTTCTACTGCTGGTCCTGCTGCTCGCCTGACGGCGAGGACCTACCCGCCCGAGGGGCGAGAGATCACTTGACCGTGACGCTCGCGCCAGCGGCCTCGAGCGACGCCTTGGCCTTCTCGGCGGCCTCCTTGGAGACCCCCTCGAGGACGGTCTTCGGGGCAGCGTCAACCAGGTCCTTGGCCTCCTTCAGCCCAAGGCTGGTGAGAACGCGAACCTCCTTGATGACCTGGATCTTCTTCTCGCCGATGGCCGAGAGGATGACGTCGAACTCCGTCTGCTCCTCGGCCTCTTCGGCCTCGCCAGCACCGGCGCCAGCGGCGGCGGCAGCGGCGACGGGGGCAGCGGCGACGACGTCGAAGGTCTCCTCGAAGGCCTTCACGAAGTCGGAGAGCTCGATGAGCGTGAGCTCCTTGAATGCGTCGATGAGCTCGACGGTGCTGAGCTTCGCCATGGTGGCGGTTCCTTCCGTGTTGTCTCCCGGCATCCGGCAGGTGGCCGGACGACGGGCGGGTATGTGGTGTGCCTGGGCCGGAATGGCTCAGGCAGCTTCTTCGGTCGAGACCTCGGCCTGGTTCTTCTCGCGCAGGGCGTCGATGGTGCGGACGGCCTGGGTCGCGGGAGCAGTGAAGAGGTACGCCGCCTGGTACAGCGACGCCTTGAATGCGCCGGCCAGCTTGGCCAGCAGCACCTCGCGGGACTCGAGGTCCGCGAGCTTGATGATCTCCGCGGCGGTCAGGGCGCGCCCGTCAAGGACACCGCCCTTGATGACCAGTGCGGGGTTCGCCTTGGCAAAGTCACGGAGGCCCTTGGCTGCCGTGACCGGGTCACCGGTCACGAAGGCGATTGCCGACGGGCCAGCAAGCTTGTCGTCGAGTCCTTCGACGCCAGCCTGCTTGGCCGCGATGGCGGTCAGCGTGTTCTTCACCACGGCATAGGTTGCGTTGCCGCTGAGCGTGCGCCGCAGCTGCTTGAGCTGTGCGACGGTGAGCCCGCGGTACTCGGTCAGCACGGCCGCGTTGGAGTCACGGAACTGATCCGTGAGCTCTGCAACAGCGGCTGCCTTGTCCGGCCTCGCCATGGCAATCCTTCCGATGGTGGTGCCACCGGGCATCGCATCCACCCCGGGACACAAAAGAGCCCCGCGCAGGCGCGGGGCTCGGGGCCGGACAGCGTCCGGACGGGAACTCTCACCTACGCTGGACCCCGCTGTGAGCGGGATTTCCGTAGAGCCACGTCCTGCAGATGCGGGCAGCGGCCGACGACCGGCGGTCTTGGGCAGGTGCTAGCGTACGGCACCCCCGCCCACCCGCCAAATCCCCCCGGGAGCCCCGCCCCCGGCCCACCGCGCCCCGCCCACCGCGGGCGGCCGCCGCGCGTGTGGGCGTTCTGCTCTTGGGTGCGCTCGTGTGCGCAATCTGTCGGTCTTGACCCGGATCAGGGAACCGATCGGCCACACCCGAGCCGTGGAGCGCAGAACGCCCACGCGCGCGCCGTCCGTACCACCCTCGGCGGGTTCGCAAGCAAGCGTGACGGTCCGGCGTCGAACCCCGCGAGCCGCACCGCGCCCCGCCCACCGCCCACCGAGCGCCGACGCCGACGGCGGCGCTCGCGTCGCGTAGACGCGCGCGGCAGGGCGCGCGGTCAGGCGGGGGCGCCGAAGCAGACCAGGGGGATCGGGATCGGCGAGTCCTGCGCGCTCGACGCCTGTGCGAGCGCGCGCGGCACGCTCCAGCCCCGGCGGATGAGGTCGTGCGTCGTGGTCATGACGCGCAGCGCGTCGTCGTCGGGCAGCGGCGCGATCGCCGCCACGACGCAGCCGACGCCGATCCGCAGCAGCACGCTCGTCAGCCCGAGCGCCTCCCCGCCCGGCCGGACGGTCGTGCGGCCCACCTCGCACGACGAGAGCAGGACGAGCTCGGGCGCACCGGCCCCCTGGTCCAGCTCGTGCGCGAACAGCGGCCCGTCCGCGAGCCGGACGGAGGAGAACAGGGGGTTGTCGCTCTCGTGCCGGCCGTGCGCGGCGAGGTGCACGACGCCGGGCGAGCCCAGCATCGCTGCCGCCTGCGCGCACGTCGCGTCGGCGCCGGTGAGCAGCGTGCTGTCCGGCCAGCGCACCGCCACCTGCTCGGCCTCCAGGCGCGCGTGCCGCAGGCCCGGCCCGGCCACCGAGCTCAGGTGGGCCCGCGCGAGGCGGCCCCGCTCCCCCGCCGCCGGGGCGTGCGTGAGCCAGTGCCGGGCCGACGGCGTGACCACGGTCGGCAGGCCCGCGCGGCTGCCGAGCATCGACCAGGGCAGCGCGCCGAGCCAGTCCCCCGTCACCACCACGACCTCCGCGGGAGCCGCGAGCACGTCCCGGACCTCGGCGTCGAGCCGGTCCATCAGGCCCGCGAGGGACGCCGCCGCGGCGGCCCGCAGCGGTGCGGGCACGTACGGGTTCGCCGCGACCGGCAGGTCCGCGTGCACCCGGCGGGTCTGCTCGCGGATCGGGTCGGCCGGCCCGAGGTCGTGCAGCGTCGGGCCCCGGTCCGTCACCCGGACGGCGACGAGGCGGCCGCGGTGCTCGAGCACGTTGACGACCACCGTCCCGGGCCGGTCCCCCAGCGCGGCGACGACGTCACCCACCCGGCCGGGCCGGTCGGCGGGGGCCGCGCCGGCCTCGTGCCAGGATCGGGCCTGGATCGCCTGGCGCAGCCGGAGGGCCTCCCGCCGGGCGCGCTGGCGCTCGAGGTCGGCCGCAGGCCGGCGCTCGAGCTCCCGCCCCGCCTCGAGCAGCTGGCGCAGCTCGGCGAGCAGCGCGGCCGTGCCGGGATCGGCCGGCGGGTTCACTCGCCGCGTGCCCCGGATCACGGCCCGGCTGCGCTCCGCGGCGTCGAACACCGCCCCCGCGCGGCCGCCGTCGAGCGCGATCCGCAGGTCCAGCTCGGCGAGCGCGGCGCCGTGCACCGCGCTCGCGGTGCGCAGGTCGATCGAGCCGAAGGACGCGCGGTGCAGCGCGAGCTCCCGCTGGCCCGTGCGCACCTGACGGCTGGCCCGGGCGCGGTCGCCGGCGCCGAGGGCGAGCTCGGCCCGCAGCCGCCGGGCGTGCAGCCGGACGCCGATCGGCGCTCCCGCCGGGATCGTCTCGAGCTCGCGCAGGCGCGCGTCCGGGGCTGGCCCCTGCCCCGCCGCGACCTCCGCCTCGATCCGGAGCAGGTGCGCGACGTAGGCCCACTGCGGCCGCCCGGACTCGGCGCACGCGGCCTCGAGCCCCGCGCACCGGCGGGCCAGCGCGACCCAGCCACGGCGCTGCGGGTCGGGCTCGCCGGTCGTCGCGGCGGCGGCCGACCGGCGGCGCGCGAGCGTCGCGGCCCGCGCCTGCAGCTCGAGCAGCGCGGCGCGCAGGACCCAGGCCTCGTCGCCGCGCCGGGCGAACCGGCGCCTGGCGGCGGAGGCGAACACGGCCGCCGCGTCGAGGTCGGCGCGCAGCAGCGCGCACTCCGCGCGCGCGAGCTCCGTCTCGGCCAGGTCGTGCGGCAGCCGGTCCGCGGTGAAGATCGCCGCCGCCTCCGCGAGCGTCTCGTCGGCGACCCCGACCAGTCCCGCCTCGACCAGCACCCGGGCCCGGTCGAGCAGGGCGATCGCCCGGAGCCCGCCGGGATCGCTCCCGGCGGCCTCGGCCATCCGCTCGAGCGAGAGCGGGAGCCGGCCGGCCAGGTACTCGAGGTAGCCCAGGTTGTGGGAGGCCTTGAACACGAGCAAGGGCAGGGCCGCCTCCCTGGACCGGCGCGCGCACTCGGCGAGGTCGCGCCGGGCCCGCGCGAGGTCACCGCGCTCGAGGTGCAGCACGCCCCGGTTGAGCAGCGCGCAGCACGCGTCGATCACCTCGGCCCGGTCGATCAGCTCGACGGCGAGGTCGAGCTCGCGCAGCGACTCGTCGACCCGGCCGGCGCGCAGGTGCAGCAGGCCCCGCAGGCCCGCGAGCGCCGGCTCAAGGCCCGGCCACTGCCCGCCCGCGTCGGCGAGCGCGGCGAGCAGGTCCAGCTGCGCCGACGCGTCGCCGCGCACCTCGAAGTCGCTCTTGGCGAGCTCCAGCACCGCCCGCGCCCGGACCCGGCTCGCCTCCTGCCCGTCGCCGTACACGGCGAGGCGCGCGAGGGCGGGACGCAACCTGCGGGCGGCACGGGCCGGGTGGCCGTCGGCGTTGTCCGCGGCGGCACGGGCGACCTGACCGGCCAGGGCGACGAGCTCTGTCGGTGCGCCCGGCGCGGACTCGCCGGGGCGCACCCTGCTACAGCTCGATCATCGGGGTGACCACCGGCTCCTGCGGGGCGGCGGCGCGGCGGAGCACGAGCCGCGCGGCGCCGCGGGCGACGTCGGCGAGCACGAACCGGCCGTTCTCGTCGGACTCCGTCGTGGTGACCGTCGAGCCCTGGTGCAGCTCGACCGACACCTGCCCGGCGGGCGTGGACCAGCCGTCGATCCGCACGTGCTCGCCCTCGGCGTGCACCGTGATCATGACGGTCAGCACGTCGGTCGTGAATGTGATGGTCTCGGCCTCGATGCTCGTCTCGTCGGCGCGCACCGCGAGCGCGGGAGACGCCACCCGGTGGATCTGGGCGAGCTCGGTCTCGAGCGCGTCCAGCGTCAGCGCGAGCCCGATGCGGTCCACGAGGTCCGCGGGGACGGGGTCCAGCCGGCCCCAGAGCGCGGCGAGGTCGTCGAGGATCGCGGTGTCCACAGGGCCGAGCGGCTCGAGCGCGAAGGCCGCGACGTCGTCGGCGGCCATCAGGCGCTCCACGCCGGGTCGCCCGCGAGCGCCGACCGGAGCTTCGCGAGGCAGCGGCCGCGGGTCGGGCCGATGCTCCCGACCGGCATCCCGAGGGACTGCGAGACGACGGCGTAGTCGGGCCGGTCGACCATCGCGACCAGCCGGAGCAGGGCGCGGCAGCGTTCGGGCAGCCGCTGGACGTGGTCCCACAGGACCCGGTCGCGCTCGGCCCGGATCGTCGTGGCCTCGGGCCGCTCTTCGACCGGGGCGACCACCAGGTCGAGCGCCCGCTCGTCGGAGCTCGTGTGCACTGCGTCGGTGCGCTGGTGGGACGCCGCGCGCCATGCGGCGCGCTTGGCGGTCACGAGCATCCACTGCAGGGTCGCCCTCGGGTCGCGGATCGAGCCGGACTCCCGCAGCAGCGAGATCCACACGCCCTGCACGACGTCCTGGGCCTCGTGCTGCGCGACGCCCTGCGCGCGCACCGTGTGCCACAGCAGCGGCGTCAAGTCCGCGACGAGCGTCGCCAGCGGAGCGTGGTCGCCGGCGCGCAGCGCGACGAGCGCGCGCTCGGCGTCGTCGGCGAGGGAGCGGTCGCGATGCGCCGTTCCGCTCGCGACCGGTCCGACCTGGTCGTCACTCATCGGGCATCCTCCTCGGGCAGGCGCCCGCAGGCGTCTGTGGTCAGGCTAGGGCGAACCGGACAGCGCGACAAGGCTCGCCCGGTCGCGTGCCGTGGCGCTGGGGCTCCGGCTCTCGACGACAAGGGGCGGGTGAACCCTTGCCCAGATACCTCGCTTCGTGAGATGTATCAACGGTCACGACGTATCACGAGCCAACGACGGCGCTCTTCGTAGATCGCCGGTCGCGTCGCCGCCCAGCACGGCCACCCCGACCCCGGGAGCGGTCGAGACATCCAGGAGGTCTGTCATGGCTTACGAGGACCCCGCCGGCGAACGCAGCCGGCGCGCCCAGATCCGGCCCACGAAGCAGCGGGCGGAGAACCACCTGATCGCGCGGCCCGGCGTCGTCGGCGTCGACATCGGCGAGAAGATGAGCGGCGGCGAGCGCACCGGCCAGCAGTCGATCGTCGTGTACGTCGCGAGCAAGCGGGACGCGAGCGAGATCCCCGCCGACGAGCTCGTGCCGCGCGAGATCGACGGCATCCCGACCGACGTCGTCGAGAAGCGGATCCGGCTCCTGTCCGAGCCCATCGACGCCGCCCGGCTGCTGCCGCCCTCCGAGCTCGTGGACGCCGGCCTGTACCGGCCCGTCGTCGGCGGCGTCAGCCTCGGCCCCGAGCAGCCCGTCTATCGGGTCGCCCCCGACGTCGCCAAGCCCGGCTACTACGCGTACTCCGGCACGATCGCGGCGATCGTCGTGGATCGCCTGTCCGGCCTCGCGCTCGCCCTCACGAACGCCCACGTCGCCGCGCCGACGCCCCTGTGGAAGCGCGGCGACGTGCAGGTCCAGCCCTCACGCGGGGACGACGGCGCCGCGGCCGGGCACCGCTTCGGGACCCTCGCGCGCGCCGAGCTGACCGACGAGGTCGACGGCGCGGTCATCCTGCTCGACCCCGGGACGGCGTACCACCCGTCGATTGCGGGCATCGGCGACGTCACGGGCCACGCCGCCGCCGTCGTCGGCGCGCCGGTGCGCAAGCGCGGCCGCACGACCGGGCTGAGCCACGGCCGGGTCCGCTCGCTCGACCTGACGGTCGAGCTCGACTTCGGCACCGGGATCGGCAAGCGGACGCTGCGCAACCAGATCTCGATCGACTCGACGCCCGGGGAGGGCTGGTTCTCCAACGGCGGCGACTCGGGCTCGGCGGTCGTCGACGCCGACCAGCGCGTCGTCGGCCTGCTGTTCGCGGGCGACGAGGACGGCGACTTCAGCATCGCGAACCCGATCCAGGCCGTGCTCGACGCGCTGGACGTCGACCTGCTGGTCGCCCCGAGCGCACAGGTCGCGAGCGGCTCGGGGTATGCGGGCTCGGGGTATGCGGGCTCGGGGTATGCGGGTGCGGGGTCGGCCGCCGCGGCGGGTGCTGCGGGAGCCGCTGCGGCCGGCGGCGGGTACTCGGCTCGGCCGAGCCGGCCCGGGCCTGTGGACCGCGAGAAGGTGTCGGTGGGCGCGCACAGCAACGGCACGAGCGCGGGCGACGGCGTCGCAGCGCAACCGTTCACCCAGCCGTTCACCCAGCCGTTCACGCAACCCTTCACGCAGCCGGTGATGCAGCCCTTCACCCAACCGTTCACGCAGCCATTCACGCAGCCATTCACGCAGCCATTCACGCAGCCCTTCACGCAACCGTTGATGCAGCCCTTCACCCAGCCATTCACGCAACCGTTCACGCAACCGTTCACGCAGCCGGTGTTGCACCCGTTCACGCAGCCGGCGACCCACCCGTCGGCGGCCGGAGGCGCGGGCGACCTCCGATCGGCCTTCTGGTCGGGCTACCTCTACGCCCTCGACCAGCTCGCCTGACGGCGCCCGCTCACGTTTGGGCCGAATCCGTGCGGCTTCCGCACCGATCTGGCCCAAACGTCGCTGGGGTGAACGCAGCAGGGCCCCCGCGACGACGTCGCGGGGGCCCTGCTGGGTGGAGCGCTGGTCAGACTTCGGCGTCAGCCTCGGTCAGGTTCCGGGTCTTGTTCTGGTCGACCAGGATGCCAGGACCGTTCGTCGTCGACATCGTGGCCTTCGAGATGTAGCGACCCTTGGAAGCCGACGGCTTGAGCCGCAGGACCTCTTCGAGCGCCGCGCCATAGTTCTCGACGAGCTGGATATCGGTGAAGGAGACCTTGCCGACGATGAAGTGCAAGTTCGCGTGCTTGTCGACGCGGAACTCGATCTTCCCGCCCTTGATCTCGTTCACGGCCTTCGCGACGTCCATCGTCACCGTGCCGGTCTTCGGGTTGGGCATGAGTCCGCGCGGACCCAGCACCTTGCCGAGACGCCCGACCTTGCCCATGAGGTCGGGGGTGGCAACGGCGGAGTCGAAGTCGGTAAACCCGGCTGCGACCCGCTCGATGAGCTCGTCGCCGCCGACGATGTCGGCGCCCGCTGCGCGCGCCTGCTCGGCACGGTCACCGGTCGCGAACACGAGGACGCGGGCGGTCTTACCGGTCCCGTGCGGGAGGTTGACCGTTCCGCGGACCATCTGGTCCGACTTGCGGGGGTCGACGCCGAGGCGGAACGCGACCTCGACGGTCGCGTCGAACTTGGCGATGGACGTCGCCTGGGCGAGCCGAACGGCTTCGAGGGGCGCGTACGCCCGGTCGGCCTCGATCTTCTCGGCGGCGGCCACGTAGGCCTTGCTGCGCTTGCTCATCTGCTCTCTCCTTCTACGGCAGTTGTGGTCGACGGGCCTGCGCGGCCCTGCCACATCCCGGTCTGACGTTCAGCCCGGGTCACGGATACATCGGTGGTTCAGGTACTTCGGGTGGTGCGGGTACAGCGGGGCCGAACGCTCAGACGGAGACGCCCTCGACGTTGATGCCCATCGACCGGGCGGTGCCGGCGATGATCTTCTCGGCAGCGGCGAGGTCGTTGGCGTTGAGGTCCTCGAGCTTGACCGCGGCGATCTCGCTCACCTGGGCGGCCGTCAGCGTCGCAACCTTGACGGTGTGCGGCGTGGGCGAACCCTTCTCGACTCCGGCGGCCTTCTTGATGAGCTCCGCAGCCGGCGGGGTCTTCGTGATGAACGTGAAGGAACGGTCCTCGTAGATGGTGATCTCGACGGGGATGACGTTCCCGCGCTGCGACTCGGTCGCGGCGTTGTACGCCTTGCAGAATTCCATGATGTTGACGCCGTGCTGGCCCAGGGCGGGGCCGATGGGCGGCGCCGGCGTAGCGGCTCCGGCCTTGATCTGGAGCTTGATCAGGCCAGAGACCTTCTTCTTCGGGGGCATGTCAGGTCCTTGCTTTTCGTGAACAGACGGCGTCGCGCGACGTCGCCGGGTGGATCAGATCAGATCTTGGCGACCTGGCTGAACGACAGCTCGACCGGGGTCTCCCGGCCGAAGATGGAGACGAGCACCTTGAGCTTCTGGCTCTCGGCATTGATCTCGGAGATCGTGGCGGGCAGCGTGTCGAACGGCCCATCGGTGACGGTGACGGACTCGCCGATCGTGAAGTCGACCTTGATCTCGCTGAGCGCCTTCGCGGCGACCTGCGCCTGCGTCTTCGGCGCGAGCGTCGGGGCGAGCATCGAGAACACCTCGTTGAGCGTGAGCGGGACCGGCTGGTGGGTGTGGCCCACGAAGCCCGTCACGCCGGGGGTGTGCCGGACGGCGCCCCACGACTCGTCGGTCAGGTCCATGCGGACGAGGACGTACCCCGGGATCCGGACGCGGCGCACGACCTTGCGCTGCGCGTTCTTGATCTCCGTGACCTCCTCCATGGGGACCTCCACCTGGTGGATGTAGTCCTCCATGTTCAGGCTCTGGGTGCGGTTCTCCAGGTTGACCTTCACGCGGTTCTCGTACCCGGCGTAGGAGTGGATCACGAACCAGTCGCCCGGCAGGCGCCGCAGATCGGACTTGAACGCCTCGATCGGGTCGACCTCGGCCTCGTCGGCCTCGCCGTCGGCCGCACCCTCGGCGGGCTCGCCGTCGGCAGGCTCGCCCTCGGCCGCGACGGGCTGGGCGACGGGAGCGTCTTCGTCCTCGCCGAGCACGGGACGCTCGACGACGTCCTCGGGCTCGTCGACGACGTCGGCGGGCGCTGTGACGTCGGCCTCGACCGACTCGACGGACGCGACGGTGTCCGCGAGCTCCGCCTCGACGGCGGGCGACTCCTGCGACTCCTGAGACACGTCCGGACCTGCTTTCTGAAGACCATCAACCATGAACAAGCACAACTCTCAGCTCAATACGACAGGGGGTGGGCGCCGGGCTCAGCCGCCGAAGACCCAGAGCGTGACCTTCCCGATGCCCAGGTCGAGCACGGTGACGAACGCCATCACGACGAGGACGAACACCATCACGACCGAGGTGTAGGACACCAGCTCCGAGCGCGTCGGGCGAACGACCTTCTTGAGCTCCGCGACCACCTGGCGCAAGAACAGCGCGATCCGCGCGAAGAGGCCGAGCTTCTCGTCGTCCTTGCGGCCGCTGCGGGCAGGCTTCGCACTGTCGGCGGCCGTGTCATCGGCGCCGGACGCCGCAGTGAATGCGGAATCGCTCACAGTTGGTCCCTAGGTCTCGTCCGCGTTGTCTCAGCTGTCACGTGCCGTCGCCACCTCGCGGCGACGACGCCGCCCCGGCAACTCGCCCGGGTCCGGGTTCAGCGTGGTGTGCCCAGGCCGACCGTTGCCGGTCGACCTGGTGCACCACGTGCGCAGGGCAGGCGAGACTCGAACTCGCAACCGCCGGTTTTGGAGACCGGTGCGCTACCAATTGCGCCACTGCCCTTCGGAAGCCCGGTCCACCCTGACCAGCACCCCGAACGAGCAGGTTACCTGCTCGCGGGCACAACTGATCATGGCGGACGTCAACCACCGGTGAGTCACTCTACGCGAGGACCCGGCACGGGTCGAACCGGTGCCAAGATGGCAGGTGTGAGCGAACACACCCACCCCCCCGTCCAGACGTCCACCCGCCCCCGGGTCTCCGCGCGGCTGGCGGCGATCGCCGAGTCGGCGACCCTCGCGGTCGACGCCAAGGCCAAGGCGCTCAAGGCCGCCGGCCGCCCGGTGATCGGCTTCGGCGCCGGCGAGCCGGACTTCCCCACCCCGGCGTACATCGTGGCCGCGGCCGTGGCGGCCGCGGCCGTGCCGGCGAACCACCACTACACCCCTGCCGCTGGCCTTCCCGCGCTGCGCGCCGCGATCGCCGCGAAGACGCTGCGGGACTCGGGCTACGAGGTCGCGCCGTCGTCGGTGCTCGTGACGAACGGCGGCAAGCAGGCGGTCTACCAGGCGTTCGCCGCGATCGTTGACCCCGGCGACGAGGTGCTCCTGCCCGCGCCGTACTGGACCACCTACCCCGAGGCGATCCGGCTGGCCGGCGGCGTTCCCGTCGAGGTGTTCGCCGGGGTGGACCAGGGTTACCTGGTCACGGTCGAGCAGCTCGAGGCGGCCCGCACCGAGCGCACCAAGGCGCTGCTGTTCTGCTCGCCCTCGAACCCGACCGGCGCCGTCTACTCCCCCGACCAGACCGCCGCGATCGGCCGCTGGGCACTCGAGCACGGCGTCTGGGTCATCACGGACGAGATCTACGAGCACCTGATCTACGACGACGCGGTGTTCACCCCGATCGTCCGCGCCGTCCCCGAGCTTGCTGACACCACGATCGTGCTCAACGGCGTGGCCAAGACCTACGCGATGACCGGCTGGCGGGTCGGCTGGATGATCGGGCCGCCCGACGTGATCAAGGCCGCCACCAACCTGCAGTCCCACCTGACCTCGAACGTCGCGAACGTGTCGCAGGCCGCCGCGATCGCCGCGGTGACCGGCGACCTGTCCGCGGTCGACGAGATGCGCACGGCGTTCGACCGGCGCCGGCGCACGATGGTCGAGATGCTCAACGCGATCGACGGCGTCGTGTGCCCCATGCCCACCGGGGCGTTCTACGCCTACCCGAGCGTCGAGGGCGTGCTCGGCCGCACGTTCGGTGGCGTCACGCCGACGACGTCGGCCGAGCTCGCGACGCTCATCCTCGAGCAGGCGGAGGTCGCCGTCGTGCCCGGTGAGGCGTTCGGGCCGAGCGGGTTCCTGCGGCTGTCGTACGCCCTGAGCGACGCCGACCTCGCCGAGGGCGTCGGGCGGATCCAGCGCCTGCTCGCCTGACGACGACGCCGGCAGTCGGCTGACGTCGCTTCCCGCCCCGGCCCCGGACGGCCGGGGTAGGGCGGCGGCCCGGCCGGGCCGCTCTCACGAGGCTCTCATCTGGGTCCGGGATACTCGTCGGATGCGTCATGTCCGCAGGCCCGTCGCGCTCGGCACCGCAGCCGTGGTGCTCATCGGCGCGCTCGGCGCGACGGTCGCTGGCGGCGGGGTTGCACGCCCGGAGTCCCCGCTCGGCGGCGGCGTCGTCCTCACGGCGCGGACGGCCGCCGCCCCGGGCGGTCCAGCCACCGCCACCCCGCCCCCTGACCGAGGTCCAGCGGGCGCGCCGCAGGCCGAGCCCGCCGTCGCTCCCGAGGCCGCCTCTGCCGCCGGGACTGCTCCCGCCGCCGGCGCCGAGCCCGCCGACGACGCACCTGCCGTATCCGAGGCCGCCGACGCCGAGCCGGTGGCCGAGCCCGTCGCGATCGCGGCCCCCGAGCCCGTCGCCGCAGCGCCCGCCGCCGGCGCAGACGCGTCGTCCGGTTCCGGCGCCCCCCGCGAGCGCTCGACCGACTCCGTCGACCAGGGCGGATGGGGCGACCGCGACGGGTCTGGCACGCGCTCCGGCGACGGGTCGGGCGACCGTTCCGGCGACGGGTCGGCCGACCGGTCCAGCGAGTCGAACGATCGCCACGGGCAGTGAGGGGCCGCGCTGTGCGCGGGCTCGCGTGGTGTCGCGGCCGCCAGCGCCGCATGACGGTCCGGGTGCGCGTGCTCGCCGCGGTGCTCGCCCTCGCCGCACTGGCGATGGCGATCGCCGGCGCGACCTCGACGGTCGTCCAGACCCGGCGCACGGACGCGCGCATCGACGACTCGCTCGGCCGTGCGGCCCAGGACCTGCGCGACTTCGCCCGGACCGATCTCGATCCCGCGACCGGCGAGCCGTTCGCGGACCTGGCTGACCTGCTGTACCTCGCCGTCCAGCGGCGCGCGCCCGCGGCGAACGAGGGCGCGCTCGCCCTGGTCGACGGTCGGGAGACGTGGCTCGCGGCCCGCACCGTGAGCCTGCGCCTCGAGGACGACCCCGAGCTCATGGCCGTGCTGCGCACGCTCGACCCGGCGACGGCGCCACGCCTGCGCACGCAGTCGACCGCGACGACCCAGTACCGCTTCGTCGCGCTCCCGGTCTCCGTCAGCGGGGACCCGGCGCAGGGGTTCTTCGTCGTCGCGGTGGACCGGAGCGCGGAGCACCGGGCGCTCATGGACTCGCTGCGCGGGTCCCTCGTCGTCTCGCTCGGCTCGCTCCTGATCATCGGCGCCGTCGGGTGGCTCGTCGTCGGCGGCCTCCTCCGGCCGGTGCGGCTGCTGCGCGACACCGCCCAGCGGATCACGGAGACCGACCTGACCGAGCGCATCGCGGTTACCGGCCGCGACGACCTGTCCGACCTCGCGCGCACCGTCAACGCCATGCTGGACCGGCTCCAGCGCGCCGTCGAGTCCCAGCGCGACCTGCTCGACGACGTCGGGCACGAGCTCCGCACCCCGCTCACCATCGTCCGGGGCCACCTCGAGCTGATGGACCCCGCCAACCCGGCCGACGCGCGCGCGACGCAGTCCCTCGCGCTGGCCGAGCTCGACCGGATGCACCGGCTGGTCGATGACCTCGCGACCCTGGCAATCGTGGACCGGCCCGACTTCGTCCGGCCGCGGCCGACCGACCTCGGCCAGCTCACCGACGACGTGCTCGACAACGCGCGGCTGCTGGGCGACCGGCGCTGGCAGGTCGAGGCCCGGGCGGACGCCGTCGTCGTCGTCGACGCCCAGCGCATCACCCAGGCCTGGCTGCAGCTGATCGCCAACGCCGTCCGGTACTCGCCCGCGGGGTCCCGCGTGCGCGTCGGCAGCGCCGTCACCCACGGTCGTGTCCTGATCTGGGTGCACGACGACGGCGCGGGCGTCGCGGCGCAGGACGCCGGCCGGATCTTCCAGCGGTTCGAGCGCGGAGCGCAGACGCGGGCCGCGCAGCGCGCGAACGGAGCCGGGCTGGGCCTGCCGATCGTCGCCGCGATCGCCGCGGCGCACGACGGCTCGGTCCGGCTCGAGCGGGCCCGGACCGACCAGCCCCCGACCGCGCCGGCGGCACCCCGGGAGCCCGACGCGTGGGGCCCGCTCGCGGGCGCCCGGTTCGTGCTCGACCTCCCGGCCGTGGAGATCCCCCGCGACGACGACCCCGTCGAGCTCGACCTCGACGCGCCCGGGCGGCCGGCGCCCGACCGCCGCCCCGGCGTCGAGCAGTCGGTGCCGCGATGACGCAGATCGTGATCGCGGAGGACGAGGCGCGGATCGCCGACTTCATCGCCAAGGGCCTCCAGGCGCACGGCATGTCCACGACGGTGGTCGCGACCGCACGCGAGGCGTACGAGCACGTCATGTCGGGGTCGGTCGACCTCCTGCTCCTCGACCTCGGGCTCGAGGACGGCGACGGGACGGTCGCGCTGCGCCAGCTCCGGGCCGCCGGGAGCGCCGTGCCTGTGATCATCCTGACGGCGCGCAGCTCGGTCGCCGACACCGTCGCGGGGCTCGACGGCGGCGCGGACGACTACATGGCGAAGCCATTCCGCTTCGAGGAGCTGCTCGCGCGCATCCGCCTGCGGCTGCGCACCGCGGTCGGGCTCGCCCCGGGAGAGCAGTCGACCCTCACGCACGGCCGGCTGACCCTCGACCTGCACACCCGCCGGATGCAGGTCGGCGCCCGCGAGGTCGAGCTGTCGGCGCGGGAGTTCTCGCTCGCCGAGGCGTTCATGCGGCACCCGGAGCACGTGCTCAGCCGCGAGCAGCTGCTGTCGCAGGTGTGGGGGTACGACTTCGACCCGGGCTCGAACGTCGTCGACGTGTACGTCCGCTACCTGCGGCGCAAGATCGGCGCCGAGCACATCGCGACCCTGCGCGGCATGGGGTACCGCCTGGTGGCCGCGCCCGAGGGCGACCCGCAGGGCGAGTAGGTCCGCCGCCGGCCCCCGGGACCAGGACGGCGAGAGCGCCCGGCACGGTCCGGGGGCTCTCGCCGTCGTGCGTCAGCGCGTGCTGCTACTTGTGGCCGCCGCGGTTGCCACCGTCGCGCTGGCCGCCGTCGTGGTGGCCGCCGTCGCGGCTGCCGTCAGCCGTCGCGCCGTCCCGGGCTCCGTCGCCCTTGCGGTCGTCGCCGCGCGCATGCGCCCAGGCGACCCGGTCCGCCTTCGCGACGTCGGACGGGTCGTCATTGTCGACCTCGTTCGCGACGCCGTCGCCGTCGCAGTCCTTCGGGTCGACGGGCGCGGGGGCCGGGGCGGGGGCGGGGGCGGGCTCGGCCACCGGCTCAGCGACCGGCTCGGCCACCGGCTCAGCCACCGGCTCAGCGACCGGCGCGGGCTCGGCCGGGATCGCGACCGCAGCAGCGGCCTCGGCCTCTGCCGTGGCCTCGGCGACGTCCGTCGCGGCCGCGGCGGCAGCGGCGGCGCGCACGTCGTCGGGCGCGGGCGAGGCGACCGGCTCGGACACGGACGCCGCAGGCTTCGCCTGCTCGACCGGGGCGGTGACGGTCGCGACCGCCGCGGAGGCGCCGAGGCCGACGACTCCGAGTGCGCCGGCGAGGATCCAGCTGACCTTGGTCTGCATGTGCGTGCTCCTTTCCACGGGCCGCTCGCTGCGGCCCGATGCCGTTCAGCGCAAGCCTGACCCGCGGACGTGAGAGGGCCGGGAGGCGGACGTGAGACTGCTCTCATCCGCGCAGCGGGCACACTGGGGCCGTGCGCGACCTCTCCCAGCTGCCGAAGGCGCACCTGCACCTGCACTTCACGGGGTCGATGCGGGTCTCGACGCTCGCCGAGCTCGCGGGCGAGGCGGGCGTGCGCCTACCCCCCGCCCTCCTCGACGGCGACCCCCTGCGCGTGCCGCCCAACGAGCGCGGCTGGCACAAGTTCCAACGCCTGTATGACGCCGCGCGGGCGCGCGTGCGCACCGAGGAGACGATGCGCCGGATCGTCGCGGAGGCCGCCGCGGACGACGCGGCCGAGGGCTCCGGGCGGCTCGAGCTCCAGGTCGACCCGACGTCCTACGCGCCGTTCGTCGGCGGGATCACGCCCGCGCTGGAGATCGTGCTCGACGAGGCCCGCGCCGCAAGTGTCGCGACCGGCGTTGAGGTCGCCGTCATCGTCGCGTCCTCGCGCATGCGGCACCCGTACGAGGCGCGCACCCTGGCCCGCCTGGCCGCGCGGTACGCCGGGGACGGGCCGGGCGACGTCGTCGGCTTCGGGCTGAGCAACGACGAGCGCCGCGGCGAGACCGCCGAGTTCGCCCCCGCGTTCGCGATCGCTCGGCGGGCCGGGCTTGCGTCGGTGCCGCACGGCGGTGAGCTGCTCGGGCCGGTGCACATCGACGACGTGTTCAGCCACCTGGCACCGGACCGGCTCGGCCACGGGGTCCGCTCCGCCGAGGACCCGCGGCTGCTCGAACGGCTCGTCGCGGCCGGCGTCGCACTCGAGGTGTGCCCGGCGTCGAACGTCTCGCTCGGCGTCTACGCCAAGCCCGCGCAGGTCCCGCTGCGCACGCTCGTCGACGCCGGCGCGACGGTCGCGCTCGGCGCGGACGACCCGCTGCTGTTCGGGTCCCGGCTGACGGCCCAGTACGAGTCGGCCCGCCACGCGCACGGCTTCATCGACGCCGAGCTCGCCGACCTCGCGCGCGGCTCGATCCGGGCGTCCCGCGCGAGCGCCGCCACGAAGACCCGGCTGCTCGCGGCCGTCGCCGCCTGGCTCACGAGCTCGCCTGCCTGACCTCGCGAGGCCGACTCGCGCCGCTCGCGCACGGCGCGACCGGGGCTACAGCGCGCAGCCCACCAGGACGGGCTCGGGCTCGAGGGTGACGCCGAACGCCGCGGCGACGCCGGCGCGGATCGTGCGCGCGAGGGTCAGCAGCTCGTCCGTCGTGCCGCCGCCGCGGTTCGTCAGCGCCAGGGAGTGCTTGGTCGACAGCCCGACGGCGCCCGGTAGGCCGAAGCCGCGGCCGAAGCCCGCGTGCTCGATCAGCCAGGCGGCGCTCGTCTTCGTCAGGCCGGGCTCGACCTCGCCCCCGCGCGGCCCCGACGACGTCGCGGGCCGTCCCGACTGCACCGGGAACCGCGGGGCGTCGACCGGCAGCGCGTCGGCCTGCTCGGGCGCCAGGATCGGGTTGGTGAAGAACGAACCGGCGCTCCAGGTGTCCGGGTCGTCGGCGTCGAGCACCATGCCCTTGCCGCGGCGGAGCTCGAGGACGGCGGCGCGCACCTCGGGCGTGCGCGCCCGCTCGCCCACCGCGACGCCGAGCCGGCGCGCGAGCTCGGGGTACTGGATCGGCGCCGACAGGTCACCGAGGTACATCTGCAGGCTCACGTCGAGCACCACGTACCGCGGCGTCGGGCCCCACGGCGTCGCCGGCTCGTGCAGCGAGCGCTTAAGGATCGAGGTCCGGTACCCGAACTCGAGGTCGACGAGCGGCAGCGTGCGCACCCGCGCGCGCTCGCGGTCCCACACGCGCACCGTCGCGACGACGCCCGCGAGCTCCTGGCCGTAGGCGCCGATGTTCTGCACCGGCGCGGCGCCGACGGAGCCCGGGATGCCCGACAGCGCCTCGACCCCGATCCAGCCCTCCGCGACCGCCCGGGCCACGACGTCGTCCCAGACCTCGCCGGCCGGGACCCGCACGCTCGCGCCGCCGCAGGTGTCCGCCGACTCGACCTCGATCCCCCGCCGCGCGTCGCGCACGACGACGCCGGGGAAGCCCGCGTCGGCGACGACAAGGTTTGAGCCGCCGCCGATCACGAGCAGGGGCTCGCCGGCCGCGTCGGCGCCGCGCACGGCCTCGATCAGCTCGGCCTCGGTGCCCGTCTCGACGAACCGGCCGACCGGCCCGCCGAGGCGGAGTGTCGTGAGGCTGGCCGCCGCCGTCGGCGCCGTGGCGTTCCCGCGCAGGGTGTTGAGGCTCATGCCCTCCAGATTACGCGGGCCGGTCGGCCGGGCGCCTGGTGCCGGCCGCGGTCGGCAGGGGCGCCAGCGCGCCGAGCACCGCCAGGCCGACCACGACCGGGACCGCGATCGCGAGCAGCGCGTGCCGGTACCCGACCTGCCCGGCGAGCAGCCCGAGCAGCGGCGGCCCCGCGAGGAACGCGGTGTACCCGATCGTCGAGACGACGCTGACGCGCGCGGCCGCCCGCAGCGGGTCGTCGCTCGCGGCGCTCATGCCGACCGGGAAGCCGAGCGCGGCGCCCGCCCCCCACAGCACGACGCCGACGAGCGCCAGCGGCAGGCTCGGCACGAGACCGAAGACGAGCAGGCCGACGATCGACAGCAGCGCGCACAGCCGCAGCACCGCGACGCGGCCGAAGCGGTCGAGCAGCCCCGTGCCGAGGAACCGCATGCCCGTCATCGCGGTCACAAACAGCCCGAACGTCAGGGCCCCGGCCGTGTGCGACTGGTCGAACCCGTCGACGACGGCGAGGCCGACCCAGTCGTTCGCCGCGCCCTCCGTGAGGGCCGCGCCGAGCACGACCAGCCCGATCAGGAGCGTGCGCGGCTCGAGCCACGCCCCGAACGCGTGCCGGGCCTGGCCCCGCGCGCCGGCCGGTCCGGCTGAGGCGGCCGAGGCGGCGGGTGCCGTCGCCGACGCCGCGGACGGCGCCCCCGGCAAGTGCACGGCCGACTCCGGCAGGAACCACCGGACGGCCCAGAAGACGGCGAGCAGGCTCGCGCTGAGCGCGATCGCCAGGTGCCCGAGGATGGTCGCGTCCAGGTAGGCGGCGAGCGCGCCGACCCCGGCCCCCGCCATCGTGCCGACCGAGAACCCGGCGTGGAACCGCGGCATGATCGCGCGCCCGAGGCGCTGCTCGACGGCCGCTCCCTCGAGGTTCATCGACGCGTCCCACACGCCCGTCCCTGCGCCGAAGAGCACGAGCCCGACGCCGACGACGACGAGCTGGCCGGCCTCGACCGCGGCGGCCGCGATGAGCAGGCCGCTCGTGCTCGTGACCGCGAAGGCCGCCACCGTGCGGCGGGCGCCGAGGCGCTGCACGACCAGCCCGGCGAGCGGGAGGGCGAGGAGCGAGCCGATCGAGCCGATGAGCAGCAGCACCCCGACCTCGGCTGCCGAGAGCTCGAGCTCGTCGCGCACCGCGGGGATGCGCGACGCCCAGTTCGCGAACGTGAAGCCGTTGAGCACGAAGACGGCGAACACCGCGACGGAGGCGGTCCGGGCCGTGCGATCGACCGGCGGGGAGGCAGCCGCGGCCGGCGATCCGGCCGGGCGTTGCGCGGTCACCGCACACCCGCGGTCGTGCGGTCGACGGTCACGGGGGTCCCCCAGGAGTCGGTCTCGCCGGTGGCACCGGCCGGTACGTGGTCAACCCGCGAGGCGCTCGGCGGCGCCGCATCGGGGCGTCTCGATTCTGGCATGCCGCCCCGGCCGGGCTCGGCGGCGGCAGGCTCGATGGCCGGCTCGGCGGCGGGCTCGCGCGCGACGCGGCCCGACAGGCTCACGCTGGCGACCATCGCGATCGTGATGAGCACGAGCGCGTGCCGCGTGCCGAGCCCCTCGGCGGCGAGCCCGAGCAGGGGCGGCGCGGCGAGGGAGGCGGTCGAGGAGAACGCGGAGACGACGGCGACCCGGCCGGCCGCGCGCAGGGGGTCGTCGGACGCGGCCGCGATGCCGTTCGGCACAGCCAGCCCCGCGCCGAGGCCCCACGCGACCACGCCGACGGCGGCCAGCGGCAGCGACGGCGCGACGCCGAACAGGACGAGCCCGCCGAGCGACACGAGCCCGGACACGAGCAGCACCGCGACCCGCCCGTACCGGTCGATGAGCCGGGTGCCGAGCAGCCGCACGACGGTCATCGACGCGACGAACACGCCGTACACGATCGCGCCGACCGACTCCGGTTCCCCGAACCCGTCGACGACGGCGAGCGCGAGCCAGTCGTTCGCAGCCCCCTCGGAGAACGCCGCCGCCATGATGACGACGCCGATCTGAAGGGTGCGGGGCTCGCGCCAACCCTTCAGCGCCGCGCGCAGCCCGACCCGGCCCCCGGCGACGACGACCACGGGGCCGCCTGCGCCGTCGTCGGCGGGATCGAGGATGACGTGGCGGGTGATGGCGAGGCGCCAGAGCGCGCTGATCGCCGCCGTGGCGAGGAACTGGCCGAGCAGCGAGACGTCGAGGTGCGCCGAGAGCGCGCCGATCCCCGAGCCGAGCACCGCCCCGATCGAGAACGCCGCGTGGAACTGCGGCAGCACGGTCCGGCCCAGGCGCCGCTCGATCGCGGACGACTCGACGTTCATCGGGACGCCGCCGAGCGCGAAGGACACGCCCGCCAGGAAGATGCCGGCGGTGAGCAGGTCGACCCG
This sequence comes from Pengzhenrongella sicca, assembly GCF_017569225.1. Taxonomy (GTDB): domain Bacteria; phylum Actinomycetota; class Actinomycetes; order Actinomycetales; family Cellulomonadaceae; genus Pengzhenrongella; species Pengzhenrongella sicca. The sequence goes on from NZ_CP071868.1 coordinate 3,882,839, forward strand.
GCCGAGGGTCGGCCCGAGGCCCAGCAGCACGAACGCGAGCGTGAAGCCCGCCGTCGTGGCGTGCAGCGCGATGCGCCCGCCGAACCGGGTCACGATGACGCCGGCGGCCAGCACCATCGCGAGCGCGCCGACCGCGCCCGCGAGCAGCACCACGCCCAGCTCGCTCGGGGCCAGGTCGAGCGCCGCGCTCACCGACGGTAGGCGCGAGAGCCAGCTGGCCATGGTCGTGCCGTTGAGGGCGAACAGGCTCATCATCAGCCAGCGGGCCAGGACGAGGGGGCGGGGAGCCGGGGGCCGGGGGGCCGAGAGTTGGGGGGCCGCGGGCCGCGGATGACGCATGACGTTCCTTCTCGAATCGATTCGACTGGCGCTCGAACGGATCCGCGACCGGGTGGGTCGAATCGATTCGAGGCGTGGTTCCCAGTGTGTGGGTACGCTGGCGGCCCGTCAACATGATTCCCGCCAGCAGTCCCGGCGGCCGCCAGAAAGTGAGCCCGGTGACCTTTCGCCGCCCGACCCTGGCCGACGTCGCCGAGGCCGCCGGCGTCTCCGTCTCGACCGCATCCCTCGCGTTCTCCGGCGCCGGCCCGATCGCCACGACGACGCGCGAGCGCGTGCTCGCCGCGGCCGCCGAGCTCGCGTACGCCGGGCCGAACCCGCTCGGCCAGCAGCTGCGCAGCGGCCGGTCGGGCATCGTCGGGGCGGTGTTCGGCGACCGCCTGCGGCGCAGCTTCCGCGACCCGGTCTCGATCCAGATGCTCGACGGGCTCGCGCAGGCGCTCGGCGCGCACGACGTCGGCATCCTGCTGATCCCGTCCGAGGCTGGCGAGGTCCCGCAACTGGTCGCGCACGCGGCGATGGACGCCGCCGTCGTCGTCCTGTGCAACGGGCCCGACGACGAGGTGCTGGCGGCGCTCGCGCGGCGCGGGATCCCGGTCGTCGTGGTCGAGGGCGACCTCGCGGGCCCAGCCGGCCGCGACGGCGAGGACGGGGCGACGCGCGCGCTGACCGCGAGCGTCGGCATCGACGACCAGCGCGGCACCGAGGAGCTCGTGCGGGAGCTCCGCGCGCTCGGGCACGAGCGGTTCGGCGTCGTCTCGCTGCCGTACAGCCACGACCGCCGCCTGGGCGAGCCGGACCCGGCGCGGGACCCGCGCTCGGGCTACCTCGCCACGCGACGCCGGCTCGCCGGGATCGCGGCTGCGGGAGTCACGCCCGAGATCGTGATCGAGACGCCGGCCTCGCTCGTGGAGCACGGCCGCAGCGCCGGCATGCAGATCCTGTCGGGGCCGAACCCGCCGACGGCGATCATCGCGCTGAGCGACCTGCTCGCCTCGGGCGTCGTGCTCGCCGCGCGCGACCTGGGCCTGCGGGTGCCCGACGACGTCTCCATCGTCGGCTTCGACGGCATCGACCTGCCGTGGCTGGCCCCCGACGTGCTCGTGAGCGTCCGGCAGCCGCTCGCGGAGAAGGGCCGCCTCGCGGGCGAGGCCGCGATCGCGCTCATCGCGGGCACCGAGGTCCCGGCGATGATCATCCCGGTAACCCGCCAACCCGGCACAACCACGTCCCACCCAGGCCCCCGCCCCCCGCTCTGACCTGCGGCCCACCCCCACCCCCGACCCGGTTTTCAGGGGAATCGGTGCGGAATCCGCACACATTCCCCTGAAAACCGGGTCAGGGCGGGGCGGGGCAGGGCGGGGGGCTAGAGGCGGACCGTGGCCTGGGACTTTGCTAGGACTCGGGTTCCTGCGCAGGTGACCGTGAGGTCGATCCGGGCCGTTCCGGCCGCCAGGTCGATCGCGCCGACGGCGCCCGACACCTCGACGACGGCGGAGCCCGGGTCCGGCACGACGACCGGGCGGGTGAAGCGCACCTGGTAGTCGACGATGGCGCCGGGGTCGCCCGCCCAGTCCGCCACGAGCTGGACCGCGGCACCCATGGTCCACATGCCCTGCGCGATGACGCCCGGCAGGCCGACCTCGACCGCAAACCGCTCGTTCCAGTGGATCGGGTTGAAGTCCCCGCTCGCGCCGGCGTACCGGATCAGCCGCGCACGGTCGACCTCGAGCACCCGGCTGCCGATCGCGTCGCCCACGGCGAGCTGGTCCAGCTCGGGCGCGGTCCGCGCGCCGTCGGCGCTCACGCGCTCGGCTCCGACGCCGTTGCGGCGGCCGGCGCGGCCGGGGCGTCCCCGCGGACGGCGATCGTGGACACGACGGTCGCGACGGGCGCGCCGTCGTCGGCCGTGATCTCGACGCGCGTGCTGATCATCGCCATCCCGGCCCGCTCGAGGATCGAGTCGACGTGCAGGACCGTCGTGAGCAGGTCCCCGGCGTGGATCGGGCGGCGGTGGGTGAAGTGCTCGTCCGCGTGCACGACTCGGGTGAAGTCGATCCCCGCCGCGGGGTCCGCGATCAGCTGCTGCTCTGCGCGCTGGGCGATGACGACGGCGAACGTGGGTGGCGCAATGACGTCCGGGTAGCCGAGGGAGCGGGCTACCGCGACGTCGCGATGGGCCGGGTGAGTTGCCCCGACCGCCTCCGCGAACTCGCGGATCTTCTCCCGGCCGACCTCGTAACCGAGGCCCGCCGGGTACTCACGACCAAGAAAAGCGACATTGACCGGCATGTTCGATCTTCGCCTACGGGCGAGCGATCAGCGGGTCTCGCGGTGCTGGGTGTGCTTGCCGTCGCGCGGGCAGAACTTCGACAGCTCGAGGCGGTCGGGGTTGTTGCGGCGGTTCTTCTTGGTGATGTAGTTCCGCTCCTTGCACTCCACGCAGGCGAGAGTGATCTTGGGGCGGACGTCCGAGCTCTTGGCCACTTCGAGACTTCCTTCATATCTCGCGCCGCTTGCGCGACGCTCGTCATCTTCTACTGCGCGCCGCCGGCTGGCGCGCGAGCTTCAACGTTCGGTAGCGGGAGCGGGACTTGAACCCGCGACACCACGATTATGAGCCGTGTGCTCTGACCAACTGAGCTACCCCGCCAAGCCGGTGACGGCCTGGCGCGTGCTGCGCCAGCCCCTCGTACCGAACAGAGCCCCGAAAGGGAATCGAACCCTTGACCTTCTCCTTACCATGGAGATGCTCTACCGTCTGAGCTATCGGGGCATGGCGAGGAAAGGTTACACGCCAACGGCCGTCGCCGCGAACCGCCTCCCGTCGCCCCCGGCAGCGGGTGCGAGATTGTGCACTGGCTCACACGCGGATCCCCGGCGCGACCGTCCCGGCGCGACCGACAGAAACGGGGCGCCCTCGATGAGGACGCCCCGTGTCGGTGGCGGGTGAGGGATTCGAACCCCCGTAGGCGTTGCCAGCTGATTTACAGTCAGCCCCCTTTGGCCACTCGGGTAACCCGCCAGGCCGTGAACGCCGCGCTCCGAGGAGCACGGCGAGTGGTGCGGATGGAAGGATAGCAACTCCCGGGCGGGTCCCTTGCACCGAACCGCTCAGCACTCGGTCGCGCCGACGGCGCGGCCCGCATCAGCACAGGAGGAACCATGGCGAACGAGTCGTCGTTCGACGTCGTCAGCAAGGTCGACCGGCAGGAGGTCGACAACGCCCTGAACCAGGCAGCGAAGGAGATCTCGCAGCGCTACGACTTCAAGAACGTCGGCGCGTCGATCGCCTGGAGCGGCGAGACGATCGTCATGGCCGCGAACTCCGCCGAGCGCGTGCTCGCGATCCTCGACGTCTTCGAGACCAAGCTGATCCGCCGCGGCATCTCCCTCAAGTCGCTCGACACCGGTGAGAAGGAGCCGCAGCCGTCCGGCAAGGAGTACCGCCTCGCGGCGACGATCGTCGAGGGCCTGAGCAGCGAGAACGCCAAGAAGATCGGCAAGCTCATCCGCGACGAGGGCCTCAAGGGCGTCAAGTCGCAGATCACGGGCGACGAGCTCCGGGTGTCGGCCAAGAGCCGCGACGACCTGCAGGCCGTCATCGCACTGCTCAAGGCCGCCGACCTGGACGTCGCGCTGCAGTTCGTGAACTACCGCTGAGGTAGCGCCTGTCCGCGATCACGCCCGGGCCGGCGGCCCCCGGGCCCGTCAGGCGGCGCGGCGGCCGGCGAGCTGTGCGCCGGCCTCCACCGCGGCGGCCTCGGCGGCCGTGCGCATCGTCTGCGCCAGCTCGGTGAACTGATCGAGCGCGGGGTTCACGCCGACGAGGGTGAACTCGCGCTCGACCACCGTGAGGTCGGCACCCCAGGACTGGACCAGGATCTGCCGGAGGTACTCGATGTTGTGGTCCCAGCCCTCCCGCGGCGTGCCGGGCCCGTAGGCGCCGCCCCGCGTGACGACGAGGACGGTCGGCGTGCCCTCGAGCAGCCGGGTGCCCTGGGGCGCGCCGGCGATGGCGAGGTCGATCCACGTCTTGACGTGCTGCGAGACGCCGAAGTTGTACAGCGGGAGCGCCAGCACGGCGCTCGAGGCCTGCTGCAGCTCGGTGGCCACCTGCGAGGCGATCGCGAGCGCCTCGAGCTGGGCCAGGGTGCGGCTCTCCGCCGGTGTGAAGGTGCCCGAGATCGCGCCCACCCACGCGTCCGCGGGCAGCGGGTTCTGTCCCAGGTGACGCCGCACGACCGGCACCTCCGGGCGGGCGGCGGTGAACTCGGTCAGGACGAGGTCGGCAAGTGCGCCGCTGGCAGAGCGGTCGCCCTGGATGCTGGCGTCGACGCGGAGCAGGTGCATGGGATCTCCCGTGGGTGCTGAGGTTGAATGTTCAACACGAACTATACGCCCAGCGACTTGAATGTTCAAGACGGTTGCTAGGATCGCTCCTGTGAGTCCTGACACCCGCGGGGAGAGCGCACCCGTCGACGACGCGCCGTGGCTGACGGCCGACCAGCAGCGCGACTGGCGCGCCCTGCTGGGGCTACTGGCGATCCTGCCGCCGGCCCTCGACGCGCAGCTCAAGCGCGACGCGGGCGTGAACGGCTTCGAGTACCAGGTGCTCGCCGTCCTGTCGGAGGCGCCCGACCGCACGGTGGGGCTGAGCGACCTGGCGGCGCTGTCGCAGGGGTCGCTGTCGCGGCTCTCGCACGCCATCACCCGCCTCGAGCGGTCCGGACTGGTGGGCCGGCGCAGCTGCGTCAACCAGGGCGGCCGGCGCGCCGAGGCGTGGCTCACCGACACCGGCCTGGCCAGGCTCGAGGACATCGCCCCGGGCCACGCGCGCGAGGTTCGCCGCCTGGTCATCGACGTGCTCAGCCCGGAGCAGCTGACCGCGGTGAGCGACGCCGCCCGGGCGATCACGACGGCTTACGCCGCCGAGTGCGACGGAGGGCAGGGGTTGCTCGGGCAGTCCTGCCCGTAGCGGGAGCGCGGCGCCCTCAGTGCGGCGCCCTCAGCGCGGCGCCCTCAGTACAGCGGGCCCCCGGCCATCGCCTCGAGGCGAGCGATGCGCTCGCCCATCGGCGGGTGGGTCGCGAACAGCTTGCCGACTCCCGCGCCGCGGAACGGGTTGGCGATCATCAGGTGCGAGACGTCGACGAGGTCCCGGTCCTGGGGCAGCGGGGCCCGCTGCGTACCGGACTCGAGCTTGCGCAGGGCCGAGGCGAGGGCGAGTGGGTCGCCCGTCAGGCGAGAACCGTCCTCGTCGGCGTCGTACTCGCGCGTGCGGCTGATCGCGAGCTGGATCAGCGACGCGGCGATCGGGGACAGGATCGCGAGCGCGAGCGTGCCGAGCACGTTGCCGCCGCCACGGTCGCGGTCTCCCCCGCCGAAGAAGAGCAGGAACTGGGCGAAGGACGTGATGAGGCCCGCGACGGCGGCCGCGACGCTCGACGTGAGGATGTCCCGGTTGTAGACGTGCATGAGCTCGTGCGCGAGCACCCCGCGCAGCTCCCGCTCGTCGAGCAGCTGGAGCAGGCCCTCGGTGCAGCACACCGCGGCGTTGCGGGGGTTGCGGCCCGTCGCGAACGCGTTGGGCGCCGCGGTCGGGGACACGTACAGGCGCGGCATCGGCTGGCGGGCGGCCGTCGAGAGGTCCCGCACGATCCGGTACATCGAGGGCTGTTCGAGCTCGCTCACCGGCCGCGCGCGCATCGCGCGGATCGCGATCTTGTCGGAGTTCCAGTACCCGTACCCCGTGCCGAGCAGGCCGACGGCCGCGAAGACGAAGAACAGGCTGCGGTTCCCGCCGCCGACCAGCGCGTAGATCAGCAGGAGCACGGCCCACATGACGCCGAACAGCGCGGCCGTCTTCAACCCGTTGTAGTGCCGGTGACCCATCTGCCGTCCTCGCCCTCGTGCGCCCTCGTGCCGCGGCAGTCGTGCCGCAACGGTCCTGCTCGGACAACGCGCGCACGCGCCGAGCCGTTCCCCTATCCTGCCCTGGACGTCGCGCTTTCACGCACGTCAGACCCGCCATCGATCGACCGGAGCTCCGATGAACCGCACCCGCGTACTTGCCTTGGCCGCCGCGAGCGCCCTGGCGCTCGCGGCGTGCGCCCCCGTCGACGACGGCGCCGAACCGGCCGCGAGCGCGAGCGACGGCGCGCTGGCGACGCTCGCCGACGGACGCCTCACGATCGGCACCTCGGATCCGGCCTTCGAACCGTGGATCGTCGACAACGACCCCACCAGCGGCGAGGGCTTCGAGTCCGCGGTCGCCTACGCCGTCGCGGACCAGCTCGGCTTCGCCGCGGGCGACGTCGACTGGGTCACCGTCACGTTCGACCAGATCATCGCCCCAGGCGCGAAGACCTTCGACGTCGCGATCAACCAGGTCTCCATCAGCGACGAGCGCAAGCAGAACCTCGACTTCTCCTCCAGCTACTACGACACGGCGCAGGCCGTCGTGACGCTCGAGGGCAGCCCCGTCGCGGGCGCGACGACGCTCGCCGAGCTCCAGGGCGCACGCATCGGCGCGATGGTCGGCACGACGAGCCTGCAGATCGCCGAGGACGTGATCGCCCCCACGACCGCGGTCTCACCGTTCAACGACAACGACCAGGTCAAGCAGGCCCTCGCGGCGGGGCTCGTGGACGCGATCGTCGTCGACCTGCCGACGGCGCTGTACATCACTGCGGCCGAGCTCGACGGGGGCGTTCTGGTCGGGCAGCTGCCCGCGGGCGACAACCCCGACCAGTTCGGCCTCGTGCTGGACAAGGGCAGCGACCTCACCGCGCCCGTGACCGAGGCGGTCGACGCGCTGCGGGCCGACGGCACGCTCGCGGCGCTCGAGGCGCAGTGGCTCACCGACGCCGCGGGTGCGCCGGTCCTCGAGTGAGCGGCCCCGGCCCGGCCGCCTGGGCGCCGTCGGCGACGCAGCGTGACCGGATCGACTTTCGGCGCCACCAGGCCCGCCGCTCGGGGCTGGTCGCCGCCGCGAGCACCGTCGCCGTCACCGCGGTGGCGGTCCTCGCGCTGACCAGCTCGCCGGGCTGGCCCCGCGTCCGGCAGTCGTTCTTTGACCCGGACGTCGCGCTCGCGTCGCTGCCCGCGATCGCGCAGGGCCTCTGGCTGAACGTCCGGGTGATGGTGGGCTGCGCCGTCGTCATCGTCGTCGTCGCCTTGGCGCTCGCCGTCGCCCGCACACTGCGCGGGCCGGTGTTCTTCCCGCTGCGTGCCTTCGCGACCGGGTACATCGACATCTTCCGGGGGCTGCCCCTGATCCTCGTGCTGCTGCTGGTGGGCTTTGGGCTGCCGGGCCTGCGGCTGCAGGGCATCCCGGCGTCGGCGGTCCTCCTGGGCAGCCTCGCGCTCGTGCTGACCTACTCCGCGTACGTCGCCGAGGTGTTCCGCGCCGGCATCGAGTCGGTGCACCCGTCCCAGGTCGCCGCGGCGCGGTCGCTCGGGCTCACCCGCGCGCAGACGATGCGGACCGTCGTGCTGCCCCAGGCCGTGCGCCGCGTCGTGCCCGCGCTGCTCAACGACCTCGTCGCGCTCTCGAAGGACTCCGGCCTCATCTCCATCCTCGGCGCGATCGACGCCGTTCGCGCCGCCCAGATCGAGACGTCGCAGTACGCGAACTTCACGCCGTACGTCGTCGCGGGGGTGCTCTTCGTGGCCCTGACCATCCCGCTCACGCGCGCGACCGACGCGATCGCGCGCCGCAGCGGCTGGAGCCGCTCACAGGGCGGCCTCGCGGGGGGTGCGCTGTGAGCGCCGCGGCGCCGCTGCTGCGGCTACGCGGCGTGCGCAAGGCGTTCGGGGCGTCCCTCGTGCTCGACGACGTCGACCTGGACGTCGCGGAGCACAGCGTCGTCGTGCTCATCGGCTCGTCGGGGTCGGGCAAGTCGACCCTGCTGCGCTGCGCGAACCTGCTCGAGGTCGTCGACGACGGCGTGATCGAGCTCGCCGGCCGGGACATCACCGATCCGCGGGTCGACGCGAACGCCGTCCGCGCCCAGATCGGGATGGTGTTCCAGTCGTTCAACCTGTTCCCGCACCTGCGGGTCCTGGACAACGTGACCCTCGCCCCGCGGCTCGTGCACGGCGTGCCGCGCGCGCAGGCCCGCGACCGGGCGATGGCGATGCTCGAGCGCGTCGGGCTCGCGGGCAAGGCGCGGGCGTTTCCGGACGAGCTCTCCGGCGGTCAGCAGCAGCGCGTCGCGATCGCGCGCGCGCTCGCGTGCGGCCCGCGCCTGATGCTGCTCGACGAGGTGACCAGCGCGCTCGACCCCGAGCTCGTGGGCGAGGTGCTCGACCTGCTGGGCGAGCTCAAGAACGACGGGCTCACGATGGTCGTGGCGACCCACGAGATGGGCTTCGCGCGCACCGTCGCCGACGAGGTCTGCTTCCTGCACAACGGCCGCGTGCACGAGCGGGGCACGCCCGGGCAGGTGCTCGGCGCTCCGGAGCAGCCCCGGACGCAGGAGTTCCTGCGCCGCATCACGGAAGCCGGCCGGCTCTAGCGGCGCTGGGGCGCCGAGTTCGTCAGTTCGCGCCGAGGTAGTCCCTGCTTAAGGACTACCTCGGCGCGAAAGGACTACCTCGGCCCAAATGGACTACCTCACCCGCTCGCCCGCGTCAGCCGCGCTCGGCGGGCGCCGTTCGCTGCTCGCCGCGGGCGATCGCGGTCATCTCCTCGCGGGGGACGACCTTGATCCGCTCGCGGCCCACGGCGGCGCCGAGCGCGATCTCGTGCGCCTCCAGCAGCTCCCAGCCCCTCCACTCCACGACCGGCACGGCGCGGGCCGCGAGGAACGCGAGCACGGCGTCGGGGTCGGGCTCGGCGGCGGTGCGCAGCTCGTCGGCGTCGGCGCGGACGTCCTCGGCGAGGTTGCGGATCGTCTCGCTCGCGTCCGACTTCGTGCTGCCGATCAGGCCGATCGGGCCGCGTTTGATCCAGCCGGTCGCGTAGACGCCCGGCACCTGGTCGCCGTCGACGTCGATGACCCGGCCGCCGTTGTTCGGGATGACGCCCTTGAGGTCGTCGAACGGGATGTCGACGAGCGGCGAGCCGAAGTAGCCGACCGCGCGGTAGACGGCCTGCACGGGCCAGTCGTGGAACTCGCCCGTGCCGCTGACGGTGCCGTCGCCGTTGAGCGCGGTGCGCTCGGTGCGCAGGCCCACCACGTGCCCGTCGGCGCCGAGGACCTCGGCGGGGCGGTGCAGGAAGTGCAGGTGGATCCGGCGCGACGCGGTCTGGTCGGCCGGGTCCTTCAGGGTCCAGTCCGTGAGGGTCTTGACGACCTGCTTGGTCTGGTTCGAGGAGTGGATCGCGGCCATCGAGCCGTCGTCGAAGTCGAAGTCCTCGGGGTACACGATGACGTCGACGTCCGGGACGTGGCCCATCTCGCGCAGCTCGAGCGAGGAGAACTTGACCTGGGCCGGGCCGCGGCGGGCGAAGATGTGCACGTCGGTGACGGGCGACGCCGCGAGCAGCTCGTAGACGTTCGCGGGGATCTCGGTCGGGAGCAGGTCGTCCGCATGCTTGGCCAGGATCCGGGCGACGTCGAGGGCCACGTTCCCGGCGCCGAGCACGGCGACCTCGCGGGCGGCGAGCGGCCACGTGCGCGGCACGTCGGGGTGCCCGTCGTACCAGGACACGAAGTCCGCGGCGCCGTAGGACTCGGGCAGGTCGATCCCCGGGATCGCGAGCGACGCGTCGCGGATCGAGCCGGTCGAGAAGATCACCGCGTCGTAGAACTGGCGCAGATCCTCGAGCTTGAGGTCGACGCCGTAGTCCACGTTCGCGAGCAGCCGGATGTCGCCGCGCTCGAGCACCTTGTGCAGCGCGACGATGATCTGCTTGATCCGGGGGTGATCGGGGGCGACGCCGTAGCGGACGAGCCCGAACGGGGCGGGCAGGCGCTCGAGCAGGTCGATGCTCACGTCGAGATCCGTCTTGGACAGGATGTCGGCGGCATAGATGCCGGCCGGACCGGCGCCGACGACGGCGACGCGCAGGGATCGGTTGCTGCTCACGGGACGGTGGTGCCTTCCGTTTCGGGGAGCCTCGCTGGCGGCGCGCATGCCAACGGCCGAGCGGGCGCTGGGCCTCGGAGGAAGTGTACGGCGAGTGCGCCCGCGGTCACCGGAGCGTGATCATCAGGTGGACGTCCGCGCGGGGGGCGTTAAGTTCTGCGGGTGACGCACTTGCCCTCCCCCGAACCCGCTGCCGCGCCGGCCGCCACCTCCGTTGCCGCCCCGGCCGCCGCACCGAGCCGGGCCGGCCTCGCGCTCGGCGCGGGCGCGTACCTGCTGTGGGGCGTGCTGCCGCTCTACTTCCCCCTGCTCGCGCCCGCGGGCGCCGTCGAGATCATCGGCCACCGCGTCGTCTGGTCGCTCGGCTTCTGTCTCCTGCTGCTGACCGTGACGCGCGGGTGGTCCCCGTTCCGGGCCGTGTTCGCGAACCGGCGCACGCTCGGGCTGCTCGGGCTCGCGGCCGCGCTCGTCGCGGTGAACTGGACCGTGTACGTCTACGGCGTGCTCAGCGACCAGGTGGTCGACACCGCGCTCGGGTACTTCATCAACCCGCTCGTGACGGTGCTGCTCGCGGTCTTCGTCCTCGGCGAGCGGCTGCGCGCGACGCAGTGGGTCGCGCTCGGGTTCGGCGCCGCCGCCGTCCTCGTCATCACCGTCGGGTACGGGCGGCTGCCGTGGATCGCGCTCACCCTGGCGTTCAGCTTCGGGACATACGGCCTGATCAAGAACCGCGTCGGGCGCACGGTGACCGCCGTCGCGGGTCTCGCGGTCGAGACCACACTGCTGTTCCCGCTCGCGCTCGGGTACCTGCTCTGGCTCGGCGCGACCGGCGCCGGCACCTTCGGGGCGCACGGCACGTGGCACCTCGTCGCGCTGGTCTCGACGGGAGTCGTGACCGCGACGCCGCTGCTGATGTTCAGCTCGGCCGCGCGCCGGCTGCCGCTCTCGGTCGTCGGGATGCTGCAGTACATCGCCCCGACCATGCAGTTCCTGCTCGGCATCCTGGTGTTCGGCGAGCACATGCCTGTCGCGCGCTGGTGGGGCTTCGCGCTCGTGTGGGTCGCGCTGGTCATCCTCACGGTCGACGGCGTCCGCACGGGCCGGGCGAGCACCCTCGCCCGCAGGGCGCACGCCCCCGCCTAACCGCCGAGCCACCGTGCGGGGGCTTCAGGTCGCGCGATCGACCAGCGCGTCGGTGAAGGACAGCAGCGCGTCCTTGACGACCCCGGCCGGGACCGGCTCGAGCTCGGCGACGGCCGCCTTCGCCCACGTCACGGCAAGCGCCCGCGTCTCGGCGACGACGGCGTGGCCGCGCAGGCCGAGCACGGCCTCGTCGAGGTCGATGTCGGCCGACAGGTCGGAGTCGAGCAGCTCGACGAGCTCGCGGTCGGCGGCCAGCGCGTCCGGCCGCGCCGCACGCGCGCGCAGCAGCAGCACGGGCATCGTCGCGACCTGCTCGCGCAGGTCGGTCCCCGGCGTCTTGCCGGTCATCGCGCCGCTCGCGGACAGGTCGATCACGTCGTCGGCCAGCTGGAACGCGACGCCGACCTTCTCGCCGTACTCCGTGACCTGCTTGACCACGTTCGGCGGGCAGCCCGCGAACATCGCGCCGAACCGGGCCGACGTCGCGATGAGCGACCCGGTCTTGTCCGCCAGCACGCGCAGGTAGTGCTCGACGGCGTCCTCGCCGCCCTGCGGCCCGATCGTCTCGTGCAGCTGGCCCAGGCAGAGCCGCTCGAACGCGCGGGCCTGGATCCGCACGGCCTCCGGGCCGAGCCCGGCGACGGTGGACGACGCGCGCGCGAACAGCAGGTCGCCGGTGAGGATCGCGACCGAGTTGCCCCATACCTCGTGCGCCGCGGGCGCGCCGCGGCGCAGCGGCGCGGAGTCCATGACGTCGTCGTGGTACAGCGTCGCGAGGTGGGTGAGCTCGACCACGACCGCGGCGTCCAGCACCTCGGGGCGCTGCCCGTCGCCGAGCTGCGCCGCGAGCAGCGTCAGCATGGGGCGCAGCCGCTTGCCGCCCGCGTTGACCAGGTGCCGCGATGCGGTGTCGGCGAACGCGTCGGGCTGCGCGACGGCGTCGCGCAGCCGCTCCTCCACCAGCGCGAGGCGCTGGGTGAGCAGCTCCGCCAGCGCGGGGTCGGCCATCTGGAGCGCCGTGGTCGAGCTCACGGGATAAACCTGGCTGCCTGGCTCATGAGGTCAAGGGTCCCAGACGGGAAGACCCCGAGCACCAGCGTCGCCGCCGCCGCGACCGCGATGGCCACCGCGGTAAAGCCTTCGGACCGCACCACGGTCACGACGGCGGCGCCGTGCTCGCCCGGGTCCGACGCGTCCGTGAAGAACATCAGCACGATGATCCGCACGTAGAAGAACAGGGAGACGGCCGACGCGACGACGCCGACCACGGCCAGCGCTGTCGCCCCGCCCGCGACCGCGGCCGAGAAGGCGGTGAACTTCGCGATGAAGCCCGCCGTCAGCGGGATCCCCGCGAAGGAGAGCAGGAACAGCGCGAACGCCGCGGCGAGCCACGGGCTGCGCTTGCCGAGCCCGGCCCACTGCGACAGGTGCGTGGCCTCGCCGAGCACCTCGCCGTCGGGGCCGACCTCGCGCACGAGGGTGATGACGGCGAACGCGCCGATCGTCGCGAGGCTGTACGCGATCAGGTAGAACATGACCGCCGTGATGCCGCTCTGGTCCAGCGCGACGACCCCGGTGAGGATGAAGCCGGTGTGCGCGATCGCCGAGTACGCGAGGATCCGCTTGACGTCCGTCTGCACGAGCGCGACGACCGAGCCGACGGCCATCGTGATGATGACGATGGCCCAGAGCGCCGGGAGCAGGTCCCAGCGCAGCGCGGGCACGATGACGTACACGACGCGCAGCAGCGCGCCGAACGCGGCCGCCTTGGTGCACGCGGCCATGAAGCCGGTGATGGGCGTCGGGGCGCCTTGGTACACATCGGGGGTCCAGGAGTGGAACGGAACGGCGCCGATCTTGAACAGCAGCCCGACCAGCACCATGGCGATGCCCGCGAGGAGCAGCCCGTCCATGCCGAGGGTCGTGGTGGTGGCCGCCGCGATCGCGTCGAGCCGGACCGAGCCCGCAAACCCGTACAGGAGCGCGACGCCGAACAGGAAGATCGCCGAGGCGAACGCGCCCAGCAGGAAGTACTTCATCGCGGCTTCCTGCGACAGGAGCCGACGGCGGCGCGCGAGCCCGGAGAGCAGGTACAGCGGGAGGGAGAGCACCTCGAGCGCGACGAACATCGTCAGCAGGTCGCCCGCGGCGGGGAAGATCATCATGCCGCCGGCCGCGAACAGGATGAGCGGGTAGACCTCGGTCTGCACCAGGCCGAGCCGGCGCGTCTGCTCCTCGTAGTCCGACCCGGGCACGGCGGACGCGGCGGGCGCGAACGCGTCCTCGCGGGTCTCCGTGCGGTCGGCGACCACGAGCAGCGCGAGCAGCGTCATGGCGGCGACGATGCCCTGGATGATGAGCCCGGGCCCGTCGATCAGCACGGAGCCGCCGAGCACCACGGTGCCGCCGGAGTCCCGCACGCCGGACCACAGGGCCGCGACCGCGACGACCGCGCCAGCGGTGGCCGCCAGCGCGAGCGCGAGCTGGACCGCGCGGCGGGCCGTGCGGGGCACGAAGGCCTCGACCAGCACGCCGACGACCCCCGCGCCGAGCACGATGAGGATCGGGCTCAGGTGAGCCCAGTCGATCTGGGGTGCGGTGAAGCTCCCGGTCAACGCGACGACCCCGGTCACTTCGTGCTCCCCTCGACGGCGCCCAGATCGGCACCCACTCCACGTCCGGCTGACTGGTCGATCCCGGCGGCCGCGGCCGCCGGCACGTCGTCGACCCCGACGAGCTCGAGCGTGACGCTCGCGGGCTCGCGCACGAGGTCGAGCGCCGGCGCCGGGTAGAACCCGAAGACCAGCAGCAGGGCGATGAGCGGGCCGACGACCCACAGCTCGCGCGCCGACAGGTCGCGGGTGTCCGCGAGCTCATCCTGGACCGGTCCGGTGAAGATGCGCTGGTAGGTGAGCAGGATGTAGATCGCGGCGAGGACGACGCCGAAGACGGCGACGATCGCGGCAGGCTGGGACCGGGCGAAGGTCCCGATCAGCACGAGGAACTCGCTCACGAACGTCGACAGGCCCGGCAGCGACAGGGCCGAGAGCCCGGCGACCAGGAAGGTCCCCGCGAGCACGGGGACGACCTTCTGCAGCCCGCCGAAGTCGGCGATGCGCTGGCTGCCGCGCCGCTGGACGAGGAAGCCGGCGAGCAGGAACAGCGCACCGGTCGAGAGCCCGTGGTTGACCATGTAGAACGACGAGCCCTGCACGCTCACCGAGGTGAACGCGAAGATGCCGAGCACGATGAAGCCGAAGTGCGACACCGACGTGTACGCGATCATCCGCATCAGGTCCTGCTGTCCGATGGCCAGCAGCGCGCCGTAGAGGATCGAGATCAGGGCGAGCACGATGACGACCGGCGCGGCCCAGCGGGAGGCCGCGGGGAACAGCGGCAGGCAGAGCGTGAGCATCCCGAACGTGCCGACCTTGTCGAGCACGCCCACGAGCAGGGTGGACGTCCCCGCCGGGGCCGTCTCCGCGACGTCGGGCAGCCAGGTGTGCACGGGCCACATCGGCGCCTTGATCGCGAACGCGAAGAAGAACGCGACGAAGAGCAGGCGCTCGGTGGTCACGGGCAGCTCGATGCCGGTCAGGCGGGCGGTGAGGAAGCCGTCGGCCCCGCCGGGACCGTGCTGGTAGAGCACGATCACCGCGACGAGCATGACGAGCCCGCCGACCAGGGAGAAGATCAGGAACTTCACCGCGGCGTACCGGCGCTGCAGGCCCCCGAACGCCCCGATGAGGAAGTACACCGGGATCAGCATGGCCTCGAACAGCAGGTAGAAGAAGAACACGTCGCGCGCGGCGAACACCGCGACCATGAACGTCTCGACGACGAGGATGAGCGCGACGTAGTGCCGCAGCTTCTCGAAGTCCGTGCCCTGCTCGCGCCAGGCCGCGAGCAGCACCAGCGGGGTCAGGACGACCGAGAGCAGCACGAGGAGCAGGCCGACGCCGTCGACGCCGACGGCGTAGCTCACGCCGAGCGCGGGGATCCAGCTGTGCACCTCGGAGAACTGGTGGGTGGCGGCGGCGGCGGTGTCGAACGTCGCCGCGAGCCCGACGGCGAGCAGCAGCTCGAGCAGGGCGAACCCGAGGGCGACGTGGCGCACCCACCGGCGGGCCGAGGACGGCAGCGACCAGACCGCGGCAGCGCCGACGAGCGGCACCACGATCAGCGTGGTGAGCCAGGGAAATCCAGCGGACAGCATGTGAATGACCCTCAGATCCGAGTGGCCAGGACGACGCCGACGAGGATGACCACGCCGATCATCATCGTGGCTGCGTAGGAGCGGACGTATCCGGTCTGCAGACGACGCGTGGCGTCGCCGAGCCGAACCATGACGAGACCGATCCCGCCGACCGCGCCGTCGATGACCTGGCGGTCACCGAAGACGAGCGAACGGGTCAGGTACTGCCCGGGCTGCACGAGCAGCCCGTCGTTCACCTCGTCCTGGTAGAGGTCCTTGCGGGCGGCGCGGGTGAGCACCGAGCCCGCCGGAACCTCGACGGGAACGGTCGCGGCGCCGTACTGGCGCCACGCGAGCACGGTCCCGGCCGCGACGAGCGCCAGCGTCAGGGCCATGATCAGCCACACCGGCAGGACCGGCTCGCCGTGCTCGACGTGCCCGGTGACGGGCTCGAGCCAGCTCGTGAACGCGCCGCCGATGCTCAGCAGGGCGCCGAGCGCGACGGAGCCGACGGCGAGCACGATCATGGGCACGGTCATCAGTCGGGGCGACTCGTGCGGGTGCTGCACCGGGGCATCGGCCAGGTCGGGGTTGGTGCCCGCCCCGTCGTTCCACCGCTTCGCGCCGAAGAAGGTCATGAAGAACAGGCGCGACATGTAGAACGCGGTGATGCCGGCGCCGACGAGCACGACCGTCCCGAACACCCAGGGCCGCCAGCCCTCGCCGACGAACGCGACCTCGATGATCTTGTCCTTGCTCCAGAAGCCCGAGAACGGCGGGACGCCCAGGATCGCGAGCCAGCCCGCGCCGAACGTGAGGTAGGTGACGAGCATGGACGAGCGCAGGCCACCGAACCGCCGCATGTCGACCTGGTCGCCCATGCCGTGCATCACGGAGCCGGCCCCGAGGAACATGCCGGCCTTGAAGAACCCGTGCAGCACCAGGTGGAAGATCGCGAACGCGTACCCGATCGGCCCGAGCCCGGCGGCCAGGATCATGTAGCCGATCTGGGACATCGTCGACGCGGCGAGCGTCTTCTTGATGTCGTCCTTCGCGCAGCCGATGATCGCGCCGACCAGCAGCGTGATGGCGCCGACGATGACGACGACGAGCTGCGCCGTCGGTGCCGCCTCGAACAGCGCGCCCGAGCGGACGATGAGGTAGACGCCGGCGGTGACCATCGTCGCCGCGTGGATCAGTGCCGAGACCGGCGTCGGGCCGGCCATCGCGTCGCCGAGCCAGGACTGCAGCGGGAACTGCGCCGACTTTCCGCACGCGGCGAGCAGGAGCATCAGTCCGATCGTCGTGAGTGCGCCCTGCCCCGCCGTGTCGACGCTCGCGAACACGGTGGTGAAGTCGAGCGCGCCGAAGTTCGCAAACATCACCATCATCGCGATGAGCAGCCCGAGGTCGCCGACGCGGTTGGCGAGGAACGCCTTCTTGGCCGCGACGGCGTTGGCCGTCTTGTGGTTCCAGAACCCGATGAGCAGGTACGACGCGAGGCCCACGCCCTCCCAGCCGAAGAACAGCAGCAGGTAGCTGTCGCCCAGCACGAGCACGAGCATCGCCGCGATGAACAGGTTGAGGTAGGCGAAGAACCGGCGCCGGGCGGGGTCGTGCTCCATGTACGCCACGGAGTAGACGTGGATGAGCGCCCCGACGAACGTCACCAGCAGCACGAACGTCAGCGACAGCGGGTCGATCCGCAGCCCGGCGTCGACGTCGAGCGCCCCGGCCGTGAGCCACGAGAACAGGTGCAGGTCGATGACCCGGTCGTGGGGGTCGCGCCCGAGCAACGCGACGAGCAGGCCCAGGCCGACGGCGAAGCTCGCGGTGGGCGCGAGGACGCCGAGCCAGTGGCCCCACGGGTCGGCGCGGCGGCCCGCGAGCAGGAGGATGGCGGCGCTCAGCAGCGGGATGGCGATGAGCAGCCATCCCAGCGAGAGGAAGCCCTCGGCGGGCGCGGCGGCCGTGAGGGAGGCCACCGCGGCCGGCAGATGGGTCGCGATCGAGGAGGTCACGTGCGACGCCTCAGCTCTTGAGCAGGTTGATGTCGTCGACCGAGGCCGAGCGGCGGGTACGGAAGATCTGGACGATGATCGCGAGGCCGATGACGACCTCGGCGGCGGCGACGACCATCACGAAGAAGGCCATCACCTGGCCGGAGAGGTCGCCGTGGATCCGCGCGAACGTCACCAGCATGAGGTTGGTCGCGTTCAGCATGAGCTCGACGCCCATGAACACGACGATCGCGTTGCGGCGCAGCAGGACCGTGGTGGCCCCGATGGCGAACAGGATCGAGGCGAGGACCAGGTAGTTGGTCAGGTTCATGGCGTGGCCTCCGTGCCGCGGGCGATCAGGGGCGGCTCGGTTGGTGGCGGGTTCGAGCCGTCGGGCTCGAGCTGGGCCGCGACCTGGTCGCTGCCCCGCTCCTGCCCGCGGATCCGCAGCACGCGCGAGACCGAGATCTCGATCGGCGCGCCCGTCGGGTCCAGGGCCGGGACGTCCATGGCGTTCGACCGGGCGTAGACGCCGGGGGCCGGGAGCGGGGTGAGGATGGCGCCGGCCGCGACGCGCGCCTCGGCGCGCTCCTTCTGGCCGATGTGGCGCGTGAGTCGCTGCCGGTGCGTCAGGACGAGCGCGCCGAGGGCCGCGGTCACGAGCAGGACGCCGACGACCTCGAACGCGAAGATGAAGTCGCCGAAGACCAGTCGGGCCACCCCGACGGGGTTGGTGTCGGCGTTGGCCGCGTCGAGTCCGACGGCGGCGGGGAAGGTCGCCTGCGTCACGACGCCGACGAGGAGCGCTCCGAGGCCGAGGCCGAACGCGATCCCGACCCAGCGCTGTCCGCGCAGGGTCTCGGTGAGCGAGTCGGACGAGTCGACTCCGACGAGCATCAGGACGAAGAGGAACAGCATCATGATCGCGCCGGTGTAGACCACGACCTGGGCGACCCCGAGGAACGGGGCGTCCTGCGCGACGTACAGGAACGCGAGCGAGATCATCACGGCGACGACGCCGAGCGCCGCGTAGATCGCCTTGCGGGAGAAGAGCAGCCCGAGCGCGGCCAGCACCATCAGCGGGGCGAGCACCCAGAACAGGGCGGCCTCGCCCGAGCTGGTGCGGCCCGCGTCCGTCAGGGCGCTCGCGACGCCCGCCAGGGCGGCGGTATCGGTGATCATCGGGTGCGACCTCGTTCAGCTGTCGTGGTCCGGCTTCCGGTCGACGCCGAGTCGGGCAGCGTCGGGTCGTCGGGGCGGTGCTGCCGGACCCAGTCGACCTGCTCGGGTTCCGGGCCGGTCACCTCGCCGCGGTAGTAGTCGGTGTCGGTCGTGCCGCCCACCATCGGGTGCGGGGCGGCGAGCATGCCGGCCTGCAGCGGCGCGAGCAGGTCGGCCTTCTCGAAGATCAGGCCGGCGCGGGTCGGGCCCGCGAGCTCGAACTCGTTGGTCATCGTCAGCGCGCGCGTCGGGCAGGCCTCGATGCAGAGCCCGCAGAAGATGCAGCGCAGGTAGTTGATCTGGTAGACGCGGCCGTACCGCTCCCCGGGGGAGAACTGCGCGTCGGCCGAGTTGTCGCCGCCCTCGACGTAGATCGCGTCGGCCGGGCAGGCCCAGGCGCACAGCTCGCAGCCGATGCACTTCTCGAGCCCGTCGGCGTACCGGTTGAGCTGGTGGCGCCCGTGGTAGCGCGGCTTCGTGGGCACACGCTCGTACGGGTACTGCTCCGTCACGGTCGGGCGGAACATCGAGGAGAGCGTCACCCCGAACCCGGCCACGGGCGCGAGGATCTCGCCGATGCCGGTCTTGGGCTCGATGAGCGGCTGGTAGCCGGTCTCGGCGGCGGGGCGTTCGACGGCCTGCCCGCCGTCGGCGCCCACGATCGCGCCGCTCGTGTCGTCAGCCACGGTCCACCTCCGTCGTCGGTTCGGTCAGGGTCAGGTCGGGCTTCGCGTCGCCGGGGCCGCCGGTGGCGACCGCCGCCACGACGCGCCCGCTGCGCGGGGACGGCGGGAGCTGCTGGCCGGGCATGGGCGGCACGGGGTACCCGCCCGCGAACGGGTCGAACGGCCCGGCCGGCGGGCCATCGACGGCCGCCTTCTTCTTCTCGGGGAACAGGAAGGACACGCCGACGACGACGAGCACCACGGCCGCCAGCGCGATGAGGATCGTGCGCAGGTCGACGTCCGTGAACTGGCGCACGCCCTGGATGACCGCGACGCACACGACCCAGCCGAGGGAGGCCGGGATGAGGACCTTCCAGCCGAACTTCATGAACTGGTCGTAGCGCAGCCGCAGCAGCGTGCCGCGGATCCAGACGAACATGAAGACGAACAGCCAGACCTTGGCGAGGAACCACAGCACCGGCCACCAGCCGGTGTTGAACATCCCGTCGTTGATCGCGGACAGCGGCCACGGGGCGCGCCAGCCGCCCATGAACAGCGTGGTCGCGACCGCGGAGACGTTGATGATGTTGATGTACTCGGCGAGGAAGAACCAGGCGAATTTCATCGAGGAGTACTCGGTCATGAAGCCGGACACGAGCTCACCCTCGGCCTCCGGGAGGTCGAACGGCAGCCGGTTCGTCTCGCCGACCATCGAGATCACGAAGATCACGAACGCCGGCAGCAGCGGCAGAGCCCACCACAGCCGGGTCTGCGAGTCGACGATCTGCGCGGTCGACATCGACCCCGCGAGGATGAACACGCTGACCAGCGACAGGCCCATTGCGAGCTCGTACGAGATGACCTGCGCGGTCGAGCGGACCGAGCCGAGCAGCGGGTAGGTCGAGCCGGAGGACCAGCCGCCGAGCACGATGCCGTAGACCCCGACGGAGGCGACGGCGAGGATGTACAGCACCCCGACCGGGATGTCGGTCAGCTGCAGCGGCGTCGTCAGCCCGAAGACGGTCACCGACGGCCCGAACGGGATCACCGCGAAGGTGAGGAACGCGCAGAACACGGAGATCATCGGCGCGATCAGGTAGACGACCTTGTCGGCCGCCTTGACGGTGAGGTCCTCCTTGAGCAGGAGCTTCATCGCGTCGGCGAGGGACTGCAGCAGGCCGAACGGGCCGTGCACGTTCGGGCCCGGCCGCTCCTGCATGCGGGCGACGACCTTGCGCTCGAACCAGATCGCCATGAGGACGCTGACGAGCAGGAACACGAGGATCGCGACGGCCTTGACCAGGTAGACCCAGCCGTTGTCCTGGCTGAAGTCCGCGAGCGTGTCCGTCGTACCGGCGATCATGGCGTCACCCCGTCGTTGTGGGCTGCGTCCGGGGCGAGGATCGCGACGGTCGCGCTGTCAGGTGCCGGGGCCAGCTGCACGACGGCGCCGGCGTCGGCCGCCAGCGCCGACCGCACGGCGCAGTCCGGCGCGTTGGTCGGCAGCCACACCACGAAGTCGGGCATCGCGGTCACGGCCACGGCGGCGGTGACCGACCCGGCCGCGGTGCTCACGAGCACCCGGCCGCCGTCGACCAGGCCCGCGCCCGCCGCGGTCGCGGCGGAGACCCGCGCGACCGTGCGCCGCGCCGTGCCGGCCAGGAACGGCTCGCCGGTCTGCAGCCGGCCGGCGTCCAGCATGAGGTGCCAGCTCGCGAGCACGGCCTCGTTCGGGCCGACGACGGGGGGCTCGGCGGCCGCGACGGCGGGGGCCTCGACCCGGGCGCCGTCCCAAGACCCGAGCTGGTCGATCTCGGCGTGCAGCGCGGCGAGCGAGCGCACCCCGAGGGTGACGCCCATCGCGTCGGCGAGGGCGTCCAGCGCGCGGTGGTCCGCCATGGCGGTCGACGCGAGGGCCTGCGGGAAGGGCCGCGGGCGGCCCTCCCAGTTGAGGAAGGTGCCCGGCTTCTCGGTCGGGGGCGCGACGGGGAGCACGACGTCGGCGTGAGCGGTCACGGCGGAGGCGCGCACCTCGAGGGACACGACGAAGCCGGCCTTCTCGATCGCGCGCAGCGCCTTGGCGGGGTTCGGCAGGTCCGCGAGCTCGACGCCGCCGACGACCAGCGCCGACAGCTTGCCCTTGCGCGCGGCGCGCAGGATCTCTGCGCTCGCGCGGCCGGGCTCGGCGGGCAGGCTCGGCACGTCCCAGACGGCGGCGACGTCGACGCGCGCGGCGGCGTCGGCGACCGGCCGACCGCCGGGGAGCAGCGTCGGCAGCGTGCCCATCTCGACCCCGCCCCGCTCACCCGCGCGGCGGGGGATCCAGGCCAGGCGCGCGCCCGTGCGGCGGGCCAGGCGCAGCAGCGCCGAGAACCCGCCGGGCACGGTCGCGAGGCGCTCGCCCACCAGGATGAGCGCGCCCGCGTCGCCGAGGGCGTGCGAGGCGGACCGCAGGGGCCCGTCGTCGGCGCGCGCGTTGATGGCGTCGAGCACCTCGGTCTCGGTGCCGGGCGCGGCGGGCACGAGGGTCCCGTGCATCCGCTCGAGGCCCGGGGACGCCAGCGGCGCGATCGAGAAGACGGTGGTGCGGCCTGCGAGCGCGCCCTTGCGCAGCCGCAGGAACGTCACGCCGGCCTCCTCCTCGGCCTCGAGGGCCACCAGGAGCACGGCGGGCGACGCCTCGAGGTCGGCGAACGTGACGGCGTCGGCCGCGCCGACGGTGCGACCCGCGACCGCGTGCGCGAGGAAGGCCTCCTCCTCGGCGGAGTGCGGGCGGGCCCGCTGGTCGATGTCGTTCGTGCCGAGCACGACGCGCGCGAACTTGGCGTACGCGTACGAGTCCTCGATCGTCAGGCGGCCGCCGGGCAGGACGCCGACGCCGTGCCCGCCGCCCGCGACGGTCGCGGCCGCGAGGCCGGCCGCCGCGACGTCGAGCGCCTCGGCCCAGCTTGCCGAGCGGAGCTCGCCGGTCTCCTCGTCGCGCACGAGCGGGGTGGTGATGCGGTCGGGCGCGGACTGCCACGCGAACGCGAAGCGGTCCTTGTCGGTGATCCACTCCTCGTTCACGGCGGGGTCGTCGCCGGCCATCCGGCGCAGCACGACGCCGCGGCGGTGGTCGATCCGGATCGCGGAGCCGGCCGAGTCGTGCTCGCCGACGCCAGGGGTCGAGACGAGGTCGAACGGGCGCGACCGGAACCGGTAGGAGGCGTTGGTCAGCGCGCCGACCGGGCAGATCTGGATCGTGTTGCCTGAGAAGTACGACGCGAACGGGCGGCCGGACTCGTCGAGCGCGGCGGGGCCGGTCGGGGCGTCCGGGCCGCCGGCGGCACCGGGGGCGGCGAAGCCGAGCACCTCGGGCTCGAAGCGCCCGATCTGCTGGATCGCGCCGCGGTTCTGCAGGTCGATGAACGGGTCGCCCGCGATCTGCTGCTGGAAGCGCGTGCAACGCTGGCAGAGCACGCAGCGCTCGCGGTCGAGCAGAATTTCGGTCGAGATCGAGATCGGCTTCGGGAAGGTCCGCTTGACGTCGACGAAGCGGGTCGTCGCGCGGCCGTTGCTCATCGCCTGGTTCTGCAGGGGGCACTCGCCTCCCTTGTCGCAGACGGGGCAGTCGAGCGGGTGGTTGATGAGCAGCAGCTCCATCACGCCGTGCTGCGCCTTGTCGGCCATGGCCGAGCTGCGCTGGGTCTTGACGACCATGCCGGGCGTCGCCTCGAGCGTGCAGGACGCCTGCGGCTTGGGCATCGGGCGCAGGTTGCCCTCGCGGTCGGGGGTGGCGACCTCGACGAGACACTGCCGACAGGCGCCGGCGGGCTCGAGCAGGGGGTGGTCGCAGAACCGCGGGATCTGGATGCCCACCTGCTCGGCGGCCCGGATCACGAGCGTGCCCTTGGGCACCGCGACCTCGAGCTCGTCGATGTGGAAGGTCACCAGGTCCGCCGGCGGCGGGGTCGCCGGCATCGTCGTGACAGCGCCGGTATTCGGCGTCGTGATGGTCATAGCACCGTTCCTGCCATGCGGCCGGCGAGCCGGACCGCGTCGTGCGAGGAGTCACGCGGGGGGTAGGGGAAGAGCGCCGACGCCGCCGGGTCCAGCGGGCAGGCGCCCGAGGTGATGTGCGCCTCGAACTCCGCGCGGAAGTACTGCAGCCCCGAGGTCACCGGCGAGGTCGCGCCGTCGCCGAGCGCGCAGAACGCGCGCCCGAGGATGTTCTCGCAGGTGTCCAGCAGCACGTCGAGGTCGTCCATCGTGCCCGTGCCCGCCTCGATGCGGCGCAGCACCTGCTTGAGCCAGTAGGTGCCCTCGCGGCACGGGGTGCACTTGCCGCAGGACTCGTGCGCGTAGAACTCCATCCAGCGCGTGATCGCGCGGACGACGCAGGTCGTCTCGTCGAAGATCTGCAGCGCGCGCGTGCCGAGCATCGACCCGGCCGTGGCGACGGACTCGTAGTCCAGCGGGATGTCGAGGTGCTCGGCGGTGAACAGCGGGGTCGAGGAGCCGCCGGGGGTCCAGAACTTCAGCTCGTGGCCCTCGCGGACCCCGCCGGCCAGGTCGAGCAGCTCGCGCAGCGTGATGCCGAGCGGCGCCTCGTACTGCCCGGGCCGCGTCACGTGCCCCGAGAGCGAGAACAGCCCGTGGCCGCTCGAGCGCTCGGTGCCCATCGACCGGAACCAGTCGACGCCGCCGCGCACGATGCCGGGCACCGACGCGATCGACTCGACGTTGTTGACGACGGTGGGGCGGGCGTACAGCCCCGCGACGGCGGGGAACGGGGGCTTGAGTCGCGGCTGGCCGCGCAGGCCCTCGAGCGAGTCGAGCAGCGCCGTCTCCTCCCCGCAGATGTAGGCGCCCGCGCCGGCGTGCACCGTGATCTCGAGGTCGTACCCGGTGCCCATGATGTCGGTGCCGAGGTAGCCGGCCGCGCGGGCCTCCTCGACGGCGCGCAGCAGGCGCCGGTACACGTGCAGCACCTCGCCGCGCACGTAGATGAACGCGTGGTGGCACCCGATCGCGTAGGACGTGATGATCGCGCCCTCGATCAGGTACTGCGGGGTCGCGAGCATGAGCGGGATGTCCTTGCACGTCCCGGGCTCGGACTCGTCCGCGTTGATGACGAGGTAGCGGGGGCCGCCGTCGGGCTTGGGCAGGAAGCTCCACTTGAGCCCGGTCGGGAAGCCTGCGCCGCCGCGGCCGCGCAGGCCGGAGTCCTTGACCGCGGCGAGCACCGTGGCGGGCTCCTGCGTGAGCGCGCGGCGCAGGCCGTCGTAGCCGCCGCCGGCCTCGTACGTCTCGAGGGTCCAGGACCGGTCGGCGTCCCACTGCGCACTGAGGACGGGCGCAAGGGTCGAAGCAGGCGGGGTGGCCATCAGGACTCCTTCGAGGTGGAGGTCTGGGTCGTCGCGGACGCGTCGGCGGGCGTCGTGACGGGCCGCTCGGCGCTCGACTGCTCGCCTCCGGTGACGGGCGTGGCGCCCGCCGCGGTCGCGGTGGCAGCGGGCGCGGTGGTAACAGGCGCGGCGTCGTCGGCGGGGAAGGCCGGCGCGGCCCACCCGCGCTCCTTGGCGAGCACCGTGCCGCGCTGCGTGGCGACGCCGGCCCCGATCCCCTCGTCGGCGCGACCGTCGGAGAACCCGGCGAGCACGCGCGACATCTGCTTGAACGTGCACACGCTGTCCGCACCGCGGGTCGGCGCGACCGGCTCGCCGGCGCGCAGCTGGTCGACCGTGGCCCGCGCGGAGTCGGGCGTCTGGTTGTCGAAGAACTCCCAGTTCACCATCACCACGGGCGCGTAGTCGCACGCCGCGTTGCACTCGATGCGCTCGAGCGTGACCTTGCCGTCGTCGGTCGTCTCGTCGTGCCCGACGCCGAGGTGCTCGGACAGGCCGTCCCAGATGGCGTCGCCGCCCATCACCGCGCACAGCGTGTTGGTGCAGACCCCGACGGTGTACTCACCGTTGGGGTGCCGCTTGTACTGCGTGTAGAACGTCGCGACGGCCGAGACCTCGGCCGTCGTCAGGCCCAGCTCGTCGGCGCAGAACGCGATGCCCGTCGGGCTCACGTAGCCGTCTTCCGCCTGCATCAGGTGCAGCAGCGGCAGCAGGGCCGAGCGCGGCTGTGGGTAGCGCGCCACGATCTCGCGGGCCTCGGCCCGCAGCCGGGTCACCTGCTCCGCGTCGAATCCGTTGTCATGCGTCATCAGCGGTCCACCCCTCCGAGCACCGGGTCAAGCGAGGCCACCGAGACGACGACGTCGGCGATCTGGCCGCCCTCGCACATCATCGACACCGCCTGCAGGTTGTTGAACGACGGGTCCCGGAAGTGGGCCCGGTAGGGCCGGGTGCCGCCGTCGGAGACCAGGTGCACGCCGAGCTCCCCGCGGGGGGCCTCGACGCTCTGGAACACCTGCCCGGCGGGCACGCGGAAGCCCTCGGTGACGAGCTTGAAGTGGTGGATCAGGGCCTCCATGGAGGTGCCCATGATCTCCTTGATGTGATCGAGCGAGTTGCCCATGCCGTCCGAGCCGATCGCGAGCTGCGCCGGCCAGGCGATCTTCTTGTCGGCGACCATGACGGGGCCGGGGCCGATCAGCTGGAGCCGGTCGAGCGCCTGCTCGACGATGTGCATCGACTGGTAGCACTCCTCCAGGCGCAGGCGGATGCGGCTGAACGCGTCGCCCTCCGTCGCCGTCGGGATGTCGAAGTCGTACGTCTCGTACCCGCAGTACGGCTCCGACTTGCGGACGTCGTAGGGCAGGCCCGCCGAGCGCAGCACGGGGCCGGTCACGCCGAGCGCCATGCACGCGGTCAGGCTGAGGTTGCCGACGCCGACGGCGCGCGCCTTGAGGATCGGGTTGGCGAGCATCAGGTCCTGCAGCTGGCTCAGCGAGTGCTTGATGCCGACGATGGCCTCGCGGACGTTGTCGAGCGCGCCCGGCGGGATGTCCTGGGACACGCCGCCCGGGCGGATGTACGCGTGGTTCATGCGCAGCCCGGTGACGAGCTCGAAGATCCGCAGGACCTGCTCGCGGCCGGTGAACCCCGAGGTCATGATCGTCGTCGCGCCGAGCTCGTTGCCCGCGGTCGCCAGGCACACGAGGTGGGAGGAGATGCGGTTGAGCTCCATCATGAGCACGCGGATGACGGTCGCGCGCTCGGGCACGTCGTCCGTGATCCCGAGCAGCTTCTCGACCGCCAGGCAGTACGCGGTCTCCTGGAACAGCGGGGCCACGTAGTCCATGCGCGTGCAGTAGGTCACGCCCTGGGTCCAGGTACGGAACTCCATGTTCTTCTCGATGCCGGTGTGCAGGTAGCCGATGCCGGCCCGCGCCTCGGTGACGGTCTCGCCGTCGATCTCGAGCATGAGCCGCAGCACGCCGTGGGTGGACGGGTGCTGGGGTCCCATGTTGACGACGATCCGCTCCTCGCCGAGGCGAGCGGCCTCCTCGGCGATGTCGGACCAGTCGCCGCCGGACGCCTCGAACATGGGGGCGTCACCGACGGTGGAGTCGACGATGTGGGCGGTCGCGTGCGGGGTCGCGCCTGTCGGCGCGCCGCCGCGGGGTGCCTTCGATGCAGCCATCAGTTGTACGACCTCCGCTGGTCCGGCGGTGGGATGGTGGCGCCCTTGTACTCCACCGGGATCCCGCCGAGGGGATAGTCCTTGCGCTGGGGGTGACCGGGCCAGTCGTCCGGCATCTCGATCCGGGCCAACGCGGGGTGGCCGTCGAACACGATCCCGAAGAAGTCCCAGGTCTCGCGCTCGTGCCAGTCGTTCGCCGGGTAGACCGAGACGGTCGAGGGCAGGTGCGGGTCGGCGTCGGACACGGCGACCTCGAGGCGCAGCCGGCGGCTGTGCGTGACCGAGGTGAGGTGGTAGACGGCGTGCAGCTCGCGGCCGGTCTCGTGCGGGTAGTGCACGCCCGAGACGCCGAGGCTTAGCTCGAACCGCAGGTCCTGGTCGTCGCGGAGCGCCTGGCAGACCTCGACGAGGTGGGCGGCGGTGACGAAGATCGTGAGCTCGCCACGATCGACGACGATCTTCTCGACCGCCTCGGCGAACGGCGTGCCGTCGGCCTCGAGCACCTCGGCGAGGATGTCGACGCACCGGTCGAACCAGCCGCCATAGGGCCGCTCGCTCGGGCCGGGCAGGACGATCTCCCGCACCAGGCCGCCGTACCCGGACGTGTCGCCGGGGCCGTCCGCGCCGAACATCCCGGTCCGGACGTCGACGACGTCGATCGGCTCGCGGCTCTCGCGCGCGGGGACGGCCGGGGCGTGCTGCTGCTGGGCGAGCTCGCTGCTCACGTGCGTGAGGGAGTCCTTCTCGACGGGTGAGGCGTCGAGGCGCTTGTCGTCGCTCACCGCAGGAGCCCCGTCTGGTGCGAGGTCGGCGTCGCGGCGAGCGCCGCGGCCTCGGCCGCGCGGGTCGCCTCGGCGCGGTTGACGCCGAGGGGCTCGTGCTGGATCTGGTCGTGCAGCGCGAGGATCGCGTTGATGAGCATCTCGGGCCGCGGCGGGCAGCCCGGCAGGTAGATGTCGACGGGCACGACGTGGTCGACGCCCTGCACGATCGCGTAGTTGTTGAACATGCCGCCCGACGACGCGCACACGCCCATCGACAGGACCCACTTGGGCTCGGCCATCTGGTCGTAGACCTGGCGCAGCGCGGGGGCCATCTTCTGGCTCACGCGGCCGGCGACGATCATGAGGTCGGCCTGGCGCGGCGAGGCGCGGAAGACCTCCATACCGAAGCGAGAGATGTCGTAGCGGGAGGCGCCCGTGGCCATCATCTCGATGGCGCAACACGCGAGCCCGAACGTGACCGGCCAGAGCGAGCCCTTGCGGAAGTAGCCCGCGAGGTTCTCGACCGTGGTCAGCAAGAAACCTGACGGTGCCTCTTCGATGCCCATCTACGCCTGCTCTCGAGCTGCTGTGGTCCGTGCGGTCGGTGCGATCGTCATTCCCATTCGAAGCCGCCCCGGCGCCACTCGTAGATGAACGGCACCGTGATCAGGGCGAGGAAGCCGAGCATCGCGATGAGCCCGAACATCGCGAGCTCCGTGAAGTTCACGGCCCACGGGTAGAGGAAGACGACCTCGATGTCGAAGATGATGAACGTCATGGCGACGAGGTAGTACTTGACCGGGAACCGGCCGCCACCGATCGCCAGCGGCGTCGGGTCGATCCCGCACTCGTAGGCGTCGAGCTTGGCGCGGTTGTAGCGCTTCGGGCCGATGATGGCGCTTGCGCCGACACCGCCGAGGGCGAGTACCGCCGCGACCGCCATCATCACCAGGATGGGGACGTAGGGATTGGTCATCGGGAGCCTCTCCTACAGGGACCGGCGGCGCAGCCGGCGGGGATGGTCGTGCTCATGCGGCGGGTGCCAGTCTGCTCAGGCCGGCGATGACCCGGTCCACCATGTCGCCGCCGTGCGGCTCGTAGCAGTCCGAGAGCAGCTTCAGCGTGAATCGCATGATCAGCGGCCGGGGCAAACCGTACCGTGTGCAGATCCGCATCACGTGCGGGTGCTCGATGATCTTCACGAAGTAGCGGCCGAGCGTGTAGTACCCGCCCAGGTCCGCACGGATCAGCCGCGGGTAGGTCTCGAGCGCGCGCTCGCGCGCGGCGTCGCTGGTCCGCGCGCGCGCCTGCACGATCGCGTCGGCGGCCGTCCGGCCGGCCTGCATCGCGTAGGCGATGCCCTCGCCGTTGAACGGGCTGACCATGCCGCCGGAGTCGCCCACGAGCATCAGCCCGCGCGTGTACAGCGGCGTGCGGTTGAAGCCCATCGGCAGCGCGGCGCCGCGCAGCGGGCCGACCTGGTTCTCGGGCGTGAACTCCCACTCGGCCGGGGCGTTCGCCATCCACTTCGCGAACAGGTCCTTGTAGTCGACCTTCGTCGCCGCGGCGGTCGAGCTCACGCTGCCGAGTCCGACGTTCGCGGTGCCGTCGCCGAGCGCGAAGATCCAGCCGTACCCCGGCATGAGGTTCGACTTGTGCGGCTCGCCGTCCCACAGCTCGAGGTGGCTCTCCATCATCGTGTCGTCCTGGCGCGGCGTCGTGAAGTACGTCCGCACGGCTACGCCCATCGGCCGGTCCAGCCGCTTCTCGAGGCCGAGCGCGAGGCCGAGGCGGGCGGACACGCCGTCGGCCGCGATGACGACCGGGGCGCGATAGGTGACCTCGTCGCCCGCGCGACGGCCGGCGTCGTCGACGGGACGAGCGGTGACGCCGACGACGCGGCCTGTGCGCTCGTCGAGCAGCGGGCCGGTGACGTTGGTCCGCTCGATCAGCTTCGCGCCGGCGGTGACGGCGTGCTGGGCGAGCGCGTGGTCGAGGCTCATGCGGGTGCGGGCGAGGCCGAAGGACGGGTAGCTCGACAGCTCGGGCCAGGGCAGCTCGATGCGGTGGCCGCCGCCGACGACGCGCAGGCCGGTGTTGCGGATCCAGCCGTCCTCGGGCTTGAGCGACATGCCCATCGCGACCAGCTCGCGCGTCGCGCGCGGGGTCAGGCCGTCGCCGCAGATCTTGTCCCGGGGGAAGGCCGCCTTCTCCAGCAGGAGGACGGTCAGGCCGGCGGCGGCGCAGTAGTAGGCGGCCGACGAGCCGGCCGGACCGGCCCCGACGATGATGACGTCCGCGTCATCGGTCTGCATCTGACTCACCTCGTCGCCTCGCTCTATCCCTCTGGGTGAAGCTCTTTGTGAAGATGTTCACGCACTCCAGCGCCCCACTGTAGTCGCGGGACGTTCACAAATCCTCCGGGCGAGTACCGCGGTGCAGGGCCACGATGCCGCCGGACAGGTTGCGGTACGCGACGTCGCGCCAGCCGGCCGTGCGCAGCAGGCGCCCGAGCGCCCGCTGGTCGGGCCAGGCCCGGATCGACTCCGCGAGGTAGGTGTACGCATCGGTCTCCTTCGAGACCGCGCGGGCGACCGTCGGCAGCGCCCGCATGAGGTAGTTGTCGTAGACCGTGCGCAGCGGCGCGAACGTCGCGTGCGAGAACTCGCAGACCACGAGCCGGCCGCCCGGGCGGGTCACGCGGAGCATCTCGCGCAGCGCGCGGTCGGTGTCCGCGACGTTGCGCAGCCCGAACGAGATCGTCACCGCGTCGAACGAGGCGTCGGCGAAGGGGAGCTTCGTGGCGTCGCCAGCGACGAAGCCGAGGTCCGGGCGGCGGCGCTTGCCGACCTCGAGCATGCCGAACGAGAAGTCGCAGGGCACGACCTCGACGCCGGCGTCGGCGAGCGGGCGGCTCGACGTGCCGGTGCCGGCGGCCAGGTCCAGCACGCGCTGACCAGGGCTGACGCCGAGGGCCTTGATCGTGGCCGTCCGCCAGCGCCGGTCCTGGCCGAGCGACATCACGTCGTTGGTGAGGTCGTAGCGGCGGGCGATGCCGTCGAACATCTCCGCGACCTCGTGGGGCTGCTTGTCCAAGCTGGCGCGCGACATGTGTCCATGATCTCAGGTTCACGGGACTGCTCGCTGCGCGCGGGCGCCGCGGGCAGACCTACGCTTGCACGTGATGTCTACGCTCACGACCCCCGCTGCCGGCGCCGTCCCACGACCCCTCGTGGTGCGCACGGTCGCCATCGACGACCCCGGCGACCTGCTGGCCTTGCTGCCCGACGGCGCGCCGCTGGCCTGGGTCCGGCGCGGCGACGGCATCGTGGGCTGGGGCGAGGTGCTGCGCGTCCCGGTGCGCGGGCCGGACCGGTTCGCCGCCGCCGAGGACGCCTGGCACGAGGTCCTCGCGCACGCGATCGTGCGCGACGAGGTCGACCTGCCCGGGACCGGACCGGTGGCCTTCGGGTCGTTCGCGTTCGACGAGGACTCCCCCGCCGGCGGCGTCGTGGTGATCCCGCGCGTCGTCGTCGGGCGCCGCGGCGGTCAGGCCTGGCTCACGACCATCGACACGGGCGCGACGATCGGCGCGACGCCGACGCTGGCGACCGCCGTCGGCGAGCGCGCGCCGGTCACGGCGCCGGGTCCGGTGAGCTACTCCGACGGGGCGGTCGACGATGCGGGCTGGCGCGACGTCGTCACGCGCTGCGTGGCCGCGATCCGCGCCGGCGAGGTCGAGAAGGTCGTGCTCGCGCGCGACGTCCGGGCGCACGCGGCGGAGCCCGTCGACGCGCGCTGGGTGCTCGGGCGGCTCGCGGGTGGGTACCCCTCGTGCTGGACGTTCAGCGTCGACGGCATGCTCGGTGCGACGCCCGAGCTGCTCGTGCGCAGCGACAAGGGCCTCGTGACCTCGCGCGTGCTCGCCGGCACGATCCGCCGCACCGGCGACGACGCGGCCGACCTCACCCGCGCGGCGATCCTCGCGCACTCCTCAAAAGACCTGGAGGAGCACGAGTACGCGGTGACCTCGGTGGCCGACTCGCTCGCGCCCTTCTGCTCGTCCACGAACGTGCCCGACGTGCCGTTCGTGCTGCACCTGCCGAATGTGCTGCACCTGGCCAGCGACGTGACCGGGGTGCTGCGGGCGGCGGTTGCGGGCCACAGCCCGGCGCCGTCGAGCCTCGCGCTCGCGGCGGCGCTGCACCCCACCGCCGCCGTGTGCGGCACGCCGACCGCCGCCGCCCGCGCGCTGATCGCGCGCGTCGAGGGCCTGGAGCGCGCGCGCTACGCCGGCCCGGTCGGCTGGTTCGGCGCCGACGGTGACGGTGAGTGGGGCATCGCGCTGCGCTGCGCCGAGATCGACGCGGCCGACCCCCGCGAGATCCGGCTGTTCGCCGGCTGCGGCATCGTCTCGGCGTCCGACCCGGAGTCCGAGCTCGCGGAGTCCGAGGCCAAGCTGGTCCCGATGCGCCAGGCGCTCGCGACCGACTGAGTTCCGGGGTGGGTGCGGCGCGTCCGCGCGGAGCATGTGACAGAACCGCTCAGCTGTGACCTCAGGCGAGCCCCACACTCACCACCAGTCCCATCCGCACCATGCTCCGCGCGGACGGTGAACCTCCCCGACGCGCGAGGTACAGGAGTGCACCACCGGGACCAGTGAGTCACCGCACAGGCCCCACCAGTCCGACCTGTCCCTCGCGCGTCGCTACGGTCCACCCGTCCGAGGTTCCGGGCGTCCTTCCGCGTGCGTCCGGGTGCGTCCGGGTGCGTCCGGGTGCGTCCGCGCGGAGTCCGCATGCTTCCGCGTGCGTCCGCGCGGAGCCTGTGACAGAACCACTCAGCTGTGACCCCAGACGAGCCCCACGGGCCCCACCAGTCCCATCCGCACCACGCTCCGCGCGGAGGGTGAACCTCCCCGACGCGCGAGGTACCCGAGTACACCACCGGGTCCCCTGAGTCACCCCACAGACCCCACCAGTCCCACCTGTACCTCGCGCGTCGCCCAGGTTCACTCGGCGCACATCACGTGCCTGCTCAGGCCGTGATCCACAGGATCGCCCGTGCCCTTTTCGTGCCGTATGTCTGGTTGGTAGCGTCACTGGATGGCTTGACGAGGGGGCTGGTCAGGCACGACAGGGGGCGAAGATGATCCGAAGTGTCATCGCGACGGCAGCACTCGCAACGCTGCTCCTCGCCGGCTGCACCGGCCAAGACCCACCTGCTCCCCCGCCTGACTTCCAGTCAGCCGAGCCCACTCCAACGACCACGCCCACTCCCACTCCATCACCGACGCCGGAGTTCCCGGAACCACCTGCCGACCTGGTGCGCACCGACGAGGTCGGCGCCGCCGCAGCGGCAGGGTACTTCGTGGCGCTCTACCCACTCGTGTTGAGCACGGGAAATGTCGACGCTTGGGACGCAATTAGTGGGGACCCGTGCGAATTCTGCGAGAGCATCAGGCGAGACGCGCTGTCTATGGCTCAAAAAGGGGAGTCATATTCAGGAGGCGTGATCGGACTCTCTGATGTCGAGGTCCTCGGTCGTGATGACCTGATCGGCGGATATCCCGTGGACGCAAAATTCGTCCAGTCCCCGTCTCTTTACCAAGCGGCCGACGGCTCCATCATCACGCAAACGGACGGCGATTCAGGAATCGTCCGAATCGATACGCTCAACACAAGCGCGGGATGGAAGATCCTCGCGGTAGTAGTGAGGGATGCTCCGTGAGACTCGGCCATATCGCCCTCGCGTCCGCGTTTGCACTCTTGCCATTGCAGCAACCCCTGGAAGTCCCCCCAGCCGACGACCCTCCCCCCGCGAAAGAAAACGCCGCCACGGAGAAGCCTCAACTTGACCGCTGGCGCACGTACACAGCGGCAGACGGCATCCTCGTGGACGGAAGCCGCTTCTATGTAAGCGGCGGCCCGGGGTCTGGCGTGAACGCGAACGAGCAGTATCGGCGGGCGCCGGCCGGGTTGTGCTCGACCGAGTTCGCGTCGTTCGCGGGACTCGAGGTCGGGCTGGCGTGCGCCGGGGCGGGCGGCTCCGCGATCCGGCTTGAGTGCGCGCCCGGCGAACGGGCCCTCGACCCGCTGTTTCGACGCGTGCGGAGCACGGCGGCGGGCGGCTGGTCGGACTGGACCTCGGTCGACATCGGCAGGTGCGTCGTCGACGCCGACTTCCAGGCCGCGCTCGCCGCCGAGCTTCGCCGCCTGCCGCTGACCCCGTCGACCGTCTCCGTCCAGCCGCCCACCGGCTGGACGCTCGTCAACGCCGACACCATCGTCTACACCGACCACGCGCCCCAGGTCCTGACCACGACGGTGCTCGGCGTCGGCGTCACGATCAACGCCACCCCGACCTCGTTCACCTGGGACTTCAACGACGGCGCCGAGCCGCTGACCACCACCGACCCCGGCCGACCCTGGCCCGACTACACCGTCTCCCACCAGTTCACGACCGAGGCGACCCGTCACATCTCCCTCACCACCACCTGGACCGCGACCTACCAGCTCGCCGGCACCCCCACCTGGGAGCCGGTCACCGGCACGGCCACGACGACGTCCACGGCCGCGCCCCTGCAGGTCTACGAGGCCCGCGCGCGCCTCGTCCAGGACCCCACCTGACCGGACCTCTGAGCAGGCGCCTGAGCAGGCGCCGGACTCCGCGCCCGACACAGCACGACGTCCCGCCCGGTGCACCTCCACCGAGCGGGACGTCCGCGCCTGCAACCCCCACCGGCCACCCGCCGGCCGGCGTCAGCCCTGGTTGCCGAAGAACTCGTCGAACGGGTTCTGGCCCCCCTGGTCGAGGCCGTTGTCGCTCGAGCCCTGGTCGTCCGGCGTCGCCTCGGCGGCGGGAGTGGCGGCCTTGGCCGCGAGGGTCACGGTGACGTCCAGCGCCTTGCCGTCCCGGACCAGGGTCAGCACCGCGGTCGAGCCGGCCGAGCGCTCCCGGACGTAGGCCGTCAACGACTCGGCGCCGGCGACGGGGTCGCCGTCGATCGCGACGATGACGTCGCCCTTGGCGATCTCGCCCTCGGCCGCGGGCGAGCCGTCGGTGACCTCCTCGACGACGGCGCCCTTGCGGGTCGTGCCGTCGGCCGTGGCGTCGCCGTCGGTCAGCGAGACGCCGAGGAAGGCGTGTTCGGCGGTACCGGTCTCCACGAGCTGGCTCGCGATGTCCTGCGCGAGGTTGATCGGGATCGCGAAGCCGAGCCCGATCGAGCCGGACGACGAGCTGTCGCCCGAGAGCGTCGCGATCGACGAGGTGATCCCGATGACCCGACCCTCGGCGTCGAACAGGGGCCCACCGCTGTTGCCCGGGTTGATCGCCGCGTCGATCTGGATCGCGTTGGTGACGACGACGTCGCTGCTCGTCTCCGCGGAGGCCGAGACAGGGCGGTCGAGGGCCGAGACGATGCCGGTGGTCACGGTGTTGGCGAGGCCGAGCGGGTTGCCGACGGCCATGACTGCCGCACCGACGGTGACGGCGTCCGAGTCGCCGAGCGCGGCGGGCTTGAGGTCGTCGGGGGCATCCGTGATCTGCACGACCGCGAGGTCGGTCGTGCTGTCGGTGCCGACGATCGTCGCGTCGTACATGCGGCCGTCGCTCAGGGTCACCTGGACCGAGTCGGCGCCGTCGACGACGTGGTTGTTCGTCAGGACGTGGCCCTCGGCGTCGATGATGACGCCCGAGCCCTCGGCCCCGCCGTTCGCCGTCGAGACCTGGATGGCGACGACGGAGCTCGACACCGCGGCCGCGACCTTCTCCCAGTCGGGGTTCTCGGAGGTCGAGCCGGACACCGGGGACGTGTCCGTCGAGGACTCGCCGATGGTGGACAGCGACGACGGCGTGGAGGTCGAGTCGTTCCCGTCGAAGCCGACGGTCAGCCCGACCGTTGCGAGGCTCGCGATGAGCGCGGCGGCCGCCGCGGCGCCGACGACGGTGACCCACATCCGCTGCGGCCGGTTGGGCGCCGCCGGGGCGGGCGCGGCGGTCGCGGTCGGGCCCGAGCCGCCGGAGCCGCCAGGGCCGCCGGAGCCGACTGTGCCGCCGGAGCCGAAGATCTGGAACGGGTCGTTGCCGGGGCTGGCCGGCTGACCGGGCACGACGGGTGCGGCAGGCTGGCCCGCGGTCGGGTGCCCCCACCCGGGGGCACCGGGCGCGGCGGGCGCACCGGATCCGCTGGGGATGCCGGGCGAGGCCTGGTGGGGCACGGCGTACTGCGGCGCGAACGGCTGCGCGGCCTGCGTCGCCGGCGCAGCCGGGACGGGAACGGGCAGCGGCTGCGGGACGGGCGAGGGAGTCGGCGACTGCGCCTGCTGCGGGGCCGGCGGCGGCGTGGGGAGCTGCAGCGGCAGCGTCGGCTGGTCCTGCGGCGCGGGGACCTGCAGCGGCAGCGTCGGCTGGTCCTGCTGCGCGGGGACCTGCAGCGGCACGGTCGGGTGATCGCGGGGCGTGGCGACCTCAGGCTGGGTCTCCGGGCTGCCGGGCGCCGCGCCGACCTGGTCGGCAGCGTCGTTCACCGGGGTCTGCTCGTTCTCGGGGCTGTTCATGGGTGGCCTCCTTCTCGTGGACTATCTGACCGCCCGCCGCTGGGCACAGGCTCCAGGCTCCCTGA
Organism: Pengzhenrongella sicca; assembly: GCF_017569225.1. GTDB lineage: Bacteria > Actinomycetota > Actinomycetes > Actinomycetales > Cellulomonadaceae > Pengzhenrongella > Pengzhenrongella sicca. The sequence goes on from NZ_CP071868.1 coordinate 3,919,408, forward strand.
GAATTGCCTGGGGATATTGGGGAGCCGCGGACGCGCGGACCTACCCGAGCGCCGCGTCCACGGCCGCCGCGATGCGCTCGTGCAGCGCCCGCCGCCGCGCCCGGTCGACGCGCACCTCGACGACGCTGAGCCCCGGGCCCGGGACCGCGAGCGCCACCTGGAGGTCCCCCGGATCCCGGACCACCTGGTGCCGCACGCCGTAGCCGGCGCACAGCGCGCCCAGGTCGGCGCCGTGCGGGGTGCCGAAGACCCGCTCGAACACCGCCGCGTGCTCGGGCTCGCCGTGCTCGAGGGTCGAGAAGATCGAGCCGCCGTCGTCGTTCGCGACGACGATCTGCAGGTCCGGCTCGGGTTCGAACGGTCCGCGCAGGAGCCCTCCGACGTCGTGCAGGAACGTGAGGTCGCCCATCAGCGCCCGGACCTGCCGGCCGGGGCTCGCGAGCGCGACCCCGATCGCCGTCGAGACGGTCCCGTCGATGCCGGCGAGCCCGCGGTTCGAGTACACCGTCGGCGGCTCGGCCCAGCCCGCCACGAGGTCGAGGTCGCGCACGGGGTTGCTCGAGCCGACCACGAGCACGTCCTGCGGCCCGGATGCCCGGGCGACCTCGCGCGCGAGGACCGGGCCGCGCACGCGGGTGCCGGCGCGCGACCGCCGCCCGCGCGGCGCCGAGTCGAGGACCCGGTCCAGCGCGGCGACCGCGAGCGACCCCGCCTCCTGCCAGCGCCCGAGCCACGCCTGCGCGGACGCCGCCGGGTTCGCGCCCGCGACCAGCGCGCTGCCCTCGACGACCACCGACGCGGCACGCCGGCTCGCGTCCGGCCACGCCGCCCCGCGCGGCGCGACGACGCAGACCTCGACGTCGTCGCGCGCGAGCAGCGCCTGCACGGGCCGCGACAGCGTCACCCGGCCGACGACGACGACGCGCCGCACGGCTCCGCCGAGCTCCGGGCGCGCGAGCAGCAGCCGGTAGGCGCCGATCGCGTGGCTGCCGCCCCGCGCGCGGGACGACGGTTCGGCGAGCAGCGGCCAGCCGTTGGCCTCCGCGATCTCGCGCGCGAGCGGCCCGGCGCCGTCGCCGGCCACCACGACGGTCCCGCCGTCACCACCCGCGCTCCACCTGGGCCCGCCGCCGGGCGCGGCGCCCCGGCTCTGCACCGCGCTCAGGCCGGCCGACGACGGCGCGGGCCACGCGGCGTCGTCGACCCCGGGGCTGAGGGGCTCACGGAAGGAGAGGTTGAGGTGCACCGGGCCGGGGTCGCCGGTGCGCGCCCCGAGCGCGGCCGCCACGGCGCGGCTGGTCAGCTGGCGCAGGTCCGCGTGCTCGCCGGGCCGCCCGGTCGGCGCCGGGACGTCGGCGGCGAACCGGACCGCGCCGCCGTACAGGCCGACCTGATCGGTCGTCTGGTTGGCGCCCGTGCTGCGCATCTCGTGCGGGCGGTCGGCGGTCAGCACGATCAGCGGGACGCCCGAGTGGTGCGCCTCGAGCACGGCCGGGTGCAGGTTCGCCGTCGCGGTGCCCGACGTCGTCACGATCGCGACGGGGCGGCCGGAGCCGCGCGCGAGCCCGAGCGCGAGGAAGCCAGCGGTCCGCTCGTCGATGCGCACGTGCAGTGTGATCGCGGGCGCTCCCGCGGGGCGCTGGCCGTCGGGCTCGGAGGCCTCCGCGAGCGCGTAGGCGAGGGGGGCCGAGCGCGAGCCGGGCGCGAGCACGACGTCGTGCACGCCGAGGCCGGCGAGCGCCTGCAGCAGGACGCGGGACGCCGCGATCGCCGGGCCGGGAACGGCACTGCGGCCGGCGTCGCTCATGCGTTCACCGTACTGACCGCGGCGAGGCGGTCCCGCCAGCGCGCCGCGACGTCGGGCGTGGCGGCCGCCGCGGCCAGGCCCGCGGCGTCGGGCACGGGCCGGCAGACCGCGATCGCGCCGCCGACAGGCAGCAGCGGGGCGGCGACGACGTCGGCCGTGAGCAGCTGCGCGGTCGCGAGCCCGCACGCGTAGGGCAGGTCGGGCAGCGCGGCGGCGAGCGCGAGCCCGGCGGCGAGCCCGACGGATGTCTCTAGCGCCGACGACACGACGACCGGCAGCCCGACCCGCTCGGCCAGCTCGAGGCACGCCCACACGCCGCCGAGGGGCTGGACCTTGAGCACGACGACGTCGGCGGCCTCCGCGCGGACGACCGCGAGGGGGTCCTCGGCCCGGCGGATCGACTCGTCGGCCGCGATGAGCACGTGCGTGCGGCGGCGGACGGCCGCGAGGTCGGCGACGGTCGGGACCGGCTGCTCGGCGTACTCGAGCCCGCCCGCCGCGCGGTCGAGCACGCGCAGGCGGTCGATCGCGGTGTCGACGTCCCAGCCGCCGTTGGCGTCGATGCGGATCGCGCCGCCGGGCCCAAGCGCGTCGCGCACGGCCTCGAGCCGCGCGATCTCCTCGCCCACGCCCTGGCCCGGCTCGGCGACCTTCACCTTGGCGGTGCGGCAGCCGCCGGACGCGGTCACGATGCGGTGCGCGCGCTCGGCGTCGACGGCCGGCACGGTGACGTTCACCGGGATCTCGGTGCGGACGGCGGCGGGCCAGGGGGTGTCGGCGGCCTCCCGGGCGGCGCGCAGCCAGGCGGCCGACTCCGCGGCGTCGTAGTCCCAGAACGGGCTGAACTCACCCCAGCCCGCGGCCCCGCGCAGCAGCACGCCGTCGCGGACCGTGATCCCGCGGAACCGCGTGCGCAGGGTGATCGAGTAGACGTACGGGACGGGCGGCAGGTCGGTTGCGGGCACCCGTCAGCGTATGTCCAGGCTCCGACGCGTGCCGACGGTCGCGGTGGCGGTGGTTAGGGTTGCCGCGTGAGCGCCATCCCTGAGCAGGTGTCCCAGACGTTCGACCCGGCGCGCTGGCGCGCGATCGACGGCTTCACCGAGCTGACCGACCTGACCTACCACCGCGGCGTCGAGCGCGCCGCCGACGGCACCGAGCGCGACCTGCCCGTCGTGCGCATCGCGTTCGACCGCCCCGAGGTGCGCAACGCCTTCCGCCCGCACACGGTCGACGAGCTCTACCGGGCGCTCGACCACGCCCGGATGACCTCGTCCGTCGGCACCGTGCTGCTCACGGGCAACGGCCCGAGCCCCAAGGACGGCGGCTGGGCGTTCTGCTCGGGCGGCGACCAGCGCATCCGCGGCCGCGACGGCTACCACTACACCGCGGGGACCGACGCCGCCGGCAAGCCCGTCGAGGGCGCCGACGCGATCGACCCGGCGCGGGCGGGCCGCCTGCACATCCTCGAGGTGCAGCGGCTGATCCGCACGATGCCGAAGGTGGTGATCGCCGTCGTCGGCGGCTGGGCGGCCGGTGGCGGGCACTCGCTGCACGTCGTCGCCGACCTGACGATCGCCTCGCGCGAGCACGCGCGGTTCATGCAGACCGACGCCAACGTCGGCTCGTTCGACGCCGGCTACGGGTCCGCGTACCTCGCGCGGCAGGTCGGGCAGAAGCGCGCGCGGGAGATCTTCTTCCTCGCGCGCGAGTACTCCGCCGAGCAGGCCGAGCGGTGGGGCGCGGTCAACGAGGTCGTCGATCACGACCGGCTCGAGGACCTCGCGCTCGAGTACGCGCGGATCATCGCGACCAAGTCCCCGCAGGCGATCCGGATGCTGAAGTTCTCGTTCAACCTCGCCGACGACGGGCTCGCGGGCCAGCAGGTGTTCGCCGGCGAGGCGACCCGACTCGCGTACATGACCGACGAGGCCGTCGAGGGCCGCGACGCGTTCCTCGAGCACCGCGACCCGGACTGGTCGGGCTTCCCGTACGCGTTCTGAGCGACGCGCCCGGACCCGTCAGGCCGGCGCTCCCCGGACCCGTCAGGCCGACATGAACAGCAGCCCGCGCTCGAGCAGGTTCTGCGCGAGGTAGGCGGCCGCGACGAGGCTGCCGAGCAGCACCACCGAGGCGACGACGACGGACGCGGCCGAGCGCACCCGGTCGGGCCGGTCGGCGGCGGCGCGGACGGAGGAGTGGATGGAGGCGGCCCGGAACGGCGTCGATGTGGTCATGGCTCAAGCCTGGCCGCCCGCGCCGCGCAGCGGATCGGCCCGCAGGGCCATCTCCGCCCGCGCACCATGCGCCGGACGGCCGAGCCCGGGTCATCCTTGGGGTGCAGGCGCACCGGCCCCGCTCGGGGTTCCCCCTGACGCCGCGCTCAGCTGGCGGTGATCGAGCCCGCCGGCGGCACGAGCTCGACCCAGGTGTTGCCCGGCGCGAGCCGGATGACGGAGCCGTCGGCCGCGTTCGTCAGCACGATCGGCTCCGCGATCGAGGCCTTGGACCACTTCGCGGCGATCTGCATGCCGCCCGTGACGACCGTCGCGTCGCCGCTGTCCACCATGACGGACTCGAGCACCGCGGTGCCGGCCGGGTCGACCGTCCCCGTGTCCTTCGTCCGGACCCGCAGCGCGACGACGTTCGTCGCCGTGAGCGGCGCGCCCGCGGGGTTGGTCGACGGCGTCGCGCCCTCGGACCGCGTGAACGCGCCGTCGGCGGCCGACCAGGTCCAGTTCGGGTGGAAGGCGGGGGAGAACACGAGGGCGAGGTTCGCGATCGGGGTCCCGGCCGTCGTCGCCGAGGCGGCCGCGGCCGTCCGCGCGATCGTGAACTGCGGGGCCGGGGCCGCCGAGTGCTCGGCGTCGGCCTGGCCCCAGAAGGTCGTCGGGGTGCCGAACACGTTGTGCGGGGCGGAGTGCCCCTTCTTCCGCGCGAAGCCGGCGGCCCCCTTGTCCATGCTGATGATCTGCACGCCGGCGTCCGCGACCTCGTTCACGAAGCCCGCCTGCCCGCCGGAGAACGCGATGAGCCCGTGCAGCGGCGCGGTGATCCCGCCATCCATCGGGCGGACCGACCGGATCGGGCCGACGCTCTCGGGCACGACCGAGTGGAACACCGCCACGAAGCGTGTGACGCCGCCCTCGACCAGCTCCTCCCAGACCATGTCCGCCTGGTCGAGCCCGGTCTGCGGGCGAACGCTCGGGTCGTTCTCGATCTTCACCGCGAGCGCGGGCCGGCTCGGGATGTCGGCGGCAGCGACGCCGGTCAGCGGCCAGGTCGGGGGGATGACCGGCGCGGGCACCGCGCCCTTGTCGGCCGCGATGTCGGCGGCCTCGGTGCTCGGCTCGGACGGCTCCGGCGAGCCGGCACCGCAGCCAGCGAGCGCGAGCAGCGACACACCGCTCAGCGCCGCGGCCGCGATCCGGGCGAGCCGACGGCGAGGGGTCGAGCGGGCAAGGGTGATCGGCACGTCGAGGCTCCTTATCGCGCCAGCGCTGCCGCCGGCGGTTCGGCGTCACTCTACGGCGTGCGCCTAGGCTGAGAGCGTGAGCCGACCGCTGCGTCCCGTCCCCGCCGGACCGCACCAGCTCGCGACGCTGGTCGACGCCCTCCGATCCGCGCTGGACGGGACCGGGCCGGCGGTCCGGCCCTCGTCCGCCGCGGGGCCCGCACAGCCCGCACATCCCGCGGTTCCCGCCCACCGAGCGGGTCCCGCCCACGTCGTTCCCGACGACGTCGCGCTCGTGGTCGAGACCTCCGGCTCGACCGGCGCCCCCCGCGCCGTGATGCTGTCCGCGTCGGCGCTGCGGGCGTCGGCCGACGCGACCGACGCCCGCCTCGGCGGCCCGGCGCAGTGGCTGCTCACGCTCCCGCCCACCCACGTCGCCGGCCTGCAGGTCCTCGTGCGCTCGATCCTCGCGGGCACCGAGGCGGTGGTCGCCGCGCCGGGCGGCTTCCGGCCCGACGCGTTCGCGGCCGACGCCGCGCGGCTGACGGGCGCCCGCCGGTACGTCTCGCTCGTGCCGACCCAGCTGCGGCGGCTGGTCGACGACGCCGGGGCCGGCCTCGCCGCGCTCGCCAGGTTCGACGCGGTGCTGCTCGGTGGCGCCGCGGCGGGCCCGGACCTGCTGGCCCGGGCCGCGGCCGCCGGCGTCGCGGTGACCACGACCTACGGGATGTCCGAGACCTGCGGCGGCTGCGTCTACGACGGCGTGCCGCTCGACGGCGTGCGGGTCCGGCTCGACGCCGCCGGGCGCATCCTCCTCGCGGGCCCGATGCTCGCGAGCGGGTACCTCGGCCGCCCGGACCTGGACGCGCAGGCGTTCGCCCCGGCCGACGGCGCCCGGTGGCTGCGCACGAGCGACGCGGGCGAGCTGGGGCCCGACGGGAGGCTCGCCATCCTGGGCCGGCTCGACGACATGCTCGTCACGGGCGGGGCCAAGGTCTCCCCCGCCGCCGTCGAGCGCCTCATCGCCGAGCTGCCCGGCGTGCTCGACGTCTGCGTCGTCGGCCTGCCCGACGCCGAGTGGGGGCAGGTCGTCACGGCCGTCCTCGTGCCCGCCGCCGGTGCCTCGCTGCCCAGCCTGGAACGGGTCCGCGCGCATGTCGCGCGTAACCTGGGGCGGCCCGCCGCGCCCGCGCGCCTGGTCGTCGCCGACCGGCTGCCGGTGCGTGGGCCGGGCAAGACCGACCGCCGCGCGGTCGCCGAACTCGCCGCCGCGTTGTTGACCTGAACAGGAGCACCATGGCCACCCCCGCCGAGTGGATCGCGGGCGCCCGCCCGCGCACCCTGCCCGCCGCCGCGACCCCCGTCCTCGTGGGTACCGGCGCCGCCGCCCAGGCCACCGTCTGGGACGCGCCCGGGGAGCGAGCCGTGCTGGCCCTGCTCGCGCTCGGCGTCGCGCTCGCGCTCCAGGTGGGCGTGAACTACGCGAACGACTACTCCGACGGGGTCCGCGGCACCGACCTCGACCGGGTCGGGCCGCTGCGCCTGACGGCGTCCGGGACGGCGCCGCCCGCCCGGGTCAAGGCCGCCGCGTTCGCCGCGTTCGGCGTCGGCGGCCTGCTCGGGCTCACGCTCGTGCTGCTCACGGGCCACGTCTGGCTGCTCGGGGTCGGTGCGGTCGCGATCGCCGCGGCCTGGTTCTACACCGGCGGCCGGCACCCCTACGGCTACCGCGGGTTCGGCGAGGTCGGCGTCTTCGTGTTCTTCGGACTGGTCGCGGTGCTCGGTTCGACGTACGTGCAGCTCGACCGGATCACGTGGCCCGCGCTCGCGGGGGCCGTCGGCGTCGGACTGCTCGCGTGCGCGCTGCTCATGGTGAACAACCTGCGCGACATCCCGACCGACGCCGTCGTCGGCAAGCGCACCGTCGCAGTGCGGATCGGCGACCGGCGCGCGCGGCAGACGTACGTCGCGATGATCGGCGTGCCGCTCGTGCTCGGCGTTGCCTGCGCGTTCGCCGCGCCGTGGTCGCTGCTGGTGCTGATGCTCGCGTTCCCGGTCGCCCTGCTGTCCATCACGGTCCTGGCCGGTGCCCGCGGCATCGCGCTCGTCCCGGTGCTGGCCGGCACGGGGATGCTCGAGCTGGGCTACGGCGTGCTGCTCGGGCTCGGGCTGGCCCTGGGCTGACGGCTCCGGCTCGATCGGCGGCGGGCTCAGTCGGCGGCGGGGCCCGCGAGCCGGCGGGCGTCGTCGATCGCGTCCTCCACGGCCGCGTCCTGCTCGACCGAGCGCGAGAAGCGCCGCCCGGACCTGCGCCGCGCCGCCCGCTCGGCGAGGTAGAGCGCGGCACGGTCGCGCGGGCCCGCGAGCACCGCGTAGGAGATGCCCCAGGCGAGGAAGGCGGCGCCGACGACGAGCAGCCAGCCACCCACGCCCACCAGGTACAGCAGAGCGAGGCACCCGGCGAAGAGGCCGAGCCGGAGCACGGAGTAGGTCACGATCGGCACACGGCCAGCCTAGGCCCGTGCATGACGCGCGCGAACGCTTACGCTGGACGCCATGCGGAACCTTCTCGCCCTGGTGGTCATCGGGCTGATCGTCTACACGATCATCAGCCTCGTGCTCCGATCCCGGTCGGGCCCCGCGGGCGCGCCCGGACGGAGCTGGCGGGCGCCCAAGCCCCCGGCCGGACCCGTCGCGCCCGACGACGACCCCGAGTTCCTGTGGCGCCTCGAGCAGCAGCAGCGCCGGGCCGAGCGCGAGGCCAAAGGCACCGACGACGGCTCGGACTCCGACCAGCCCGGCCCGCTCGGCACGACGCCCTAACGCCCTCACGCCCTCAGTCTCGGCGCGCCTGCCTGCCGCTGCGCGCTGCGCTCGACCGCGGACGACGGCCCGTCTACAGGCCCGAGTACGCGTGCTTGCCGGAGAAGAAGAGGTTGACGAGCGTGAAGTTCGCCAGCACGCAGCCGTAGCCGATCAGCACGAACCAGGCCGCCCGGCTCCCGGACCAGCCGCGCGTCGTGCGCGCGTGCAGGTACGCCGCGTACACGACCCAGACCACGAAGCTCCAGACCTCCTTCGGGTCCCAGCCCCAGTACCGGCCCCACGTGTGCTCGGCCCAGATCGCGCCCGCGATGACGGTGAACGTCCACAGCACGAAGCCGATCGCGTTGAGCCGGAAGGACAGCGCCTCGAGCTCGACGGTGCGCGGCACGGTCTCGAGCCAGCGCCAGACCGGCCGGGACAGACCGGCTGAGCCGCGGTCCCGCGCGCCCTTGAGCAGCTGGAGCACGCTCGCGGCGAACGCCACGGTGAAGACCCCGGTCGCGGTGATCGCGACGCCGACGTGGATGACGATCCAGTAGGAGTCGAGCGCCGGCTGCACGCCGTCGGCCTGCACGAAGAAGACCAGCAGCGCGAGCGCGAGCGCCAGCACGGTCAGGCCCGTCACGAGCACGCCGAGGAAGGGCAGGTCGCGCCGGCGCAGCACGACGAGCAGGACCACGATCGCGACCATGGAGCCGACGAGCGCGAACTCGTACATGTTGGCCCACGGGGTGCGGCCGGCGGCGATCCCGCGCAGCACGACCGCGGCGGCCTGGAGCACCAGCCCGAGCATCGTCGTCGTGCGCGCGATGCCGCGGGCCTTGGAGCGCCGCCGCGCGCCGTCCCGGCCAGCCGGGCCCGCTAGCCCGGGCGAGGCCGGGGCCGCCGGCGCGCTCGCGCCGCCGGCCGCGACGGGCTGGTGCACCCCAACGGCCGCGCGCGCGGTGCGCGCCATCCGGCCCGCGTGCTCGGCCACGCGAGCGAGGTCGATCGAGTACGCGACGAGCGCGACGGTGTACACCGTCGCCGCGCTCCACACGAGCTTCGTGCTGAGGTCGGCCGCATCTGCCAGGGTCATCGTCCCGCCTTCGGTTCAGTTGCCGATTCTTCCCTCGACCGGCTCGAGGCGCCACCATTCACGTCGCCATCCTGCGCGCCGCCATCCTGCGCGCCGGAGTCGTCCGCCGCACCCGGAACCGGGCCCGGGATCGCCGCGAGCACCGCATCCAGCTCGGCCTGCAGCCCGAGATCGTCGCCGCGAGCCAGCGCCGCCGCAGTGACCTGGGTGCGGCCGGGGCCGGCCGGCGTCGCGCGCAGCCACACGCGCCGGCGCGGCGTGAACAACGAGATCGCCAGGCCCGCGAGCGCGATCAGGGCGCTCGCGAGCACGTAGGCGAGCGTCGGGTCGTGCCGCAGGTCGAGCGCGACGTAGCGGGGCAGGTCGTCGAACGTGAGCGTCCCGAGCCCGCCCGGCAGCTCGACCGTCTCGCCCGCCGCCACGTACAGCGTCACGGGCGCGCCGGCGTCGTCGACCTCCTGCGTCATGGCGCTCTCGTCCAGCTGGTAGACGTTCTGCGGCACGCCGTCGTCGAGGCCCAGGTCGCCGGACCACACCGAGAGCACGAGCATCGGCGCGTTCGGCTGCGGGTTCACGGACCGCCACAGCCCGGAGCCGGACTCGACCGCCGTCGGCAGGAGGTACCCGACGAGGCCGACCTGGGCACCGGTGGAGACGTCGGGCACCTTGATCACCCCGCGCGAGGTGTACACGTCGTCCTGCGGCAGGAAGGGAACCGCGCCCGCGAACGCGACCTCGCCGGCCGCGTCCCGCATCGTCACCTCGGGCGCGTAGCCGTTGCCCTGCAGGTAGATCTTGGCGCCGCCCACGTCGAGCGGGTGGTTCACCCGGATCGAGTCCGCGCTCGTGCTGCCGTCCGGTTCCCGCACCGTGACGTCGGCCTCGAAGAACCGGGCCGCGAGCGTCTCGGGATCGAAGCTCGCGGTGAACGCGTCGAGCGTGAGCGTGAAGGGCACGAGGCTCGCGGGGTCGAACCCGGCCCCGGAGTCGAACGTGTCGTAGTCCACCACCGCGTTCGCGAACCCGCGGCCCTCGAGCACGAGCGCCTGCCCGCGGTAGTGCAGGAACTGTCCGGTGCCGACGGCGACGAGCAGCCCGAGCAGCGCGAGGTGGAACGCGAGGTTGCCGGCCTCGCGCAGGTACCCGCGCTCGGCCGAGACGACCCACGTCGTGCCCGCGCCGGGGTCGGCGCCGACGAGCAGGCCCTCGGCGCGCACGTCGACCCGGAAGCGCGGCAGCCAGCGCAGCCGCCCGCGCAGCGCGACCGCCGCGGCGTCGGCGACCTCGCGCGCGCCCGCCGTCGTCGTGAGCGCGCCCTGCGCGGGGAACCGGTCGAAGCGGCGCGGGGTGCGCGGCGGCCGGGCCCGGACGGCGGACAGGTACGCGCGCGTGCGCGGCAGGATGCAGCCGATCAGCGAGACGAACAGCAGGAGGTAGATCGACGAGAACCAGACGGAGGAGTACACGTCGAACATGCCGAGCCGGTCGAGCCAGGGGCCGGCGCCGGGGTGGTCCACGAGGTACTGCGCGACGACGGTCGGGTCGGCCGGGCGCTGCGGGTAGACCGATCCCGGCACCGCCGCGACGGCGAGCAGCATGAGGAGCATGAGGGCCACCCGCATGCTGGTCAGCTGGCGCCAGACCCAGCGCAGCCAGCCGACCGCGCCCAGCCGCGGCAGCACCACGGGCGCGCCGGCGAGGAACGCGTCGTCGACGCCGTCGGGCACGTGCGCGCTCGTCACAGGACCGGCTCGAAACCGTCGACGAGGCCCTGCAGGGACTGCGTCCACACGCCCCACAGGCCCGTCACGAGCGCGAGCCCGATCACGATGAGCAGCGCTCCCCCGAGCCGCATCACGGCTAGCCGGTGCCGGCGCGCGAACGCGACGGCCCGCGTGCTGCGCTCGAAGCCCAGCGCGATGAGCAGGAACGGGAGGCCGAGCCCGACGCAGTAGGCGATCGACAGGAACGCCCCGCGGCGCGCCGAGCCGCCGTCGAGCGAGAGGGCGATGACCGCGGCGAGCGTCGGCCCGATGCACGGCGCCCAGCCGAGCCCGAACACGATCCCTAGCACGGGCGCGCCCCACAGGCCCGCCGTCGGGCTCACGTGCACGCGCCGGTCCTGCTGCAGGAACGGGATGCCACCCATGAACGCGACCCCGAGGAGGATCACGACGACGCCCAGCACGCGGCTGATCGGGTCCTCCCACCGGCTCAGCGCCGCGCCGAGCGAGCCGGCGAGCGTCCCGAGCGTGACGAAAACCGCGGTGAAGCCCGCGACGAACAGCGCGACGCCGAGCACGAGCCGGCTGCGCTGGGGGGCCACCCGCGTGCGGCCGCGGCCCGCCGAGCCGCCCGCCTGGCCGAGCGACGCGCCGCTCATGCCGCCGAGGTAGCCGAGGTACCCCGGCACGAGCGGCAGGACGCACGGCGACGCGAACGACACCAGGCCCGCGAGCAGCGCGACGGGGACGGCCACGAGCATCGAGCCGGAGAACGCAGCGGTGCCGAAGCTCTCGCCCGCGTCCGCGAGCACGCCCGCGGCGAGGACGGTCACGAATCCGAGCCCGTCGCCGCCGGCTCGGCCAGCGCGTCGCCGACGAGCGCCTCGAGCGTCGCCGGGTCGGCCGCGCCGAGGATGCGCGCGGCGACCCGGCCCTGCCGGTCGAGCACGACGGTGGTGGGCACCGCCTGCACCGGGACGGCGCCCTGCAGGGCCGCGATCGCCGAGCCGTCGGTGTCGGCGATCGAGGGGTACGTCACGGCGAAGGTGCGTTCGAAGGCCTGCGCGGCACCGGCGTCGTCGGTCCCGTTGATCCCCACGAGGTGCAGGCCGTCGGCGGCGAAGTCGGCGGCGAGCTGGACGAGGTCCGGCGCCTCCGCGCGGCACGGCGGGCAGGCCGCGTACCAGGTGTTGAGCACGACGACGTCGCCGCGCCAGGCCGCGACGTCGACCGCCGCTCCCGCGAAGTCCGTCCCCGCGAGCTCGACCGGCTCGCCGCGGTCGGCCACCGGCCAGGTGCGGGTCGTGCCGTCGCCGGACTGGTACCCCTGGTCGGCGACGTCGCCCGACCCGCCCTGGTCCGCGCTCGCGCCGCAGCCGGCGAGCGCGGCCGCGAGCAGGAGCCCGCCCGCGAGCGCGGCCGCGAGACGCACGGGGGCCGCGCGCACGGGGGCCAGGCGCGGGGCAGGCATGGTCACGCCCCAGCCACCGCGGAGGTTCCCGGGAGCAGGTCGGCGGCGGGTTCGCTGTAGTGGATCCCGGTCAGGCGATCGCCGTCGAACCGCAGGCTCGTCAGCGAGGCGAGCGAGCACTCGCGGTTGCGCGGGTCGTGCCACAGCCGGCGCTCGGACAGCGCGAGCCGCGTGACCCAGATCGGCAGCTGGTGGCTCACGAGCAGCGCCTCGTGCCCGCGCGCGAGCTCGCGTGCCGCGTCGACCGCCGCGAGGACGCGGTCGGCCTGCTCGCGGTACGGCTCGCCCCACGACGGCCGGAACGGGTTGCGCAGCAGGTACCAGTAGCGGGGGTTGCGCAGCGCGCCGTCGCCGACGCCGACACGCAGGCCCTCGAACCTGTTCTCGGCCTCGAGGAGCCGGTCGTCGGTCGTGATGGCGACGCCGAGGGCGGCCGAGATGGGTCCCGCGGTCTCCTGGGCGCGCTGCAGCGAGGAGGCGACGACGGCGGTGATGTCGCGACCCGAGACGTGGGCCGCGACGCGCTCGGCCATGAGGCGGCCACGCTCGGACAGCCCGTATCCGGGCATCCTCCCGTAGAGCACGCCGGTGGGATTGTGGACCTCGCCGTGCCGGAGCAGGTGGACGGTGGTTTCGGACATGGGCACAGTGTCGCAAACCCCGCTGGGCGTGCCCACCAGACGCGGCGCGCCGCGCAGGTGAGATCCGCCGGGCGCGCCGGTCAGCTCGCCGGGTCCGGGCAGCGGAGCGCGTCGCGCACGACCGCCATCGCGGCGCCGAGCGCCGCCAGCTGCTCCGGCGTCAGCAGGTCGACGACGTGCTCGCGCACGCACTCGACGTGCAGCCGGGCGGCGGCCTCGAGGGTCGCGAACCCGAAGTCGGTCAGCGCGGCGTTCACGCCGCGGCCGTCGGCGGCGCAGGCCTTGCGCTCGACGAACCCGCGCCCCTCCATCCGGCGGATCGTGTGCGTGATCCGGCTGCGTGAGTGCGCCAGCTCGTCCGCGAGCGTCGACATACGCAGCGTTCGGTCCGGGGCCTCCGACAGGCGTACGAGGATCTCGTACTCGCTCAGGGACAGGTCGGCGCCGCCCTCGAGATCGCGGGACAGGGCCTCGGTCAGGAGCGCGGACCCGTCGATGTAGGCGCGCCAGTTCCGCTGCTGTTCCGGCGACAACCAGCGGGTGGGGGGCGCCGCCGCGCTCGCTGCGGCCGCTACCGACGTGGTCGACATCCCTGTGCCTGCTCTCTGCTCGTGCTCTCTGCTGCTCGTGCGGCTCTCCTGCTCGTCCCGGCCGACCGGGCCGGAACTTGCGTTCCGGACAAGACTATAGTAGAAATATCAACTACCGGGTACTTGCGAGTTCAACAACAGCCCGGCCAGTCCGGGACCGCTACCCGCCCCACACACGTACGAGGAGAATCTCATGACCGTCACCACACTTCCCACCGAGCTCACCGCCGGCACCTGGGTCGCCGACCCGTCGCACAGCGACGCGGGCTTCACCGTCCGCCACGCGGGTATCTCGAAGGTGCGCGGCACGGTTGCGCTGACCGAGGCCACCGTGACGATCGGCGCCGACCTCACGACGTCCGCCGTCACCGCGACGCTCGACCCCGCCACGATCGACACGCGGGACGCGGGCCGCGACGGTCACCTCAAGGGCGCCGACTTCTTCGACGTCGAGTCCTTCCCGGCCTGGACGTTCACGTCCACCTCGGTCGAGGGCTCCGGCGCCGAGGCCGTCGTCACCGGCGACCTGACGATCCACGGCGTGACCCGCTCGGTCGAGCTGGCCACCGAGTTCAACGGCACCGCGGTCGACCCCTACGGCAACCTGCGCGCCGGCTTCTCCGCGACCACCGAGATCTCCCGCAAGGACTTCGGCCTCACGTGGAACGCGACGCTCGAGGCCGGCGGCCTCCTCGTCGGCGACAAGGTCAAGATCGCCATCGAGATCTCGGCCATCAAGCAGGCCTGACCCGCCCCCGCAGCACCCGGAAGGCCGAGGTCGGCGCTCACGCGCCGGCGTCGGCCTTTCGGCTGTCGTGGAACGCCAGGATCTGCAGCTCCGAGCCGAGGTCGACGACCCGCAGGTCGACCTCCGGCGGCACCCGGAGCGAGCACGGCGCGAAGTTGAGCACGCCGGTCACCCCGGCCGCGACGGCCGCGTCGCACACGTCCTGCGCGACCTCGGCGGGCGTCGCGATCACCGCGATCGTCGCGCCGCTTGCGGCGACGACCCGCCCGAGCCGGTCGGCCGGCTGGACCTCGAGCCCCGCGACGGTCGTGCCCACGACCCGCGGGTCGGCGTCGACGAGCCCGACCACGGAGAAGTTCCGGCCGGCCAGCCCCGAGTAGTTCGCGAGCGCGTGGCCGAGGTGGCCGACGCCGACGATCACCACGTGCCGCTGGCTCGTCAGCCCGAGGGCGACCGTCAGGTGCCGGCTGAGGTTGGCGACGTCGTACCCCACCCCGCGCGTGCCGTGGCTGCCGAGGAACGACAGGTCCTTGCGCAGCTGGGCCGACCCGACGCCGGCCGCGGCCGCGAGCGTGCTCGACGACGTCGTGCTGACCCCGTCGGCGGCGAACGCCGCGAGGGCGCGCAGGTACAGCGGGAGCCGGCTCACCGTCGCCGGCGGCACGCGCCGGGCCGACCGGCGCACGTCCACCGGCTCGCCCACGGCCCGCACGGCGGTCATGGTCTCGGCGCGAGCGCGGCCGCGAGCCGGCCGGCGTCGATGCGCCAGTAGTCCCGCTGCACGCCGTCGACGAGCACGACGGGCACCTGCTCGCCGTACTCGCGCTGCAGCGCGCCGCCGTCGCGCACGGCCTCGGCGTCGATGTCGACCTCGGCCCAACCCGTGCCGGCCGCGGCGGCCACCGCCGCGACGATCACCCGGGCGTCGTCGCACAGATGGCAGCCGGCACGCCCGTACAGCACCACCCGCACCCCGTCGTCGGTCATGCCTCAACCCTAGGCGCCGTCGACCCCGGCGCGCCGTCGTTACAGTGGACAGGTGCCCGAGCCCTCGAACGCCGATCTCGACGTCGAGGTACCCGTGCCCGCCCGGGTCTCGGCGGCCTTCTTCGACGTCGACAACACGATCATCCGCGGCGCGAGCGCCTTCCACCTCGCGCGCGGCCTGCGTCGGCGCGGGTTCTTCCGCTACCGCGACATCATCGCCGCGACGGTCCAGAACGCGCGCTACCAGCTCTTCGGGGAGAACCGCGAGCAGATCGACGCGGTGCGCTCGCGCGCGCTGAACATCATGACCGGGCACTCGGTCGCGGAGGTCGTCGCGGTCGGCGAGGAGGTCTATGACCAGGTCCTCGAGCTGCGCATCTTCCCCGGCACGCTGCAGCTGCTCGACGACCACCTCGCGGCCGGCCACCAGGTCTGGCTCGTGACCGCGACCCCGGTCGAGATCGGCGCGCTCATCGCGCGACGCCTCGGCGCGACCGGCTGCCTGGGCACCGTCGCCGAGCACAAGGACGGCTACTACACCGGGCGGCTCGTCGGCGACATGCTGCACGGCAAGGCCAAGTCGAGCTCGGTCCGCGCGCTCGCCGAGCGCGAGAACATCGACCTCTCGGCGTCGTACGCCTACGGCGACTCGACCAACGACGTGCCGCTGCTGTCCACGGTCGGGCACCCGTGCGCGATCAACCCGGACCCGCGCCTACGCCGGCACGCCCAGGCTGCCGGCTGGCCCATCCGGGAGTTCCGCGGCCGACGGCGGGCCGCCCGCCGGGGCATCAAGACCGCGAGCTGGGCGGGTCTCGCCTGGGCGGCGGGCCTCGTGCTCCGCTCGATCGGCCGCTCAGTCCGCGGCTGACCCGCCCCGGCGCCCGGCGCGCGGGCTGCGAGTTCGCCAGCTCCTGCCGAGTTCGTCCATCGAAACGCACGGACTCAGCACAAACGGACGAACTCGCCACTTGGCCCGGCCAGCGCACCGCGCAACCGGCGGCCCGGCCTCACGCGCGGCCCGGCCTCACGACGCGAGCCGGACCATCGTCCACGAGACGGGCGGCAGCTCGACGCGCAGCAGGTCGCCCTCGCGCGTGACGGCGGTGTTCTCGCGCGGCGCGACCGAGCGGTCGTCGTCGGCCGTCGCGCGCGCGTACGGGTCCGGGTTGGCGAGCGTGACGCACTCGACGAGCTCGACCGCACCGAGGGCGCGCAGGTCGATGTCGAGCACGAGCGGCTCGCTGACCGAGCGGTTCACGGCGAACACCGCGACGGCGCCGGTGCCGGCGTCGCGCGTCGCGATCGCGTCCACGAGCGGCGTGTCGCCGAACTTCGCCGTCGGCGCCGCGGGCGAGCTGAGCTCGACGCGCAGGACGTCTCCCACCGCGTACCGCGAGGTCAGGGCGAAGGGGTGGAACGTCGTCTGCCGCCAGATGCGCCCCCCGGGCTCCGTCATGATCGGCGCGATGACGTTCACGAGCTGCGCGAGGCTCGCCGAGCGGACCCGATCGGAGTGCCGCAGCAACGAGATGAGCAGGTTCCCCACGACGACGGCGTCGGCCACGCTGTAGTGGTCCTCGAGGAGCACGGGCGCGACGGGCCAGTCGTCGGTCGGCGGCTTCGACGGGGCCGCGTTCAGGTACCAGACGTTCCACTCGTCGAACGAGATGTGCAGGCGCTTGGTCAGCTTCTGGGCGGCGCGCACGGCGTCGGCCGTCGCGACGACGTCCTCGATGAAGCGGTCCATGTTGATCGCCGAGCCGAGGAAGCTCGCGAGGTCGCCGTCTTCTTCGAAGTAGTACGCGTGCGCCGAGATGAAGTCGACCTGCTCGTACGCCTCGGTCAGCACGGTCGCCTCCCAGGCCCCGAAGGTCGGCATCGCCGAGCTGGAGCTGCCGCACGCGACGAGCTCGAGGTCAGGGTCGATCATCCGCATCGCCCGCGCGGTCTCGGCCGCGAGCCGCCCGTACTCCTGAGCCGTCTTGTGGCCGATCTGCCACGGGCCGTCCATCTCGTTGCCCAGGCACCACATGCGGATGTTGTGCGGCTGCTCGGTGCCGTTCGCGCGCCGCAGGTCGGAGAAGTGGCTCCCGGCCGCGACGTTGCAGTACTCCAGCAGGTCGAGCGCCTCCTGCACCCCGCGCGTACCGAGGTTGACGGCCATCATCGGCTCGACGCCCGCCGCGGCGCACCAGCGCATGAACTCGTCGAGCCCGACGGTGTTCGGCTCGGTGCTGTGCCACGCGAGGTCGAGGCGCGCGGGCCGGGCGCCGACCGGCCCCACCCCGTCCTCCCAGCGGTACCCGGACACGAAGTTCCCGCCCGGGTACCGCACGGTCGAGACGCCCAGCTCGCGCGTGAGGCCGACGACGTCGCCCCGGAAGCCGTCCGCGTCCGCGGTCGGGTGGGCCGGGTCGTGCAGCCCCGTGTAGACGCAGCGCCCGAGGTGCTCGACGAACGACCCGAAGGTGCGCCGTCGAACCGGCGAGATGGTGAACGCCGGGTCGAGGGTGAGAGAAGCCGTGAGCATGCGGGTGTCCTCCTAGGACAGGTGCGGGTGGAGGCGGAGGCGGGTCGAGACGGGTGGAGGCGGGGCCTACTTGAGACTTCCGAGCGTGAGCCCGCCCTGCCAGTACTTCTGCAGCGAGAGGAACGAGATGACGAGCGGCAGGATCGAGATGAGCGCACCGGTCACCACGAGGTTCCAGAGCTGCGAGCCGGCGGCCCCCGAGGTGGACTGCGCCTGCCACTGCCCTAGGCCCACGGTGACGGGCAACAGCTTGGTGTCCGAGAGCACGGCGAGCGGCAGGAAGTAGTTGTTCCACGTCGCGACGGTCGACAGCAGCAGCACCGTGACGATCGCGGGGCGCAGCAGCGGCAGCGCGATGCTGACGAACGACCTGAGGTCCCCCGCGCCGTCGACCCGCGCGGCGTCGAGCAACTCGTCCGGAACGGCATCCTGCGCGTAGACGCGCATGAGGTAGACCCCGAACGGGCTCAGCAGCGACGGCAGGATCACGGCCCAGATCGTGTTGGTCAGCCCAAGCTGGCTCAGGAGCACGAACGTCGGGATGACCAGCGCCGTCACCGGCACCATGACCGAGCCCAAGAGCACCGAGAAGTAGAGGTTCCGGCCGCGGAACCGGTACTTGGCGAAGCCGTACCCGGCCAGTACCGACAGGATCGTGGCCCCGATGCCACCGACGAACGCGTACAGGAAGGAGTTGCCGAGCCAGCGCCAGTAGATCCCGCCGTTCTGGGTGAACAGCTGCTTGATGTTGTCCACGAGGCTGAACTGGTCGTCGAACCATAGGGGACCGCCGGAGCCGGTGAACAGCCCGTTGATGTCCTTGGTGCTCGCCACCACGAGCCACCACAGCGGCAGCGCGAAGTACAGGATCAGCAGCACCAGGAACGTGTGCGAGCCGAGGTGGCGGCGCGCGGACGGGCCGCGCGCCGGGCGGGTGGGCGACGTCGTCGTCATCAGCTGAGTCCGTTCCGCTTGCGCGAGAGGAAGAGGAACACGTACGACCCGATGAACACGACGACGCCCAGCGCGAACGAGATCGCGGAGGCGTAGTTGAACTGGGAGTACGAGAACGCGAGGGTGTACGCGTAGAGGTTGGGGGTGAACGACGCGTCGATGGACCCGGACGCCACCGAGCGCAGCACCTGCGGCTCGGTGAAGAACTGCAGCGTCCCGATCAGCGCGAACACCAGGATGAGCACGAGGGCCGACGAGATCATCGGGACCTTGATGCGCAGCGCGATCTGCCACCCGTTCGCGCCGTCCATGCGGGCCGCCTCGTAGATCGAGGAGTCGATGCCGCGCAGCGCCGCGTAGATGATGATCATGTAGTAGCCGGCCCACTGCCACACGACCACGTTGAGCAGGCCGTAGAAGACGTTGTCCGGGCTGAGCAGGAAGGGCGCGTCCGCGCCGAACAGCCCGAACAGCTGGCCGAGCGGCCCGAACCGCGGGCTGTACAGGAACCCCCACATCATCGCGCCGATGACGACCGGGATCGCGTACGGCACGAAGATCATCAGCCGGGAGAACTTCGAGAACCGGGTCGACAGGTTGTCGAGCACGAGCGCCGCGGCGAGCGACACGAGCATCTGCAGCGGGATGAGCACGAGCGAGAACCGGAGCACGAAGCCGACGCCGTGCAGGAAGTCCGGGTCGGTGAACGCCCGCGAGTAGTTCGCGAACCCGCTGAAGCTCTCCCCCTGGGCAAGCGTCTTGGTGTGCAGGCTCATCCAGAACGCGTACGCGAGCGGGACGATCAGGAACGTGACGAACACGAGCGTGAACGGCGTGACGAACATCCAGCCGTAGCGCTGACGCGCCCGGTCGACGCCACCGGTGAGGGCGGCCGGCCGGCGGCCGGCTCGAGAGACGGCGCCCGCGGGTGCCGTCGGGGCTACCTGGGTCATGTGTACTCCTGGGGCGGGCAGACAGGGTGGACGAGGGCAGGGGTGACCGCGAGGTCACGGCGGGCGGCCCCGGCCGGACGCGCGGGGCGGACGGTGGTCGACCGCCCCGCGCGGACCGGTCGCGAGCTAGTCGACCGTGAAGCCCTCGCTCGTGGCGTACTCCACCACCTGGTCCTGCAGGTCATCGGCCGCCTGGTCGGGCGACTTCTCCCCCTGGACCGCGGCGAACTGCTCCTCGGTGAGCTGGTCGTAGGCGAAGTTCTGGAACGGCGAGAACGTGAAGCCCTCGTAGCCCGCGGCCGCGGCCAGGAAGACGTCCTCGTTGATCTTCTGACCGCCGAAGAACGGGTACTCGAGCCCCTTGAAGTAGTCGGACTCAGCGATCGGGAGCCAGAGCGGGTAGAGCGCGCCCTGCTCGATCCCGATCTTCCAGGCCTCCTCGGTGCCGAAGATCTCCTTGGCCACCACGGCCGCAGCCTCGGGGTTCTTGGCCTGGCTGGTCACGGCGAAGGCCGAGCCACCCCAGTTGACCTGAACCGGGTCGGCCGCGTCCCACTGGGGCAGCGGCGCGGCGCGCCAGACGGCGGACTCGTCGGCGCCGGCCAGGCCAGACAGGTACCCCGGGCCCCACGCCGCGGCGAGGTACACCGCGTAGCTGCCGTCGACGAGCTTGGTGTTGTAGTCGGTCGTGAAGGCGTCGTCCGTGCCCACCAGG
The DNA here is from genome assembly GCF_017569225.1 of Pengzhenrongella sicca. Taxonomy (GTDB): domain Bacteria; phylum Actinomycetota; class Actinomycetes; order Actinomycetales; family Cellulomonadaceae; genus Pengzhenrongella; species Pengzhenrongella sicca. The sequence goes on from NZ_CP071868.1 coordinate 3,939,889, forward strand.
CCCTTGTCGATCAGGTCGAACCAGTAGTTGAGGACCTTCTTCGTCCCGTCGTCGTTGAGCTCGATCGTCACGTCGGTCGGGCTGTCGCCGAAGACGTAGGGCACAGAGCCCGCCTGGGCGAACAGCGCCTGGTTGAAGGCCCGCCCGTTGGTCGGGAAGTCGGTCATGAGCGCGGTGCTGCCGGAGTCGCGCAGCTTCTGGGCGTCGATCGCGAACTGCTCCCACGTCGCCGGCGGCTCCATGATGCCCGCGGCCTCGAACATGTCCTGGCGGTACAGCATCCCCATCGGGCCGCCGTCGACCGGGATCGCGTACACGCTGTCCCCGCTCGAGTGGTCCGCCCAGACGCCCGGGGCATAGTTCGCCTCGACGTCGGCCGCGCCGTACGGCGACAGGTCGGCGAGCGCGTCGCGGATGATGAAGCTCGGCAGCACCTCGGTCTCGAGCATGATGACGTCGGGCGCGCCGCTCTTCGCCTCGATCGTCGTGCTGAACTTCGTGTACTCGTCGTTGCCCTGGCCCGCGTTGGACCAGCAGATCTGGATGTCGTCGTGCGAGTTGTTGAACAGGTCGACGACGGGCTCGAACGCCGGGTACCACGCCCAGACCGTCACCTGCTCGGCGTCGGGCTTGACGACGGTGTTGGTGCAACCGGCGGCGGCCTCGCCACCGGACTCCGTGGAGTCCGCCGCAGGGTCGCCGCCACCGGAGCACGCCGCGAGAGTGAGGGCGCCGAGCCCGATCCAGGCCGCCACGGCGGGCCGCACGGCCCGCGAACCACGAGTTCTGAGGTGCATGTCTCGAATCCTCCTTGATCCGTCGCGACGAGCGTAGCCGCGTGTACATCGTTGTAGTACAACGATGTAGGAAGCGACGCGAACGGTCAAGACCGCAAGGTCACGGATTGGTCACGATGAGGCGTAGGTCACGCTGACGCGGGTCACGCCTGCCGGGTGGACTCGCGTTCGACCAGGGTGAAGGCGGAGACGACCTCGACGAACGGCCGCACCGGTGACGGGTCCGCGATGCGCGCGACCAGCAGCTCCACCGCGGTCCGCGCGATCTCGCGCCGCCCGGGCGCGACGCTCGACAGGGACGGCGTCGAGTACCGCGCGTCGTCGACGTCGTCGAAGCCGATCACCGCGACGTCCTGCGGAACCCGGACACCCCGCGCGGACAGCGCGCGCAGCGCGCCGAGGGCCAGGGCGTCGTTGAGGGCAAACACCGCGTCGATCGCGGTCCCGGACGCGAGCAGGTCCTCCACGACGCGGGCGCCCGTCGCCCGGTGCCAGGGGTCGCCGGGAACCACCAACGCCGGGTCGAGCGGCAGCCCCGCCTCGGCGAGCGCCCGCTCGTAGCCCGCCGTGCGCAGCGCGGCCGAGCCGACGGTCTCGCCGGGATGGGCTCCGACCACCGCGATTCGCCGCCGGCCGAGCCCGATGAGATAGGTCGTCGCGGCGTAGGCCGCCTCGGCGTTCGCCATGGTCACGTGATCCGTCGGGCCGCGGAAGATCCGCTCGCCCAGCAGGACGAGCGGGTAGCCGACGGTGAACTCGGCGCGGTCCTCCTCGCCGAGGGCGAGCGGGCTGAAGATCAGCCCGTCGGTCATCCGCCGGCGGTTGCCGTGCAGCACCTCGAGCTCGCGGTCCCGCTGCGCGCCGGTCTGCTCGATCAGCACCGTGACCCCGCACTCCTCGCCGGCCTGGATCACGAGGTCGGCGAGCTCGGCGAAGTAGGGCTGGCTGAGCTCGGGTACCGCGAGCCCGATCATGCCGGTGCGGCCCTGGCGAAGGTTGCGCGCGGACACGTTGACCTGGTAGCCGAGCTCGGCGATCGCGGCCTCGACCCGGGACTTCGTCGCGGGGCGGAGGTAGGCGTAGCCGTTGACGACGTTCGACACCGTCTTGACCGACACGCCCGCAAGCCGAGCGACGTCGTGCATCGTCGCGGACACCTGCGACCGTCCTTCCGGGCTCCGCGTCGGGCCGGGTGCCCGCAACGTCTCCTCGCCAAACTTACATCGTTGTACGGGCGCGATGACAGACCCCGGGCGCCCGACGCTCGCACCCCGGACGCACACGGGCCCGGCATCTCTGCCGGGCCCGGAAGGTTACTTCTTGTTGCGACGCTGGTGGCGTGTCTTGCGAAGCAGCTTGCGATGCTTCTTCTTCGCCATGCGCTTACGGCGCTTCTTGATGACGGAGCCCATATGTCCTCACAATGATCGACTGGTGCTGGTCGGAACGACACGCGGCGCGGTCGCCTTGTCCAGGCACGGGAAAATCCTCTTCCACTGTACCGGGTGCGGCAGTCCGCCCGCGACGGCGCCGACCGGGGCCGGTCGCGGCGCTCACGACGTGAGTCGGTCGCCCTCGATGTAGGCGGTGGACAGGTAGTGCTCGAGGGCGTCCTGCGGCACGCGGAACGACCGGCCCACGCGGACGGCGGGCATCTCGCCGGAGTGCACGAGGCGGTAGACAGTCATCCGTGAGACCCGCATGACCTCGGCGACCTCAGCGACGGTCAGGAACCGGGCTCGCGGCTCTTCGCTCGACATCCCACCGCTTCCTCGACCTTGCCGGGCACCAACAACGTGCACCCCGCGGACAGCGGGCGTGTTGGCCTCACCTTAGGGCCTCGCGGGTCCCACGTGGTAGGCGTCCGCGTGTCAGTCGTGCTGCGGGTCGAGCCCGAGGTGCGGGAACACGGCCTCGCGCGCGCCCCGGATCGCCCGGTCGACGTCGTCGGCGGGGTCGTAGCCGTCGCGCCAGTGGCCGAAGGCGAGGCTCGCGCCGTCGGTCATCAGCTCGGGCGGGGTGCGCCCCCAGCGCTCGGCGACGTCGGCGCTCCAGCTCGCAGGCAGCGGCGTCTCCGGGTCGAGCGGGATGTGGCCGGCGATGGCGATCAGGTGGCTCCAGGCGCGGGGCACCACCTCGACGACGGCGTACCCGCCGCCGCCGAGCGCGAGCCACCGCCCGCCCGCGACCTCGTGCGCGAGGCCGTGCAGCAGCTCGGCGACGCGCCGCTGGGCATCCACGCTGACCTTGAGGTTCGCGAGCGGGTCGAGGGCGTGGGCGTCGCAGCCGTGCTGGCTGACGATCATGTCGGGGGCGAAGCCCCGCACCACCGCGGGCACGACGGCGTCGATCGCCCGCAGCCAGCCCGCGTCGCCCGTCCCGGCGGGCAGCGCGACGTTGACCGCGGTTCCCTCCGCGCCGAGGCCCCCAATGTCCAGCCCGTGGCCCGTGCCGGGGAACAGCGTGCGCCCGCTCTCGTGCACCGACACGGTCAGCACCCGCGGGTCGTCCCAGAAGATGTGCTCGACGCCGTCGCCGTGGTGGGCGTCGACGTCGACGTACGCGACCCGCTCGGCGCCGTCCGCGAGCAGCCGCCGGATCGCGACCGCGGCGTCGTTGTAGACGCAGAAGCCCGACGCCGCGCCGGGCATCGCGTGGTGCATCCCGCCGGTGATGTTCACCGCGTGCACCGCCTCGCCCGACCAGACCGCGACGGCGCCGGCGAGGCTGCCCGCCACGATGCGGGCGGCCGCCTCGTGCATGCCCGGGAACACGGGGTCGTCCTCCGTCCCGAGGCCGAACGCCGGCTCGACGTCTTCCCCGGCGGAGGCCGCCATCACCGCGGCGACGTACGCGGCGTCGTGCACGGTCCGCAGCTCGGCGACGCTCGCGGGCTCGACGCCCACGACGCGCACGCCCGGGGCGGTCAGGAGCCCGAGGGACCGCGCGAGATCCATCGTGAGCTCGAGGCGCAGCGGCGACATCGGGTGGCCGGCCCCGAAGTCGTAGTCCAGCAGCGCGGGTGTCCAGATGATGCGCACCGATTCCGCCATGGCGCACACCGTAGCCCGCACCCGATCGGGCCCGGGCCCGATCGCTCGGGTCCGTGCGGGTCGTCGGGGTCCGTGCGGGTCGTCGGGGTCCGTGCGGGTCGTCGGGGTCCGTGCGAGCTCGTGGGGGTCCATGCGGGCTCGGCGCGCGTGGCGCTGCGCGGCCCAGGCGACCGGGACGTGTCACAGTGGGTCGCGCACGTCGTCGGCCGGCCGGGAGGTTCCATGGAGCAGCGGATCGCCCTGACCCGCTGGTCACCCCGCGAGCTCGTCGACCGCCTGGCCCGGCAGTCCCCGGCCCGCCTCGCCCTCGGCGTCTTCGCGGGCGTGATCGCGATCTTCACGGCGCTGCTGTCGCTGCCGATCGCGACCGCGACGGGAACGCGCGCGCCGTTCGTCGACGCCCTGTTCACCGCGACGTCGGCCGTGTGCGTGACCGGCCTCGTGACGCAGCCGACCGGGACCTACTGGTCCACGTGGGGCCAGGTCGCGATCCTGGTGGCGATCAAGATCGGCGGCCTCGGCGTGATGACGCTCGCGTCGCTGCTCGGGCTCGCCGTCTCGCGGCGGATCGGGCTGACGCAGCGCCTGCTGGTCTCCTCCGAGACCAAGATGACCCGGCTGGGCGAGGTCGGCTCGCTGATCCGGATCGTCATCCTCACCTCGACGCTGTTCGAGGTCGCGATCGCCGTGATCCTCATCCCGCGCTTCCACCTGCTCGGCGAGAGCTGGTCGACGTCGGCCTGGCACGGGATCTTCTATGCGATCTCAGCGTTCAACAACGCGGGCTTCGTCCCCACCGCGGAGGGCCTGGCCCCCTACGTCTCGGACTGGTGGATCCTGCTGCCGATCGTCATCGGCGTCTTCGTCGGCTCGCTCGGCTTCCCGGTGGTCCTCGACGTGCTCCGGCACGCGCGCCGGCCCCGGCGGTGGAACCTGCACTCGAAGCTCACCCTGACCATGAGCGCGGCCCTCGTGGTGGCGGGGACGGCGCTGGTCGCGGCGTTCGAGTGGAGCAACCCCCGCACGTTTGCGCCGCTCGACTGGCCCGCCACGATCCTCGCGTCGCTGTTCGCGGGCGTCATGCCGCGCTCGGGCGGCTTCTCGACCGTCGACGTCGCCGGGATGCACGAGGGCACCTGGCTGCTCAACGACGCCCTCATGTTCGTCGGCGGCGGCAGCGCCTCGACCGCGGGCGGCATCAAGGTCACGACGCTGGCGATCATGCTGCTCGCGATCCTCGCGGAGGCCCGGGGGGACCCGGACGTCGAGGCGTTCGGCCGGCGCATCCCGCGCGAGGCGCTCCAGGTCGCGATCGCCGTCTCGCTCGTGAGCGCGACGATCGTCCTGGTCGCGAGCCTCGCGCTGCTCGCGATCACCGGCCTCGCGCTCGACGAGATCCTGTTCGAGGTAATCTCCGCCTTCGCGACGTGCGGGCTGTCGACGGGGATCACCGCAGAACTCCCCGACGAGGGAAAGTACGTGCTCGTGTTCCTCATGTTCATCGGCCGAACCGGCACGATGACCTTCGCGGCGGCGCTCGCCCTGCGCAACCGCCGCCGGGTGATCCGGCTACCAGAAGAGAGGCCGATCATTGGCTGAGAACCTGCGGGCCGCCAAGCCCGCCAAGGCCTCGAAGAACGCCGGCGTGCTCGTCGTCGGCCTGGGGCGTTTCGGCTCGGCCCTGGCGAGCACCCTGGAGGCACTCGGCCAGGACGTGCTCGCGGTCGAGAAGTCCCCCCAGCTCATCGCCCAGTGGGCCGGCCGGCTCCCGCTCGTGGAGGCGGACGCGACGAACCCCGAGGCGCTCGAACAGCTCGGGGCGCGCGACTTCGCCGTCGCCGTGGTCGGCGTCGGGTCCTACCTCGAGGCGAGCGTGCTGATCACGGCGAACCTCGTCGACCTGGGCGCGCCGCAGATCTGGGCCAAGGCGATCTCGGCCGAGCACGCCCGCATCCTGCAGCGCATCGGCGCGCACCACGTCGTGCTGCCGGAGTCCGACGCCGGCACGCGCGTCGCGCACCTCGTCTCGGGCAAGATGCTCGACTACATCGAGGTGGAGGACGGCTTCACGATCGTCAAGATGCGGCCTCCGCGCGAGATGCAGGGCTTCACGATCGGGCAGACCAAGGTGACCGAGCGCTACGGCGTCACGATCATCGGGGTGAAGAGCCCCGGCCTTGACTTCGTGTACGCCGCGCCCGACACCCGGATCTCCGCGAACGACCTGATCATCGTCTCGGGGCACGCCGAGCTGCTCGAGCGGTTCGCCGCCCGGCCCTGACGGCAGGACGGAAGACGCCGGCGCGCGCGCACGATCAGCGCTGGCGCATGATCAGCGCCGCCGGACGATCAGGACTCGTTGCAGCACCACGAACGCGAGTAGCAGGCCGCCGATCACGATCCGGGTCCACCACGAGCTCAGGGTGCCCTCGAACGTGATGATCGTCTGGATCAGGCCGAGCACGAGGACCCCGAGCACCGAGCCGAGCACGAAGCCGCTGCCGCCGGTCAGGAGCGTGCCGCCGATCACGACGGCCGCAATCGCGTCGAGCTCCATGCCGACGCCCGTGAGGGAGTACCCGGACCGCGAGTACACCGCGAACAGGAACCCGCCGATGCCGGCGCACGTCCCGCTGATGATGTAGACACCCACCTTGGTGCGCGCGACCGGCAGGCCCATCAGGACGGCGGAGCTCTCGCCGCCGCCGATCGCGTAGACGGTGCGCCCGAACTGGGTGTGGTGCAGCACGTAGAACGCGATCGCGACGACGACCAGGGCGATGATGACGCTCGGCGTGATGACCCAGGACTCGCCGATGGGGTAGCGCGTGCTCGAGAGCCACACGATGGTCGGGTCCGAGATCGGGATGGACGACAGGCTGATGACGTAGGAGAGCCCGCGCGCCAGGAACATCGCCGCGAGCGTCGCGATGAACGGTTGGATCTCGAACACGTGCACCATCACGCCGACGACGAGCCCGAGCAGCGACCCGACCGCGATCACGAGCGGGATCACCACGTACGCGGGCCAGCCGCTCTGAAACAGCGACGCCGCCATGATCCCCGAGAGCGCGACGACGGCGCCGACCGACAGGTCGATGCCGCCCGTGAGGATCACGAACGTCATCCCGACGGCGAGCACGATGAGGAACGAGTTGCCGATGAAGACGTTGGACACGACCCGGCCCGAGAGGAAGTTCTCGTACCGGCTGCCCCCGATCGCGAGGATCAGGGCGATCACGACCAGCGTCCCGAACACCGGCGTGTAGCGCGGGTCGAGCCGCGACCGCCGCGGCCTGCTGGCCCCGGGCCCGTCGCCGCCGCGTCCGCCGGAGAGCCGGCCGACGAGCGAGTGCACGGTGCGCCGCGGCTTCGCGGTGACCTCGTCCGTGACCATCAGGCCGCCACCTCCGCCGTCGCGCGCGCGGCCGGTGGGCGGCGCACTGTGAGCTTGGCGCGCACGATTGGCGCCTGGAGCAGGCACACCGCGATGACCACGAGCGCCTTGAACAGGGGGGTGATCGAGGGCGAGATGCCGAGGATCGTCACCGTGAGGCTCAGGGTCTGGATGATGAAGACCCCGATGAGCGTCCCGCCGAGCGAGAACTTCCCGCCGGCGAGGGACGTGCCCCCGATGACCACCGCGAGGATCGCGTCCAGCTCGATGAACAGGCCCACGTTGTTCGCGTCGGCGGCCATCACGTTCGAGCTCATCATCAGCCCGGCGATGCCCGCGAACAGCCCGGTCAGGGCATAGACCGTCCAGACGATGCTCCGCGAACGCACCCCGGCGAGCCGGCTGGCGCCCGGGTTGATCCCGACCGACTCGATGAGCATGCCGAGCGCGGTGCGCCGGGTCAGCACGGCGACGAGCGCGAACAGTGTGCCCGCGATCAGGATCGAGACGGGCAGCCCCAACCAGAACCCGGAGCCGATGGTCTTGTACGGCGGGCTGTTGATCGTGGTGATCTCGCCGCCCGTGATGAGCATCGCGATCCCGCGGCCCGCGGTCATGAGCACGAGGGTCGCGATGATCGGCTGGATGCCCACGACCGAGACGAGGAACCCGTTCCAGGTGCCGAGCACGAGCGACAGGGCCAGCGCGATGGCGATGGCGATGAGGACGGTCGAGACCGCGCCCGGCTGGGATGACGACGCGATGAAGCTCAGGGCGACCGCCCCGGAGATCGCGACGACGGCGCCCACCGAGAGGTCGATCCCCCGCGTCGCGATGACGAGCGTCATGCCCAGCGCGACGAGGATCAGGGGCGAGCTGTTGCGCAGGATGTCGATGAGCGCGCCGAACAGGTGCCCGTCCTGGACCCGGATGGTGAGGAAGGTCGGCGTGCTCAGGGTGTTCGCGACGATGAGGGCGAGCAGGGCGACCACGGGCCAGAACAACCGGTGCCTCACGATGGCCATCAGGACTGCCCTCCGCTGGCGATGAGCTCGACGACGTCACGGACGGTGACGTCGTCGCCGTTGGTGACCTCGGCGACCTTCGTCCGGTCCCGGAGCACCGCGATTCGGTGGCTCAGGCGGAGCACCTCCTCGAGCTCGGCCGAGATGAACACGACCGCCATCCCGTCGGCCGCGAGCTGCGCGACCAGCCGCTGGATCTCCGCCTTGGCGCCGACGTCGATGCCGCGGGTCGGCTCGTCGAGGATGAGCAGCCGCGGCGCCGTCGCGAGCCACCGCGCGAGGAGGACCTTCTGCTGGTTCCCCCCCGAGAGGTTGCGCAGGAGCGCCTCGGGGTTGGCCGGCCGGATACCGAGCGCCGCGATGTACTTCGTCACGAGCTCGTCCTGCTGGCGCTTCGGGAGCCGGCGGGCCCAGCCGCGGGCGGCCTGGACGCCGAGCACGATGTTCTCGCGGACGGTCAGGTCGGCGACGATGCCCTCGGCCTTGCGGTCCTCGGACGAGAACGCGATCTTCTGCCCGACCGCGGCCCGCGGTGTCCGCAGCCGGGTGGGCGAGCCGTCGATCGTGAGCAGGCCGGCGTCGGCGTGATCGGCACCGAAGAGCAGGCGGGCGAGCTCGGTGCGGCCGGAGCCAAGCAGCCCCGCGAGACCCACGACCTCGCCCGCGTAGACGTCGAGGTCGAAGGGCTCGATCGAACCGCGCCGCCCGAGACCGATGGCCTGCAGGTACGGCCGGGTGTCCGCGTGCTCGGAGATCTGGCGCTTGGGGGCTTCCTCGAGCTTCTCGAGGTCCTCGAGCGAGGCGCCGATCATCGCGGAGACGAGCTCGAGGCGCCGGATCTCGCTGGTCCGGTGCTCGCCGACGAGCTTTCCGTTCCGCAGGATCGTCATCCGGTCGGAGATCTCGAACACCTGCTCGAGGAAGTGGGAGACGAACAGGATCGCGACGCCGTCGTCGCGCAGGGACCGGATGACCCCGAAGAGCTGCTGGACCTCGCCGGCGTCCAGGCTCGACGTCGGCTCGTCGAGGACGAGCACCTTCGCGTCGACGACCATCGCCCGGCAGATCGCCACGAGCTGCTGGATCGCGATCGAGTGCGACGACAGCAGCGACCTGGGGTCGATGTCGAGCCCGAGGCGGGCGAGGTACCCCGCCGCCTCGCGCCGCAGCGACCGCCACGCGATGCCGCCCGCCCAGCGCGGCTCCCGCCCGAGCATGATGTTCTCGGCGACGGACAGGTTGTCGCAGAGGTTGACCTCTTGGTAGACCGTGCTGATCCCCGCGGCCTGGGCCTGGGCCGGCCCGCTGAACTCCCGCGGCTCGCCCCCGACCCGGATCGTGCCGGAGTCGATGCGGTAGACGCCCGTCAGGGCCTTGATCAGGGTGGACTTCCCGGCGCCGTTCTCGCCCATCAGGGCGTGCACCTCACCCGGATACAGGCTGAAGTCGACCTCGGAGAGCGCCTTGACGCCCGGGAACTCGATCGAGATGCCCGACATCTCGACCACGGGGCTTGAGCCTGTCATCGGTGACCTTCCTCGCGGGACGTGCGGGGCGTGCCGCTGCTCGCCGTGCACCCCGCGGCGGAGCGGGTGTGCACGGCGAGCATCAGGCGGTACGCGTCAAGCGTCGAGCAGCGTGCGGCGAGCAGCTCAGGATCGAGCGGCTCAGTACTCGCGGTCGGGGAGCGCGACGGTCGCCGCTGCCTGGTCGAACGCCTCGTCCTTGACGACGATCCGCTTCTCGACCGGCTCGCCGGCGACGACGGCCTTGATGATGTCGGCGAGGTCCGGACCGAGCAGCGGGTTGCACTCGACGATGTAGTTGATCTTGCCGTCGACGAGCGCCTGCATCCCGTCCTTGACGGCGTCGATCGTCACGATCTTGATGTCGACCCCGGGGACCATCCCGGCGGCCTCGATGGCTTCGATGGCGCCGAGCCCCATGTCGTCGTTGTGGGCGTACACGACATCGATGTCGCTGTGCGCCTGGAGGAAGCCCTCCATGACCTGCTTGCCCTCGGTCCGCGTGAAGTTGCCGGTCTGGGAGGCGATGATCTCGACGTTGGGGTTGTCCGCCGTCGCGGTCTCGAACCCGGTCTTGCGGTCGATCGCCGGCGCCGAGCCGGTCGTGCCCTGCAGCTCGACGACCTTGATCGGCTCGGTCGCCAGGTTCTCAGACACCCACTCGCCCATCATCTCGCCCTCGAGCACGAAGTCCGAGCCGATGAAGGACTCGTACAGCGTCTCGTCGGTCGAGTCCACCGCCCGGTCGGTCAGCACCACGGGGATGCCCGCATCCCTGGCTTCCTCCAGGACGCCGTCCCAGCCGGACTGGACCACGGGCGAGAACGCGATCACGTCGACGCCCTGGGCGATGTAGGAGCGGATCGCCTGGATCTGGTTCTCCTGCTTCTGCTGCGCGTCGGAGAACTTGAGCTCGAAGCCGTTCTCCGCCGTCAGCGTGTCCTGGATCGACTTGGTGTTCGCGGCGCGCCACCCGCTCTCGGAGCCAACCTGCGAGAAGCCGACCACGATCGTGTCGGTCTCCGCTCCCCCGCCTGGCGCCGCGGTTCCGTCGTCGTCGTCGGTCGACCCGCCGCTGCATGCGGCGAGCGTGAGCACCGCTACCGTCGCGGCCGCGGCCGCTAGTCGTCTCATCACTGAGTCCTCCTCGTCGCATGTCCTCGCGGCAGAGCCGACTCGCAGCTAACGCGAAGTCGCATCCGTCGCGGGGTGGGTCTCCATTGGCCCACTCGCACAAGTTAGCGTTCACATCCCAGGTGCGGCTTTTGTTCCGGGTCACATCTTCATAACGCCTGGCGCCCAACGACGGCCGGGGGCTGACATCCGGACTGCGGATGTCAGCCCCCGGCCTGCCCTGATTCGCTCAGGGCCGGTGGTGCCGTGCGGTGCGAGTCGTGCTCAGCGGGCGCCCGCGCGCTTCTTGTTGTAGACGTCGAAGGCGACGGCGAGCAGCAGGACGAGGCCCTTGACGACCTGCTGGACGGACTGGTCGATACCGAGGATCTGCATGCCGTTGCTCATGGTCGCCATGATCAGGCCACCGACCATCGCGCCGACTACGGTGCCGACGCCGCCGGTGACGGCCGCGCCACCGATGAAGCAGGCCGCGATCGCGTCGAGCTCGAACATGTTCCCGGCCGCCGGCTGCGCGCCGTTGGAGCGCGAGGAGTACACGATGCCCGCGATCGAGGACAAGAAGCCGATGTTCACAAAGATGAAGAAGTTGACCCACTTGACCTTGACGCCCGACAGCTGCGCGGCGCTGAGATTCCCGCCGATCGCGTACACGTGGCGACCGAAGACGGACCGCTTCGTGACGACGCCGTACACGCTGATGAGCACGGCGAGGATGATCAGCACGATCGGCAGCCCACGGCTGCTGGCGAGTTGGTAGGCGAAAGCCATCACGACGGCGGCGATAGCGACGATCTTGGTGATGAACAGCGGGAGCGCCTCGACGTCCTGCTGGTACGCGATGCGCGCCTGCCTGCTGCGGAAAGCGCTGACGGCGTACCCGGCGACGGCGACCCCGAACACGACGAGCGTGAAGTTGTCCACCCCGAATCCGCCGAACCATCCGTTGACGAAGCCGCTCGCGACCTTCTGGTACTCGGCCGGGAACGGCGACAGCGAGATGTTGCCGAGCACGAGGAGCGTTAGCCCGCGGAACAGGAGCATGCCCGCCAGGGTGACGATGAACGCGGGGATCCCGACGAACGCGACCCAGAAGCCCTGCCAGCAGCCGACGAAGAGCCCGACGACGACGGCGGCGATCATGCCCGTCCACCACGGGTTGCCCTGGGTGATAACGACCGTGGCGGACACCGCGCCCGTCAGGGCCACCACCGAACCGACCGAGAGGTCGATGTGACCGGCGATGATCACGATCACCATCCCGATCGCCAGGATGAGGATGTAGGAATACTGCAGGACGATGTTCGAGATGTTGCCGGGGCTCAGCAGCACCCCGTCGGTGAGGATCGCGAAGAGGGCAATGATCGCCACGAATGCGATGTAGATCCCGCTCTGCCTCAGGTTGCGGGTGAAAAGATCCCGCAGGCTCGCTATTCCAGTCATTGCGCCTAGTCCTTTACCTTGGTCATGAGTTCCATCAACCGCTCCTGCGTCGCATCCGCGACGTCGACCACCCCGGTGATGCGACCGAACGCGAGGGTGTAGATCCGGTCGCAGATGCCCAACAGCTCGGGCAGCTCCGACGAGATCACGATGACGGACTTACCGGCCGCCACGAGGCGGTTGATGATCGTGTAGATCTCGTACTTCGCACCGACGTCGATGCCACGCGTCGGCTCGTCCAGGATCAGCACGTCGGCGTCGGTGTAGATCCACTTGGACAGCACGACCTTCTGCTGGTTGCCACCCGAGAGCTTCCCCACCACCGAGGACACCGTCGGCGCCTTGATGTTGAGGCTGAGCCGGTACTCCTCGGCGACCTTGAGCTCCTCGTTGCCGTTGACCCAGCCGCGCCGCGACAGCTTCCCGAGCGATGCCGCGGAGACGTTCCGCTTGATGTCCTCGATGAGGTTCAGCCCGTACCGCTTGCGGTCCTCCGTGGCGTAGGCGAGGCCATGATCGATCGCCTCGCTCACCGTCCGGACCTTGATCTCCTTGCCGCGCTTGTAGATTCGGCCGCTGATGTCCCGCCCGTAGCTGCGCCCGAACACGCTCATCGCGAGCTCGGTCCGTCCTGCCCCCATGAGCCCGGCGATCCCGATGACCTCGCCCGCATTGACGGCAAAGCTCGCGCCCTTGACGACCATCCGGTCGGCCTGCGTCGGGTGGTGCACGCTCCAGTCCTCGACGCGGAACACCTCCTCGCCGATCTCCGGCGTGCGGTCGGGGAACCGGTTCTCCAGGTCCCGCCCGACCATGCCCTTGATGATCCGGTTCTGCGTGACCGCATCGGCTTTCATGTTGAGCGTCTCGATGGTCTTGCCGTCACGGATGATCGTGGTCGAGTCCGCGATCGCCTCGATCTCGTTCAGCTTGTGCGAGATCATGATCGAGGTGATGCCCTGACCCTGCAGGTGCCGCAGCAGGTCGAGCAGGTGCGCCGAGTCGGTGTCGTTGAGCGCCGCGGTCGGCTCGTCGAGGATGAGCAGCTTGACACGCTTCGACAGCGCCTTCGCGATCTCGATGAGCTGCTGCTTGCCCACCCCGAGCTGGCTCACGATCGTGGTGGGGTTCTCGGCCAGACCGACCCGCGCGAGCAGCTTGGCTGCCTCCGCGTTCGTCGCGTTCCAGTCGATCAGCCCGCTCTTGGACCGCTGCTCGTTGCCGAGGAAGATGTTCTCGGCAACGGACAGGAACGGTACGAGCGCGAGCTCCTGGTGGATGATGACGATGCCGAGGTGTTCGCTGTCGTTGATCGAGTGGAACTTGGCGACCTCGCCCTCGAACACGATCTCGCCGTCGTAGGTGCCGTGCGGGTACACCCCGGAGAGCACCTTCATCAGCGTCGACTTGCCCGCTCCGTTCTCCCCGCAGATGGCGTGAATCTCTCCCCGGGCGACGTCTAGCGAGACGTCCTGCAGCGCCTTGACGCCGGGAAACGTCTTTGTGATGGAGCGCATCTCCAAGATGTTGTTGCTCATGCGGCCAACCCTCCTCGTCGTACTGGGCCACGAATGCTCTGGCGCCGGGACGACCCGGCGGGAGTGACCTCCCGCCGGGTCGAACGGCTACGTGCCTGTTACTGCGTCGTGCGTACTGCCATGTGGTTGCTACCTGGTCAGGAAGCCTGGCCGCTCGCAACCTCTTCGGCGGTCCAGTACCCGGAGTCGACCAGCAACGACGTGATGTTGTCGGCGTAGACGATGTCCGAGTCGAGCAGGAACGACGGGACGACCTTGACCCCGTTGTCGTAGCTCTCGGTGTCGTTCGCCTCGGCCTCTTCGCCCGCGAGGAACGACTCTGCCGCGACGATGGCCTGCTCGGCGAGCTTGCGCGTGTCCTTGAAGATCGTCGAGAACTGCACGCCATCGGCGATCAGCTTGACCGACGCGATCTCGGCGTCCTGGCCAGTGACGATCGGCATCGCGTCGGGCGCGTACCCACCGGTGCCCTGGAGCGACGTGATGATCCCGCGCGAGATGCCGTCATACGGCGAGAGCACACCAGCGAGCACCGAGCCGTCGTTGTACGAGGACGTCAGCAGGGTGTCCATGCGGGTCTGCGCGGTCTCCTGCAGCCAGCGCAGCGTCGCGACCTGCTCGATCTCGACCTGACCGGACTTGACGACGATCGTGCCCTCGTCGAGGTAGGGCTGGAGCGTGTCCATCGCGCCCTGGAAGAAGAAGTGCGCGTTGTTGTCGTCGAGCGAACCGGCGAACAGCTCGACGTTGACCGGGGCGGTCGGTGCCGCGGCGCCCGGCGTCGTGCCGTCCGCCTCGAGGAAGCCGAGCCCGACGAGCAGCGACGTCGCCTGCTGGACACCGACGTTGTAGTTGTCGAACGTCACGTAGAAGTCGACGTTCTCGCTGTCGCGGATGAGCCGGTCGTACGCGATGACGGGGATGTTCGCGTCAGCGGCGGCCTGGAGCTGGCTGCTCAGGGCCGTGCCGTCGATCGACGCGATGATCAGGAGATCGACACCCTTGGTGATCATGGAGTCGATCTGCTGGGACTGCGTCGGGACGTCGTCGCCCGCGAACTGCACGTCGACCTCGTAGCCGGCGTCCGTGAGGCCCTTCTCGACGGCTGCGCCATCGGCGATCCACCGCTCGGACGTCTGGGTCGGCATGGCAACACCGATGAGGCCACCCTCGGCCGCAGCGCCGTCCGAAGCGTCGTCGCTCGTGTCACCCGCGCCGCCGCCGCCGCAGGCAGCCAGGGCGAAGGTGAGGGTCATGCCAGCTGCGAGTGCAGCAAACTTCTTCGTGCGCATTCTTCCTCCTTGAGATGCGTCTTCCTGTCCGATCCGGTCGGTAGACCAGCCCGGGATACCCTGCCCGGCCGCGCTCGGCCGGACAGGAAGTGTGTGGTTGTGCCGTGCTACTCCACCTGGATGACGTCCGCGCCGGCGCGCCGCAGCTCGGCCACCGCACCCGCCATCGCGGAGCTCCCGGTGATCACGGTCTGCACGTCGGCGAGGTCCGCCACGCGGATCAGGTGGGCCTGGCCGATCTTCGTGCCGGCGGCGACCACGACGGTGCGGACCGCCGACGCGATCATCCGGCGCTTGACCTCGGCCTCCGGCAGGTTGATGTTCGTCACCCCGTGCGCGACGTCGATGCCGTTGCAGCCGATGAACGCCAGGTCGACGTGCATCCGCTCGAGCAGCTGCGAGGCCATCGGATCGACGAGCGAGTGCTGCAGGCGGCGCAGCGTCCCACCGGTGACGAGGACGGTCACCCCCGGCATAGCCGGCTCGAGCTCGAGGGCGATGTTGAGCCCGTTCGTGATGACCGACACCTGCTGCAGGTCCGTGCGGGCGGCGAGCGCCCGCGCGATCGCCGTCGTCGTGGTGCCGACGTCGATGATCACGCTCATCCCCGGCGAGACCAGGGCCGCGGCCCGCTCGCCGATCCGCTGCTTCTCGACCGCCGAGGCCGTCATCGACTCCTCGAACGACGGCTCGGCGCGGACGACCTGCGTGCGGGCCATCGCGCCGCCCCGAACCCGGCGCACGGACTGCGAGTGATCGAGGGCGTCGAGGTCGCCGCGAACCGTGACGTCCGAGATGCCGAACTCCTCGGACAGGTCCGCGACCCGCATGAACTCGCGCTCCGTAATCATCTGCAGCATCCGCTCGCGGCGGACCGTTGCGGGGAGCGACACCGCCTCTTCGTTGAGCACCCCCCTACTTTCGACACCTTTCGTTTGCACGTCAAGCCACGATCCGTCACTTTTGATTGCGAAAGCATAACGACTACCTGCGAACCCGTAGGACCCAGGCCAAAAGGTACTCTGACCTGCGGCGACGCCACGTCGACGAACTACCCGGCGGACAAATCCCGCCGGGTACTTCGTAAGCATTCGGGTGACTGCGTGACCTGTGGCGGCGCCAACCGGGCCCGGGTCAGAAGCCCTGCGCGAGCCGGTAGTACGCCTGGTTCCACCGGATCTCCCGGGCGAACTCGCGCGACGTCGTCGCCGCGTCGATCACCAGGAGCTCGTTGCGCGAGATGTCGGCGAAGTCAGCGAAGACGTCGACCCCGACCTGGGTGCTGAGCACCGTGTGGTGCGCGGCACCAGCAGTCAACCAGGCCTCGGCTGACGTGGCCAGGTCCGGTGCGGGCTTCCACACGGCGCGCGCGACCGGCAGCTTCGGCAGGGCCTCCAGCGGCGGCACGACCTCCACGACGTTCGCAACGAGCCGGAACCGTTCGCGCATGTCCGACATCGCGACGACGACGCCCGGGCCGGCGTCCGTGTCGAAGACCAGGCGGACCGGGTCCTCCCGGCCGCCGATGCCGAGCGGGTGGACCTCGAGGCTCGGGCGCGACGTCGTGAGCGACGGGCAGACCTCGAGCATGTGGGCGCCCAGGATCAGCTCCTCGCCGGGGACGAGGTTGTAGGTGTAGTCCTCCATCAGCGACGCACCGCCGGGCAGGCCGGCGCCCATGACCTTGGCCGCGCGCACGAGGATCGCGGTCTTCCAGTCCCCCTCCGCGCCGAAGCCGAAGCCGTCGGCCATCAGTCGCTGCACGGCAAGGCCCGGCAGCTGGCGCAGCCCGCCGAGGTCCTCGAAGTTCGTGGTGAACGCGGTCGCGCCGAGCCCGGTGAGGAACGTGCGCAGGCCGAGCTCGATCCGCGCGCCGTAGCGCAGCGAGTCGTGCCGGTCGCCGCCAGCGCGCAGCTCGGGCGCGACGTCGTAGAGATCCTCGTACTCGTCTGTGAGCGCGCTGACGTCGGCGTCGCTCGCGGCATCGACGGCCTCGACGAGGTCGTTCACGCCCCAGGTGTTGACGGAGACGCCGAACCGCAGCTCGGCCTCGGTCTTGTCGCCCTCGGTGACCGCGACGTTGCGCATGTTGTCGCCGAACCGGGCGAGCGTGAGCTCGTGCGTCGCGGACCAGCCGGCGGCGGCGCGAACCCACGTGCCGATCTTCGCGGCGACGGCCGGGTTGGACACGTGCCCGACGACCGTCTTGCGCGCGACGCCGAGGCGGGTCTGGATGTACCCGAACTCGCGGTCGCCGTGCGCCGCCTGGTTGAGGTTCATGAAGTCCATGTCGATGCTGGACCACGGCAGCTCGACGTTCGCCTGGGTGTGCAGGTGCAGCAGCGGCGTGCGCAGCGTGTCGAGCCCGGCGATCCACATCTTGGCGGGCGAGAACGTGTGCATCCACGCGATCACGCCGATGCAGGCGTCGTCGGCGTTGGCCGCCAGGGCCATCCGGCGGATCGCGTCCGAGCTCTTCAGCACGGGCTTCCAGACGATCTTGACCGGGACCTGGCCGGCGTCGTCGAGTGCGCGCGCGATCGCCTGGGACTGCTCCGCGACCTGGCGCAGCGTGTCCTCGCCGTAGAGGTCCTGGCTGCCGGTGAGGAACCAGACCTCGCGGCCCGAGTATGCCTTGCTCATGAGACTCCTTCGCGGCCGGTGACCTGGCCGTAGACGTTCTGGTAGCGGTGGTAGAGCGAGTCGATGTCGGCCTGCGGGATCGGGACGGGCTCGCCGAGCTGGCGTGAGATGTGCACCGTCCGGGCGACCTCCTCGACCATCACGGCCGCCTTCACGGCGGCGCGGGCGTCGGCCCCGACGGTGAACGGCCCGTGGTTGCGCATCAGGACGGCGGGCGAGCGGCTGGTGCCGAGCGTCTCGACGATGCCGCGGCCGATCGAGTCGTCCCCGATCAGCGCGAACGGGCCGATCGGGATCGGGCCGCCGAACTCGTCGGCCATCATCGTCAGCACGCACGGCACCTCCTCGCCGCGCGCGGCCCAGGCCGTCGCGTAGGTCGAGTGCGTGTGGACGACGCCGCCGACGTGCGGCAGGTGCCGGTACACGTAGGCGTGCGCCGCCGTGTCCGACGACGGGCCGCGCGAGCCGTCGACGAGCGTGCCGTCGAGGTCGCAGACCACCATCGACTCGGGGGTCAGGTCGTCGTAGGACACCCCCGACGGCTTGATCACGAACAGGTCCGCGCCGGGCACCCGCTGCGAGACGTTGCCCGCGGTCCACACGACGAGCTCGTACCGCGGGAGCTCGGCGTGCAGTACCGCGACGGTCGCGCGCGTCGCCGCGACGTCCGCCTGGACCTGCGCGGAGAAGCCGGCCAGCCCGATCGGCGCCGACAGGGAGCCGATGCCGGCCGGCTGAGCCGCCGTCACGAGCTCGCCTCCGAGCCGTGCCGCGTCGACCGCGGTGCGGCGGTGCGACGCACGGCCCGCGGCGGGACGAGAACAGTTCCAGGGTTCGAGGCCGACGACTGCGCCATCATGATTGCTCCCGGTGAGGTGCCGCGACAGCGGCCGTGGCACGCCGGCGGGCGCCGTCGGCCACCCCAAGTGTTAGCGCTCACAACGGGTATGTCAAACTTCTCGTGCACGGTCGCGAATGACCCTGCAGCGCCACGATGAACACCGAGCACAGCACCGAGAAGAGCGACGTCGCCGTCGGCTGCGGCGAGGTCTGCACGCACGCCCCGCTAGGGGGCCGAATCCGCAGGAGAGCACAATGTCAGTAGTCCCGACTGCCGCCGATCCCCAGCGGGTCACCCTCGCGCGTGCCGCCATCGCCGAGGGTCGAACGGCCCTGGGCATCGAGCTCGGGTCCACCCGGATCAAGGCAAGCCTTGTCGACCTCGACGGTGCGCCGTTGGCCAGCGGCAGCCACGACTGGGAGAACAAGTTCGTCGATCGGATGTGGACCTACTCGCTCGACGATGTCTGGACCGGTCTGCAGGAGTGCTTCGCCTCGCTGCGCGCCGACACCGAGCGCCGGTACGGGGTGAGCCCGACCACGTTCGGCGCTCTGGGCGTGTCGGCGATGATGCACGGCTACCTGGCCCTCGACGGCGACGGCGAGCTGCTCGTCCCGTTCCGGACGTGGCGGAACACCACGACGGAGCGGGCCGCGGCCGAGCTGTCGGAGCTGTTCGGGCACAACATCCCGCTGCGCTGGTCGATCGCCCACCTCTACCAGGCGGTCCTCGACGACGAGCCGCACCTCGACGCGCTGCGGTCCTTGACCACGCTCGCCGGATACGTCCACGGGCGGCTGACCGGGCGCCACGTGCTCGGGGTCGGCGACGCGTCCGGCATGTTCCCGATCGACTCGGCGACCCGCGGCTACGACCGGTCCATGCTGACCCAGTTCAACGAGCTGGTGGCTGAGCGTCGCCCGGACCTGCACCTGGCGGACCTGCTTCCTGAGGTGCTGGTCGCTGGGCAGCAGGCCGGACAGCTGACACCGGAGGGCGCCGCGCTGCTCGACCCGTCCGGGACGCTGCGGGCAGGAGTTCCGCTCTGCCCACCCGAGGGCGATGCGGGCACCGGCATGGTCGCGACGAACGCCGTCACGCCACGGACCGGCAACGTCAGCGTCGGCACGTCCATCTTCGCGATGGTCGTGCTCGAGCGACCGCTCGCCCGGGTGCACCACGAGCTCGATCTGGTCACGACGCCGGCCGGCGACCTCGTCGCGATGGTGCACTGCAACAACGGCGCGAGCGAGCTGGGCGCGTGGGCCGAGATCTTCGGGCAGTTCGCCGTCGCGCTCGGGCACGGGGGGGAGCCGGACGCCGTCTTCGGCGCCCTCCTGCGCGAGGCCTTGGCCGGAGAGGCCGACGGGGGCGGCCTGCTCGCCTACAACTACCTGTCGGGCGAGCCGATCACGGGTCTCCCGGAGGGTCGCCCGCTCGTCGTGCGCACCCCGGACAGCCGGTTCACGCTCGCCAACTTCATGCGCACGCAGGTCTACGGCGCGTTCGCGACCCTGAGCCTGGGCATGCGCGTCCTCGAGGCCGAGGGCGTCGAGCTGGACACGCTGTTCGCCCACGGCGGCATGTTCCGCACCGCTGGTGTGGCCCAGCCGCTCTTGGCTGCCGCCGTGCGGGCACCAGTCGCCGTCGCGACCTCCGCGAGCGAGGGCGGCCCCTGGGGCATGGCACTGCTCGCGGCCTACCTCGGCGCCGCCGCTGACCTCGACCTCGGCACCTACCTGCGCACCCGCGTGTTCGCGGGCTCGGACGTCACTGTCGTCGAGCCGGACGCCGCAGACCTCGCGGGCTTCGCGACCTACCTCGACCGTTACGTCGCTGGCCTCGAGATCGAACGGGCAGCCGTCGCGGCGACCGCCCACGGGGCCTGAGCCCGAGGGTCAGCGAGCGGGGCCGGTACTGGCGCGGACGATCAGCCGCGGCGGGATCGGGGTCGGGTCCAGCTCGGCGCCGCCGATCGCCGCGATCAGCATCGTGATGCACCGCCCGCCCAGCTCCTCGAACCCCTGCCGGATCGTGGTCAGCGGCGGCAGGAAGTGCGCCGACTCGAGCATGTCGTCGAACCCGACGACCGAGACGTCCCGCGGCACCGCGACGCCGCCCTCGGCGAACGCCCGGAGCAGGCCGAGCGCGACCTGGTCGTTCGTGGCGAAGACGGCGTCGGGCACGCCCTCGCGCGCCAGCTGGCGGCCGACCTCGTAGCCCCGATCCGGGCTCCAGTCCCCGGCGATCGGGTCGCCCGAGTCGATGCCCGCCGCAGCGAGCTCGGCGTGCCAGCCCGCGACGCGGGCCCGGGCGTCGACCCAGCCCAGCGGGCCGGCGAGGTGCACGATGTCGCGATGGCCGAGGTCGAGCAGGTGCCGCGTCGCCAGGCGCGCCCCGAGCTCCTGGTCGACGCTCATGGTCTGGTACGCGAAGCCCGGGCTCGGCTCGGCCGCGATCATCACGAGCGGGACCTGCGCCGCGAACGGCACGAGCGCGTCGCGCACGTCGTCCTGCGGCGCGATGACGATGATGCCCTCGACCGCCTGAGAGAGGAAGTGCTCGACCGCGCGGCTGACGTGCGCGGCGTCGATCTCCGCCAGCGTCGCGACGCTCACGAAGTACCCCGCGTGGCGCGCCGCCTCCTCGACCGCGATCAGGGTCGACGTCGGCCCGAAGTACGGCAGCCCGATGCAGATGATCCCGATCGTGCCCGTCCGCCGGGTCACCAGGGCGCGCGCCGCGCTGTTGCGGCGGTAGCCCAGCTCGGCGATCGCCTCGAGCACCCGCTCGCGCGTCTGGGGACGCACGCTCGGGTGGTCGTTCAGCACGCGCGAGACCGTCTGGTGCGAGACCCCGGCGATCCGAGCGACGTCGCTCATCGCCGGCAGTCGGGGCCGCCCGCCGGGCTCGGTCATCGTGCTCACCGGCTGCCGACTAGCCGTGC
This sequence comes from Pengzhenrongella sicca, assembly GCF_017569225.1. Taxonomy (GTDB): domain Bacteria; phylum Actinomycetota; class Actinomycetes; order Actinomycetales; family Cellulomonadaceae; genus Pengzhenrongella; species Pengzhenrongella sicca. The sequence continues at coordinate 3,961,525 of NZ_CP071868.1, forward strand.
TGCGGTGCGGCCGCTTCGGCGGCGAGCTGACGCGAGCGGTCCCGCGCGGCTTCGGCGGCGGCCAGGAACGCGGCGCGCACGCCGTGGGCGTCCAGCTCGCGCACGGCCGCGACCGTCGTCCCCCCGGGCGACGACACGCGCTCGCGCAGGATCACCGGGTGCTCGCCGGTCTCGGCGAGCAGCGCCGCGGAGCCGAGCACGGTCTGCACCGCGAGCTCGCGGGCGCGCGCCCGGGTGAGTCCGAGCAGCACCCCCGCCTCGGCCATCGCGTCGACGACGTAGAAGACGTAGGCGGGTCCGGAGCCCGAGATCGCGGTCACGGCGTCGAGGTCCTTCTCGTCCGCGCGGACGACGAGGCCGGACGTCGCCAGGATCCGTTCCGTGAGCGCGAGGTGCCCCTCGTCCGCATGCGTCCCGGGGCTGATCGCGCTCGCGCCCTGGCCGATCACCGCGGGGGTGTTCGGCATCACGCGCACGACCGGGGTGCCCGCCGGCAGCCGCTGCTCGTAGAACGCGCACGGCAGCCCGGCGGCGATGCTGACCACGAGGGTGCCCGGGCGCAGGGCGCCGGAGATCTCCGCCAGCACCGCGCCGACGTCCTTGGGCTTGACCGCGATGACGACGACGTCGGCGCGCCGGGAAGCCTTCGCGTTGCCGTCGGCGGCGCGCACGCCGTAGCGCGACGAGAGCTCGTTCGCGCGGACGGCGAACGGCTCGGTGACCGCGACGTCGTCGACGGCCCAGCCCGAGGCGAGCACGCCGGCCAGCAGCGCCTCGCCCATCACCCCGCCGCCGAGGATCGTCAGCGCAGGGTGCGTCGTGCGCGGGGCGTCCTCGCTCATGACCTGCCTCTCGCCGGGTACGTGCTCACCGTATCGGCTGGGCCACCGGCGAGCCGAATCACCAGGGAAAGGCGAGATAGAAGTCCGCGACGACATCGTCGGGCCCTGCGACCTGGAACAGCGCCGTGCCGTTCGTCCAGATGACGGAGCCCGTCCCGTCGCCGGCCGCGGTCTGCGTCCACGCGCCGACCGGCGCGCCGACGGCGTCGACCGATCCGGAGCCGGTGGGCGTGGCCGCTCCCGGCGTCGCCGCGAGCAGCGCTGCGGCGGCCGCGGCGGCGGCCTCCGGCGTCTCGAACTGGCCGGCGTCCACCGTGACGGCGACCCCGCCGCCATCGGAGTAGGCCAGCTGGTCGCCCTCGAGCGCGCCCGCCGCGACGAAGGGCGCGTGCTCGGCGACGCCGGTCAGGGCGAACTGCAGCACGGTCGCGGGCAGGGCGTCGACGAACGTCGACACCGGCTGCCGCACGACGGGCTCGAGGGTCGGGGTCGGGGACGCCAGCGTGACGGTCGGGGCCGGCTCCGCGTCCGCAGGTGCGCCGGCGAACGCGCCGCTGAGCGCGGCCGCGACGCCGGCGATCACGACGATCGCGGCCACGATCGAGGCGATGACCAGGGTCCGGCGCCGGGAGGCCGGCTCGGCCGGCTCGGTCGGTGTCGCGGGATCCGCAGGATCCGCCGACTCGGCGGGAGCTTCCGGCTCGGCGGGAGCTTCCGGCTCGGCAGGAGCTTCCGGCTCGCCGGGATCGACCGGCGGCGCCGCGGCGTCGGCGGGCGGCATACTCGCGGCGGGCCTGGCCGCGGGGACCGCGGTCGGGTCGGTCACGCGGTCGAACGGCCACCCGTGACGCGGCCCGCCCGCGCCAGTACCTGGCGTGTTGTCGGTCATGTGTGCCTCCCCGCTTGCCGCCGGCGGCCGCGGCGAATGAGGCGAAGCCTACGCAGTCGGCGGGCCGCCACCGACGCCCACCCGGGCGCCACGCCCGCGCCCGCGCGCCGGACGGCGGCCCCGGCCGCGCCGTACGATGCGGGGATGTCCGATTGGCCCGCTGAGACCTCGCTCGACGCGCCGCGCACGTGGGCCGAGTTCCCCGATCCCGACTGGGACCCCGCGCAGGAGCCCGCCGGCCCCGACCGGGTCTTCCGGGTCGACCTCACGTGGCTCACCTCGTCGTGGACCTGCATCTTCGGGCGCGGGTGCGCCGGCATCTACGCGGACCGCCCCGACGACGGCTGCTGCACGCTGGGTGCGCACTTCACGGACACCGACGACGAGGCGCGCGTCGGCGAGTACGTCGCCGACCTGACGGAGCGCTCGTGGCAGCGCCATCCCGGCGCCGACTCCCCCGCGCCGGGCGCGGGCGCCGAGCACGCCGCCTGGGCCCGCACGGACGCCGACGGCGAGCGCACGACGCGCGTCGTCGACGGCGCCTGCGTCTTCCTCAACGACCCGGACTTCCCGGGCGGGTCGGGCTGCGCGCTGCACCACCTCGCCGCCGCCGCCGGGGTCGAGCCGCTGCGCACCAAGCCCGACGTGTGCTGGCAGCTCCCGCTGCGGCGCACCTACGCCACCCTCGAGCGCCCGGACGGCTCGAGCTACCAGCAGGTGCAGGTCGCGGAGTACGACCGGCGCGGCTGGGGGCCGGGCGGCCACGACCTGGACTGGTACTGCACGGCCAGCCCGGCCGCCCACGTCGGACCGCAGCCCGTCTACCTGTCCCTCGCCGCCGAGCTGCGCGAGCTGGTCGGCGCGGCCGCGTACGCCGAGCTCGCGCGACGATCGGCCGAGCTGCTCGGCGCCCGCCACCTCCTGCCGCTCACGGTGCACCCGGCCACCCGGCTGGCCGGCTGCGCCCAGCCCGGCAGCGCCGAGGCCGCAACCGGCCCCGTGGGTGGCGCCAGCTAGCGTTCGCGGCATGGCATCCCCCGCTTCCCGGCCCGCGAGCTCGCGGCGCTCCGACCGACCCGCCCGTCCCGCCTATCGCTGCGCCGAATGCGGGTGGACGGCCGCGAAGTGGGTCGGCCGGTGCGGCGAGTGCCAGGCGTGGGGAACGGTCGCCGAGGACGCGGGGCCCGGCGGCGCCGCGCCCCGCACCGTCGCCCAGGCCCCGAGCCGCACGCCGGCGCGCCCGATCGGGGAGATCGACGTGGAGGCCGCGCGCGCACGGCCCACGGGTGTCGACGAGCTCGACCGGGTGCTCGGCGGCGGACTGGTCCCCGGCGCGGTCGTGCTGCTCGCGGGAGAGCCGGGCGTGGGCAAGTCGACGCTGCTGCTCGACGTCGCCGCGCGCGCCGCGCGCGGTGGTCGGCGCGTGCTCTACATCACCGGCGAGGAGTCGGCCGGCCAGGTCCGCCTGCGCGCCGAGCGGATCCGGGCGCTCGACCCGAACCTCCTGCTCGCGGCCGAGACCGACCTCGCGACCGTGCTCGGGCACGTCGACCAGGTGCAGCCAGACCTCCTCGTCGTCGACTCCGTGCAGACGGTCGCGTCGGCGCAGGTGGACGGCGCCCCCGGCGGCGTCAGCCAGGTGCGCGAGGTGGCGGCCGCGCTGATCGCAGTCGCGAAGGGTCGGGACATCCCCACGGTGCTCGTCGGGCACGTGACCAAGGACGGGTCGATCGCCGGGCCGCGCACGCTCGAGCACCTCGTCGACGTCGTGTGCCAGTTCGAGGGCGACCGGCACTCGCGGCTGCGGCTGCTGCGGGCAACCAAGAACCGGTACGGACCGACCGACGAGGTCGGCTGCTTCGACCTGTCCGAGACCGGCATCATCGGGCTGGCCGATCCGAGCGGGCTGTTCGTCTCGCACGCCCTCAACCACGTGCCGGGCACGTGCGTGACGGTCACCCTCGAGGGTCGGCGGCCGCTCGCCACCGAGGTGCAGGCGCTCGTCGCCCCGAGCGTGCTCAGCAACCCCCGCCGCACCACGAGCGGGGTGGACTCGAGCCGGCTCGCGATGGTGCTCGCGGTCCTGCAGCGGCGCGTCGGCGTCGGCCTGGTTGATCAAGACGTCTACGTCGCGACGGTCGGCGGCGCCCGCGCCGTCGAGCCGGCGACGGATCTCGCGCTCGCGCTCGCCACCGTCAGCGCACGCCAGGACGTGCCGCTGCTGGTGGGGCTCGTCGCGCTCGGCGAGGTCGGCCTCGCGGGCGAGATCCGCCCCGTCGTCGGCCTAGCGCAGCGGCTGTCCGAGGCCGCCCGCCTCGGCTTCACCCACGCCGTCGTCCCGCGCGGGTCCGTCGAGCCTGGCCAGGGCCCGGCCGGCATGACGCTGCACGGGGTCGCGGATCTCGCCGAGGCCACACTCGTCAGCCTCACCGCCCGTGTCCGCTCGGTCTGAACCTTCCAACGCCGATAGGATCTGCGCGTGGCAACCTCCCACCTTCTGCCCGACGACCTGCTGCGGGCCACGCTGGCCGCGGTCGCGCCCGGCGGTCAGCTCCGCGAGGGTCTCGACCGGATCCTGCGCGGCCGGACGGGTGCCCTCATCGTGCTCGGCTTCGACCGCACGGTCGAGTCCATCTGCTCGGGCGGCTTCGTGCTCGATGTCGAGTTCTCGGCCACCCGCCTGCGCGAGCTCGCGAAGATGGACGGCGCGATCGTCCTCGACAAGGACGCGACGCGCGTCCTGCGGGCCGCCGTCCAGCTGCTGCCCGACCCGACCATCGAGACGACCGAGTCCGGCACCCGGCACCGCACGGCGGAGCGCGTCGCGAAGCAGACGGGCTACCCGGTCATCTCCGTCAGCCAGTCGATGCGCATCGTCGCGCTCTACGTCGGCGGGTTCCGGTACGTGCTCGAGGACGCCGACACGATCCTCTCGCGGGCCAACCAGGCGCTTGCCACCCTCGAGCGCTACAAGTCACGGCTCGACGAGGTCAGCGGGACCCTGTCCGCGCTCGAGATCGAGGACCTGGTCACGGTGCGGGACGTCTCCGCCGTCGTGCAGCGGCTCGAGATGGTCCGCCGCATCTCCGAGGAGATCGCCGGCTACGTGATCGAGCTCGGCACGGACGGCCGCCTGCTCGCGCTCCAGCTCGACGAGCTGATCGGCGGGATCGGCCAGGACCGCGAGCTCGTGATCCGCGACTACGTCGAGACGACGCGCAAGGACCAGGGCGCGCTCGAGGTCCAGGCGGCCCTCGCCGACCTCGACTCGACCGAGCTGCTCGATCACGGCCACATCGCGCGCGTGCTCGGCCTGCCCGGCGGCGGCGACGCGCTCGACGCGGCCGTCGGCCCGCGCGGCTACCGGCTGCTCTCGATGGTGCCGCGGCTGCCCCCGGCGATCGTGGACCGGGTGATCTCGCACTTCGGCAGCCTGCAGAAGCTGCTCGCTGCGGGCATCGAGGACCTCATGATGGTCGACGGTGTCGGCGAGCAGCGTGCCCGCGCCGTCCGCGAGGGGCTGTCGCGGCTCGCCGAGTCGAGCATCCTCGAGCGGTACGTCTAGCCCGAACGAGCGCGGCTCCACCGAGCCGCGCTGCGCTACTCGAGCGCGAAGACCGCGGGCGCCGCGCTCGCCCCGAGCAGGGTCGCCGCGACTTGGTAGGTGCCGGCGCGCGGGGCGGGCAGGTCGGCCGGGCAGCCCTCGGCTGAACGGGACCTCGTCCAGGCGATGTCGACGGGGTCGCTCGCGCCGGCGGCGAGCAGGAGCTGGCGGGAGGCCGTCTCGGCGCTCGCGCAGTCCTTGCTCGACCAGATGCGATCGGTGCCTGAGCTGATGATCACCTCGCGCGAGGCGTCGCCCGCGTCCACGGTGCACGGCTCGGCCCCGACGTTGGTGACGGTCACCGTGAGCGTCGGCGCAGCGTCCGCGGCGTACTGGACCGCGTTGGGCACCACGGTGAGCTGGAGGTTCGCCGGCGCGCAGTCGACCGGCGCCCCGCCGGCCGGGTCCTCGTCCGCGGCGGCGCTCGCGGCGGCGTCGGCGGCCGCGTCGGGCGAGCTCGCGTCGTCTCCGCCGTCGCGCAGCGCGAGCGCCCAGACGCCGATGCCGAGCGCGGCCACGACGAGCGCTGCCGCGATCACGACGACGAGCCGCCGGACCCAGTAGACCCGGGGCGGGTTGGGCCCGACCGGGTGCAGAACTGTGCTCATGCCGAGCCCTTCGTCGCGACGGGACGCCGAACCTGGGACGTCGGCACCACGCTACGGCGGCCGAAGCCGCGCGGGGGCGCAGGCACGCCGGGTACCCGCGCTGGGGGATTGCCGGGGCATGTCGCCGCGGCCGGCCCCCGTGCGGAACAATCGCGCCCATGCCCCCTGCCAGCACGCCGCCGCCGGGCGCGCCGGCCGAGATCGCCCCGCTGCGCGCGGAGGTCCTGACCTGGTTCGCCGCGAACGCGCGCGACCTGCCGTGGCGGGCGCCCGACCGGACCGCCTGGGGGGTCCTGGTCAGCGAGGTGATGCTGCAGCAGACCCCCGTGGTGCGGGTCCTGCCCGTGTGGACCGCCTGGATGGCGCGCTGGCCCGCGCCCTCCGACCTCGCCGCCGCGAGCACCGCCGACGTGCTGCGCGCGTGGGATCGGCTCGGCTACCCCCGCCGGGCGCTGCGCCTGCAGGAGTGCGCGCGGGCGGTCGTCGACCGCCACGGCGGCGCCGTCCCGCGTGCGGAGTCCGCGCTGCTCGAGCTGCCCGGCGTCGGCGCCTACACCGCCGCGGCCGTCGTGGCCTTCGCGCACGGCGGGCGATCCGTCGTGCTCGACACGAACGTGCGCCGGGTGCTGGCCCGGGCACTCGGGGGCGTCGCCCTGCCCGCGCCGAGCCAGACGGCGGCCGAGGTCCGGCGCGCCGCCGCCGCCGTCCCCGCCGGCGAGCGCGAGGCCGCGGCCTGGGCCGCCGCCTCGATGGAGCTCGGCGCGCTGGTCTGCACCGCGCGGTCGCCCCGCTGCGACGCCTGCCCGATCGCGGCCCGGTGCGCGTGGCGCGCGGCCGGGTACCCGCCCGACGCGCACGCGGCCCGGCGGCGGACCCAGGCATGGACGGGCACGGACCGGCAGGCGCGCGGGCGCATCATGGCGCTGCTGCGCGACGCGGCCCGGCCGGTCCCGCCCACCGGGATCGACGCGGTCTGGCCGGAGCGCGACCAGCTCCGCCGCAGCCTCGCCGGGCTGGTCGCGGACGGGCTGGTCGAGGAGCTCCGCGGCGCTGCGGGGCCGAGCGGGTACCGCCTGCCGGTCAGCCCAGCTCGATGAGCATCCGGGTGTTGCCGAGCGTGTTCGGCTTCACGCGGGCGAGATCGAGGAACTCCGCGACCCCGTCGTCGTGCGAGCGCAGCAGCTCGGCGTAGACCTCGGGCGAGACGGGCGTGCCCTCGATCGCACGGAAGCCGTGAGCGGTGAAGAACTCGACCTCGAAGGTGAGGCAGAACAGCCGCGTGAGCCCGAGCCCGCGAGCGCGCGCCATGAGGTCCTCGAGCAGCCGATGGCCGACCTGCCGCGAGCGCCAGCCGGGCGCGACGGCGAGCGTGCGGATCTCCGCGAGGTCCTGCCAGAGCACGTGCAGCGCGCCGCACCCGACGACGCCGCCGGCCGGGCCGGCGTCCGCGACCAAGAACTCCTGCACCGCCTCGTAGTAGCCGACCATCTCCTTCGCGAGCAGGATCCGCTCGGTCGCGTAGGGCGCGACCAGGTCGCGAATCGCATGGACGTCGGCAGGAAGGGCGGATCGAACGGTCAGCTCGGAACGTGGCACCGCGACAACCTAGTCCGCCCCGGCGGCGGCCGCGCGGGCGCCCCGACGCGTAACACCGTCGTCACACGACGGTGACCGGGGCGGAACGTCCGCGGGCAACACTGGGCTGACCGGTGGCGAGTCTCCCGGTTCAGCAAAGGGGCGAGCAGATGACCACACCCGCCATCGCGCCGGCCGTCTCGGCGGCACCGACGATCGCGTGGCCCGAGCCCCCGCAGGGCCTGGACGCCGACCGGCTCGTGTGGGCCGAGACCGTCCGCGGGAACGGGTACACGCACTTCGAGGTCGCCCGGGGCACGACGCTGCGGATCACCGACCTCGAGGGAGACGCGTGCGCCCACCTGCTCGCGTATCACGCCGACGTGCCGGCGGAACGGCTCAACGTCGCCGAGACCGTCCGCGTCCAGGACCAGGAGACGCTCACCGCAGGCTGCCTCCTGATCTCTGACCGCGGTCGCGCGCTCGCGACGATCGTCCGGGACACCTCGGGCCGGCACGACCCGCTCTTCGGATCGAGCTCGCGCCGCCCGCGCGCCGGCGCGGAACCCGCCGGGCCGGAGCTGCTCGGCTTCGCGGCGGCCAAGCACGACCTCGGCCCGCGTGACCTCGCGCCCGGGGTGGCGTTCTTCCAGGGCGTCGAGGTCGACGACGCCGGCCGGCCCCGGTTCCTCGGCTCGGCGGGTCCGGGGGCGAGCGTCGTGCTCCGGGTCGAGCTGCCGCTCGTGGTGCTGCTCGCCAACACTGCACATCCGCTCGACCCGCGGCCCGAGCAGCCGTGCAGCCGCATCGAGGTCCTGGCGTGGCGCGACCGGCCCACGCGGCCCGACGACCCGGAGTGGGCGGCGTCGCCGTCCGCGCGGCGCGCCTACCTTCAGACAGCGGCCTACCTCGCCGCGCAGCGCCCCCCGCCGGCAGGCCGGTCCGGCGACCAGGCCGCGCGCCCGCGCGGCCGCGCCCGCTGACCGAGCCGCCTCCCCGGACCTGCCAGGTGTGACTACTGGACGTCGCCCGGCCAGCCGAGGCGGCCGCGCACGGGCGTGCCCAGCTTGCGGGTCACGCGACCGGCGGCGTCGCGGGCTGACACCGACTGCAGCAGGTGCGTGGCGGTCACCTCGTCGACGACCAGGTCGGTGACGACCCCCGAGCGCAGCGCGGCGAGCAGCGGGCCGACCTTGTTGTCGCCCGCCACGACGCACACCCGGCGCGGCACGCGATTCAGCTCCTCCGGCGTCGGTCCCGTCGCCCGCGCGTTGAGCGCGACGTCGCGGTAGCTGCCGTCCGCCCGCATGAACACCGTGCAGATGTCGCCGACGACGCCCTCGGCGTGCAGCGTCCGCGTGTCGTCGTCGTCGAGGTAGCCCGCCGCGTACACGTGGCTCGGGACCGCGCCGGCCACGGCACCGACCGAGAACAGGGCGATGTCTGCACGTCGTTGCACGTCGAGGACCCGCCGCACCGAGCGCTCGCGCCACATCGCGGCCTTGGTCTCGGGGAAGTCGAAGAAGGCCGGGACCGGGAAGTGATGTACCGACGCGTCGAACGCCGCCCCGAAGCTCGAGATGAGGTCGCTCGCGTACTCGATGCCGCTCGTGCGGTTGTTCGCCGCGCCGTTGAGCTGCACGACGGCGCTGCCCCGGGTCGGCTTGTGGGTCAGGTTCCGGCTCACCGCGGCGAGCGTCGTGCCCCAGGCGATGCCCAGCACCATGTCGGAGTCGAACCACGACGCGAGGAGCTTGGCGGCGGTGCGCGCCACCTGCTCGAGCCGCTCGATGTGCTCGGCCGAGTCGGGGACCGGCACGACGTAGGTCGAGATGCCGAAGGTCGAGCTGATGCTCTGGCCGAGGCCCGGCGCGCGGCTGCTCGCCGGTCGCAGCGTGATCTCGACCAGGCCCGTCGCACGCGCCCGCTTGATCAACCGCGAGACCGTCGACCGCGACGTGTTCAGGTGCCGGGCGATCACCTCCATCTTCATGTCCTGGAGGTAGTACATAGCGGCTGCCCGTAGGACATCCTGCTCGCCGTCGACTCCCACAGGTGACCTCCGGTGCACATACGTGCATGGCAGTTGCGCGAACGTTCGTCCACGACCAGCATAGGGCTGCCGCTCGGTCGACGTCTTGACAACGCAGTTGGGGCCCGAGGCGGTTCGTGGCCATTGATGGCCACGAAACGAGGAGGACAACGTGACGACGGCGGCACTGACGGCACAGACCCGGGCCTCGGCTCTCGAAACCCTCGCAGCGAGCACCACCTCGGGCCACGAGCTCGACGTCCTGGTGATCGGCGGCGGCGTGACCGGCGCCGGCATCGCCCTCGACGCGGTGACGCGCGGGCTGAAGGTCGCGATCGTCGAGGGCCAGGACTGGGCCTCGGGCACGTCGAGCCGCTCGAGCAAGCTCGTGCACGGCGGCCTGCGCTACCTGCAGATGCTCGACTTCCACCTCGTGCGCGAGGCGCTGACCGAGCGCGACCTCCTGCTCACCAAGATCGCGCCGCACCTCGTGCGGCCGGTGTCCTTCCTGTACCCGCTCGAGCACCGGGTCTGGGAGCGCGCGTACGTCGGCGCCGGCATCGCTCTCTACGACACCCTCGCGAGCATCAACGGCCGCCGCCGCGCCCTGCCGCTGCACTCGCACGTCAGCCGCCGCGGGCTCGAGACCCTGTTCCCGGACCTGCGGCACGACGCGGCGATCGGTGCGGTGCGGTACTGGGACGCGAGCGTCGACGACGCGCGCCTCGTCTCGACCCTCATCCGCACCGCGGCCTCGTACGGCGCCGCGGCCGCCTCGCGCACCCAGGTGATCGCGTTGTCGACGAACGAGAGCGGCACCGTCACCGGCGCGAGCGTGCGCGACCTCGAGACCGGCACCCAGATCGAGGTCCGCGCCCGCCAGGTCATCAACGCCACCGGCGTGTGGACCGAGGAGACCGAGTCGCTCGCCAAGACCGACGGCGGCCTGAAGGTCCTCGCCTCCAAGGGCATCCACATCGTCGTCCCGCGGGCCGCGATCGCCGGCGAGACCGGGCTGATCCTGCAGACCGAGAAGAGCGTCCTGTTCATCATCCCGTGGTCGCGCTACTGGGTGATCGGCACCACCGACACCCCGTGGACCCGGGACCTGGTACACCCGGTCGCGACGGCGGCAGACATCGACTACGTCCTCGAGCACGCCAACGCGGTGCTCGCGCGACCGCTCGCGCGCAAGGACATCATCGGGACCTGGGCCGGCCTGCGCCCGCTGCTGCAGCCCGGCACCAAGGAGGGCACGTCGTCGGCGAAGGTCTCCCGCGAGCACACCGTCGCCTCCCCCACCCCCGGCCTGACCGTCATCGCCGGCGGCAAGCTCACCACCTACCGCGTGATGGCCGAGGACGCGGTCGACTTCGCCCTCGGCGGCCGCGCGCACGCCGTCCCGTCCATCACGACCACGATCCCGCTCGCGGGGGCCGAGGGCCTGCGGGTCCTGCAGCGCCAGGCGCCCGCGATCGCACGGAAGTACGGCTGGAGCCGGGCGATGCTGGACCACCTGCTGCACCGGTACGGATCGCTGCTGACCGAGCTCACGGCCGCCGTCGACGCCGAGCCCGGCCTCGGCACCCCCCTGGCCGGCGCACCCGCCTACCTGCGCGCCGAGATCGCCTACGCCGTCACCCACGAAGGCGCCCTGCACCTGGACGACGTCCTCATGCACCGCACCCGGATCAACTACGAGCAGCTCGACCGCGGCGTCGGCGCCCTCGACGAGATCGCCGAGATCCTCACCCCGCTGCTCGGCTGGGACGACGCGACCCGCACCCGCGAGATCGCCGCCTATCGCACCCGCGCCGAGGCCGAGGCGTCCGCCGAGCTCCAGCCCGACGACGCCAGCGCCGAGACCGTCCGCCTCCAGGCCGATGAGATCGCCCCGCTGCACGCGCTCGCCACGCAGTAACGAAACTTCCGGCCGACCGCACAGACGCGGGGTGGCCGGAGCAAGGATCCCGGGCGCCCTCGCCCGCGATCAGACGGACAACGACGTCATAGAAATGAGGTAAACGTGGACAGTCAGGTATTCCTGTCGGAAGTGCTCGGCACCGCGATCCTGCTCCTCCTCGGTGCTGGCGTGGTCGCCACGGTGGTCCTGCCGAAGAGCAAGGGTTTTGACGGCGGCTGGCTCCTCATCAACTTCGGCTGGGGTTTTGCTGTCTTCGCGGGTGTGTACGTCGCCTACAAGTCTGGCGCGCACCTCAACCCCGCAGTCACGATCGGGCTCCTCGCTGGCGGGGCCGACTTCGCCGAGGGTGTCGACGGAACCTTCGTCAACATGCTCCTGTACTGGGCCGCCCAGATGATCGGCGCCTTCCTCGGTGCCGTGCTCGCGTTCGTGGCGTTCAAGAAGCACTTCGATGAGGAAGCCGACCCGGCGACCAAGCTCGCGGTCTTCTCGACCGGCCCCGCGATCCGCTCCTACGGCTGGAACTTCCTCACGGAGCTCATCGGCACCTTCGTGCTGGTGTTCTGGATCATGGTCGCCGGCGGTTCGGTGACCGGCCTCGGGCCGCTAGCCGTCGCGCTGATCGTGGTGTCCATCGGCGCGAGCCTCGGTGGCCCGACCGGATACGCGATCAACCCCGCACGTGACCTCGGCCCCCGCATCGCGCACGCGCTGCTCCCGATCAAGGGCAAGGGCTCGAGCGACTGGTCCTACGCGTGGGTCCCCGTCCTCGGCCCGCTCGCGGGTGGAGTCATCGGCGGCCTGCTCGGCAACTGGTACGTGGGCTGACGTCCGCCCCTCGGTCGGGCGGCGCCCCCGCGCAGCACGGGTGCCGCCCGACCCGCACCGCACCGCACCTCTTTGCAGCACCCGCATGTCACCAGCACGACACCACGGCATGACGACCAGAAGGAATGACGCACATGGCTGACTACGTTCTCGCCATCGACCAGGGGACGACGAGTTCCCGGGCGATCATCTTCAACCACGCCGGGCTCATCGTCGAGACCGGCCAGCTCGAGCACGAGCAGATCTTCCCGCGCGCGGGCTGGGTCGAGCACGACGCGACGGAGATCTGGACCAACACGCGTGAGGTCGTCGGCATCGTGCTGGCGCGCGCGAACCTCACCTACCGCGACATCGCGGCCGTCGGGATCACGAACCAGCGCGAGACCGCGGTCGTGTGGGACAAGACCACCGGCAAGCCCGTCTACAACGCGATCGTGTGGCAGGACACCCGCACCCAGAAGATCGCCGAGGAGCTCGGCGCGCTCGGCGGCGGCGCGGACCGCTACAAGGAGCGGGTCGGCCTGCCGCTCGCCACGTACTTCTCGGGCCCGAAGGTCAAGTGGATCCTCGACAACGTCGAGGGCGCCCGGGCCAAGGCCGAGGCGGGCGACCTCCTGTTCGGCAACACCGACTCTTGGGTGCTGTGGAACATGACCGGCGGCGTCGACGGCGGCATCCACGTCACCGACCCGACGAACGCCTCGCGCACGATGCTGATGAACCTCGACACGCTGACGTGGAACGAGGAGATCGCCGCGGAGATGACGATCCCGCTGTCCATGCTCCCGGAGATCAGGTCCTCCTCCGAGGTCTACGGCACCGGCCGCCCCGGCGGGCTCGTCCCCGGCGTGCCGATCGCCGGCATCCTCGGCGACCAGCAGGCCGCGACGTTCGGGCAGGCGTGCTTCGAGGTCGGCAACGCCAAGAACACGTACGGCACCGGCAACTTCATGCTCCTGAACACGGGCACCGAGCCGATCCCGTCCAAGAACGGGCTGCTCACCACCGTCGCGTACAAGATCGGCGACCAGCCGACCGTGTACGCGCTCGAGGGCTCCATCGCCGTCTCGGGCTCGCTCGTGCAGTGGCTGCGCGACAACCTCGGCATGATCAACTCGGCCGCCGAGATCGAGCAGCTCGCCGCGACGGTCGACGACAACGGCGGCGCGTACTTCGTGCCGGCGTTCTCGGGCCTGTTCGCGCCGTACTGGCGCTCGGACGCGCGCGGCGCGCTCGTCGGCCTCACGCGGTACGTGAACAAGGGACACATCGCCCGGGCCGTGCTCGAGGCGACCGCGTTCCAGACCCGCGAGGTCCTCGACGCCATGAACGCCGACTCGGGCGTCGACCTCACCGAGCTCAAGGTCGACGGCGGGATGGTCGTCAACGAGACGCTCATGCAGTTCCAGGCCGACATCCTCGGCGTACCGGTCGTTCGGCCGAAGGTCGCCGAGACGACCGCGCTCGGCGCGGCCTACGCGGCCGGCATCGCGGTGGGCTTCTGGTCCGGCGAGCAGGACGTCATCGACAACTGGGCCGAGGACAAGCGCTGGGTGCCGAACATGGACAGCGGCGAGCGGGACCGCCAGTACCGCCTGTGGAAGAAGGCCGTCACCAAGACCTTCGACTGGGTCGACGACGACGTCCAGTAGGACGTTCAGCACGCAGCAGGTCAGCTAGACGAACGAACGTCCGCATCCCGTAGGGCTCCACGGGGTGCGGACGTTCGTGTGTGTCCTGCCGACCGCGCCGCGGGGCGGCGCGGCCGCTAGGCCGAGGCGGCGGGTGCCACGCCCGGCGCGGGCTCAGCGGCCAGCCGGCGCGTGAGCCGCTCGCCCTCGATGTCGACCGACGGCAGCAGCCGGTCGAGCCACCGCGGCAGCCACCAGGCGCTCTCGCCGAGCAGGGTCATCACCGCGGGGATGAGGGTCATGCGGACGACGAGCGCGTCGACCAGGATGCCGACCCCGAGCGCGAACGCGATCGGGGCGACCGTCGTGCTGCCCCCGAACACGAACGCGGCGAACACGGACACCATGATGATCGCGGCCGCCAGGACGACGCGGGAGCCGTGGGTGAAGCCGGTCAGCACCGCGCGGCGCGCGGTCGCGCCATGCACGAAGTCCTCGCGCATCCGGGAGACCAGGAACACCTCGTAGTCCATCGCGAGCCCGAACAGCACGCCGACGAGCAGCACCGGCATGAAGCTGATCAGCGGGCCGGGCCCGCTGACGTTGAAGATGTCGGCGAGCCAGCCCCACTGGTACACCGCGACCGTCGCCCCGAAGGACGCCCCGACCGACAGCAGGAAGCCGATCGCCGCGGTCAGGGGGACGAGCACCGACCGGAACGCGAGCAGGAGCAGCACGAGGGCGAGCCCGACGACGAGCAGCAGGAACACCGGCAGCGCCGCCGCGAGCTTCTCCGAGATGTCGATGTTGGCCGCGGCGTACCCGGTGACCGTGATGTCCGAGGACCTGCCCGCCTCGAGGTCGGCGCGCTCGCCGCGGATCGCGTGCACGAGGTCGGCCGTCTCGGTGCTGTTCGGCCCGCCGGTCGGGATGACCGTGACGATCGCCGCGTCGCCGGCAGCGTTCGGGATCGCGGGGGCGACGAGCGCGACGTCGGCCAGGCCCGAGATCCGGTTCGCGACCGTCGTCGCCGCGGCCACCGCGTCGGCGCCGGGTGCGTCCACGAGCACGACGAGCGGCCCGTTGAAGCCGGGACCGAACGTGTCCGCCTGGAGCTCGTAGGCGATCCTGGCGTGGCTGTCCGCCGGGTCCTGGCTCGCGTCGGGCAGGCCGAGGCGCAGGCTGAGCACCGGCACGGCCAGCACGGCGATGAGCGCGACGCCGGTCACGAGCACCACGACCGGGTGTCCCGTCACGAGCCGACCCCAGCGGTTCCCGGGCAGGGCGGTGTCGTCGAGGTTGTCGGCGGCGCGCATGCGGCGGGGCGTGAGCCGGGTGCCGGCGAACCCGAGCAGCGCGGGGAGCAGGGTGATCGCGATGAGCACCGCGACGAGCACGGTCGCGGCGGCCGCGTACCCCATGACCGCGAGGAACGGGATGCCGACGACGGCGAGGCCCGCCGACGCGATCACGACGGTGACCCCGGCGAAGACGACCGCGCTGCCCGCGGTGCCGACGGCGCGACCCACGGCGTCGATCGGCGTGTTGCCCTCGGCCAGCAGCGACCGGTACCGCGACAGGATGAACAGCGCGTAGTCGATCCCGACGGCGAGCCCGAGCATCAGCGCGAGGGCGAGCGTCGCGGACGACACGTCGGTGACCGCGGCTACCGCGAGGATCCCCGCGGCGCCGATCGAGACACCGAGCAGGGCGGTGAGGATCGGCATCCCCGCGGCGAGGAACGAGCCGAGGGTCACGAACAGGACGATCATCGCGGCGAGCACGCCGATGAGCTCGACCCCGGAGATGAGCTCGAGCGGCTCCACGAACGGGCCGCCGCTGACGGCGGCGCGCCACCCGGCGTCGTCGGCCGCGGTGACGACGTCCTCGAGGCCCGCCAGCGTGGCGGCCGGGACCTCGGCCGCCGGGTCGGCGAGCTGCACGTCGGCGTACAGCGCGCTGCCGTCCGGCGCGATCGTGAGCGCGGTGAACGGGTCGCTCACGGCGGCGACGCCGGGCACGGCTGCCGCCTCGGCGAGGAGCTCCCCGGCCGCCTGCGCCGTCGTCGGGTCCATGACCGTGGTGCCGTCGGGCACGGCGAGGATCATGCGGGCCGTTGCCGCGACGTCGACCGACGCCCCGCCGCCGGCGGCACCCGAGCCCTGCGACACGGCCTGGTCGGCGAACTGGTCCCCGAACCGCGTGGCGAGCACCTCCTGCGCCTGCGCGGACTCGGTGCCGGGGATCGAGAACTGCTCCTCGAGCTCTCCCCCGCCCGCGACCGCGAGCGTTCCGATGCCGCCGAGCACGACGAGCCAAGCGACGAGGACGTACCACCGGCGGCGCATCGACCATCGACCGAGCCGATAGAGAGCAGTAGCCACGATTCCCACTTCCGTTGATCCAACGGATGTAGGTTAACCGACACCTGTCGGTTAGGCTACCGGCAGACCGAACGCGCACCCCGACGTCATGGAGGACACCGGCATGTCCGCGACCCCGCTCGACCCGCGCATCGCGCGGACCCGGAGCCTGCTGCAGCAGGCGTTGCTCGAGCTCGCCCGCGAGCGGCCGCTCGAGACGATCGCGGTCGCCGACCTCGCCGACCACGCGGGCGTCAACCGGAGCACGTTCTACCAGCACTACTCCGACAAGGAGACGCTGCTCGCGGACGCGCTCGACGCGCAGGCGGCGGCCGGCGGCGCGGACCTCAGCGAGCTCGAGGCGGCGGCCGGCGGGGGCACCCCGCCACCCCTGGTCGTCCGGTACACCCGGCACGTGGCCGAGCACGCCGAGCTGTACCGCCTCGCGCTGGGCGAGCACGGCTCGACGATCGCGGTCGCCCGGCTGCGACGCCGGATCAGCGCCATCGCCGCGCGTGGCTACGCGCTCTACGGCCAGGACGAGGCCGCGATCGGCATGCCGATCGAGATCGCGGCCGCGTCCGTCGCGGGCTCGCTGCTCGGGATGATCAGCGCCTGGCTCGAGTCGGCCGACCCGGTCGCCCCGGAGCAGATGGCCCTCTGGATCTGGACGGAGCTGTCGGGCCCCTCCTGCTAACGGTCGCCGATGGCCCGCAGCATGGGCGAGCGGGTGAGCGCGGCCTGGACCGCCGCGACGGCCTCGGGCGACAGCCCGCCGACCCGGAACTCGGCCGTCTCCCCGGGGAGCAGGGTGAGCAGCATCCGGTCGACGGTCACCGACGCGGCCGGCACGCCGGCGGCCAGCGCGGCCCGGTCGGCGAAGAGGGCCAGGTCGCGCAGCAGGGTCTGCGCGGTCACGCGCACCACCGCGGTCACGCCGTCGGCCACGTGGACCGACGTCGTCATCGCCGGCCGCGGCGCCGCGAGCTCGCGGTCGGGCCTGAAGAACCAGACCGACCGCAGGCCGTCGGCGTCCGCAACGAGGAACTCGGCGCGGGGATCACCCACGGCCGCCACGGCGCCCTCGAGCCGGGCCCGGCTGGTGCCGTCCGGCGCCGTCTCGAGCGTCACCTCGGCGCGGGCGAGCTCGCGGCCGTCGACGGACATCCGTCGGACGCGGGCGCCGAGCGACCACGGCGTCAGTGCGTCGTTGACCGCGACCAGTTCGACCCCCTGCGCGCCCCAGTGGTCGCCGACCGTCACCGGCTGCAGCGTGAGCAGGCGGTCGGCGAAGGCGTCCCGCAGGGCGTACCAGGCCGGCTTGGGCAGCCCGTCGACGTCGACGGCGGCCCACGAGAGCGAGGGCCAGCAGTCGTTCAGCTGCCAGACGATGACCCCGTCGCACCCCTCGCGGCTGCGCAGCCACTCGACACCGGCGCGCATCGCCCTGGCCTGGGTGACCTGGGTGAGGTAGAGCCAGTCGTCGCCGTCGACCGGGGCGGCGAAGTGCGCGGCGATGCCGCGCGCCAGGTTCTCCATGCCGTTGGCCGCGCGCATGTGGTGCTCGAGGCGGGGGTTCCCCGGCAGCAGCTCCCCCTCGGGCACGGCGCGACGCAGGGTGGCATACGTCGCGGGAGCGCACCAGCCCATCTCGGAGACGAACCGCGGGTCCCAGTCGCGGTAGCCCGTCCAGTCCACCTCGTTCCAGACGTCCCAGATGTGCACCGGTCCGGCTGCCTGGTCCTCGGGGTCGCGCGCGAGCGTGCCGGACCACGGGCTGTTCGGCAGGTACGGGGTGCTCGGCGCAAGCCGCCCGACGATCTCGGGAAGTATCCGGGTGTAGTACGTCGCGCCCCACGCCCGGCCGGCGAGGGTGTCCTGCCAGTCCCAGTCTCGCCACCCCCAGACGCACTCGTTGCCGCCGCACCACAGCACGACGCTGGGGTGGGAGGCCATCCGGGTCACGGCCTGCTCGGCCTCCGCCCGCACCAGCGCCTCGGTGTGCGCGTCCTCGCTGTAGGCGGCGCAGGCGAAGAGGAAGTCGTGCCACACGAGCAGACCGCGCTCGTCGCAGCCGTCGAGAAACTCGTCGAAGGCGAAGTGTCCGCCACCCCAGACCCGCAGGAGGTTCGCCCCGCCGGTGACAGCCTGGTCGAGCCGCTCGGCCAGCCGCTCGGCCGTGACGTCGTTCGGGAGCGGCAGGTCGGGGATCCAGTTGTAGCCCCGGACCCGCACGCGGCGGCCGTTCACGCGCAGCGCCCAGCACGTGCCCCGCGCGTCCGGGGTCTCGTCGACCTCGACCCGCCGCAGGCCGATCCGCCGTCGGTCGATCGCTACGAGCCGCCCCGCCTCGAGCAGCGACGTCTCCAAGGTGTACAGGGGCTGGGCGCCGAGGCCGACCGGCCACCACAGCTCGGGGCCGTCGAAGGACAGCCGGACGTCGGTCGTACCCGCAAAGCCCGAGCCCGGTGCCGAGCCCGGCGCCAGCACCGGGGCCACCACGACCTCGCCGGCGGCGACGACGGCGCCCGCCGGGTCGCGGAGCACCGCGCGGGCGAGGACTTTCCCGGCCGAGCCGGCGCTGCCCGACGCCGCGCTCAGGTTGAGATCGACGTGCACCCGCACGACGGCGGAGGTTGGGGCGTGGGCGGCCCCGGCGAACGACGTGACCGGACGCACCCCGACGATCCGCGCCGGCCCCCACGCCTCGAGCCTCGCGGGTCGCCAGATCCCGACCGAGGGCAGGCGTGGCCCCCAGTCCCAGCCGAAGTTGCACGCCATCTTGCGGACGAACGGATAAGGGTCCGGATACGGGCGCGGGAGGCGTCCGACCTGCTGCTCGAGGGCGTCGGCGGCCTCGAAGGCGGAGTCGAAGGTCACCTCGATCCGGTTCGCCCCAGGCCGCAGCACGTCAGACACGTCCCAGCGGTAGGCCACGTGCTGGTCGTCGGCGCGCCCAACCTCCCGGCCGTTGACCTCGACCGTCGCGAACGTGTCGAGCCCCTCGAACACCAGGTCCGTCCGCCCGCGATCGGACGGCGCGCATTCGACGTCGCAGCTGTACCGCCAGCGCGACCGGCCGACCCAGTCCTGGGCGGCCTCGCCGTCTCCGACGTAGGGGTCGGCAAGGATGCCCGCCCGGACGAGGTCGGAGTGGACGTGGCCGGGCACGGTGGCCGGGAGGTCCAGGCCGACGACGGCAGCGGGCGCCCCCGGTGCCGGCTCGAGGCACCGCACGGTCCAGCTCCACGTCGCGCCGGCGACGGTGGGATCCGCCGCCATCAGACGACCGCCGTTTCCGTCGCGACGTGGTCCTGCACAGGGCTCCAGTCCCGGATCTCGCGCGGCCACCGCAGCGTGACGCCGAGCGTGCCGCCGAGCAGGCGCTGCAGATCGGCGACGCCCTCGGCGGACGCCGCGAGGGCTTGCGGCGTCGACCCGGTCCGCCGGCACTCGACGGCGAGCGCGCCGACGGCCTCGCCGATCGACCACTCCACGGGGTGGAGGCGGTAGGCGCCGTTCGTGATGTGGGTCGTGCCGATGTTCTTGTTGGCGGGCAGCAGGTTGGTCATCCGGCGGGGCACGAGCGCGCCGAGCGGGATCTGGAAAGGCAGGCAGGCGATGTCGACGTAGGTGCGGCCCGACGAGCTGGGGTGCAGGTCGATGCGGTAGTACCCGGTGCCGACGCTGTCGTCGAACTGCGCCGCGGCGACCCCCTCACCGCGCATCTCGCGTCCGATGTGCCCCTCGGTGACGGTGAACAGCGCTTCGATGCGCCGCGACTCGCGGATGTAGGGGGCCACCGCCAGGTGGTCGGGGCTGCCGAGCAGGTCGCCGCGCGGCTTGAGGCCCGGGTACCCGGTGCCGCCGTCGTGCCGCGGCGCCTCGGTCTGCATCCAGTGCAGGAAGGACAGCGACAAGTCCCGGGCGCCGTCGAGCGCGGCCTCCTGCTCGGCCGGGCTCACGCCCAGCAGCGGTGCGCGCCAGTAGTCGATCTGCGGCCAGTTCACCAGGGACACGTCGTGCGGGAGGAAGCCCGGTGCGAACTGTGTGCGGGCGAGCATGCGGCGGTAGTGCCACAGGTCCTCGACCCGGGGCTCGTCCGTCGGCCCCGCGAACATCGGCCGGGTGCGGCGCTCCAGCGTGATCGGCTCGATGTCCTCCCAGGACAGCTGCGGCCCCGGCCAGAAGGCGTCGACGTGCTCGGTCCACGAGGCGTAGCCGGCGGGCCGGTCGATCGTGTGGTCCTCCCCGGGGCGGTACTCGACGGCGAAGCACCAGGATATGGCTTGCTGGTCGAACGGGTCGGCGACCGCCGGGGCGTGCAGCTCGCCCGTCCGGTCGGCACTCTCGGCGCCGACGACGTGCTCGGTCCCGGTGAGCGGCAGGAGATCGCCGCGCTCGGTCGCGTCGACGAACAACGCTCCCTCGAGCGTGCGCTCCGCGCCGTCCGCGCCGCGGCGCAGGGTCACCGAGCGCACCCGCGCGCCGTCGACGTCCGCGGCCACGGGCCGCCACCCGAGCAGCACCTCGAGGCGCCCGCTCGCGACGAGGGGCGCGAGCATCTCCTCGATCACGGCGGCACCTGCCGTCGGTTCGGCGCACACGCGCGAGACGAAGCCGAGGCCGGGGTTGAGCTCGGGATCCGCCGCGGCGGCGAGCGTGAGGGGGTACGCGCGGCGGTACCTGTCCCGGATGCCCGCCCGCAGCGCGCGGTAGCTGGGCGAGGCGAGGTCGGACTCGATCCAGGGGTGCTCGTCCGGCGGGACGGCCTGGCTCGTGAGCTGCCCACCGAGCATCGCGTACTCCTCGGTCAGGACGACCTGTTGACCGAGGCGGGCGGCGGTGAGGGCGGCAGCCACGCCGCCGAGACCGCCGCCGATGACGACGAGGTCGGCGGGACGGGTGGAGCTGGTCATCGTGGTGCTCACTTTCTGATTCTTGGCGACTCGGCTCGCACGACGGGCGGCGGGCGCGAGGGATGCAGCAGCGGAGGATCGGCGCGGTCGGGTCAGCCCTTGACGCTGCCGTCCGCGAGGCCGGAGATGAAGTGCCGCTGGTTGAAGAGGAAGACCGCCAGCACCGGAAGCGTGACCAGGACGGAGGCCGCCATGAGCGCGCCGTACTGGACGTTGCCGCTGCCCAGGAACCGGGTGAGCGCGAGCTGCACCGTCTGCATGTCCTGGGAGGAGGTCACGACGAGCGGCCAGAGGAAGTCGTCCCAGACGCCGGTGAAGCTGAAGATAGCGACGACGGCCACGAGCGGGCGGGCGAGCGGGAGGTAGACCTGGACGAAGATGCGGAGCTCGCTTGCCCCGTCGATCCGCGCGGCCTCGGCCATGTCCTTGTCGAACGCGTCGAAGAACTGCTTCGCGAGGAAGATGTTCATCGGCAGGATGATGTACGGCAGGACCACGCCCCCGAGGGTGTCCAGCAGGCCGGTGCCTCCGACGCCGGCGAGGTCGTTCCCGCCCGCGAGCGGGAAGGTCTTGGCCATCAGGAACAGCGGGATCAGCGTCACCGAGACCGGGACGGCCACCGTCGCGATCAGCGTGTAGAAGAGCACCGAGCTGCCGCGGAACGGCAGCATCGAGAAGGCGTAGCCCGCTGCCGTCGCGAAGACGCAGTTGGTGATGACCGCGACGGTCGTGACGAGGAGCGAGTTGAGGAACGCCCGGCCGAGCGCCCCGCCAGACCAGGCCCGCAGGAAGTTGTCGAGCGTCGGGTCGGCCGGCACCAGGCTGGCCGAGCCGAACGCGTCCGCCTCTGGCGTGAAGGCCAGGGACACCATCCACAGGAACGGCCCCAGGACCAGGAGCGTGGCGATGACCAGCACGACCACGGAGCCGGGGCGCCGAGCACCCACCGCGAGCCGCCGGCGACGACGCGGACGCCCGCGGGGGCTGGGTGCACGAGCCACGCCGGGGCGGGCCGAGGTGCTGGCGGTCATCGGTTTCTCCCGGCCATGGCGCGGATGGACACGAACGAGAAGCCCGCGATGAGGGCGAAGAGCACGAATGCCATCGCCGAGGCGCCGCCCATCTGGTTCGCCTGGAACGCCTCCTCGTAGATGAGGAAGTTGGCAGTGGTCGTCGCGCCGAGCGGCCCGCCCTGGGTCAGGACGAAGATCTCCGCGAACGACTGCGAGAGGTAGATGACATCCATCGTCACGACGTAGACGAGCATGGTCCGCAGTCCGGGCAGCGTGACGTACCGGAACTGCTGCCACGCGCTGGCGCCGTCGCACCGGGCCGCCTCGTACAGGTGCTGCGGGATCGCCTGGAGCCCGGCGAGCAGGAGCACCATGTTCGACCCCAGCGCCTTCCAGATGCGCATCACGGAGACGGCGTTGAGCGCCGTATCCGGCTCGTAGAGCCACCGCTGCGACCCGAGTCCGAGCAGGTCCAGCGCCTCGTTGACCAGGCCGTCGCGCGAGTAGAGCCAGAGCCAGATCATGGAGACGGCGGTCAGCGAGACGATGTGCGGCAGGTACAGGCCGGCTCGCAGCAGGCCGACGCCGCGGAACGGCTTGTTCGCCAGGACGGCCAGCGCCAGGGCGAGCACCACGAGCAGCGGCAGGACCTGCGCGGTGTAGCGGACGGTCACGCCGATCGACTGCCGGAACTGCGGGTCATGGAGCAGGCCGGCGTAGTTCTCGAGCCCGACGAACTCGGGACCGGACCGGCTGAGCGGCGAGTACTCGGTGAATGACAGCAGCAGCCCGTACCCGACCGGGATCAGCGTGAACACGCCGATGACGAGGGTCGCAGGCAGGACGAACCACAGCCCGGTGAAGCTCCCGCGGCGCCGGCGGCGCCGGGGCCGGCCCGGGGCCGCCGCGACGGCGGCCCCGGCAATGACGGTGGAGGAGGTCATGACGGGGTCAGCCCTCCTGCTCCTGCAGCGCGGCGTCGACCTCGGCAGCGGCGGTCGCGAGCGCGTCGGCAGGGCTCACGCGGCCGAACAGCGCCTCGCTGACGTTCGCGTCGATCTGATCGCGCATGCCCACCCAACCGACCACGTTCGGGTTGGGGATCAGCGACGGCGTCGCGGCCACGAACGACTTGATCACCGCATCACCCGCGACGTACTCGCTGCTCGTGGCGGAGGCGTGCACGGGGACGGCGCCGATGCCCTCGGTGTACTGCGCCGCGACCTCCGGCTCGAGCAGGTAGGAGATGAAGTCCCACGCGGCGTCCTTGGCCGCGGAGTCCGAGTTGATCATCAGGCCGGGGCCCGCGCCACCGAACATCGCGGGCTCCTCGGAGTCCTCGAACCGCAACGGGGCCATGACGCGCAGGTCCTTGTCGGGGGCGGCCTCGAACGCCTGCCGCATGGTCGGCGCCGTGAGCATCGCCATGGCTGCGCCACCGGTGACGAGCGGCGACTGCGCGGGCGGCAGGTTGACGTAGTCCTCCGCGAGCATCGAGGCGACGGGCTCGTCGCCGGTGTACAGCCCGGCGAAGTACTCGAGCGCCTCCAGCCCCTCGGGCGAGTCGAAGGCCGCCGCGCCGTCGTCGACGAGCGATCCGCCGGCGCCGACGAGGAGGTTGGCGAAGCTCTGCTCGGCGCCGATCGCGTTGGTCGGCAGGAGGATGCCGGCCCGCTGGACCGTTCCGCCGTCGCGAACCGTGAGCGCCTCGGCTGCCACCCGCAGCTCCTCCCACGTCTGCGGCGGGTCGTCAGGATCCAGGCCCGCGGCGACGAACGCGTCGGCGTCGTAGGCGACGAGGTAGCCCTGCACGGACAGCGGCACGAGGTACTGCGTCCCGTCGACCTGACCGCCGGGCAGTGCGGCCGACACGTCCGCCAGCACCGCCGGGTCCAGGCCCTCGAGATAGGGGGCGAGGTCCTCGACGCGGTCGTTCGCGACGAAGTCGGCGACCGCCGCCGGCCCGTGGCCGAACACGTCGGGCGCGGTGCCGGCGGCGAACGCCGCGTTGAGCTTGGGCGACAGGTCTCCCCAGTCGACGAACGTCACCTCGACCTCGACGCCGTTCTCCGCCTCGAAGGCCGGCACGATCACGCCGTTCACTAGGTCGATCTCGGCCTGGTTGGCGCCGGGGAACCACACACTGATGGACGACGCCGCGGCCGGGGTTCCGTCCGCGTCGTCGACCGGATCGCTCGCACCCCCGGAGAGTCCGCACGCGCCGAGCAGCAGGACGCTCGTCGTGAGCCCGGTGAGGGTGGCGAACCTACCGAGCGGGGAGGTCCGATGTGTTGCAGCGAAGCTCTTCATCGAGATACTGCCTTCCTGTTTCGTATTAGCAACTGACTGGGTGACGCCGAGGCACGTTCGCCTACGAGAGGGGTGTGGCCGCTTCGCTACGAGGCCGCGGCGACGCGGGCCTCGCCTCGGCGATGCTCACCAGGTCGAGCGGACCGCACGCGAGGACCGCGGACCGGGGTGTGCGGTCCGGGTCGTCGAGGAGCTCGAGCAGGAGCTCGATGGCGCGGGCGCCCATCTCGCGGCGCGGGATCGCCAGCCGGCTCCAGGGCATCGGGTTGTCCGCGTGGTCGAGCGCCACGATCGTCAGCTCGCTCGGGATCGTGAGCCCGGCGGCCTCGGCCGCGGTTGCGAGCGCGCGGCCGAGCTCGGGGCTCTCCACGAGAAGCGCCGTGATGCCCGCGCCCACCATCGCCCGCAGGCGCGGGGCGTCGAGCGACTCCGGCGGGTCGACGACGTCGATGGTCCCGTGGAGCGCCAGCGCCTGGACCCCCGCCGAGAAGCCGCTCCGGCGCTCGAGCAGGGGCCCGAAGGCGTTCGCGCCGGCGAGGTAGGCGACCCGTTCGTGCCCGGCCGCGGCGACCGCGTCCAGCACGGAGCGGACCCCGCCCGCATACTCGGCGGTGACGAACGACAGGTTGACGCCGGGGATCTCGCGGCGGCCCACGTAGACGAACGGGTAGCCCTCGGCCGCGAGCCGCGCGATCTCCTCGTTGCTCTGCTGGCTCCCCAGGATCACCGCGCCGTCGGCAAGGTTGAGCCGGTTGCCCGAACGCGTGTAGATGGATCGCGTGCCGTCGGCGCTCTGGGTCGAGGCGAAGAGGATGAGGTCCTGCCGGGCCCGGACCGCGGCCTGCTCGATGCCGACGAGGAACTCGTGGTAATAGTCGTCGACGGCGACCGGGAACACCGACTCGTAGGTGTGCACGCCGAGCAGACCGCTCCGGCCCCCCCGCAGGGATCGACCGGCCACGCTCGGCACGTAGCTGACCTCGAGCATCGCCGCGCGCACGCGGTCCTGGGTCGTCGCGGCCAGGTGGTACTGGTCGGCCTTGCCGTTGACGACCATCGAGACGGCGGCCTGCGAGACGCCAGCGAGCCGCGCGATGTCGCGCTGGCTCGGCTTGCGTCCCTTGGTCGGCATCAGCATCCCTGTCGTCGCGTCGTTGCTCGTGCAGTGGCTACTAATACGTAGCAGCACCGAGAGTAAGCCCGTCGGCAGCCAGCCGTCAACCCCTAGGGCGGGCGGCGGGTGAACCTGGCCGACGAACGAGTGACGGGAGTGACGGCTGGTGCACCTGTGCCGTCACTCCCGTCACTGCCTCCCCCGCGTGCCCCGCGCGTCGCTGCTGTTCGTGCTGGTGGTACGGACGCTGGTGGTGGTGGTGTTAGCGGTCGACGCGGGCGCCGCCGCCGCCGGCGAGCTTGAGGACCTCGGCCTTGGTGACCATGGTCGTGTCGCCGGGGGTGGTCATCGCCAGGGCGCCGTGCGCGGCGCCGTACTCGACGGCGGTCTGCAGCGGTTCGCCCTCGAGCAGGCCGTAGATCAGGCCGGACGCGAACGAGTCGCCGCCCCCGACGCGGTCGAGGATCTCGAGCCGCTCGCGGTGGGTGGCCTGCACGACGCCGGTCGCGGGGGACCACGCGATCGCGCCCCAGTCGTTCACGGACGCCGACCGGACGGTACGCATCGTGGTGCCGATGACCTTGAAGTTCGGATACGCGGCCGCGGCCGTGGTGATCATCGCCGCGAACTTGTCGACCTCGAGCTCGGCGAGGGACGCGTCCCCGCCCTCGACCTCGAACCCGAGCGAGGCGGTGAAGTCCTCCTCGTTGCCGATCATCACGTCGATGTACTTCGCGATCTCCTTGTTCACCGCCTGCGCTTTGTCCAGCCCGCCGATGGCCTTCCACAGCGACGGCCGGTAGTTCAGGTCGTAGGACACGATCGTGCCGTACTTCTTCGCGGCCGTGACGGCCTCCACGACCGTCTCGGCCGCCGACTCCGACAACGCGGCGAAGATGCCACCGGTGTGCAACCAGCGCACTCCGAGCTCGCCGAACAGGTGATCCCAGTCCACGTCGCCCGGCTTGAGCTGCGAGACCGCGGTGTTGCCCCGGTCGGACACCCCGACCGCGCCGCGGACCCCGAAGCCGCGCTCGGTGAAGTTCAACCCGTTGCGCACCCCGCGCCCGATGCCGTCGTAGGGAACCCACTGGATGAACGAGGTGTCCAGACCGCCGGTAAGGATGAAGTCCTCGACCAGGCGCCCGATCTCGTTGTCCGCCAGCGCCGTCACGACCGCTCCGCGCAGCCCGAACGCGCGCCGCAGCCCGCGGGCGACGTTGTACTCCCCGCCGCCCTCCCACGCCCGGAACGACCGAGCGGTGCGGATACGACCCTCGCCCGGGTCCAGGCGCAGCATGACCTCACCGAGCGAGACCGCGTCGTAGCGGCACTCGGCGGCGGGCCGGATGTCCAGGCCGTTGCTCACCGTCATGGTCACTTCCCCGCAGTCAGCGACGCGGCGAGCGCGACGGCCTCGAGGGTCAGCGCGGTGATGCCCGCGAAGTTCCCCGCCGTGACCAGGTCGCGCGGGCACATCCACGACCCGCCCACGGCGGCCACGTTCGCCAGCGCGAGGTAGTCCGCGAGGTTCTTC
The DNA here is from genome assembly GCF_017569225.1 of Pengzhenrongella sicca. Lineage (GTDB taxonomy): Bacteria > Actinomycetota > Actinomycetes > Actinomycetales > Cellulomonadaceae > Pengzhenrongella > Pengzhenrongella sicca. The sequence continues at coordinate 3,988,714 of NZ_CP071868.1, forward strand.
GGCCCGACACCGCCGGTGGGCACGAACGACACCTGACCGAACGGCGCGGCGAGCGCCTTGATCGCCGCTGCGCCGCCCGAGGTCCCGGCCGGGAAGAACTTCACCGTGGTCAGCCCGAGCTCGAGCGCCGCCTGGATCTCCGTCGCGGTCACCGCGCCAGCCAGCGCCAGCACCCCGTGCTCCTGGCAACGCTCGACCACCGCGCGCGAGAGCCCGGGAGAGACGATGTAGTTCGCCCCGGCCTCGACGGCCTGGTCGACCTGCTCCGCGGTCAGCACCGTACCGGCACCCACGAGGATGTCCCCCCGCGCCGACATCGCCTTGATCGAGTCCCGCGCCGCAGCCGTGCGGAACGTGACCTCGGCCACCGGCAACCCGCCGGCGACCAGCGCACCAGCCAGGGAATCGGCGTCGGCGGCGTCGTCGAGCACGACAACGGGAACAAGGCGCGCAGCGCGCAAAGAAGCAAGGACGTCCATGAGGTAATCCATTTCACTAGGAGGAAAGGTGAATCGAGTGCACGGGTCGGGTGATGCGCGTCGGGGTTAGCGGGCGAGCCAGCCGCCGTCGACGGCGAGGACCTGGCCGTGGACGTAGGTGGCGGCGGGTGAGGCGAGGAAGACGACGACGTTGCCGATGTCGTCGGGCTGGCCCCAGCGGCCGGCGGGGATGCGGACGGAGAGCTGTTCCATCCGGGCCGGGTCGGCGAGCAGGGCGGTGTTCATCTCGGTGGCCATGTAGCCGGGGGCGACGGCGTTGACGTTGACGCCCTTGCTGGACCACTCGTTGCAGAGCGCCTTGGTGAGCTGGGCGACGGCGCCCTTGCTCGCGGCGTAGGCGGGCACGGTCAGACCACCCTGGAACGACAGCAGGGAGGCGAGGTTGACGATCTTGCCCTCGCCGCGTTCGAGCATCGGCCGGCCGAACAGCTGGCAGAGCTGGAACACCGCGCGCACGTTGATGTCCAGGACGCGGTCCCAGGCCTCGAGGGGGAAGTCGACGGCGGGATAACGGTCCTGGGTGCCGGCGTTGTTGACGAGGATGTCGACCTGGTGGTCGGCGAGCACGTGCGCGGCGGTGACCGCGATCGCGTCGGAGTCGGCCAGGTCGAGGGTCGCGAAGTGCACGCGGCGCCCGAGGGAGGCGCCGTAGGCGACGAGGTCGTCCGGGACGGCGTTGCGGCCGAGCACGACGACGTCGGCGCCCGCGACGAGCAGGGCCTCGGTGATGCCGCGGCCCAGGCCGCGGCCGCCGCCGGTGACGGCGGCGGTCTTGCCGGTCAGATCGAACGGGGCGCTCATGCGTCGGCCTTTCCAGGAAGCGGGGTGAGCAGGACCTTCAGGCAGTCCTGGCCGGAGGTGGCGGCGTCGAACGCGGCGCTGACGTCGGCGAGGTCGAACGCCTTGGTCGGGAACGCCGCCAGGTGCAGGGCGTCGGTCGCGATCAGGTCGATCGCGGCCGTGACGTCGGCGGTCGTGTACACGCGCACGCCGATGACGGTCTGCTCCTTGAAGCAGATCGCTTGCAGGTCGATCGGGGTGGGCTGCTTGTAGACGCCGACGACCACGATGCGCCCGCGCACGCGGGTGGTCGCGGCGAGCTCGGCGGCGACGGTGGGGTGGGCCGCGGAGTCGAACGTGGTGTCCGCGCCCTCGCCGCCGGTCAGCGGCGCGAGGGTCGCGGCCATCGTCGAGTCCGGGGCGACCACGGTGAAGCCGAGGCCGGCCGCGACCTCGCGGCGCCACGCGGACGGCTCGGTGATCACGACGTGCTTCGCGCCGGCGTGCCGGGCGACCAGCGCGGTCAGGACCCCGATCGGGCCCGCGCCGTAGACCGCGACGGTGTCACCGGCCGCCATGCCGGACAGGTCCACGGCGTGCACCGCGACCGCGAGCGGCTCGGCGAGCGTCGCGGTGCGCGGGTCGACGCCGGCAGGCACCGCGTGCAGCACCTCGGGCGGCAGCGCGACGTACTGCGCCATCGCGCCGGCCGCGTCGATGCCGTACAGGCCCAGGTTGCGGCACACGTGGGTGAGACCGTCCAGGCAGGCCTTGCACTGCCCGCAGCTGATCAGGGGCTCGACGACCACCAAGGTCCCGGCCGCGGGACCAGTCGCGCCGGCCACCTCGACCCAGCCCGACATCTCGTGACCCATGATCAGCGGCGCCGTGGCCCGAGGGTGCTTGCCGTGCAGGATCGACAGGTCGGTCCCGCAGATCCCGTTGTACGCGACCTTCACAAGCGCCCACCCGGCCGGCACCACCGGCACCGGCACCTGCCCAACCTCGACGTCATCCGCGGCCACCCACCGGGCGGCGGTCATCATGGTCATCTCAGTCTCCTGTCACAGCTGTTGACGGCGCGCAGGTGCTGTTGCGGCCGGGGGTGCCGAGCACCTCGGGGTTGACGATGTTGCGCGGGGCGCGGCCGGCGCACACCTCGAGGACGTTCTCGACGGTGCGGCGCTTGAGCTCGTCGTAGGACTCCTCTGTGTACCAGGCCAGGTGCGGCGTCAGCACGACCGAGTCGAAGGTCGTCAGGGGGTGCCCGGCGGCGAGCGGCTCGGACTCGTGCACGTCGATCGCGGCGCCGAGGATCGAGCCGGCGCGCAGGGCCTCGACGAGGGCGTCGCCGTCGACGACGCCGCCGCGGCTGGTGTTGACGAGGATCGCGTCGGTGCGCATGCGGGCGAGCTCGGCCGCGCCGATCATCCCGCGGGTCTCGTCGGTCAGCGGGGTGTGCAGCGAGATGACCTGGGAGCGTTCGAGCAGCTCGTCCAGGGTGACCGCGGCGAACCCGTGGAACACCTGGCCGGGCGTCGCCGCGACGTCGTAGGCGATGACCTCGTAGCCCAGGCCGGCGGCCTTGCGGGCGGTCGCCGTGCCGATCAGGCCCAGACCGATGATCCCGAACACCCGGCCGCGGGTCTGGAACAGCGGCCGCACGGCAGCCAGGTCGAACGACCCGGCCCGGACCCCGCGGTCCAGCCGCGGGATCCCGCGCACCGCGGCCAAGGTCAGGCCGATCGCGTGGTCGGAGACGGACTCCGTGCCGTAGTCGGGCACGTTGCACACAGCGATTCCACGGGCGGTCGCCGCGGCGATGTCGACCGAGTCCACGCCGACGCCGTAGCGCCCGATCGCGCGCAAGCGCGGCAGGGCGTCCATCACCTCGGCAGTGATCTGCGCGTACTGCACGAGGATCGCGTCGGCGTCGGCCGCGTTCGCGATCAGCTCCGCAGCCGACCGCGACTGCGTGAGCACGAGCTCGGCGCCGGCGGGGTCGGTTAGGTCATGCTCGGGGGCGAACGAGTCGTGGTCGCACTCCGTGATGACGATTCTCGTCGTGGGCTCGGTCGGCATCGCCATGGTCAGCGGGCCAGCCATCCGCCATCGACGGGAAGGATGATGCCGTGCACGTAGTCGGCGGCGTGCGAGCACAGGAACAGCACGGCGCCGGCGATGTCGGACGCCTCGGCCCAGCGGCCGGCCGGGATGCGGTCGAGGATCGCCTTGCTGCGCTCGGCGTCCGCGCGCAGGTCCTTCGTGTTCGCGGTCGCGACGTAGCCGGGGGCCACGGCATTGACGTTGACGCCCTTGTCGGCCCACTCGTTGGCGAGCGCCTTGGTCAGGCCGGCGACGGCCGACTTCGAGGACGTGTAGCCGGGCACGTTGACGCCGCCCTGGAAGCTGAGCAGCGAGGCGGTGTTGACGATCTTGCCGCCGCCGCGGGTCATCATCGACTTGCCGACCTCGCGCGACAGGATGAACGTCGAGCGGAGGTTGACGTCGACGACGTAGTCGAAGTCCTCGTCGGAGTGGATCGCGGCGGGCGCGCGACGGATGGTGCCGCCGTTGTTGATGAGGATGTCGACGTCCAGGGCGGCGAGCGTCGCGGCCAGCTCGGTGACCTGCTCGCGCACGGCGAAGTCGGCGAGCAGCGGCGTGAACTTCCGGCCGAGCGACTCGATCGCGGTGCGCGCGGCGCTCTCGCCCATCGGCATGTCGAAGCTGACGCCGATGATGTCTGCGCCCGCGCGGGCGAGGGACTCGGCGATCGCGAGGCCGATGCCCTGGCTCGCGCCGGTGACGACCGCGATCTTGCCCTCGAGGCTGAACAGGCTCTCGGCGTAGCTGGCCGGGGTGCTGGCGATGGTGGCATTCGTCATGGGGTGATGCTCCTTCTCGGTCGTGCGGGACGGGCGGTGGTGCGTGCTCGTGGTGTCAGGAGGGAAAGCCCAGGGCCGTGGAGAGCTTCTGGGCGGCGGCGACGGCCATCGGGGCCATCGCCTCGATCTGGTCGAAGGTGTGCTCCAGGAGCAGCGTCGAGATGCTGATCCCGTACGCGACGTGCCCGGTGTGGTCCCGGACCGGCGCCGCGACGCAGCCGATCCCGGGCACGTTCTCCTCCCGGTCGAGGGCGTAGCCCAGGCGGCGCACGCTCTCGAGCTCGGCGCGCAGGGCGCCGGGGGTGGTGAGGGTGTGCGGCGTGCGGCCGGGCAGTCCGGCGCGGGCTACGAAGCGGTCGAGCTGGTCGTCCGTGAAGTCCGCGAGCACGTTCTTGCCGATTCCGGTCGAGTGCAGCGGGACCGCCAGGCCGACGCGGGACGGCATCAGGTACGGCCGGTCCGAGTCGGCCCGGACCAGGTAGACGATCTCGTCGCCGCTCACGGCACCGAGGTGCACGGTGCACCCCGACTCCTCGACGAGCGCGTCGGCGAACGGGCGGGCGATCGCCGAGATGTCGATGCGCTGGAGGGCGGTGCCCGCCAGCGACAGGATCTTCGGCCCGGGCAGGTAGCCGCCGTCGTCGGCCACGGCGAGGAACTGCCGGTCGAGCAGCGTCGCGACGATGCGGTGGACGGTGGCCTTGGCCAGTCCCGTCGCGTCGACGACGTCGGTGAAGCGGGGCTCGGCGAGCGCTGCCTCGAGCACAAGCAGGGTCTTCTCGCTCGCGCTCGTCGCCGCCTGGTGCCGAACCGTGCTCACCACCGTGCTCACCGCTGCCTCCTCGTTCTGCCCGACCGGATCCGACGCCGCGCGCTCAGCGCATGTCCGCGATCGGGAACCCGTCCATGTCGTCGAACGCCTGGTTCTCGCCCGCCATGGCCCACACGAACGTGTAGCTCGCCGAGCCGACGCCGGAGTGCACGGACCAGCTCGGGGACACGATGGCCTCGCGGTTGCCCACGACGAGGTGCCGGGTCTCGCTGGGCTCCCCCATGATGTGGATGACGCGCGCGTCGGCCGGCAGGTCGAAGTACAGGTAGCACTCGGTCCGGCGGTCGTGGGTGTGCGCCGGCATGGTGTTCCACATGGAGCCCGGGTGCAGCTGGGTGACCCCCATGACGACCTGGCAGCTCTTGACGCCGTTCTCGTGGATGTACTGGTTCAGCGTGCGGCGGTTCGAGGTCAGCGGGTCGCCGAGCTCGCGCTTGATGCCCTCGCCGGCCGCGACGAGCGTCGTCGGGTAGGCGGTGTGGGCGGGGGCGGAGAAGACGTAGAAGCGGGCCGCGTCGGCGCCGCCCGTCGCGCCCGAGGAGGCCATGACGACGGCGCGCGCGCCCCGGCCGATGTACAGGCAGGAGCCGGTCGCCAGGGCGTACTCGGTGCCGTCGACCGTGATCGTGCCGGCGCCGCCGACGTTGATGATCCCGGCCTCGCGGTGCTCGAAGAAGTACTCGCTCGCGATCTCGGGGAAGGTGCCGAGCTCGAGCGCGACGGTGACGGGGCTGAGCCCGACGAGCACGACGCGGTCGTGGTGGGTGTAGACGGCCTTGACCTCGTCGTCGACGAAGAGGTCCTGGACCAGGTAGCGCTTGCGGAGCTCGGCGGTGTCCATGCCGGGAACGTGCTCGGGGCTCGTGGCGTAACGCTGTTCCATGACTGACCTCTTCACAGGGTTGTTCGGGATGTGCTGGGACGAGCTCCGTGCCGGGTGGAGGCTCAGGCCCCCACCCGGCACGGCAGGCGGGGTGGTGCTAGACGGCGTCTTCCTCGATGAGCAGGTCGCGGTCGACCGTCTCGGGGGCGAAGAGCGTCGTGACGAACGTGATGCCCATGATCACGACCATGTACACCGCGACGGGCCACCAGGAGCCGGTGGTCCACTTGATCAGCGCGGAGCAGATGAGCGGCGCGAGGCCGCCACCGAAGACCGACGAGAACTCGCGCCCGAGGGCCACGCCGGCGTACCGGTAGCGGGAGCCGAAGAGCTCCGGGAAGTACGCGGCCTGGACGCCGACCGTGCCCTGCGACGCGACCATGAAGCCGATCACGATGACGAGGCAGATCAGGACGAGGTTGCCGGTGTTGATCATGAGGAAGGCCGGGAACGAGAAGAGCAGGAGGAAGCCGGTCGTGATCAGGTACATGCGCTTGCGACCGAACTTGTCCGACGCGATCCCGAAGAGCACCGCGGAGAAGCAGGCGCACAGCGCGCCGACGAGCAGGAACTTCGGGATGAGCTTGGCGTCGACGTCCAGGTAGTCGATCAGGTACGCGCCGAGGAACACCTGGTAGAGGTACGAGTGCGCGTTGGCGCCGACGTTCATGAAGAAGATCCGGGCGAGGTGCTTCTTGCCGTTCTTCCAGACGTCCGCGACCGGCGAGACCTCTTCCTTGACGACGCCCTCGACCTTGAGCTCCTCGAAGACCGGCGACTCCTTCACCTTGCGGCGAATGATGTACGCGGCGATCGTGACGAAGATCGAGCTGAAGAAGACCAGGCGCCAGCCGTAGGAGAGTAGCGCCTCATCGGACATGCGCTGGACGAGGATCCAGACGATCGCGGCGGTGGCCGCACCCGCGGCCGCCCCGACGAAGACGAGCGAGGCGTAGCGCCCGCGCTTGCCCTTCGGTGCCGTCTCGGTGAGCAGCACGATGCCGCTCGCCTGCTCGGCGCCGGCGCCGAAGCCCTGGAGGAACCGGACCATGAGGAGCAGGATCGGCGCCCAGATGCCGACGGCGGCGTAGGTCGGCAGGAGGCCGACGGCGAAGGTCGCGGTGCCCATGAGGAACAGCGTGGCGACCATGACGAACTTGCGGCCGAGGCGGTCGCCGTACTTGGAGAAGAACATCCCGCCGAGCGGGCGCGCGCCGAAGCCGACGAAGAGCGTGCCGAAGGACGCGATCATGCCGACCGTCGGGTCGAGGTTCGGGAAGAAGATCTTCCCGAAGATGATGGCCGAGGCGGTGCCGTAGATCGTGAAGTCGAAGTTCTCGAGGGCCGTACCGATGCCGCCGGCCCAGGCCGCGCGGCGCAGGTTCGCCTTGTCGACGGGGGGCAGGACGCTGTCGGGCGCCGCCGCGGGTGGAAGGACGATCTTGTCAGTCATAGTTCACCGTTCTTGTAGGCGCTCGCGTTGCCCGTACCGGCGTCGGTAGAGCGGCAATCAGGGAGCTCTTCGCAGGAGAGCGACGGGGCGACGTGCGCCGCGTAGATCGAAACGACCTTGTCTCGCCTCATCCGGAACTCCTTGATCGGCTCACGAGGTGAGCGCGTGCGTACCCGGGAGTCCTCGGTGAGGCCCGGGCTTTCGGTGTGCCGTCGTATCGCTGTACGGCCGGAACGTCTGCGTTGCGGTCAGGCTGACCCCTACGTCAGTTCTTCAGTGCTGGATGGAACTCAGTTCCGGCACACGGAACAAGGTAGCACCCGTTCGCGGGAAGCGAACTAGGACAAAGGTCTAGCCGCGGTTGTCAGGTGCGCAGAGCTCCGCCGGGTGGTGCGCCCGGAGGGGCGACGGCGGGTCGAACGGTCGGCGTGGACGCGCAGGGACGAGCCGCTACGGAACAGCTCAGGCGTGGTAGCCGAGGGCCGCCGAGATCTGGGCCGCGGCGTCGGTGGCCATGGGGGCCATCGCCTCGATCTGCTCCAGGCTGTGCTCCAGGAGCAGGGTCGAGATGCTGATGCCGTACTTGACGGTGCCGGTGTGGTCGCGAATCGGGGCCGCGACGCAGGCGAGCCCGGGGACGTTCTCCTCGCGGTCCAGCGCGTACCCGAGGGCGCGCACCGACCCGATCTCGGCGCGCAGCGCCCGCGCCGTGGTCAGGGTGTGCTCGGTGCGGCGCGGCAGGCCGGCGCGGACGACGAACCGCTCGAGCTGGTCGTCGGTATAGTCGGCCAGCACCGTCTTGCCTATCCCGGTGCAGTGCAGCGGGACCGCCAGCCCGACCCGGGACGGCATCTGGTACGGCTTGTCGGAGTCCGCGCGGATGAGGTAGATGATCTCGTCGCCGTTGACGGCGCCGAGGTGGACCGTGCAGCCGGAGCGTGCGACGAGCGCCTCGACGAACGGCCGGGCGATCGCGGAGATGTCGATGCGCTGCAAGGCCCGCGCGGCTAACGACAGGCTCTTCGGCCCCGGCAGGTAGCTGCCGTCCTCGGCCAGCGCCACGAACTGGCGCTCGACGAGGGTCCCGATGATGCGGTGCGCGGTCGCCTTGGCCAGCCCCGTCGCCGCGACGACGTCGGTGAACCGCGCGTGGGTGAGCGCGGCCTCGAGCACGAGCAAGGTCTTCTCGCTCGCACTCGAGACCGCCGTCACGGAGATCTGCTCGGACACGGCCGCGTTCGTCACGTCGGGTCCTGCCGCAACGATGTCGGTACTCACGGTCGTGTCCTTCGTCTGTTGTGGTGTCGAACGCCTAACCCTAGTGACAACTCCTGTGTGCTACGGGGTGATGAGCCCGATCGCCGTCGGCAGCCAGAGCGATAGGCCCGGCGTGAAGATGACCATCAGGAGCACCACCACGAGCGCCGCGAAGAAGGGCAGCAGCCGCCGGAAGACGGCCTCGATGCTCACGCCGGCGATCTTGGCGCCGACGAACAGGACGGTGCCGACCGGCGGGGTGATCGTGCCGATGCACAGGTTGAAGATCATCATGATGCCGAAGTGGATCGGGTTGATCCCGAAGCTCACGACCATCGGCAGGAAGATCGGCGTGAAGATCAGTACCGCCGGCGTCGCGTCCATGAAGCAGCCGACGACGAGCAGCACGACCGCGATCATGATCAGGAGGATCACCGGGTTCTCGCTGATCCCGAACATCGTCGACGAGACGAGCGCCGGGATCTTGGCGAACGAGAGCACGAAGCCCATGATCGTCGAGACCCCCACCAGGAAGGTCACGACGGCGGTGGTCCGCGCCGCGTCCATGAGGATCCCCGGCAGCTGCTTGACGGTGATCGTGCGGTAGATGAACGACAGCACCAGCGAGTAGACGACGGCGATCACGGCGGCCTCGGTCGCGGTGAAGTAGCCGAGCAGGATCCCGCCGATCACGACGGCGATGAGCAGCAGCGACGGGACGGCGTCCAGGATCGTCTTGAGCCCCTGGGCGAAGCCGACTTTGCCGGTCGTCTTCAGCTCCGGGTGCTTGCGGGCGTAGAGGTACACGATGACCATGCAGCTCAGCGCCCACATGATGCCGGGGATGTACCCCGCGACGAACAGCGCCGCGACCGACGTGCTCGACACCAGGGAGTACACGATCATCAGGTTGCTCGGCGGGATCAGCATCCCGGACGGGGCCGACGCGATGTTGACCGCCGCGGCGAAGTTCTTGTCGTACTTCTCCTTCGCCTGCAGCGGACCCATCGTCGAGCCGACCGCCGCGGCGGCCGCGATGGCCGACCCGCTGACGGCGCCGAAGAGGGCGTTCGCCGCGACGTTGGTGTGCGCCAGCGAGCCGGGTAGCTTGCCCACGAGCACCTTCGCCGCGTTGATCAGCCGGAGGGCGATGCCCCCGTTGTTCATGATCACCCCGGCGAGCACGAAGAACGGGATGGCCAGCAGGGCGAACGAGTTGATGCCGCGGAACATCTGCTGTGCCGCGGTGAGAACGCCGTTCTCGACCCCGAGGATCGAGAACATGGCGAGGGCGGCGGAGAGCCCGACGCCCACGCTGATCGGTGCGCCGATCGCGAGGAAGACGGCGATCCCGACGATGAGGATGAGGCCTGCGAGTGCTGCGGAGTCCATGGGTCAGTCCCCCTTTACGTGAGATCGAGTTCGGCGTCGGAGTCCACCGCGAGCTCGGCGCCCGTGATGATCCGGATCAGGTGGTAAAGCGTGTACAGCACGGTGAGGACACCGGAGATCGGCAGCGCCAAGTACAGCGGGCCGACGTTGAGCGGGAGGCCGGTGAGGTTCTGGTCCCACGCCAGGTCCACCACGCGGTAGCCGCCCCACACCAGCACGAGCCCCGCGAGCGCGAGGATCGACAGCTGCACGATGACGGCGACGACGAGCTGCACCTTCGGGGGAAGCCTGCGCGCCAGGATGTCGACCGAGATGTGGCCTCGTTCGCCGAACACCAGCGCGGACCCGAAGAGGCCCAACCAGATGAACAGGTACTTCGCGAGCTCCTCGGACCAGCCACTGGGGCTGTTGAGGACCTGGCGGGCGAAGACCTGCCAGACGACGTCGAGCACGAGCGCGGCGAACAGCACCACGCACAGCCACGTCAGGGCTCGGTCGATCGCGTTCTTTACTGCGGTCATGTCAGGCCTCTTCGGGTTGGCGGCAGTTACTCGGCCGCGGCGCGGACCTTGGCGTGGATGTCGCGGATGAAGTCGTTGTCGAGCTTGCTCTCGACCAGCGGCTCGAGCGCGGCGGCGAAGGCGGCCTCGTCGACCTCGTTGAACTTCACGCCGGAGTCGGCCGCGAGCTGCGTGGCCTCCTCGACCTGGGTCTCCCAGAGCGAGCCCTCCTCCTCGACCGTGATCGAGATCTCGTCGAGCAGGACCTCCTGGTCCTCAGCGGACATCGCCGCGAGCACCGTCGGGTTGACGATCAGGTAGTCCGGAAGCATGAGGTGGCGCGTGTAGCTGTAGTACGGCGCGACCTCGGAGTGCTTGACGCTCGTGTAGCTCAGCTCGTTGTTCTCGGCGCCGTCGATCACGCCGGACTGGATGGCGGTGTAGACCTCGCCCATCCCCATGGGGGTTCCGCTGCCGCCCATGAGCTTCATCATCTCGATGTTGGTGTCCGACTCGATGACGCGGATCTTCATGCCAGCGAGATCGGCCGGCGTGGTGATCGGGCCCTTCGAGTTGTACATGTTGCGCACGCCGCCGTGGAATGCGCCGAGCACGTGGATGCCCTGGTCGTCGAGGGACGAGTACAGCTCGGAGACGATCTCCGGGTCGTTCGTCGTCTCGCGCTGGTGCGCCTGCGAGTCGAACGTGAACGGCAGGTCGAACACGACGAAGTCGGGGTTGAAGTTCTCGAGCAGCGGGCCCGCGATCATCGCCATCTCGATCGTGCCGGCCTGGACCAGTTCGATCGTCTCGCGCTGGGCGCCGAGCGTCTCGTTCGGGAAGACCTCAATGCCGTACCGGCCGTCGGTGCGCTCGGTGAGCCGCTCGCCCATCGCGGTGAGCGAGACGGCCTGCGGGTGCGTCGGCTGCTGGTTGAACGCGAGCTTGAAGACGGTGTCGGCGGGGCCGGAGTCGGCCGCCTCCGAGCTGTCCGCCGTGCTCACGGCGGCGCCGGTTCCCGCGCTGCACGCGCTGAACGCGAGCACCGACGCCCCGATCAGAGCGGCGATCGAAACGGCCTTGTTGCGTCTCATGCTGGTGACTCCTTCGTCAGCTCACCTGCGTGAGCGCGTGGCATGGCTGTGCTGGGGCAACGTGCTGGAGGTGCTGGCGGTACTGGAGGTCGCCGTCAGGACGAGCGACCGGGACATCTGCGTCTCGGTTTCGGCGACTCCTGTGTCACCGCTGGGTGGAACATGGTTCCATCGAGCGGAACGTTAGCGTGTAGATTGGGTTCGGTCAAACGTCCAGGAGCGCAACGAAGCGTGGTTGCACTGCAGGAACCGTGACGCGGCGGCCGGCACGGTCGACGGCACTGATCACTCACGACGGAGGATCCATGACTTCCCTTTCCGGCCTGCTTCTCGCCGGCTACGCGATGGCGCCCAGCGACCCCGAGGACGAGGCGGAGTTCTTCGCCGGCGTGGCCGAGCTCGGCGTCGGCGGCCTCGAGTACGCCCTGCCCGTCGAGGGCACGCCGAGCCTCGAGCCGTCCTGGGTGACCCGCAACGTCCGCCCCGACTGGGACCTGCTCGTCACGCTCGTCCCGACCCTGATGGCCCGCCTCGGGAAGGAGCCCGGCTACGGCCTGGGCTCGACCGACGAGGGCTGCCGCGCGAAGGCGCTCGCCGACATCGGCCGCGCGCGCGACCTGGCCGTCCGGCTCGCCGACGAGCACGGCCGACGCCGCGTCGTCGCGATCGAGGTGCACAGCGCGCCCGGGCCGCGCGGCGGCTCGCGCGAGGCGTTCGCGAAGTCCCTCGATGAGATCCTCACCTGGGACCTCGCCGGCGCCGAGCTGCTCGTCGAGCACTGCGACGCGTACCTGCCGGGCCAGTCCGTGGCCAAGGGGTTCTGGAAGCTCGAGGACGAGCTCGCCGCGGTCCAGGCCGTCGGCGTCGCCCCCGAGGTGCTCGGGATGAGCGTCAACTGGGGCCGGTCCGTGATCGAGGGCCGCGACATCGCCCTCGCCGTCGAGCACACGAAGGCGGTCGCCGAGGCCGGGCTGCTGCGCGCGCTCGTCTTCTCGGGCGCCAGCGGCGCCGAGACCGCCTGGGCCCCGGCCTGGGCCGACACGCACATCTGGCCGCGCGGCGACGACCCGGCGCTCGCGCTCGCGTCCGACTCGCTGCTGGGCCCGGCCGAGATGCTCGACACGCTCCGCGTCGCGGGCGACGTGCCGCGCGTCGGGCTGAAGATCGCCATGCGTCCGGCGGACGCCAGCGTCGCCACGCGGCTCGCCGTCGCCAAGGCCGCGCTGACCGAGATCGCCGTGGCCCAGGCGAGCCTCTAGCCGCAGGAACCCGCACCACCTCGCGGGTGGGCGCGTCCTGCGCTCACCCGCGAGCACGACCGAGCTGGGGACCGATCGGGACGAGGGCGTCCCGATCCGGAGAATCCCCCGGTCGGAGAGCTCTGTCTGTTCGAGGCGCCGCCCGCCGTGGTGCGGCGCTCATCCCGAACTACCCTGGGGACCCCCATGAGTGACCGCCCGACCCTGTACAGCCGCCTGACTCCCGGCGGCGAACGCAACTTCGCGGACGACCTGCGCGCCGAGAACACCGGCGCGATCCTGCTCCTGCTCGGCGCCGTCGTCGCCCTCGTCTGGGTGAACTCGCCGCTGCGCGACTCGTACGCCGCGCTCAGCGAGATCACGTTCGGGCCGGCGGCGCTGCACCTCGACCTGACCGTCGCCGAGTGGGCGACCGACGGCCTGCTCGCGATCTTCTTCTTCGTCGTCGGCCTCGAGCTCAAGCGGGAGATGGTCGACGGGCAGCTCCGGCGGCCCTCGACCGCGATCGTGCCGATCCTCGCGGCCGTCGGCGGCATGGCCGCGCCCGCGGCGATCTACGCGCTGATCAACGCCACCTCGGCCGGCGGCTCGATGCACGGCTGGGCAGTCCCCGTCGCGACCGACATCGCCTTCGCCGTCGCGGTCCTGACCGTCTTCGGCAAGCGCCTGCCCACGGCGCTGCGCGCCTTCCTGCTGACCCTCGCCGTCGTCGACGACCTCCTCGGCATCGTGGTCATCGCGATCTTCTACGCCGACGGCCTGCAGTTCGCCTGGCTGGCGGCGTCGTTCGCGACCATCGCCCTGTTCGCGGTCCTCGTGCGTCGGCGCGGGATGACCGCGTGGGTGCTCGTCCCGCTCGCGGTCGCGGCCTGGGGGTTCATGCACGCGTCCGGCGTGCATGCCACGATCGCCGGCGTCATCATCGGCTTCACCGTGCCGGCGCTGGCCCGCGGGGCCGAGTCGATCAGCATCGCCGAGCACCTCGAGCACCTGTGGCGCCCGGTCTCCGCCGGGTTCGCCGTGCCGGTCTTCGCGCTTTTCGCTGCGGGAGTGTCACTAAGCCCCGACGACCTCGCGAGCACGGCCGGCGATCCCGCCGCGCTGGGGGTCGCGTTCGGGCTCGTGCTCGGCAAGCCGATCGGCATCCTCATCGCGACGTTCCTCCTGGTCAAGCTCACGGGGGCGAGTCTCGACCCGTCCGTTCGCTGGCCCGACCTGATGGCCGTGTCGGTCGTCGCGGGCGTCGGCTTCACGGTGTCGCTCCTGATCGGCGAGCTCTCGTTCGCGCCGGACTCCCCGCACAGTGCGCACGTCAAGGCGGCGGTGCTCATCGGCTCCCTGACCTCGGCCACGCTAGGCGCCGCCCTCCTGACGTGGCGCACCCGAGTCCACCTCACCCCCCGCCCCCACCCCCACCCCACCGAGTTTTCAGAGGATCCGGCGCGGAATTCGCACCGACTCCCCTGAAAACCGGGCCGGGGCCATCCAGCCGGTGCCGGTTTTCAGGGGAATCGGTGCGGGAGACGGACCGATTCCTCTGAAAACCGGGTTGGGGGGGTTGGGCGGGCGGGGCGGGCGTTAGCGGGCTGTGGCTTCGATCGCGTAGCGGTCGATCGTTGTGAGCTCTGCTGGCGTCAGGGGGTCGGCCGTGAGGGCCGCTACGTTGTCCTCGAGCTGCTGGACGCTGCTCGCGCCGATGATCGCTGACGTCGCCCGCTCGTCCCGGAGCACCCAGGTCAGCGCGAGCTGCGCGAGCGTCTGCCCGCGGGCAGCGGCGATCTCGTTGAGGGCGCGCGCACGCTCGAGGTAGGTCGCGTCGATCCGCTCGGCCTTGAGGAAGTGGCCGACGGCGGCGCGCGAGCCCGCGGGCACCTTGCCGCTGAGGTAGCGGCCGGTGAGCAGGCCCTGCGCGAGCGGGGAGAACAGGATGAGGCCGATGCCCAGGTCGCCGACGACGTCGAGCAGGCTCTCCCCCGCCGTCCCGTCGGCCGCCGGCTTCGCGGTCTCGACGTGCCGGTTGAACATCGAGTACGACGCCTGGTGGATCAGCAGCGGCGTGCCGAGCTCGCCGAGCACCCGCGCCGCCACGCGCGTCTGCTCCGGGCTGTAGTTCGAGATGCCTGCGTACAGCGCCTTGCCCTGCTGGACCGCGGTGTGCAGCGCGCCCATCGTCTCCTCGATCGGGACGGTCGGGTCGGGGCGGTGCGAGTAGAAGATGTCGACGTAGTCGAGCCCGAGCCGCGTGAGCGACTGGTCGAGCGACGCCCGCAGGTACTTGCGCGACCCGCCGTCGCCGTACGGCCCCGGCCACATGTCGTAGCCCGCCTTGGAGCTGATGACCAGCTCGTCGCGGTACGGACGCAGGTCGGCGGCGAGGTGCCGGCCGAAGCTCTCCTCGGCCGATCCGTACGGCGGCCCGTAGTTGTTCGCCAGGTCGAAGTGCGTGATGCCGAGGTCGAACGCGCGGCGGATGATCGCGCGCTGCGCCTCGAGGCTCGTCGTGTGCCCGAAGTTGTGCCAGAGCCCGAGCGACAGCGCGGGCAGGTCGAGGCCGCTTCGGCCGGTCCGGCGGTAGGTCATCTGCTCGTATCGGTCGGCGGCAGGCAGGAAGAACGACATCGGTGTCCTCTCGAGGCGGTGCAGTGCTGCTCTACGGTACCGACGGCCCGCCCGGCGCCGCACCACGCACCCGCGCGAGCACGGCGTCGGCGGCGCGACGGCCGGACACGAGCGCACCCTGGCTCGAGGCCGTGTCCCGGTGATCGCCCGCGACGAACAGGCCGTCGCCGAGCGCGACGGCGCGGCGCGGGTCCAGCGGGGGCGCCATCGCGGTGAGCGCGTGCGCGATCGCGTGCTCGGTCACGAGCTCCCACCGCGCGGTGCTCACGCCGTACACGTGCGCGAGCTGGCGCCGCACGCCCGCCTCCGAGGTCGCGTCCGCCGGGTCGGCCGACGGCAGCCCCAGCATCGTCGAGGCGACCAACGCGCGCCCGTCGGGCGAGTACGCGCGCGCGGCGTTGCTGAGCACGACCGTGTTGACGAGCGGGCCGCGCCGGTCGGCGTCCAGGTGCAGCGCCCCGTACCGGCTCGGCGCGTCGGCGCACGCGTGCCAGAACGTCGTCAGCGGCCTGACCTCGGGAACCGCGAGCCCCGTCAGGCCCGCGGCGGCGCCGGGATCCGTCGCGACGACGACGGCGCGCGCCGTCACCGTCCCGTCGCCCGTGCGCACGGTGAGCTCGGCGCCCGGTCCGGTCGCGACGGCGTCGACGCGCGTGCCGCAGCGGACTGCGCCGGCGGGCAGCGCGGCCGCGAGCTGGTCCGGGATCGCCTGCATGCCGGCCGCGGGCACGGACGGGCGGCCCCGGACGAATGAGCGGATGAGCAGCTCGACGAACCGGCGGGAGGTCACCCCGTCCGCCTCGCCGAGCACGCCGGCGAGGAACGGGTCGAGCACGCCGCGCCGCAGCCCGTCGGCGACGCCTCGCCGGTCCAGCGCGTCGCCCCAGGGCTCGTCGGGCGCGGCGAGCAGGTCCGCGGGCCGGCGCAGCGCGCAGCCGATCGCCCACCGCGCGAAGGCTGCCTTCTCCCCCAGCCCGCCCGCCGCCGTCAGGTCGCCGAGCAGCGCGGCCGGCAGCAGGCCCGCCGGGGTACGGCGCGGGTCGCCCAGCACGCGGCGGCCCGACCCGGACGCGACCACGACCGCGCCCGGGAGCGGCTGCAGGTCGAGCACCGCGAGGTCGAGCACGCGCCGGGCCTCGGGGTAGGCCGTGTTCAGGAGCTGGAAGCCGCGGTCGCAGCGAAACCCGTCGACGACGTCGGTGCGGACCCGGCCGCCGACAGCCTCCGCGCGCTCGAGCACCAGCACGTCGAGCCCGGCGCGCGCGAGCCGCAGCGCGCAGGCCAGCCCCGCGAGCCCGGCGCCGACGACGACGACGTCGCAGCGCCCCGGCAGCGGTGCCGGGCCGGCGGGTGGGACCGGGCCGACCGGTGGGGATGCCATGAGACGCGACGGTACGCCCGCCGCGCGGCGCCCGCCCGGCGCGGTGGCACCATCATCGGGTGGCCCGCATCGTCTTCTTCGAACCCCGCATCCCCCAGAACACCGGCAGCGCGATCCGGCTCGCCGCCGTGACGGGCGCCGAGCTGCACCTGATCGAGCCGCTCGGCTTCGACCTGTCCGAACCCAAGCTGCGCCGGGCCGGACTGGACTACCACGACCTGGCCCACGTCGTCGTGCACGCAAACCTCGAGGCCGCGTGGGCCGCGATGCCCGACGCGCGGGTCTTCGCGTTCACGACGCAGGCGACCCGCCGGTTCACGGACGTGGAGTATCGCCCGGACGACCTACTGCTGTTCGGCCCGGAGCCGACCGGCCTGCCGCCCGAGGTGCTCGCGGACGCGCGGGTGACCGACCAGCTCCGGATCCCGATGCTTGCCGGCCGCCGCTCGCTCAACCTGGCGAACTCGGCCGCCCTGGCGATCTACGAGGCGTGGCGGCAGGCGGACTTCCCCGGCGCTACCTGAGCCCCGCGACGAGCCCGTCGATGAGTTCTGCGCGGTCGATGCCCGCGAGCGCGAGGGCACGCGGAACGGTCCCGACCTCGGCGCCGAGCACCCCGACCAGCAGGTCGGCCGCCGTCTCGCGGTGCAGCCCGCCGCCCGCGGCCGCCTTGCCGCGCACCAGCGCGTCCTTCGCGGAGGTGCCCCAGCGCGGCGTGAAGCCCGGTTCCAGGGACGACACCGGGTCCTCGACGAGCTCGACGCCCGCGTGGGCGAGGCTCTGACGCCGCTCGGCCCGCAGCAGCGCGCGGATCCGGTCGGGGTCCAGCCCCGCCGCGCCGAGGGCCCGGGCTGCCGGCGAGTCGGCGTCGTCGGCCAGCGCGAGCAGCAGGTGCTCCGCCTCCAGCGTGCGGGCCCCCATCGCGTAGGCGATCGCGCGGCCCTGCCGCAGGATCCCGGCGAGGTCGTTCGGCAGCGGCTTGTCAGCCATGACGCCTCCTGAGGTCGACTCCGGCGGCGACCAGCCGTCGCAGGTGCTTCTTGTGGACGGCCTGCCGGGTCACGCCCAGCGCCTGTGCGACCTGGGTCCACGACCAGCCGCCGCGCATCGCACGCTCGACCGCCTGGTCCTCGAGCCCGTCGGCGAGCTCTCGGAGCGCGACGACCGCGGCGAGGCCGTCGGCCGCACCGCCGGTCGGTGACACGGTGATCGGATTCATGGAAGCAACCTACGTTGCTTGGTCTCGGACAGTCAACCCCTGTTGCTTATCGTGCCAGCGCCGGTGCCCAGACGTGCCCGGGCCGGGCACTGCCCGGGACCTGCCCGCGCACGCACGAGGGGCCCGGATCCTCGCGGATCCGGGCCCCTCGGGGAGAGCGTCTAGTCCTGCAGGGGCATCGTCTGCGTGTCCTGCGGCGACGACGACGACGGCGCCTTGGGCAGGTCCGTGCCGGAGATCGTCGTCGGGGCGGCTCCGACCGCGACCGGCTCGAGCAGCTCCGACTCGCCCTTGGGGACCCCGCGGAACGTGAACTCGCCCAGCAGACCCTCCCCGACGGCGTCGACCAGGATCATCTGACCGGCGTGGATCTCCCCGAAGAGGATCTTCTCCGACAGCTGGTCCTCGATCTCCCGCTGGATCGCGCGCCGCAGCGGTCGCGCGCCGAGCACGGGGTCGTACCCCTTGTCGGCGAGCAGCTGCTTGGCCGCGGGCGTGATCGTGATGGACATGTCCTTGTCCTGCAGCCGCAGGTCGAGCTTGGCGATCATCAGGTCGACGATCGCGAAGATCTCGGGCTGCGAGAGCTGCGGGAAGACGACGACGTCGTCGACCCGGTTGAGGAACTCAGGCCGGAAGTGCTGCTTGAGCTCGTCGAGGACCTTGGACTTCATGCGCTCGTACGACGTCGACAGGTCGCCGCCGGCCTGGAAGCCGGTCTGCAGGCCCTTGGCGATGTCCCGGGTGCCGAGGTTCGTGGTCATGATGATCACGGTGTTCTTGAAGTCGACGACGCGGCCCTGCGAGTCGGTCAGGTGACCGTCCTCGAGGATCTGCAGCAGCGAGTTGAAGATGTCGGCGTGCGCCTTCTCGACCTCGTCGAACAGGACGACCGAGAACGGCTTGCGCCGGACCTTCTCCGTGAGCTGGCCGCCCTCGTCGTACCCGACGTAGCCGGGGGGCGAGCCGAACAGCCGCGAGACCGTGTGCTTCTCGGAGAACTCGCTCATGTCGAGCTGGATGAGCGCGTTCTCGTCGTCGAACAGGAACTCCGCGAGCGCCTTGGCGAGCTCGGTCTTCCCGACGCCCGTGGGCCCCGCGAAGATGAACGAACCGCCGGGACGCTTCGGGTCCTTGAGGCCGGCGCGCGTGCGCCGGATCGCCTGGGACAGGCTCTTGATCGCCGCGTCCTGCCCGACGACGCGCTTGTGCAGGGCGTCCTCCATGTGCAGCAGGCGCGAGCTCTCGGCCTCGGTGAGCTTGAACACCGGGATGCCGGTCGCGAGCGCGAGCACCTCGGCGATCAGGTCTTCGTCCACCTCGGCGACCGAGTCGAGGTCGCCCGACTTCCAGGACTTCTCCTTCTCGATCCGGCGCAGGCCGAGCTGCTTCTCCTTGTCGCGCAGGCGCGCGGCCTTCTCGAAGTCCTGCTCGTCGATCGCCGACTCCTTGTCGCGGCGCGCGACGGCGATCTGCTCGTCGAGCTCGCGCAGCTCGGGCGGGGCGGTCATCCGGCGGATGCGCAGGCGCGCACCGGCCTCGTCGACCAGGTCGATCGCCTTGTCCGGCAGGAACCGGTCGTTGACGTACCGGT
Source organism: Pengzhenrongella sicca (assembly GCF_017569225.1). Classification (GTDB taxonomy): domain Bacteria; phylum Actinomycetota; class Actinomycetes; order Actinomycetales; family Cellulomonadaceae; genus Pengzhenrongella; species Pengzhenrongella sicca. The sequence continues at coordinate 4,008,365 of NZ_CP071868.1, forward strand.
CGGCCAGCGTGGCCGCCGCCACGAGGGCGCCGTCCGTGATGGACACGCGGTGGTGCGCCTCGTACCGGTCGCGCAGGCCCTTGAGGATCTCGATGGCCTCCTTGAGCGTGGGCTCCGCGACCTGGATCGGCTGGAACCGGCGCTCGAGGGCGGCGTCCTTCTCGACGTACTTGCGGTACTCGTCGAGCGTGGTCGCGCCGATCGTCTGGAGCTCGCCGCGCGCGAGCATCGGCTTGAGGATGCTCGCGGCGTCGATCGCGCCCTCGGCGGCACCGGCCCCGACGAGGGTGTGGATCTCGTCGATGAACAGGATGATGTCGCCGCGCGTGCGGATCTCCTTGAGGACCTTCTTCAGGCGCTCCTCGAAGTCGCCGCGGTACCGGCTGCCGGCCACGAGCGCGCCGAGGTCCAGCGTGTACAGCTGCTTGTCCTTGAGCGTCTCGGGCACGTCGCCGCGCACGATGTCCTGGGCCAGGCCCTCGACGATCGCGGTCTTGCCGACGCCGGGCTCGCCGATCAGGACGGGGTTGTTCTTGGTGCGCCGCGACAGCACCTGCATGACCCGCTCGATCTCCTTCTCGCGCCCGATGACCGGGTCGAGCTTGCCGTCGCGCGCGGCCTGGGTCAGGTTGCGGCCGAACTGGTCGAGCACCGCCGAGCCGGCGGGCTGACCCTCGGCCGGGCCGCCCGTGGCGACCGGCTCCTTGCCCTGGTAGCCGCTGAGCAGCTGGATGACCTGCTGGCGCACGCGGTTCAGGTCGGCGCCGAGCTTGTTCAGCACCTGCGCGGCGACGCCCTCACCCTCGCGGATGAGCCCGAGCAGGATGTGCTCGGTGCCGATGTAGTTGTGGCCCAGCTGGAGCGCCTCACGCAGGGAGAGCTCGAGCACCTTCTTGGCGCGCGGCGTGAACGGGATGTGCCCGCTCGGCGCCTGCTGTCCCTCGCCGATGATCTCCTGGACCTGCGAGCGCACGGCGTCGAGCGAGATCCCGAGGGACTCGAGCGCCTTTGCGGCGACGCCTTCCCCTTCGTGGATCAGCCCGAGCAGGATGTGCTCCGTGCCGATGTAGTTGTGGTTCAGCATCCGCGCCTCTTCTTGGGCGAGGACGACGACCCGGCGGGCTCGGTCCGTGAATCTTTCGAACATGTGCACTCCTCACGAGCGACGTGCAGCCGGGTTTAGGGGTCCGGCCGGGACGGCGTTTTCTAGGCTAACGGGGCGAGGCCCCCGGTACTGCCCATGTTCGCCGCAGGCGTGACGCGGCCGCGCCGCCAAACGTCGAGATCGTCCATTCGCGGCGACATAGTCCCGTTAAACGGACGACCTCACGCCGGATGGACGAACTCGACGCTTCCTACTCCCGGAGCGCCTGCTCGAAGGCCTCCAGGGCGGCGTCGCTGAAGAGGACGAACCGGATCAGCTCGACGGAGCCCGTCGGCGCCAGCCCGCGCGTCGCGGCCACCGCGATGCGGGCGACGTCGGCCACGTCCCAGCCGTAGACCCCGGCGCTGACCGCGGGGAACGCGACCGACGTGGCACCGACCTGCGCCGCGACCTCGAGGGACCGCGTGAAGCACGAGGCGAGCAGCGCGGGGTCCCGCTCGCCCCGGTGTGCGTTCGGGCCGACGGTGTGGATGACCCAGCGGGCCGCGAGCCGGCCGGCGCCGGTCGCGACGGCGTCGCCCACGGGCAGGCCGTCCGGCAGCGTCGTGCGGCGCAGCTCGCGGCACTGCGCGAGCAGCTCGGGCCCCGCCGCGGCGTGGATCGCGCCGTCGACGCCGCCCCCGCCGAGCAGCGAGGAGTTGGCCGCGTTGACGATCGCGTCGACCCGCTGACGCGTGAGGTCGCCGCGCACCGCCTCGATCCGGGCCCCGACCACGGCGCTCAGGCCTCGAGCAGGATCGTCACGGGCCCGTCGTTCACGAGCTCCACCGCCATGTCCGCGCCGAACGTGCCGGTCGCGACCTCGAGCCCGCGGGCGCGCAGGAGCGCGACGACGGCGTCGACCAGGGGCTCGGCGACGGGGCCGGGGGCGGCGTGGTTCCAGGTGGGCCGGCGCCCCTTCCGCGTGTCCGCGTACAGCGTGAACTGGCTGACCACGAGCACGGGGGCGCCCGCATCCGCCGCCGACTCCTCGCCGCGCAGGATGCGCAGCTCGGCGATCTTCCGCGCGATCAGCTCGGCCTCGGCGGCCCCGTCCGCGTGCGTGACGCCGACGAGCGCGAGCAGACCGGGCCGGTCGATCGCGCCGACGACGACGCCGCCGACGGTCACCGAGGCCCGCGTAACGCGCTGCACCACGGCTTTCACGCCACGGCCCTCACGCGCGCGCGCCCGCGCCGAACGTCGCCGTCACGGCGCCGACGGGCCGGCCGTGGCCGAGCACCGGCACGACGCCGACGGCGCGGATCGCGGCCGAGTCGACGCCCGCGGCCGCGAGGGCCGCGGCGAGCACCACCGGGCGAGGGCGCTCGCCGCCGTCGAGGATCTTGAACGCGAGCGACCCGCCGTCGGCGAGGCCCGCCGCGTAGACGCCGTCGGCGCCGTCCTTCGCGACCAGGCCGGGAACCGCCGCCATCACGCGGGTGACCTCGCGACCCGAGCCGCCGACGAGCTGCGGGTGCGCGTTCATGGCCGACGCGACGCGGGCCTCGGGGCCGCCGGGCGCGAGCCGGGGCGCCGCGGCCAGCCGGCCGAACGCGCGCGCGAGGCCGAGCACGGTCGTGGAGAACAGCGGCGCACCGCACCCGTCGACGGTCGCGTGCTCGACGCGGATGCCCGTCAGGGCCTCGATCTCGGCGCGGACGGCGCGCTGCAGGGGGTGCGCGGGCTCGAGGTAGTCGGACCGGCTCCACCCGAGCGCGACGCAGGTGGCGAGCATCGCCGCGTGCTTGCCCGAGCAGTTCTGGGTCAAGGACGTCGGGCCGAGGCCGGCTCGCTGCCAGTCGAACGCCGCCGCGAGGCCGAGCGGGACGTCCGGGGTGTTCTGCAGGTCGGCCTCGGTCAGGCCGACGCCGGCCAGGATCGCGCGCACGCCCGCGAGGTGGCCGGGCTCCCCCGAGTGGCTCGCGCACGCGAGCGCGAGGTCAGCGCCGTCGAGGTCGAGCCCGGCGCGCAGCATCGCGCTCGCCTGCAGGGGCTTGAGCGAGGACCGCGCCCAGATCACGGCGTCGGGGTCACCGAGCGCGACCCGCACGCGACCGTCGGGGGCGAGCACCACGAGGTGGCCGGCGTGCACGGACTCGACCAGGTCACCCCGGACGACGCGCGCGAGCGGGACGGCCCCGGCGGTCACCAGCCGCCGCGGGGCGGGGTACGCCCGCCCGGCCCCTTGCCGCGACCGCCCCGGCGGCCCGAGTAGGGCCGGATGGCCGGCCGCACGTCGACGAGGTACACGATCGCGGCGACGGCGGCGCCAAGCGCGAGGAAGGACAGCAGCCCCAGGCCCAGCGGGGCGGGGATCGCGACGAAGGCGACCGCCGTCGCGGCGCCGGTGAGCAGCAGCCAGAAGTTCTTGGTCCGCTTGCCCGCGCTCGTGAAGGCCCCCGTCGGGCGGGTCATCGCGTCGCCGAGCGCCCAGACCGCGAGCACGAACACGACGAAGAAGAGCGCGAAGTAGATCAGCTGCTGCGCGTAGAGGATCACGACGTCGAGCGTACGAGACGGCGGGCGTTCTGTCAGACCCCTCGTCGCCGGGCCAGGTCCGGCGCGGGTCGGGGCGGGGTCAGGGCCACGTCAGGGCAGGACGCGCAGCCCCTCGGCGCGCGCCGCGTCGGAGAACGGGGCGTCCCAGCTGAGCACCGACAGGTCGGGGCTCTCCAGCACCAGCGCGCTCGCCAGGTGCACGGCGTCGGTCACGCGCAGCGGGTGCAGCTCGGCGAGCTCCGCCGCGCGCGCGATGAGCTGGTCGCCGAGCTCGACGGTCCACAGGCCGAGCCAGAGCCGGGCCCAGCGGGCCTTGGCGCGATCGTGCGCCGGGTCGTCGATCTTGCCGATGCGCGAGCCGCCCGCGAGGACCGCGCGCACCTCGAGGTCGGCCAGGCGCGAGGTCACGACGGTGTCGGCGCCGTCCCACAACGCCGCGGCGATGCGCGAGCCGGCCGCGGGCGTGCACAGGCGGACCAGCGCGCCGGGGTGGAAGTAGACCAGGGCCACAGCGGCCGGCTCAGCGCCGCAGGCGGCGGGCGAGCCCGGACAGCGCCTGCGCGGGGCGGTTGCGGTCGTGCACCTCGGCGGCGGGCCGGTCCGCCGGCGGCGCCACGAGCAGGCCCTCGCGCTGCAGCCGCGTCAGCAGGTCCGTCGAGGCGATCCCCGACAGGCGCGCGACCGGTACGCCGCGGTCGGTGATCACGACGTCCTCACCCGAGCGGGCCAGGTCGATCCATTGCTTGAGCTCTGCGCGCAGGGCGCTGACCGAGACCTCCATGCCAGCGAAGGTACCGGACGGCCCCGTCCGCGCGGGAACCGGCCCCGCCGTCGGCGCCGCCGCGGTGAGGTCGTCCATTCGCGGTGAGGTCGTCCTTTCGCGGTGAGTTCGTCCTGAGGAAGGGACTACTTCACCGCGGATGGACTACTTCACGGCCGACAACCTGCCGCGCTCACAGCGGGGGCAGCCGGTCGCGCGCGACCTGCGGCTCGACGCCGGCGACCTCGAGCAGGTCCACGACCAGCGAGCGCAGCAGCAGCACCTGGCTCTGGGCCTGCCAGTCGCGCGGCGCGAGGGTGAACGGGTCCATCCGGTCGGCGATGGCGAGCAGGTCGGACCGGGCCCGGTCGAGCGGGCGATCCGTCCCGAACGCCACCGCGATCTCGATGCACGCGTCGGCGAGGTCGCCCACGGCCGCCGCCAGGCCGGTCAGGTCGCGATCCGCGCCGAGGATGCCGATGGCGCGCCGGGCGAGCACGCGCGCGTTCCGCATCGCGTGATCGGCCTTCGCGGCCGCGTCCTGCAGCGCCGTCAGCTCGTCGCTGTAGCGGACCCAGCCGGGCGACACGCGCGCGATCTCGCGCGAGCTCTTCGCGCCGGCCCGCCAGTCCTCGAAGGCCGGCTCGGCCGCGCGCCCGCGCACGAGGGACTCCTCCGCGCCGGCCGGGTCGTCCTGGCGCAGCCCGCGCGCGAGGGTGCGCAGCATTCCGCTGAGCTCGTGCATCGCGTTGCGGGCCTGCTGCCGGGGCCGACGGCGCGGGTCGGTCGAGCCGAGCGTCGCCACGAGCAGGGCGACGCCGCCGCCGACGAGCGCGTCGGTCCACCGCCCGATCGGCCCGCCGGTCGCCTGGATGGTGGGGAGCCCGACGATGACGATCGCCTGCACGCCCGCCTGCGTGGTCAGCAGCGCGCCGCGGTCGATGAACCGCCCGACCAGCGCCGAGACGGCGAGCACGACCGAGATCTGCCACCAGCCCGAGCCGATCAGGTGCACGAGGAGGTCGCCGAAGGCCACCCCGACGGCGACACCGATGGACAGCTCGGCGACGCGCCGCACCGGGCGGTCGGCGCTGAAGCCGAGCGCGACCCAGGCCGAGACCGGGGCGAAGAACGGGAACTCGTGCCCGAGGCCGTACTTCGCGATCGCAAACGAGAGCCCGGCCGCAGCGCTGGCGCCGAGCACGGGCACGAGCGAGCCGCGCACGCGCGCCCACCCCTGGCGGGCACGGGCGCGCAGGACGAGCCCGGCCCGGCCGGGCGCCGACCGGTGGTCCTGGCCGGCGCCGTCGTGCGCGGCCGCGGTCACAGGCTGGGGTGGTGCCCGAGCCCCCGCGCCACCGGGCCACGGGGCGTCGGGCGGTCCACCGAGACGCCCTCCCCCGGCACGATGACCTCCTGCCCGGCCGCGACGGCGCCGCCCTCGCAGTCCACCTGCAGGTCGACGTCGTCGGGGGTGCTGCGCTTGACGACCGCGAGCGCGATCGGGCCGAGCTCGTGGTGGCGCGCCACCGAGGTCACGGCGCCGACGACGCGCTCGCCCGAGCGGACCGAGGCCCCGCCCTGCGGCAGGAGGTGGCCCGAGCCGTCGAGGTGCAGCATGACCAGCCGCCGCGGCGGCCGACCCATGTTGTGCACGCGCGCGACGGTCTCCTGGCCTCGGTAGCAACCCTTCTCGAGGTGCACCGCCGTGCGCAGCCAGTCGAGCTCGTGCGGGATCGTGCGGTCGTCGACCTCGCGGGCCAGGCGCGGCCGCCAGGCCTCGATGCGCGCGGCCTCGCTCGCCCACGTGCCGGCGAGCCGCCAGCCGGCGGCCTCGCGGTCGGCGACCGCCGCGACCAGGCCAGCGCGCGGCACGAGCACGAGCCGCCACGGGCGCTCGAGACCCGGGTGCGCGTCGTCGGCCGGGCCGTAGCGCGTGCCGCCCGGCGCCGTCCGCGGCCAGGGGTCCCGCCACGTCACCGGCTCGCCGGGGCCACCCTCGGCGCCGACGGGCTCGCCGAGCACCGCCCAGTCCGCGGTCGCGTCCGTGATCTCGACCCGGAGCATGAACTTCATCCGGTCGAGCCACGCGGTCAGCGTCGGCGCGTGGGCAGCCTCGGTGATCAGCCAGGTCGCCGCGCCGTCGTCCACGACGCCCGCCGCGTGCTCGACGTGGCCCTGGGGGCTCAGCACGAGCAGCTCCGTCGAGGTGCCGGGCGCCAGGTCGAGCAGCAGCTGGGACGTGATCGAGTTCAGCCAGGTGAGGCGATCGGGCCCGGCGACCCGCACGACGCCGTAGTGGGACAGGTCGACGACGGCGCCGCCCGCGCGCAGCGCGCGCTGCTCGGCCGTCGGGTCGCCGTAGTGGAAGGCCACGCCCGCGTCGGGGCCGGAGCCGCCGACCGCGCCGTGCCGCGCGAGCAGGGGGCTGGCGTAGGTGGGCATGTCAGGCCTCCACCCGGACCAGGCGGGCCGACGCGTAGCTCTGCAGCGGCTGCCCGAAGGCGGCGAGGTCCCACGCCCACATCAGGTCTCCCTGGACGAGCCCGTACAGCCGGGTGCCCGCGCCGACCTGCGCGGCGGTCGAGGTGCTCGCGATCAGGTCGCTCGCGAGGTCGATCCGCCCGTTGCCGACGGCGCCGAGGTACAGCGACAGGTGGCCGGCGGGGTCCGCGAGCAGCAGCTCGACCGGGTACCGGTCGTCCCCGAGCTCCGGCGGGCGCTCGGGTGCGATGCGCCAGAACCCGGACTCGGTCGCCCACACGGGCCCGTCCGCGCCAGGTGCGTCCTCGCCCTCTACCGCGACCGCCTCGCGCGCGGCCTCGTCGAGCAGCGCGGCGGGATCGTCCGGGACGACGACGAGGCGGATGGTGGAGGTGTAGCGCAGGTACGGGCCGCCGTCGTGGTCGAAGCGGACGTCCTGGACGAACGCCGCCTCCTCGATCCCGGGGTAGCTCACGACGCCCTCGCCGCGCCAGCGGCCGACGAGCCAGGCGAGCGGGTACGCCTCGGGGGCGAGTCCGTCAGGTAAGGCGAACGGCATGGTGGGTCCTCACGTGTGTCCGAGAGCTGCTGCGCCCGGCGGTCGGCCGGGTGCGTCTGGCGGCTGCGGTCAGCGCTGACCCTTGTAGAGCCGGAGCACGACGACCACGGCGATGCCGCCGATCGCGAGGCTTGCGAGCACCAGCAGTCCGACGAAGGTCATCTCGAGTGCGTCCATGTGCGCGATCCTATCGAGCACGAGTTCTACGCTGGCGCGATGAGCAGCCCCGAACGATCCAGTGTCCCCCCACGGACTCTTGTGGTGAAGACGACGTCCGGGCTCGACCGGCCCGAGGCGTGCAACCAGGCCTTCACGGTCGCCGCGGTCGCGGTCGCGGCCGGCGCACGCGTGAGCCTGTGGCTGACGGGCGAGGCCGCGTGGCTGGCGCTGCCGGGCCGCGCGGACGAGCTCGTGCTCGAGCATGCCGCGCCGCTGGGCGACCTGCTCGCCGCGGTGCTGGCCGAGGGGACGGTGACCGTGTGCACGCAGTGCGCGGCGCGGCGCGCGATCACGGCCGCCGACGTCGTCGCGGGGGTCCGGATCGCCGGCGCCGCCGTCTTCGTCGAGGAGGCGCTCGCCGACGGCGCCCAGGCGCTCGTGTACTAGGCCGCTCGAGCGTCTCGAACTAGGCCGCTCGAGCGTCTAGCCGGCGCGACCCCCGGGTGAGTCGCGTGCGGGCGCCGGCGCGGCCGGTTCGGGCGGCCGCGAGTGTGGCCGTTCTGCTCTGTTGCGCTCCCGTGTGGCCGTTCGGTCCCCACAGTGGCGGCGCACGGACCAGCAGATCGCCCACACGAGCCCGCCAGACAGCCGATCGCCCACACTGCGCGCCGCGGGCAGTGGCCGCGGGCAATCGCTGCGGGCACTGGTCGCACGCAGTGGACGCCGGCAGTGCTAGCCGACGAGGACCCGGCCGACGACGTACACGAGGATGCCGGTCACGAGCACCGGCAGGACGAGCGCGGCGACGGAGGCCCACCGCCGCGACAGCGACGGGAGGCCGTCGAAGAGCTCGACGAGGGTCGCGATCAGGATCCCGACGGCGAGGCCGATGAGGGCCCCGGCCTGCGGTTCGATCCCGGGCACCAGCAGGCCCGCCCCGGAGCCGGCACCTGCGGCCGCCGCGAGGGTCACCGTGACGCCCAGCCAGCCCGCGATCGGCAGCGCCGAGACCGCGGAGCCGACCGCGAGCGCGACCGCCCCCGTCACGACGAGCGGCACGCCGCCCGGCGTGCGGCCGGCCGCGACCCAGCCCGCGGCCGAGGCGGCGACCAGCACGCCGGAGACGATCCCCGAGACGGACTCGACGAGGCGTTTGCGCCCGTCTCGCCGCACCAGCTCGGTGCCGAACGTGAGCAGGATGGCGAGGGCGATGACCAGGGGCAGCCGGCGCAGGAACGGCTCGCCGGGGGTCAGCGCGACGGCGGCGACCGCGCCAGCGCCGCCCAGTGCGATGACCGCGGTGGCGCCAAACCGTGACGGCAGGTCGAGCAGCGCGGGCCAGCCGACCGCGAAGACGAGCGCCAGCGCGAGCGCTCCCGCGATGAGCGGCACCTCGCCGAAGTAGGCGCCGACGGCGACGAGCGCGGCGACCGTGGCGGTGGCCACGGCGCGGGTGGAGACCTCCATCAGCCCGCCACCGACCGATTCAGGGCAAACGTCCAGTCGGACCGGGTGGCGTGACAGGGGGCAAGCACGCAGATGAGTCTCGCAGATCGGGCCGACCGGCTGCGCCGTGGTTGTCACGCGGTAACCTGGCCGCTTCAAGCCGGGAGGGACCCGCGTGGCAGATCTGCTGCTCCTCACACCGACGGCGGGCGGTTCGGCGCAAGTGCTTCCCGCGCTCGGACTGTTGTCGCACCGGATCCGAGTGCTGCCCGTCGAGCCCTCGGCCCTAGTCGACGCGCCCGACGCGGACCTCGTGCTGCTCGACGCGCGCCGCGACCTCGTCGCCGCGCGCACGACGTGCCGCCTGCTCCGGGCCACCGGACTCGACGTCCCGCTCGTGCTCGTGCTGACCGAGGGCGGCCTCACGGTCGTCAAGGCCGACTGGGGCGTCGACGACCTCCTGCTGGAGACGGCGTCGCCGGCCGAGGTCGAGGCGCGGTTCCGGCTCGCGATCGAACGCTCGGCCAGCGCCGGCTTCGAGAGCGGCCCGCAGGAGATCTCCGCGGGGGAGCTGACGATCGACGCCGGCGGCTACACCGCCCGGCTGCGCGGCCGCCCGCTCGACCTGACGTACAAGGAGTTCGAGCTCATCAAGTACCTCGTGCAGCACCCGGGCCGGGTCTTCACCCGCGCTCAGCTGCTGCAGGAGGTCTGGGGCTACGACTACTACGGGGGCACCCGGACCGTCGACGTGCACGTGCGGCGGCTGCGCGCCAAGCTCGGCCCCGAGCACGAGCAGCTGATCGGCACCGTGCGCAACGTCGGCTACCGCTTCGACCCGCCCAAGGACCGCGGACCGATGCCCGGCGAGGCCGTCGCCGGGACCATCGGCGCGAGCGTCGCGTAGCCGGTTGTCGATCGCCCGTCCACCGGTAGCCCCGCAAGAGCGGGTAGGTTCGCCGGAGTGAACGTCGACTCGAGTGCCGTCCTGCTCACCGGACCCTGGCGGCACCAGTTCGTCCCGGCCAACGCGGCGCGGTTCCATGTCGCGGTCGCGGGTCCGGACGAGCGCGAGGCGCCGCTGGTCGTCCTGCTGCACGGGTTCCCGCAGTTCTGGTGGGCCTGGCGGCACCAGATCACCGCCCTCGCCGACGCCGGCTACCGGGTCGCGGCCATGGACCTGCGCGGCACGGGCGCGTCCGACAAGCCCCCGACCGGCTATGACGTGCCCACCCTGACCCGAGACGTCGCCGGGCTGATCCGGTCCCTGGGCGCCGATCGCGCCGTCGTCGTCGGTCATGGCCTCGGCGGGGCGGTCGCCTGGTCGATGCCCGCCCTGCAGCCCGGCGTGACCCAGGCCGTCGCCGCGCTCGCTGCGCCGCACCCGCTCCAGCTGCACGCGAGCGCGCGCGGGCACCTCAGCCCGACGACGGCGCGCCACCTCGCGTTCTTCCAGCTGCCGTACCTGCCCGAGCGCGCCCTCACACACGGCGACCTCGTCGGGCGCCTCCTGCGCGAGTGGGGCGTGCCTGGCTGGCTCGACGACGAGACGCTCGCGACGCACCGGACCGCCGCGCGCGTCCCGTTCGCGGCGCACAGCGCGATGGAGCGCGTGCGCTGGCTGGTGCGGTCCACGCCGCGCGTCGACGGCCGCCGGTACCTCGCCGCCCTGCGCAGCCCCGCGCAGGTACCGGTCCTGCAGTTGCACGGCACGAGCGACCGGTGCCTGTCCGCCGCCCACGCCGTCCTGCCCGCGAGCGAGGCCGGCGTCGCGGGCCCGCAGTACCGGTTCGAGCTCGTCGAGCACGCCGGGCACTTCCTGCCCGAGGAGGCCCCCGAGCGGGTCAGCGAACTGCTCATCGAATGGCTCGCCGAGGTCGCCCCGCTCGTGGCCCCCCGGTCGGACCCGGAGGCGCGGGCGGACGCCGGCGCGCGGTTGGACGCCGGCGCGCGGTCTGACTCGGACTCGCGCACCGCACCCTGACGGCGCCCAGCCGGGCGTCGCGGCTCAGGACTCCTTGACGAGCGCCGCGGCGCGGGCCGGGTCGATCTCGCCGATGCCGAACGACGGGCAGTCGGCGGCGATCGGGCACGCACCGCACGCCGGCTTGCGGGCGAAGCAGACGCGGCGGCCGTGGAAGATGAGCCGGTGCGAGAGCAGCGTCCACTCGCGCTTGTCGATCAGCGCGCCGACGGCGGCCTCGACCTTCACCGGGTCGTCCTCCGTCGTCCAGCCGAGGCGGCGGGCCAGCCGGCCGAAGTGGGTGTCGACCGTCAGCCCGGGGATCCCGAACGCGTTGCCGAGGACGACGTTCGCGGTCTTGCGCCCGACGCCGGGCAGCGTCACCAACTCCGCGAGCCGCGCCGGGACCTCGCCGTCGAACCGCTCGACGAGCGCGCGCCCGATGCCCAGGAGCGACTCGGACTTCGCCCGGAAGAAGCCGGTCGAGCGGATCAGCTCCTCGAGCTCGGCGCGGTCCGCGCCCGCGTAGGCCCACGCGTCCGGGTACCGCGCGAACAGGGTGGGCGTGACGAGGTTGACGCGCTTGTCCGTGCACTGCGCGGAGAGCACCGTCGCCACGAGCAGCTCGAGCGGCGTGCGGAAGTCGAGCTCGCAGTGCGCGTCGGGGTACCGCACCGCCAGGGCTCGATTGACGCGGCGCGCGCGCCGGGTCAGGCCGAGCGCCGTCTCGGGCGCCCGCGGCCGCCGGGTCGGCAGGGCGGATCCGGGCGCCGGCGAACCGGGGGCCGCGGCGGACGACGCGCGGGGTGCTGCCATCCGGGCAGCCTACGACGCGCTGCTCCGCTCGGGTGGCGTGCCGCACGGATGGGCCCGGGCCGCTCAAGTTCGGTCCGCCGTCGGTCGAAGTACTGACAACGAGGATGCCGGCGGCCGGGCCGGTCATCGCGAGGAGCACGGGGGGGTGAGCTCGATGACACGCCTGCGAGAACGGCCGCTGGCCGAGGTCCGCGCGTCCCGCCAGGCTCAACGCCTCGAGCTCACGCGCGTCTCGCACTGGCGGCGCCTGCTTCGGGCCCGGATCGACCTCATCGTCGCGTCCGCCTCGGTGCCCGACCCGTTGGGCGCCGGCGCGAGCGAGGTGCCGGCGTCGTCCGCGCAGCGCGACCTGCCGCAGCACCCCGCCCTGGTGGACGCCGTCCGCAGCGCGACGCTCGCGGAGCTCGACCTCCTCGGCGACCTGTTCGACCTGGACCGGCGCCTGGCGCGCTACGAGGCGACCGTGGTCGAGGCGCTCGGCGGCTCGACCGACGAGGTCATCCGCCGGCTCACGATGAACCCCGCCGCCAGCCTGCGCGCCCAGCCTCCGTACCCCTGAGCTGCTGAGCTGATCACCCGATCTGGTGATGGGGCAGACTGTCGGCAGACCTGACACCAAGCCAAAGCCAACCGAAGGACGTGCGCGTGGACGAGGACGTTGTGCTCTCGGCACCACTGTTCGCGAACATGGATCGTGACCAGACCCGAGTGCTGCAGGCGTCGCTGACGCCGCTCGAGCTCGCCCGGGGCGAGGTGCTGTTTCACGAGGGGGAGCCGGGCGACCGGCTCTACGTGATCGAGCGCGGGAAGATCAAGCTCGGGCGCCGCTCGAACGACGGCCGGGAGAACCTGCTGGCCGTCCTCGGGCCGGGGGAGATGTTCGGCGAGCTCTCGCTGTTCGATCCGGGCCCGCGCACCGCGACCGCGACGTCGGTCGCCGACGCCCGGCTCCAGGAGCTCGGGCACCCCGACCTGGTCGCCTGGCTCCAGTCGAACCCGACCGTGGCCAAGCACCTGCTGCAGGCGCTCGCCCGGCGGCTGCGCCGCACCAACGAGGCGCTGGCCGACCTGGTCTTCTCGGACGTTCCCGGCCGCGTCGCCAAGGCGCTGCTCGACCTGTCGACCCGCTTCGGGGAGCCCGTCGACGACGGCCTGCGCGTCGCGCACGACCTGACGCAGGAGGAGCTCGCCCAGCTCGTCGGCGCGAGCCGCGAGACGGTCAACAAGGCGCTCGCCGACTTCGCCGCTCGCGGCTGGGTCCGGCGCGAGGGCCGCGCCGTCGTCCTCCTCGACGTCGACCGCCTGGAACGCCGAGCCCGCTAGCACTGCCGAGCCCCGCGGCACCGCCGAGCCCGCAACGCCACGCCGGCCCCCACCCCGGGTCGGGGCGGGGGCCGGTGGGCGGTGGGGCTGGAACTACGCGAGCTCGACCAGGAGCTCGATCTCCACCGGCGAGTTCAGCGGCAGGACGGCGACGCCGACGGCGCTGCGGGCGTGCACGCCGGCCGCGCCGAAGATCTCGCCGAGCAGCTCGCTCGCGCCGTTGACGACGCGCGGCTGGCCGGTGAAGGCCGGGTCGCTCGCGACGTACCCGACGACCTTGACGACGCGCTGGATCTGATCCAGGTCACCGATGAGCGCGGCGACGGCTGCCAGCGCGTTCAGGACGGCGATACGGGCGCACCCGGCGGCGTCGGCCGGCAGAACCAGGCCGGCACCCTCGCCCACCTTCCCGCTGACGGGCATCGCGCCGTCCACGAACGGCAACTGGCCGGATGTGTAGACGTACTTGCCCGAGCGGACAGCGGGCACGTAGGTCGCGACCGGGGCCGCGACCGCGGGCAGGGTCAGGCCGAGCTCGGCGATCCGGTCGGTGACGACCCCCATCAGGCGGTCTTCGGGCGCTTGAGGTAGGCGACCAGGCCCGCGTCGGGTCCCTGGACGACCTGCACGAGCTCCCACCCGTCGGCGCCCCACTGGTCGAGAATCGCCTTGGTCGCGTGAATGATGAGCGGAACGGTCGCGTACTCCCATGTGGTGGCCATGGCAACAAGCCTAATGTGCGAGCTCTGGCGGCTCCCCCGCCACGACGAGATGGTCGAACCACGACTCGATCTCCGGCCGACGGCGCAGCAGCGCCCGCCGCTCGCGCTCGGTCATCCCGCCCCAGACGCCGAACTCGACGCGGTTGTCGAGCGCGTCCGAGAGGCACTCCAGCCGGACCGAGCAGCCCTGGCACACGGCCCGCGCGGAGCGCTGCGCCGCGCCCTGCACGAAGAGGTCGTCGGGCGCGAGCTCAAGGCACGCTCCGCGCGCCGTCCAATTCAGATCTCCTAGCAACGTTCGCACGCCGCCCCCCTTAACCAGTGGATCGATCTCCTACCTTGGATCACGAACACACCTGGACGCTAGACCCGCTCGGGGTATCTTGGCCGTTCGGAACACCCGTTGTGGTGACGAAACGGTCATCACGGCGTGTGTGCAGGTGCCGTGGAGGTATGCCCGGCGCCCGGCCTGACCGCACCCGGGCGGCAACGCCCTCCCGTATCCTGAGCCTCATGGCTACCCCTGCCCGTACCCCTGGCCGTCAGGTCAACCTGATCCAGGCGCTCGCCCTCCTGCTCGCGTTCTTGCTGATGGCCGGAATCGGCGGGGTGCTGTCCGCTGGGCTGCTGATCCCCGCCGTGGCGGGGGCGAGCGTGATCGCCGGCGCGACGACGACGGTGTTCCAGGACCTGCCGACCGAGCTGGCCGAGGTGCCCCTGTCGCAGAAGTCCACGGTGCTCGCCAACGACGGCACGACCGTGCTCGCGACCTTCTACCTCGAGAACCGCATCGTCGTGCCGCTCGAGCAGATCTCGCCGATCATGCAGGCGGCCGTCGTCGCGACGGAGGACAAGCGCTTCTACACGCACGGGGGCATCGACCCGACCGGGATGCTCCGCGCGGCCGCGAAGAACGCGCTGACTTCGGACACCGAGGGCGCGTCCACCCTGACGCAGCAGTACGTCAAGAACGTGCTCATCGAGGCCGCGGCGCGCGAGACCGACGACGCGACGCGCGCCGCCGGCATCGCCGCCGCCCGCGAGGCCGAGGGGACCGCGGGCATCAGCCGCAAGCTCCGCGAGGCGAAGCTGGCCATCGCGCTCGAGCAGAAGTACACCAAGGACGAGATCCTCAGCCGCTACCTCAACATCGCCCAGTTCGGCGCCTCGGTCTACGGCGTCGAGGCCGCGGCGCAGTTCTACTTCAGCAAGCACGCCTCGGAGCTGAACTACCTCGACGCCGCGACGCTCGCGGGCGTGACCCAGAGCCCGACCCGCTGGGACCCCGTCGTCAACCCCGAGCAGTCCACGACGCGCCGCAACGTCGTCCTCGGCCTGATGCTCGACCAGGCGCTCATCACCCAGGCCGAGTACGACGCCGGGATCGCCACCCCGGTCCTGCCGGTCGCCGAGGGCGGGTACCTCAACATCCAGGCCACCGGCCTCGGCTGCATGACCGCGAACGCCGTCGCGAGCTCGGGCTACTTCTGCGACTACGTCACCAAGGTGATCAGCCAGAACCCCGCGTTCGGCGAGACCGAAGAGGTGCGCAAGGCGCTCCTGTACCGGGGCGGCCTGACGATCACGACGACGCTCGACCCGCGCATGCAGCAGATCGCCGACGAGCAGGTCAAGGGCGGCATCCCGGTCGACGACCCGTCGGGCGTCGCGTCGGCCATCTCCGTGGTCGAACCGGGCACCGGCAAGATCCTCGCGATGGCGCAGAACCGGATCTACAACAACACCTCGACCGCCGGCCCGCGGGAGACCGCGGTGAACTACAACACGGACAGCGCCTACGGATCCTCCAAGGGGTTCCCGCCCGGCTCGACCTTCAAGCCGTTCACGCTCGTCGAGTGGCTGAAGGAGGGGCATAGCCTCAACGAGGTCATCGACGCGACCCGCCTGCAGTACAACCTGCGAGAGTTCAACACGACGTCCTGCGGCGTCAATCTGGGCGCGCAGCAGTACAAGTTCGGCAACGCCGAGGGCAAGGGCAGCATCATGTCGGTGCTCAACGCGACCAAGAACTCCGTCAACTCCGGCTACATCAAGATGGCGAGCGAGCTGAACCTCTGCGCGATCTTCGAGGGCGCGACGTCGCTCGGCGTCCACCAGCCCAATGGCGAGCCCTACCCCGTTCTCGCGTCGAACGTCCTCGGGAGCAGCAACGTCGCCCCGCTCACGATGGCAGCGGCGTTCGCGGCGTTCGCGGCGAACGGCAACTTCTGCGAGCCGGTCGCCATCACGAAGGTCGTCGACGCCACCGGAGCCGAGCTCCCCGTGCCGTCGAGCAACTGCCGCCAGGCGCTCGAGCCCCGCATCGCGGCCGCGATGAACTTCGCGCTCGGCCACGTGTTCGAGGGCACGGGCGCGGACGTCGGTGAGCTCGACCGGCCGTCGGCCGGCAAGACCGGAACGACGTCGCACAACGAGCACACGTGGTTCGTCGGGTACACCCCGCAGCTGTCGACGGCCGTCTGGGTCGGCTTCTCCGAGGGCACCATCCCCGTCCAGAGCATGACCATCAACGGCAAGTACGTGCGCAACGCCTACGGCTCGACGATCGCGGGGCCGACCTGGAAGCGGTTCATGAACGCCGCGAGCGAAGGCATGCCGGTCGTCGACTTCTCCGCCCCGACCACGCTCGAGGTCGACGGCGACAAGATTGCCGTCGCGAGCGTCGTCGGCCAGAGCGAGGACGCCGCCCGGGCGAACCTGAAGGCCCAGGGGTTCAACGTGAAGACCTCCGAGACGCCGGCGGCATCCAGCGCCCCCGCCGGCACCGTCGCGGCGACGTCGCCCGCGGCCGGCACCCGGGTCGCGAAGGGGTCGGTGGTGACGCTCACCATCTCCAGCGGCCCCGGCGACCCCGCTGCCGCGGCCCCCGCGAGCAACCCCGTGGCGACCGACCCGGCGGCCACGACCGACCCGGCGACGTCCGGCACCAGAGGTTCCGGCGGCACCGGCCCAGCTGACGGCGGCGGCGACAAGCCCAAGAAGGGCCGCTGAGCACCGCGATGGCCCCGAGGATCCTGCCCGCCGTCGGCGCGCTCGCGGCGGCGGGGGCGGCCGCCGTCGCCTGGGGCGCGCTAGTCGAGGTGCGCTGGTACGCCCTGCGGGAGGTGACCGTGCCCGTCCTGCCGCCGGGTCAGGACCCGCTGCGCGTCCTGCACCTGTCGGACCTGCACCTGTCGCCGAGCCAGCGGCGCAAGATCGACTGGATCCGGGACCTCGCGACGCTCCAGCCTGACCTCGTCATCGACACCGGCGACAACATGGGGCACGTCGACGCCCTGCCGGCCGTCCTGGAGGCGCTGGACCCGCTGCTCGGCACGCCCGGCGCGTTCGTCATGGGCTCGAACGACTACTACGCGCCCATGGCCAAGAACCCGTTGCGGTACCTGCGCTCCGACGCCGGGCGGCGCGTCGTGCGCACCCCGCGCGAGCTGCCCGCGGACAAGCTCGCGGCGGAGCTCGTCGCCGCCGGCTGGCGCGACCTCGACAACCGCCGCGACACGATCGCGGCCGGCGGCCGGCGGATCGCGCTCGTCGGCGTCGACGACCCGCACTTCGACCGCGACATCCTCCCGGCCGCCGACGCCGCCACGACAGGCCCGTTCGACCTGCGCCTGGGCGTCGCGCATGCGCCGTACACGCGCATCCTCGACGAGATGCAGGCCGACGGCGCGGATGTGATCTTCGCCGGGCACACGCACGGGGGCCAGCTCGCGATCCCCTTCTACGGCGCGCTGGTCACGAACTGCGACCTGGACACCGGCCGGGCCAAGGGGCTGCACGGCTGGCCCGGTGCGCGCCCGGACGAGGCCGACGGCGCCGGGAGCACCTGGATGCACGTCTCGGCCGGTCTCGGCACCTCTGTGTACGCCCCCGTGCGGTTCGCGTGCCGCCCCGAGGCGACGCTCCTCACTCTCGTCGCACGCGCGGAGAGCTGACGCCGCGCGGTGCCGCCGCGGGTGCGGCCGCCGGGTGCCGCCGTCGGCCGTCGGATCGGACGTGATTCGTAGCATCCCCCGGAGTCAGGTAGTCTGACCAGGCAAATCGGGGTGTGGCGCAGCTTGGTAGCGCGCTTCGTTCGGGACGAAGAGGTCGTGGGTTCGAATCCCGCCACCCCGACCAGTAAGAAGGGCCCCTGGCCTGCGGAGACGCAGCCGGGGGCCTTCTCTTTGGGTTCATCCGCAGGGGCTCAGGGCACCGCGAATTCACCGAGAATCAGCCCCGCGATGAACCAGACGGCGCGATCCGACGAATCTGACGGCGCGATCCCGGGGCGGCCCACGGGTCACGTGCGTTACTCCAGCACCTCGTGCGTCGCTGCGGTTCACCGTCCGCGCTGAGCATGGTGCGGATGAGGCTGCTGGGGGCGGTGGGACACGTCGCGGGCCACGCTGGTGCTGTTCCGTCACCTGCTCCGCGCGGAGAGCGCCCGATCGACGCTTCGGCTCGCACTCAGTCAGTCTGCGGCGGGTGCTCGGCGACGCAGAAGCGGTTGCCTTCCGGATCAGCCAGGGTGGTCCACTGCACGTGCGGAACTTCGTCGAGGACGTCCCAGCAGAACGTGGCGCCGAGGCCTAGGAGACGTTGGACCTCGGCCCGCCGCGCACCCCACGGCACTGTCAGGTCCAGATGCGAGGCCTGGTGTTCGGGCCGCGGGCCGGTCTGGCGTTGGAAGAACATCCCGAATCCGCCCGGGCCGACCGGCGGCAGGTAGACGCTCTCGCCGCCCACCGACGCTACGGCACCGGTCACGGCCGCCCAGAAGGCGGCGAGGGTCGTCGGTTCCTGAGCCTCCAGGTTGAACGCGCCGAGGCTGATCTGGGGAGCTGTCATGCGCGCGACGGTACGTCGTCGCGACCGGGGGTCCGTTTCCTTTCGGCCGGGACACCGCCACGATGGGCCCATGGGCTTCTACGAACAGCGAATCCTCCCGCGCGCACTGCACGCGGCCTGCGGCAGCAGCGGGCTCGCGCCGCTGCGGCGGCGGGTCTGCGCCGGACTCGCCGGTGAGGTCGTGGAGATCGGCTTCGGGTCCGGGCACAACGCGCCGTTCTACCCGGCGGCCGTCGCTCGGGTCGCCGCGATCGAGCCGTCCGACCTCAGCTGGCGGCTGGCGGCCAAGAACCTGGCGGCGGCCCGCGTCCCGATCGTCAGGTCGGGCCTCGACGGCCAGTCGCTGCCCCTGGCTGACGACAGCGTCGACGCCGCCCTGTCCACCTGGACCCTGTGCACCATCCCCGACGTCGCCGCGGCGCTCCGCGAGGTCCGCCGCGTGCTCCGGCCCGGCGGAACGCTGCACTTCCTCGAGCACGGCCTCGCGCCCGACGAGGACGTGCGCCGCTGGCAGCGCCGACTGGACCCGATCCAGCAGCGCCTCGTCGGCGGCTGCCACCTCGCGCGACCCATCGTCGACCTGCTGACGGCGGCCGGCTTCACCGTCACCGACCTCGACGTCTTCTACGAGAAGGGCTCGCCCAGGTTCGGCGGGGCGGACTCCCTCGGCGTGGCCGTATCGGCCTGAACCGGCACGGCAGACGGCACGACAGCAGACACGGCAGCTGGGGCGGCCGCCGTTAGGCTCCGGCCATGCCGATCCCCGAGTTCATCCGCACGCTGCGCACGAAGGTGGGCACCGACCTGTTGTGGATGCCCGGGGTGAGCGCCGTCGTCGTGCATGCCGACGGCCGGCTGCTGCTCGGGCGCCGCGCCGACAACGACCTGTGGGCCGTCGTGAGCGGCATCCTCGAGCCCGGCGAGCAGCCCGCGCACGCCGCGGCGCGCGAGGTGCTCGAGGAGACCGGCATCGTCGCGCGCGTCGTCGGCCTCGCGGCGGTGAGCTCGGACGCCCAAACCGTCGTCTACGGCAACGGTGATCGCGCCCAGTACCTCGACCTCACGTTCCTGTGCGAGTCGGCGGGCGGCGACCCGTACGCGGCCGACGACGAGTCGACGGCCGCGGGCTGGTTCGCGGCGGACGCGCTGCCGGAGCCGCTCGCGCCGTCGACCCGCACGCGCATCGCGCACGCCCTGCGCTACCGCGCCGACCCGGCCGCGGGCGCCTGGTTCGACCGCCCCTGATCCCGACCCCGGCCCCGCCGCGGCCCCGGCCCCGCCGCGGCCGCCGCACTCGGCGGCGCAGCGCTCAGCCGGCGGCGCGGGCCGTCGTCAGCGTCGCCGCGACGAGCTCCGCGATCTGCACCGCGTTGAGCGCGGCGCCCTTGCGCAGGTTGTCGTTGCTGAGGAACAGCGCGAGGCCGCGACCGTCCGGCACGCCCGGGTCCTGGCGCAGCCGTCCGACGTAGGTCGGGTCCTGCCCCGCGGCCTGCAGCGGCGTCGGGATGCCCGAGAGCTCGACGCCCGGGGCCGTGAGCAGCAGCTCCTGGGCGCGAGCGACCGAGAGCGGCCGGGCGAACTCGGCGTTGATCGACAGCGAGTGTGCCGTGAACACGGGCACCCGCACGCAGGTCCCCGACACCAGCAGGTCGGGCAGCCCGAGGATCTTGCGGCTCTCGTTGCGGAGCTTCTGCTCCTCGTCGGTCTCGAGGGACCCGTCGTCGACGAGGTTGCCCGCGAGCGGCACGACGTTGAACGCGATCGTCCGCGCGTACTTGGCGGGCGCCGGGAAGGTGAGGGCGGCGCCGTCGTGCACGAGGGCGACGAGCGGCACGTCCTGCGCGACGGCCGCGCGCACCTGGGACGCGAGCTCCTCCGCGCCCGCGAGCCCGCTGCCCGAGACCGCCTGGTAGGTGCTGACGATGAGCCGCTGCAGGCCCGCCTCGTCGTGCAGCACCTTGAGCACGGGCATCGCGGCCATCGTCGTGCAGTTCGGGTTCGCGATGATGCCCTTGCGCGCGTCGGCGATCGCCTCGGGGTTCACCTCCGACACCACCAGCGGCACGCCCGGGTCCATCCGCCAGGCCGAGGAGTTGTCGATCACCGTCACGCCGGCCGCGGCGAACCGCGGCGCCTGCGCGATCGATGTCGCGCCGCCGGCGGAGAACAGCGCGATGTCGAGCCCGCTCGGGTCGGCGGTCGCGGCGTCCTCGACGACGACGTCGGTCCCGCGCCAGCCCAGCGTGGTCCCGGCCGAGCGCGCCGAGGCGAAGAACCGGATCTGCGCGACCGGGAAGTCGCGCTCGGCGAGCAGGCGGCGCATCACGGCGCCCACCTGCCCCGTCGCGCCGACGACGCCGACGCTCAGCCCGCGGGGCTCGCCCGCCACCGCGTCGCTCGCCAACGAATCGTTCGCGACTGACTCGTTCACCGCGGTCACCGTCCCGTCCCGCCGTACACGACGGCCTCGCCCTCGGAGCTGTCCAGGTCGAACGCCGAGTGGACGGCGCGCACGGCGTCGTCCAGGTGGTCGGCGCTCGTGACGACGGAGATGCGGATCTCCGACGTCGAGATCATCTCGATGTTGATGCCGGCCCGGCTCAGGGCCGAGAAGAGCTTCGCGGACACGCCCGGGTGCGAGCGCATCCCGGCGCCGATGAGCGAGAGCTTGCCGATCGTGTCGTCGTACTGCATCGACGCGTACCCGATCTCGGGCTGGGCGGCGGTCAGGGCCGCAGTCGCGACCTGCCCGTCGGTCGCGGGCAGCGTGAACGAGATGTCCGTCAGGCCCGTCGCGGCGGCCGAGACGTTCTGCACGATCATGTCGATGTTGACGCCCGAGGTAGCGACGACCTCGAAGATCCGGGCTGCCTTGCCGGGCACGTCCGGCACGCCGACGACCGTGATCTTGGCCTCGCTCCGGTCGTGCGCGACGCCGGAGATGATGGGCTCTTCCACAATGTCCTCTTCCTCGAGCTCGTCCGTGACCAGTGTCCCCTCGCGCCCGGAGAACGAGGAGCGCACGTGCACCGGCACCCCGTACCGGCGCGCGTACTCGACGCAGCGCAGGCCGAGGACCTTCGCGCCGCTCGCGGCCATCTCCATCATCTCTTCGTACGTGATCCGGTCGATCCGTCGCGCCGTCGGGACGATGCGCGGGTCCGCCGTGAAGACGCCGTCGACGTCGGTGTAGATCTCGCAGACGTCGGCGTCGAGCGCCGCCGCGAGCGCGACCGCCGTCGTGTCGGAGCCGCCGCGGCCGAGCGTCGTGACGTCGTTCGTGTACTGCGTGACGCCCTGGAAGCCGGCCACGATCGCGACGGCGCCCGAGTCGAGCGCCTCCCGGATGCGGCCCGGCGTGACGTCGATGATCCGGGCCTTGCCGTGCACGGTGTCGGTGATGACGCCGGCCTGCTGGCCCGTGAAGGAGTGCGCGGCCACCCCGAGGTTCGCGATGGCCATCGCGAGCAGCGACATCGAGATGCGCTCGCCGGCCGTGAGCAGGATGTCCATCTCGCGCGAGGGCGGCAGCGGCGTGACCTGGCGGGCGAGCTCGATCAGCTCGTCCGTGGTGTCCCCCATCGCGGAGACGACGACGACGACCTCGTCGCCCGCGCGCCGGGCGGCCGCGATCCGCTTCGCCACGCGCTTGATGCTCGCCGCGTCCGCCACCGAGGAGCCGCCGTACTTCTGCACGATCAGGACCACAGGGAACTCCGCATTTCCATCGAGTACGTCGGGCGCCACAGTGTAGGAGGGTCCACCCTGCGGACTGCGCTGCGCTCACATCCCGGACCGTTCCGTCGCGCTCAGGCGAGCACGTCCCAGGCGAGCCGGAGGATCAGCGCGCCGACCACGACGACGAACACGACCCGGACGAACGCGCTGCCGCGCGCGACGGCCATCCGGGCCCCCAGGTACGACCCGGCGATGTTCGCGGCGCCCACCACGAGGCCGAGCTTCCACAGCGGCGCGCCGTACAGCGTGAAGACGATGAGCGCGCCGAGGTTGGTCGCGGCGTTGACGATCTTCGCGTTCGCCGACGCCTCGAGGAACGAGTAGCCGAGGATCGCGACGAGGGAGATGACCAGAAACGTGCCGGTGCCCGGCCCGAGCAGGCCGTCGTACAGGCCGATCGCGGCGCCGAGCGCGACCGCCGCGCCGAGGTGCCGGCTTCCGGCCCACCGCAGCGCGGTCGCCCGCCCGACGTCGGGCCGGGCCACGGTGTAGGCCGCCACCAGCACGAGCGCGACCAGGATGACGGGCCGGAACACGGCGGCGGGCAGCAACGTCGCGAGCCCCGCTCCCCCGGCGGCGCCCACGAGCGCGGCCGCCGCCATCGGGGCCGCTGTCCGCAGCCCCGGCCTGACCCGGCGGTAGTACGTCGCCGCGCTCACGGAGGTGCCGAGGAAGCCGGCGAGCTTGTTGGTCGCGAGCGCCTGGACCGGGCTGATCCCCGGCACCAGCAGCAGCGCCGGCAGCTGGATCAGCCCGCCGCCGCCGACGACCGCGTCGACCCAGCCCGCCACGAACCCGGCCAGCGCGAGCAGCACGACCGTCGCGGTCGCGATCTCCAGGTCCCCGGCCGTCACGCGGGCTGGTCTATCACAGGACTGCGCGCACTCACGGGCTCGTGCGGGGATCGGCGGGGGCCGCGGCGGGAGGGGCCGGGGCGGCGGGTGCCGGTGGCGGGGCGGGGGCGGGGCGCGGGCGGGCGGGAGGGGCCGGGGGCGGCGGGTGAACCTGCGCGACGCCCTAGGTGCTGGAGTGGCCCCTGTGACCCGTGTGGCTCCCCACGCGTCACACCGGTCCCACCCGTCACGCGCGCGTCGGACAGGTTCAGCCGGGCGCGTTCCGGCGGCCCCCGAGGGCCCCGGGCGGACCCGTCGGGGCCCGCGGCGGCACCGTCCGCGCGGAGCAGGTGACGGGTGGTGCTGATGGGGCTGCTGGGATGTCCGGTCCGGCAGCTCCGGCCACTCTGGTCACGCGCTCCGCGCGGAAGGCGGACCGCGCGGAAGGCGGTCAGCCGGCGGCGCGGACCGCTAGCCGCGGCCGCCCCCGCCGCCGGGTCCGCCGCCGCCGGCCGGCGCCTCGCCCGCCGTCACGGTCAGGGCCTGCGTCGCGCCGGAGCTGTCGCCGCTCGTCGACAGGCCGGCGACGACCTCGCCCGAGACCGTCCCGCCCGTCAGGACCGTGTACGTCTCGCCCGCCACCAGGTCGGCCGACGAGAGCACGATCGACTGGAAGTCCTTGGCCGACTCGAACGACGCGATCTCCGTGCCGTCCGCCGCGACCACGTGCACGACGGTGCCGGCCGCCTGGACGGAGTCGAAGCCGATCGCGACCCAACCCTGCGCGGAGGCCTCGTCGGGCGCGACCACCATGCCGGAGCTGCCGGCCGCCAGCAGCACGCCGCCCGAGACCTCGAGCGTGCCGTTGACGTCGAGCGCCCCGTTGCCGTCGTTGGTCGGCCCGCTCACGACGATCGTGCCGCCGCTGATCTGCGCCGAGCCGTTCGAGTCGAGCCCATCCCCGCCGGAGTCGACCGAGATCGTGCCGCCGGTGATGGCGAGGAGGAACTCGCCCGTGTCGCTGAACTCGTCGGTGCCGCCGCCCGGCGCAGCGCCCTCCTGCGCGCCGGAGCTGTCCGCGCCGCCCGCGACGTTCACGCCGTCGTCGCTCGCGACGAGGGTGACGTCGCCGCCGTCGATCGTGATGTTCGCGCTCTCCAGGCCCTCGTACGACTGCGTCACCGCGACGGTGCCGCCCGCGACGTTCAGGCCGGCGTCAGCGTGCACGCCGTCGTCCCCGCTCGCGAGCGTGACGTCGCCGCTCGCCAGCGAGACGATCCCGCCGGAGTGGATCGCGTCGTCCGCGGCCTCGACGGCGACCGTGCCGCCGACGATCACCACGGAGACGGCGCCCTTGAGGCCCTTGGCCGACGCGTCGTCGGCCACGATGCCCGCGGTGCCGCCGCCGGCCTGGACCGTGAGGTCGCCGCCCGAGACGACGACGTCGGTCGCCGCCGCGATGCCGTCGCCGGCGGCCGTGACGTCGAGCGTGCCGCCGGTGACCGAGACGTACCCGAGCGCGGCGTCGTCGGCATTGTCCGAGGTCAGGCCGTCGCCGCCGGCCGTCACCGTGATGGTGCCGCCGTTCACGACGAGGTAGTCCTTGCCCCGGATGCCGTCGTCGACGGCCGTGACGGTGATCGTGCCCGCGTCGATGACGAGGCCGTCCTTGCTGGTGATCGCGTCGTTCGAGTTGCCCGCGACGGTCAGGGCGCCGCCGCCGGTGATCGTCAGGTCGGCGGTGCTGTAGAGCGCGGCGTTCGGGACGTCGGTCCCGGCGTCGGCCGTCTCGGCATCGGTCGACTCGGCAGCGACGGAGGTGTCGCTCAGCGCATTCTGGCTGCCGTCGGCGAGCACGATCACGGCCTCCTCGGCGTCCGCGACGACGAAGGCCGCGCCGGTCGAGGAGGAGATGTCGGCACCGTCGAGGATCAGCTGGACGGCGCCGGTGTCCGCGCTGTCGACCACGACCTGTCCGTCGTCCAGCACCCCAGTGAGGCGGTAGGTCCCGGCGGCCGTGATGGTCACGACACCCCCGTCGACCGTGACCGCGTCGCTGCTCGACGTCGCGGTCGCGCCGTCAAGGCTGATCTCGACGACGTCGGCCTCGTCCCACACGGCGGCGGCGGCGGAGTCGGTCTCGGGAGACGTGTTCTCGGCGAGCGCCTGCTCGGCGGTGACGCTCGCGACGACCGAGGCCGTCGTCGAGACGGCCGCGGTGTCGGTGGTCGCGACGGTGCCGGAGTCGGCGTCGGCGGTCGAGGCGCAGCCGGCGAGGAGCCCGGCCACGAGCACGGCGGAGAAGAAGGTCTTTCGGGTAGGTCGTCGCATCACAGGCTCCTGGAAGGGTGGGGTCGGACTACGCAGCGGCTCGGTTGCCGGGCTGGTCGAGCTGGTGGCACAGGACGCGGTGCCAGCGGGTCGCGGGGAGGTCGGGGCGCAGGGCCGCGAGGCCCGTCGCGTACTTGGAGATCGACGTCGGCCGGTGGCCGTGGCGCCAGAGCAGCCGGTCGACGGACGAGGCGGTCGAGCCCGACTTGGTCTCGACGATGGCGAGCCCGGGCGTCTCGAGGTGCCGGCCGGCGTCGACGAGCCACGCGAGGCGGGTGTCGACCGTGACGCGGCTGCCGGAGTCCGGCAGGTACAGCGTGCTGCGGTCGTACCGCGTCACGAGCGTGGGCTCGAACTCGGCCGTCGGGCTCGGGACGTCGGCCGCAGCGAGCACCTCGGCCGTGAACGCCTCGCCGAGCTCGGTCAGGCGGGATCGGTCCGCCAGGCCGTACGGGAGCCGTTGCTTGACGGTGCGACCGCGGTTGTCCCGGGTCTTCACCTCGAGCCAGCACTGCCCCGAGTCGAGGTAGGTCCGGGTGCGGAGCTTGAACCGCCGGCGCCGGCGGCGGGCGCTCTGCAGGTAGCTCGTCAGGTCGGGGGTGTCGAAGTAGACGGACTCGTACCGGTGCGTGCGCTGGCCCGCGATCTCGAGCGCCCGGGTCCCGGCGTTGACGTTCGCCAGCACCGGCGCGAGGTCGGCCAGGGGGAGCAGGTACTTGCGGTCCACCCGGGTCTGCAGCGCCGCGCGCTCCATCAGCTCCGGGAGGCCGATCGGCTCGAGGTCGCGGAGGGCGGCGAGGTGCGCCGCCATCATCGGATCGCTCCGGCCGACGCCGCCACGACCGTCTGGGCGCTCGCCGCGCCGACGAGCTGGGCCGGGCGGCCCGACGCGGGCAGCTCGTACCGGACGTCCACGATGCTCGTGTCGTTCACGAGGTCGACCCGCTGGACGATCGCGGTGTGCACGCGGGCGCCGAGCGCCTCCTCGAGGCGGGCGATCATCGCGACCTCGTCGGTGCACGCCCAGTCGAGCACCATGACCTGGTTGCGGTAGCGCCGGAACATCCGGGGGTGGTCGCCGACGAACATCACGGCGAGCACGAGCACCATCAGCGTGACGGTGATCCAGCTCGGCGTGGCGCTCAGGCCGCCGAGCAGCCCGAGCGCGAGCGCGGAGAAGTAGTAGGCGACCTCGAGCTGGTCGAGCTCGGACGACCGCAGCCGGATGATCGACAGCACCCCGAACAGGCCCAGACCCAGGCCCGCGCCGACCGTGGACGAGGCCAGCGTGCCCGCGACCGCCAGGACCCCGACGTTGACGCCGAGGTACGCGACGACGAGGTCACGTCTGCGGTGCCGCGGGAAGTAGAGGCCGAAGGTGAGCAGGCTGATCGCGACCAGGTCGATCGCAAACATGATGGTCTGAGACACGGTGAACTCCGGGTGAATGGAAGGTGAAGTCTCCATTTACCCAGGCCCGGCTAGGCGCCGGCTGTGCGAGCACGGGGGCCGTCCTGTGAGGGTCGATCGACCCGCGCGCGCTCACCCGCGCGATCGGCGCGGGGGCCCGCTCAGCGCTGGAGCGCGTCGTACTCCGCCTCGGCCGCGACGTCGTCCTCGACGTCCAGGCGTAGGTGCCCCAGCACGATCTGCAGCACGCGCAGCACGCTCGAGGCTCGCTCGCCCCACCCGGACAGGTACGAGAACTGCCACCACCACAGCGCCTCGAGGATGCGGTTCTCCTCGAAGTGCCGCAGGCCCTGCGCGACCGAGCCGGCGATCGCAACCAGGTCGCCAGACAGCGTGGCGCTGCCCACCTCGGCGCCGACGACGGGGTCGACGATCTCGGCGAACTCGTCTAGCCCCTCGAGCGTGTTGGCGAGCGCGATCCGCAGCGCGTCGACGTCGGGCTCGGGCCCGATGTCCGGCTCGAACCGTTCGCGCGGGACGACATCGAGCATCGCGCCCAGCCGGGCGCCCGCGGCGAGCAGGTCGGAGACGGCGAGCAGGAGCAGCGGGATCGCGGCGTCGGGGTTGGCCCCGGACGCGACCTCGGTGACGGTGCTCAGGTAGCCGCGGCTCTCCTCGGCCATCGCGCGCGCGACCGTGATCAGGTCGGTCGCCTCCGCGACCACGTTCGGGTCGACGCTCGGGTCGAGGGCCAGGTCGAGGACCGGGTCCACGGCGGCTTCAGCGGTCGGGTCGGTCGGTTCGGCGGCATCCATCGGGGCCTCCTCAGGCATTGATCCGTCGCCGCCCTTCGAACGCGCGGCCGAGGGTCACCTCGTCGGCGTACTCGAGGTCGCCGCCCACCGGCAGCCCCGACGCGAGCCGGCTCACCGTGAGCCCCATCGGCACCAGCATCCGGGCGAGGTAGGTCGAGGTGGCCTCACCCTCGACGTTGGGGTCGGTGGCGAGGATGACCTCGGTGACCTCACCGTTCGCGAGCCGCGTGAGCAGCTCCTTGATCCGCAGGTCGTCGGGGCCGACGCCCGCGATCGGGTTGATCGCCCCGCCGAGCACGTGGTAGCGGCCGCGGAACTCGCGCGTGCGCTCGATGGCGACCACGTCCTTGGGCTCCTCCACCACGCAGATCTGGCTGAGCGAGCGGCGCGGGTCGCGGCAGATCCGGCACTGCTCCTCCTGCGTGACGTTCCCGCAGATGTCGCAGAAGCGGACCCGCGCCTTGACCTCGGTCAACGCGTCGACGAGGCGGCGCACGTCGACCGGGTCCGCCGAGAGGAGGTGGAACGCGATCCGTTGCGCGCTCTTGGGACCGACGCCGGGCAGTCTGCCGAGCTCGTCGATCAGGTCCTGAACCGCGCCTTCATACACACCGTCAGCCTACGGGGTCCGGCCCCCGGCGACCTGCGCAGGCCGCGGCGGCGGGCCGGTCGCGACTCAGACCTCGTCGCCCACCTGCTCGTCGATCACTGTCCCGCCGAGCATCTGCGCGACGAGCGGCGCGCCGATCAGGTTCGAGGTCGTGATGTCGGGGTCGTCCGGCTGCGGCGAGTCCTCCGCGGGCGCCGGCCCCTCGGCCGCGCGCCGCAGCGCGGCCGCATGCGCGTGCTCGCCCGCCTCGCGCGCGCTGGACTCGTGCGCCGGCTCCGGTCCGGCGTCGAACGCGGGCTCGACGGCCTCGAGGTGGTCGGGCGGCTCGACGTCGGCCCACGACGCCTCGGCGCGCGCGCGGTCGAGCACGGGCGCGGACCGCGGGGCGGAGCCCGAGCCGCCCGACGTCGCGGCGGACGACGCCGCTGGTCGCGCGGCGGGCGCGGCCTCGGCGAGCGAGCCCTCGACCCGCACCTCGAACCCGAGCGTCTCGCGCACCGCGCGCTGCACCATCTCGGCGTGCACGCCCGAGCGGAATGCGTTGGCCAGCCCCGCCGCGGCGAAGGTGAGGGTCAGCGTCGTCGACGTGAGCTCGCCGACCTGCGCGTTCTGGCTCACGAGGGCCCAGGTCGCCTTGCGCAGCCGGTTCAGAGTGTCGAGCACCTCGGGCCAGCGACGGCGCAGCACCTCGGTCTCGGTCCCGGCCGCTCCCGCAGGGGTGGCCGACGGCGCAGCGGGCGCGGGCGCGGATGCGGCGGCCGGCGGGGCGGCAGGCGGGGCGGCAGGCGCGACGGCGGCGGCCGGCACGGTTGGCACGCGCGGGACGTCGACCGGCGCGGTCTCGGCCGGCAGTCTGACCTCGGGCGTGGTGGCCGCCGGCGTTGTCGCGGCCGGGGCGAGCTCGATCGACGCCGCTTTGATCGGCGCGGCTTCGATCGGCGCGGCTTCGATCGGCGCGGGCACGATCGGCGCGGTCTCGATCGGCGCGGGCACAATCGGTGCAGGAGCAGCAACGGCTGGCGGCGCGGCCACCGCTCGCTCCACGGGCGCGACCGGCGCCGCAACCGGCGCCACCACCGGCGGCTGCGCTGCGAGGCCGCGCTCGAGCCGGTCGAGACGGGCCGCATAGCCGGTCGCGCCGTCGTCGGCCGACGGCAGCAGGAGGCGGGCGACGAGCAGCTCGAGGTGCAGCCGGGGCGAGGTCGCCCCGGTCATCTCGGTCAGGGCCGCGTTGACGAGGTCGGCGCCGCGGGACAGCTCGGCGGCGCCGAGGTGCGTGGCCTGGGCGCGCATGCGGGCGAGCTGGTCGGCGGGCACGTCGTGCAGCGCCGCACCGGCCCCCTCCCCCGAGGCGGCGATGACGATGAGGTCGCGCAGCCGCTCGAGCAGGTCCTCGACAAACCGGCGCGGCTCGTGCCCGGTCGAGATGACGCGTTCGACGACGCGGAACGCCGCCGCGCCGTCGCCGGCCGCGGTCGCCTCGACGGCGTCGTCGAGCAGCGTCGCGGGCGTGTACCCGAGCAGCGCGACGGCGCGCTCGTAGTCGATCCCGGCCTCGTCGGCGCCGGCGATCAGCTGGTCGAGCACCGAGAGCGAGTCCCGCACCGACCCCGCGCCGGCGCGGACCACGAGCGGCAGCACGCCCGAGCCGACCCGCGCGCCCTCCTCGACGCACAGCCGCTCGAGGTACGCGGTGAGCACGTCGGGCGGCACGAGCCGGAACGGGTAGTGGTGCGTGCGCGACCGGATCGTGCCGATGACCTTGTCCGGCTCCGTGGTCGCGAAGATGAACATGACGTGCTCGGGCGGCTCCTCGACGATCTTGAGCAGCGCGTTGAAGCCCTGCGGCGTGACCATGTGGGCCTCGTCGAGGATGAAGATCTTGAACCGGTCCCGGGCGGGGGCGAACGTCGCCCGCTCGCGCAGGTCCCGCGCGTCGTCGACGCCGCCGTGGCTCGCCGCGTCGATCTCGACGACGTCGAGCGACCCCGGGCCGCCGCGCGCGAGCTCGATGCACGAGTCGCACACCCCGCACGGGGTGTCGGTGGGGCCCTGGGCGCAGTTCAGGCAGCGCGCGAGGATCCGCGCGGACGTCGTCTTGCCGCACCCGCGCGGGCCGCTGAACAGGTAGGCGTGATTGACCCGGCCCGTCCGCAGCGCCTGCATGAGAGGCCCGGTGACGTGCTCCTGGCCGATCACCTCGGCGAAGTTCTCGGGCCGGTAGCGGCGGTACAGGGCTGTCGTCACCCCAGAACTGTAGGCGCCGGACCGGACACGGGCGGTCCCTCCGGTGGACGCCCGCGCGGCCGACCCCCGCCACGGTGGTAACTTGCGGGCTCGACCTCTCTGGTCGAACGAGCCGCCCCGCACCGCAGGAATGGAGCACCACGTGAACCGCCCCGTCGCCACCGAGCACCGTGCGCACCTCATGTGCGTCCTGCCGGGCGCGTGCCGCGGGCTCATGTGCTGTCGCACCTGCATGCGCTAGAGCCCTCACCGGCTCTGCACGTCCGGTCCTGAACGGACCACCCCGGCCACGACGGCCCCCACCTTCGCTCCTCGCGAGCGCCCGCCTGTGGCGGTCCGTCCTCCTGCCGCCGTCGGCCAGCACCGCGCCCTTGCCCCCGTCGCGAGCGCCGGTCGGCCCGCGTCGCCTCCCGGCCGCCCCCGCGCAGCCTCACCTCCAGCCTCGATGACGTCCCCGAACACGCACTCGAAAGGCATTCTCATGAAGCGCAAGCTCTCCACCCTGGTCGCCGCGATCGCCCTCACAGCCACGCTCGCCGCGTGCGCAGGAGGCGCGGACTCCGCGGCGTCCGGCGCGACCGCGACCGCCGACCCGAGCGACCCCGTCACGGTGAAGGTCGGCGTGACCGACGGGAGCAAGGCGTACTGGCAGGTGTTCGTCGACCTCGCCAAGGAGGAGGGCATCGACGTCGAGCTGCAGAACTTCACCGACTACCAGCAGCCCAACCCGATCGTCAGCCAGGGCGAGCTCGAGCTCAACCAGTTCCAGCACCTGCTCTTCCTCGCCAACTACAACCTGTCGGCGGACGCCGACCTCGTGCCGATCAGCGCGACCGTGATCTACCAGCTCGGGCTGTACACCGAGAAGGACTACGAGACCCCGGCCGACATCCCCGACGGCGCCGAGATCGCGATCCCGAACGACGCGACCAACCAGGCCCGCGCGCTGCTCGTGCTGCAGTCGGCGGAGCTCATCACGCTGAAGGACGGCGGCGGTGCGCTGTCGACCCCGGCCGACATCGTCGCGGACGAGTCCCGCGTCACGGTCGTCCCCGTCGATGCGAACCAGACCACGGTCCAGCTCAAGAGCCTCGACGCCGCGATCATCAACAACAACTTCGCCAGCGACGCCGGGATCGACCCGACCACGGCGATCTACTCGGACCTCGAGGACCTCGAGGCGGCCGAGCCGTACATCAACGTCTGGGTCGCGCGCGCGGAGGATGCCGAGAACCCGATCTACGCCCAGCTCGTCGAGATCTACCATGACCCGTCGGTGACCGAGGCGCTGCTCGAGGAGTCCAAGGGCACCGCGGTCGCGCAGGACCAGACGCCGGCGGAGCTCCAGGAGATCCTGGCCGGCCTGACGGCCGACCTCGAAGCCGCCGCGAGCTGATCCGGCTCCCCGGGGCGATCCGCGGGCCGGTCGGCCGCGGATCGCCCCGAGCACGACCTAGAGAAGAGGACGGCCTCGCGTGAGCGCCATGGTTTCCCTGCAGGACGTGACGAAGGACTTCGTGACGGGCACCCAGTCGGTGCGCGCCGTCGACGCCGTCACGCTCGAGATCGAGCGCGGCGACGTGTTCGGCATCATCGGGTACTCCGGTGCGGGCAAGAGCACGCTCGTGCGGCTCATCAACGCGCTCGAGACGCCCACGAGCGGCACCGTCGTCGTCGACGACGTCCCGATGACCGGGCGCACCGAGCGCGAGCTGCGGCCCGCACGGGCGCGGATCGGCTTCATCTTCCAGCAGTTCAACCTCCTGAGCTCGCGCACGGTCGCGGGGAACGTCGCGTACCCGCTGCAGGTCGCCCGCTGGCCGAAGGAGCGCCGCGAGGCACGCGTCGCCGAGCTGCTCGAATTCGTCGGGCTGTCCGACAAGGCGCGCCAGTACCCCGACAAGCTCTCCGGCGGGCAGAAGCAGCGCGTCGGCATCGCCCGCGCGCTCGCAACGTCGCCCACCCTGCTGCTCGCGGACGAGGCGACGAGCGCGCTCGACCCCGAGACGACGCGGGACGTGCTCGACCTGCTGCGCCGGATCAACCTCGAGCTCGGCGTGACGATCGTGGTGATCAGCCACGAGATGTCCGTCGTGAGCTACCTATGCAACCGGGTCGCGGTGATGGAGGAGGGCCGGGTCGTCGAGCAGGGCGACGTCTACGACATCTTCGCCTCGCCCCAGCAGGCCGTCACCCGGCGCTTCATCGCGTCCGCGCTGCACGACCGCCCCTCCCCCGAGGTCATCGCGCGGCTGCGCCAGCGGCACCCCGGCCGCATCGTGACCATCGGCGTGCGTGACACTGGCGGCTCCGGGACGCTGCTCACCGAGCAGCTGCGCGCGCACGGGATCGACGGCTCGATCGTGTACGGCGGCATCACTGACATCGGGGCGCGCCCGCTCGGCTCCCTGACGTTCGAGCTCGTCGGCCCGGACGCCGCCGTCGACGGCTTCATCACGTCGATCCGCGAGCACACCGACGTCGTCGAGCACCTGCCCGACGACGTCGGCCAGGATCCCCAGGACACCCAGAGCGAGGCGGGCCGATGAACAACGGACAGAACCTCTGGCCGCTGCTCGTCACGGCCATCGGCGAGACGCTGCAGATGGTGCTGACGACCCTGCTCATCGGTGGCATCGCCGGGCTCGCGCTCGGCGCGCTGCTGTACACGACGCGGCCGGGCAACCTGCTGGCCAACCGGGCCGTCTACACGGCGCTCAACCTGCTCGTGAACATCATCCGGCCGATCCCTTTCATCATCTTCATCACCGCGGTGCTGCCGCTCACCGTGCAGGTCACGGGCACCAGCTTTGGCACCAAGGCCGTGATCTTCCCGATGACGATCATGGCGACGGTCGCGACGTCGCGCATCGTCGAGCAGAACCTCGTCGCGCTCGACCCCGGCCTGATCGAGGCCGCGCGCGCGATGGGCGCCGGCCCGCTGCGGATCGTGTGGACCGTGATCGTGCGCGAGGCCCTCGCGCCGCTGATCCTCGGGTACACCTTCCTGTTCGTCGCAATCACAGACATGTCGGCGATGGCAGGTGCCGTCGCGGGCGGCGGGCTCGGTGACTTCGCGATCCAGTACGGCTACCAGCGGTACAACTACGCGGTCATGGGCATCACGGTCGCGGTGATCGTCATCATCGTCCAGTTCGCGCAGCTGCTGGGCAACAAGCTGGCCAGCCGAGTCCTGCGCCACTGACCACCGCGCTGCGGCACACCCGCACCCGGTCCCGCCCCCTGTGAGGTCGTCCATTCGCGGTGAGGTCGTCCATTCGCGGTGAAGTAGTGCCTGTCGATGGACTACCTCGCCAAGGATGGACGACTTCACCGCGGATGGACGACCTCACCGCCACAGCTGGACCACCTCGCCCGACCCCGGGCCCCCGGCGCGCAGGGCCGTCCCCAGCGATGCCGGGGGTCGGCGGCGCCGAACGTCGGGCCGGCGCACAGTGCACCCATGCCCCCTCCCCACCACCCCGCGCCACCACCCCGCGGCTCCAGCGCGCGGCCGCCCACGGGTCCGCTTCCGGCGGTGCTCCTCGCGCGCGAGCTCGCGCCTGCGGCGGTGCAGGCGGAGGCAAGTTCAGGGCGGCTCGAACGGGTCCGCCCGGGCGCCTACCGCCGCGTGCCCCCGACGTCCGCATCGCCTCCCGGCGTCCCTGCCGCCGCCGCGCGGGAGCTCGCCCTCGCTCGGATCGCCGCGGTCGGCCGTCAGCTGCGCACCCCGTTCTGGTTCAGCCACGAGTCGGCGGCCCTCATCTGGGGCTGCCCGCTGTGGACGGCCCCCACCGCGACCCACATCATCCAGACGGTCCGGCCCAGCCACCACGGCGAACCGGCACTCACCCGCCACATCATGGAGCTGGCTCAGGCCGACCGCCAGGAACGACGCGGCGTGCCCGTGACCTCGCTCGAGCGCGCGGCCGTGGACTGCCTGCGTCAGCTCACGCCGCGCGAGGCACTCGTGCTCGCCGACGGCGCCCTCCGCCTCGGCGCCGACCGCGACGCGCTGCGGGCCAGGCTCGACGCGCTCGCCGGGGGACGCGGCGTCGTCGGCGCCCGGACGGTCCTTGACCTTGCCGACGCGCGGGCGGAGTCGCCGTGGGAGACGTTCGTCCGCTACCTGCTGCTGCGGCACGGGCTGCCTCGGCCGGATCTGCAGATCCCGGTCCTGACCCGGCTCGGGTGGTTCTGGTCGGACCTCGGCTGGCCCGCCTGGAGGCTGCTGATCGAGGTTGACGGCTACGTCAAGTACGCGAGCAGCGAAGATCCGGCCCGCGTCGTCTTCGAGGAGAAGCGCCGCCAGGACGCGATCACCGAGGAGGGCTGGTCCGTCCTGCGGGTGACTCCGGGCGACACCCGCGGCGCCCAGGACCTGATCGGCCGCGTACACGCACGGCTTCCGCCCGTGGCGACCGCGCGGCTGACGCCGGTCCGGGGCTGGTGAGGATCAGCCGCCGCTGGCTTGACCCTCCCGCCGTGGCAGGGTGTTTCGTCATGGGCATGCCTTCCACCGGCGGACGACTGCTGTCGATCGGCGAGTTCTCGCGGCTGTC
The DNA here is from genome assembly GCF_017569225.1 of Pengzhenrongella sicca. Taxonomy (GTDB): domain Bacteria; phylum Actinomycetota; class Actinomycetes; order Actinomycetales; family Cellulomonadaceae; genus Pengzhenrongella; species Pengzhenrongella sicca. Next base: position 4,043,640 of record NZ_CP071868.1, read on the forward strand.
CCGGATCAGCGTCCGGATGCTGCGGCACTACGACGAGCACGGCGTCCTGCCCCCGACCCGGACCGACCCCGGCTCGGGGTATCGGTTCTACTCGGCGGACCTCCTGCGCACCTCGGCCCGGATCTGTGCGCTCCGGGACGTCGGGCTCGGGGTCGCCGAGCTCGCGGCGTGCGTGCCGCTGCTCGACGAGCCCGCGCTGCTGCGCGCGGTGCTCCAGGAGCAGCGGGCCAGGCTCGAGGTCGACGCCGCCGCCGTCGCGAGCCGGATCCGGAAGGTTGTCCACCTGATCGACAGCCTGGAGGCACCTGCCATGTCCATCGACACCAACCAGCCCACCGAGATCATCCAGCGCGACCTGCCGGCCCGCATCGTCGCCGCCGTCCGCGACACGATCGGCGACTACTCCGCCGAGGGGCTGCTCTGGCAGCGGCTCATGAGCGGCCTGCCCGCGACGGGCGCGCGCGTCGCGGAGCGGCCGCTCGTCGCCGCGGTCTTCCACGACGAGAGCTTCGTCGAGTCCGACGCCGACGTCGAGGTCCAGATCGACGTCACCGGCCCGTTCGAGAGCGCCGCCGGTGTCCGGTGCGTCGAGGTTCCCGCGCTGCGCGTGGCGCAGGCCACGCTGCACGGCAGCTACGACGGCATCGGGTCCGCCGTCGAGGCGCTCGGCCGCTGGATCGGGGAGCACGACTACGCGATCGCCGGCCCGATGCTGAACGTCTACGTCGTCGGCCCGCCGCAGGAGCCGGATCCGGCGAGCTGGCTCACGGAGGTCTGCGTCCCGATCCACAAGGCCTGACGAACCCGGCAGGGGCGTGAGGTAGTCCATCCGCGGCGAGAACGTCCATCGGCAGGCACTACTTCACCGCAAATGGACTACTTCACCGCTGATGGACTACCTCGGCCGCCGGGGTCGTGCGGGCTGGCCGGCTGGCCGGCCGGCCGGCCGGCCGGCCGGTGGCAGGTGGCAGGTGGAGCCCGGCTACAGCTTCTTGCCCGGGTTCAGGATGGCCGTCGGGTCGAACGCCTGCTTGATCCGGCGCTGGAGGTCGCGCACCGTCGGGCCCAGCTCCGCGTCGAGGGCCACGAGCTTCTCGACGCCGATGCCGTGCTCGCCGGTCACCGTGCCGCCCAGCTCGGCCGCCAGGTCGAGGATCTGGCGGTGCACCCGCTGGGCCGCGGCGACCTGGGCCGGGTCCGCGGGGTCGAACGCGATGACGGGGTGCACGTTGCCGTCGCCGATGTGCCCGCCGGTGCCGACGGTCACGCCGGAACCGGCCGCGAGCGCGGCCAGCCGCTCGATCAGCTCGGGCAGGCGCGACCGCGGCACCGCGACGTCCTCGTTGAGGCTCGCGCCCCGCAGGGCCTGCATCGCGGGCTGGAACGCCCGCCGCGCCGCGAGCAGCGCGTCGAGCCGGTCGGGCTCCGTCGCGAGGTCAACCGTGAGCGCCGCGCGCTCGTGCGCCGCCCGGGCGTACGCCGCGACGTCGGCCGAGCCGCCCTCACGCGCATCCGTCAGGACGAGCAGCAGCGCGTGCGCGCCCGCGGGCAGGGTCGACGTCGGGTCGTACGCGGAGATCGCCGCGAGCACCACCGAGTCGAGCAGCTCGAGCGTGCTCGGGCGGTGCGGTCCGGCCATGATCGCGTTGGCCGCCGCAAGCGCGCCGGCGACGGTCGCGAACGTCGCGCAGACCCCCTGCGTCGGGCCCGGCGCAGGCAGGAGCGCGAGCGTCGCCTCGGTGACGATCGCGAGCGTGCCCTCCGAGCCCACGACCAGGCCCGTCAGGTCGAGGCCGCCGACCGCCTTGACCGTCGGCGGGCGCGTGCGCACGATCTGGCCGTCGGCGAGCACGACCTCGAGCGAGCGCACGAAGTCCCGCGTCACGCCGTACTTCACGCAGCGCATGCCGCCCGCGTTGGTCGCGATGTTGCCGCCGATGGTGCACCTCGAGCTCGAGGCCGGGTCCGGCGGGTAGAACAGCCCCCGCTCGGCGACCGCGCGGGCGAGGTCGTCCGTGACGACGCCGGGCTGCACGACGGCGACCTGGTCGACGGCGTCGATCCGCACGATCGCGGCCATCGCCTCGAGCGAGACGAGAATCGCGCCGTCGACGGCGTTGGCCCCGCCCGCGAGCCCGCTGAGGGCGCCCTGGGGCACGAGCGGGACGCCGTGCGCGTGGGCGATGCGCGCAATCGCGCTGACCTGCGCCGTCGTCGACGGCAGGACGAGCGCCAGCGCGACCCCCGGGGCCGCGGCGCCGGCGGCGTCCGACGACCGCGCCAGCACGGCGGCGGGGTCGGTGACGACGGCGCCGGCCGGCAGCGCGGCGCGCAGCTGCGCGAGCACCTGCACGCCAGCCACGCCAACCATGCCCGCGCCGCTCACGGCAGCCGCACGTGCGCGGGCGTGAGCTCCGCGATCGAGCGGACCCCGAGCAGCTGGAGGGTGCGCAAGATGTCGGCGGTCAGGATCTCGTGCATGCGGTCGACACCGCGCTCGCCGCCCGCCATCAGGCCGTACAGGTACGCCCGCCCGAGCATCACGGCGCTCGCGCCGAGCGCGATGCCGGCCACGATGTCGGCGCCCGAGGAGAAGCCGGTGTCGACCATGACCTCGGCCCGGTCGCCGACTGCCTGCACGACGTCGGGCAGCAGCCGCAGCGGGACGGGCGCGCGGTCGAGCTGGCGTCCGCCGTGGTTCGAGAGCACGATGGCGTCGGCGCCCGCGCCTACCACCCGCTCGGCGTCGGCGACGGTCTGGATGCCCTTGACCACGAGCGGCCCGTCCCAGAACTCGCGCACCCACGCGAGGTCGTCGAGCTCGACGGTGGGGTCGAACAGGTGCGCGGCGAGCTCCTCGATGGTCCCGCCCCACGAGTCGAACGTCGCGAACCGGATCGGCTCGGTCGTGAGGAAGTCCGCCCACCAGCGCGGGTGCATCGCGCCGTCGAGGATCGTGCGCGCCGTGAGGGCGGGCGGGATCGTGAAGCCGTTGCGGTTGTCGCGCAGCCGCGCGCCCCCCACGGGCACGTCGACCGTCAGCACGAGCGTCTCGTACCCCGCCTCGCGCGCGCGCGTCATGAGGTCCTCGCCCGCCGCCCGGTCCTTCCACACGTAGAACCCGAACCAGTTGCGCCCGCCGGGCACGGCCGCGGCGAGGGCCTCGATCGACGTCGTGCCCATCGTGGAGAGCGTGTACGGCACGCCGTGCCGCTGCGCCGAGCGCGCGACCGCGACCTCGCCCGCCTGGTGCATCATCCGGGTGAACCCGGTCGGGGCGAGCACGTACGGAAGCGCGGCCGGGGTGCCGAGGATCGTCGTCGACAGGTCGACCTGGCCGACGTCGCGGAGCACCGACGGCTGCAGCTCGAGGTCGCGCAGCACGCGCCGCGCGCGCCGGATCGACACCTCGCCCTCGGCCGCGCCGTCGACGTAGTCGAACACCGAGCGCGGGGTCCGGCGCCGCGCGAGCGTGCGCAGGTCGCCGACCGTGTGCGCGCCGGCGAGCCGGCGTGCGACCGGGTCGAGCTGGAACGGCTGCACCCGCAGCAGGGGTCGAAGCTGTGCCCAGGTCTGGAGCCGTCGTGCCACCATCACGCATCCCGCCGATCTCGGCGCCGCGCGTCCGGTGCGCACGCGGGTCCGTGGCCCGACGGTAGACCTGCGCACCGGACGGCGGTCGCGGCGTCTCACCTGCACAGCAGAGCGCGTCAGCCGAGCGCGATGACCGCGGCGAGGACGACGACGCACGCGTGGCCGGCGAGCGAGACCGCCGTGCGCGCGCGGGGCCCGAGCCGCGCACGCAGCACCGAGCCCGCGGCGGCGAGCACGAGCTGCCAGGCCGCCGACGCCGCCGCGACGCCGAGCACGAACGCGAACCGCGCCGGGCCGGCCAGGTGAGGTCCGAGCGCCACCGCGATCGACGCGACGGCGAGCGCGGTGAGCGGGTTCACGGCGGTCAGCGCGACGAAGCGGCCGAACGCCCGCGCCGACTGCGCCAGTTCCGGCCGCGCCGTCGCGGGCAGCACCGTCGCGGGTAGCACCGCAGCACGCTCGGCGGCCGACGGCGTCGCGAGGGTCCGGCGGAGCCCGTGCGCGGCCACGCCGAGGAGGGCGAGCGCGGCGGCCGTCCGCACCAGCGGGAGGTGCCCGTCGAGCGCGGCGGCGAGGCGCCCGCCGACGGTCACGGCGAGGCCCGCGTAGGCAGCGTCGACCGCGGCGACGCCGAGCGCCGCGCCCGCGGCGACGCGGAAGCCCCGCGTGAGGCCCGCCGAGACGACGAGCAGCGCGACCGGGCCGACCGGCAGGGCAAGCGCGAGGCCGGCCAGGAGCCCGAGAGCGAGCGCGTCGGCGAGCGGGTGCATGCCCGCGAGACTGGCGGACACGCGCGCCCCGACGCAGCGCAAACCTCCGCCAGGCTGCGAAGATCGCTGGATGGACGCCATCGACGACGCAATCCTCCGTGAGCTGACCGCGGATGCGCGGTTGCCCTTCCGGGAGCTCGGCCGCCGCGTCGGCCTCTCGGCGAACGCCGCGGCGGCCCGCGTCCGCCGGCTGGTCGACGCGGGCGTGATTCGCGGCTTCACGGTGCTCACGGCGGGCACTGCCCGCCCGCTGCGAGCCGGCGGACCCGGCGGGGCGAGCGGGCCGAGCGGGACCGACGCGGCGGCGTCGGCGGCGGGGCTCGAGGTCTTCGTCGACCTTCGGCTGCGACCCGACGTGAGCGCCGAGGACTTCGCGGCGGCGCGCTCGTCGGGCGCCTTCCCGGAGATCCTCGACGCGGTGCACGTGACCGGCGGGTACGACTACCTGGTGCACGCGGTGGTGCGCGACGCCGCAGCGCTCGACCGGCTCGTCCGGCGGCTCAAGCGGGACGCAGGCGTCGCGCAGTCGCTCACCCGGCTCGCATTGCGATAGCCGCTACCAGCAAGCTCCCAGCCGATCCTCAGGACCCACCCTGGTCGGGCGGCGAGGGTGGAGCGACCACACCACCTGCCCCCTGGGAGCACCACATGCGCCGCATCGTCATCGCCATCGGCACGACGCTCAGCGCCCTGGTGCTGCTGTTCTCCTGGCCGACGAGCCGCAACAGCTCCACCCAGGCGACCGCCACCGACACCGGCGGCGGGGGGACCACGAGCGGCACGACGACGGCTGGCGGCACGACGGCCGACAGCGGGGCGACCACGGCCGGCGGCACCACGGCCGACGGCACCACCGCCGGCGGGACCACGACAGCCACCGACGGGACGACGGCGACGGCCGCGCCGGCCGCCCCGACGACCGCGACCTACGACGGCGACTCCACCGCCACGCGCTACGGGAACGTACAGGTCCGCATCACAGTGACCGACGGCGCCGTCACGTCGGCCGAGGCGATCGCGTTCCCCGGGGGCGAGCGCGAGAGCGTCCAGATCAACGCCCGGGCCATCCCGATCCTCAACCAGGAGGCGTCCGCCGCGGGCTCGGCTGACATCAGCATGGTCTCCGGCGCGACCGTCACGAGCCGCGGGTACCTGACCTCGCTCCAGAGCGCGCTCGACCGGGCCGGGCTGTGACCGCCGTCGCGGGGTGGGGCCCCGGGTTCGGCGACGTCACCGAGCCGGAGCCGCTCGCGACCGACCGGCGCGCCTGGGTCGAGCAGATCATGGGCATGCCGGTCAGCCTGCACGTGCGTGGCGCGGGCGCGCGGGACGCGAGCGCCGCCTACGCCGCGCACCGGGTGTTCGCCGACCTGCGCGCCGCCGACGCCGTCTTCAGCACCTACCGCGAGGACTCCGAGATCAGCCGGCTCGCGCGCGGCGAGCTCACCCTCGCGGGCTGCAGCCTCGCCGTGCGCGAGGTGGCCGCGCTGTCCGAGATCGCGCGGGTGCGCACCGACGGGTACGTCGACGCGTGGGCCGCGCCGGGTCGCGCCGGGACGTTCGATCCGACCGTGCTCGTCAAGACCTGGGCGGTCGCGCGGTCGGTCCGGTTCTTCGACGACCTGCCCGGGCTCTCGCTCGCGATCGGCGCCGGCGGCGACATCCTCGTGCGCCCGGGCGCCGACCTCGAGCCCTGGCAGATCGGCATCGAGGACCCGCGCGAGCGGTCGACGATCCTCGCGACCGTGCCGGTGCACGACGGCGGGGTCGCCACCTCGGGCGTGGCCGCGCGGGGAGCGCACATCGTCGACCCGCACACCGGGCTGGCCGCGACGCAGGTGCTGTCCGCGACCGTGGTCGGGCCGTCGCTCCTGTGGGCGGACGTGTGGGCCACCGCCCTGGTCGCACGCGGCGCCGACGCCGTGGACTGGACCGCGACCCTGCATGGCACGAGCGGACTGCTCGTGCTCGCGGACGGTCGCGTGCACCGCTGGCAGAACGCGCCCTGAACGCGCGGGTCCCGGCCCTGAGCGCGTACCGTCAGTCCGCCCGAGCGGGTCAGTCCGCCCGCACCGCGGTGTCGGCGAGCACCGAGCGCAGCAGGGGCCGGACCGTCTCCGTCGCGCCGAGCACGAGCGCGGTGCCCGCGACGAGGCAGGCCGCGAGCACGGCGAGCCCCTGCGGCGCCCGCACCGCCGCGGCGCCGAACAGCGGGAACAGCATGACCAGCGCGGCGAGCGCCGACCCGGTGGACACAACCACGAGCGGGACCAGCACCTCCCGCCGCCGGACGGCGTCGAGCAGCTCGACCGGCGTGCCGGCCAGCGTCTGGAGCACATAGTCGCGCCGGCGGTCGAGCACGCTGGCCGCCTGGGTGATGCCGGCCGAGGCCGCCGCGACGAGGTAGGTCAGCACGAGCGTGACCATCGCCCCGCGCATGAGGTCGCCGAGCAGGAGCGCGGTGTCGGCGTCGGCGCCGTCGTCGAGCGCGACCATCACCGGGACCACCGCGAGCGCTCCCGCGACGAAGCCCGCGAGCCCGAGCCCGCCGACGACGCGCCAGGTCGCGCGCGGGTCGTCGAGCAGGCGGCGCGCCGCGAGGAGCGCGGCGGGCGTCGACGCCCGGCGCAGCAGGATCCGGCCGAGCACGCCGAGCGTCCACGGCCCGACGGCGTTGAGCGTCGCGAACCCGAGGGCCAAGGCGCCCACGAAGACCCCGATCGCCGCCGCGCCGAACGCTCCGAGGGACGAGCTCACCGCCACGACGACCACGATCGCGGCGAACGCCGCGGCCGCCCGCAGCCAGCTGAGGGACCGGGGCGACTGCCGCCGCGCGACCCCGAGCGGGGAGACGACGACGCGGCGCAGCGACACCACGCCGCTCACCGCCGCGAGCAGCGGCACGGCGACGCACGCGAGCACGAGCGAGCCGGGGCCGACCCAGAGGTCGGCGGCCGTGAACGTCGCCCCCTCGAACGGGATCCGGGTCCACACCGGCAGCAGGGCGACGTACCCGACGATGCCCGCGAACGCCCCGAGCAGCCCCTGCCAGGAGGTCTCGAGCACCGTCAGCGCGACGACCTCGCGCGGCGTCACCCCGATCAGCCGGAGCGTCGCGAGCCGCGCATCGCGCCGCGCGACCCCGAGCCGCGCGGCGGCGCCGCCGAGCGTGAGCAGCGGGACGACGAGCAGCACGAGCGCCGCCCAGGCGAGCCCGACGTACTGCGTGGCGTTGAGCTCCTGGTACGCGCCGACGGGGTTGGCCGCGCGGTCGATGAAGCCGAGCAGCCCCCCGATCACGCTGAGCGTGAGCGCCGTGGTGACGGCGAACGCGGCGATCGCGAGGCCCGTGGTCACGCGCTGGTCCCGCCCGCCGGCCCGGCGCAGCAGCGGCAGGAGCGCTCGGATCGTCCTCATCGCTGGGCCTGCCCGACGCCGGCGCCCACGACGAGGCCGTCCCGGACCTCGATCCGCCGGTCGCACCAGGCGGCGACGGTCGCGTCGTGGGTCACGACGACGAGCGAGGCGCCCGCCGCCCGGGTGGTCTCGGTCAGGATCTGCATGACGTCGTGGCCCGTCGCCTGGTCGAGGGAGCCGGTCGGCTCGTCGGCGAACACGACGTCCGGGCCCGTGATCAGCGCGCGCGCGACCGCGACCCGCTGGGCCTGCCCGCCCGAGAGCTCGCCCGGGCGGCGGTCCCCCATCCCGGCCAGGCCCAGGTGGTCGAGCCAGCGGCGTGCCTGGTCAGTCGCCTCGCGCCGCGAGGTGCCGAGCAGCATCGCGGGCAGCGCGACGTTCTCGACGGCGGGCAGCTCGGCGAGCAGCTGGCCGAACTGGAACACGAAGCCGTAGTGCTCGCGGCGCAGCAACGAGCGTTCGCGCTCGGAGAGCTCGTGCACCGGCAGCCCCCGCAGCAGGACCGCGCCCGCGTCCGGGCGCAGGATGCCCGCGAGGCAGTGCAGCAGGGTCGACTTGCCCGAGCCGGACGGGCCCATCACGGCGAGCGACTCGCCGTCGGCGAGGTCGACGTCGACGCCCGCGAGCGCCGTCGTCGGCCCGAACCGGCGGACGAGGCCGCGCGCGGCCAGGCGCGGCGGCGCGGACGGGGCGGGGGCCGGCGGGGCGGGGTTCGGCACGGCGGGGTTCGGCACGGCGGGGTTCGGCCGGGCGGGGTTCGGCACTGCGAGGTTCGGCCGGGCGGGGTTCGGCACGGGGTTCGACGACATGCCTCGAGCCTGCTGCCGGGACACCGTCCGCCGCGTCGGCCGCCAGGCCCGGCCCGATCGCGGCCGCCTGCGACCCGGGGCGGGCGCCGACCCGTGCCGGGTCAGACCGCCGGGGGACGTCCGGGCATGCGAGGACCCCCCGCACACCCATCAGAGCCCGCCTGCCCTTGCTGCCTTCCGGCCCTGGGGGAGTTCAGCGAGGTGACGCCGCACGAGGGGTCGTCGACAACCCTAACGCAGACGGGCCACTGATCCGAAGCCGGGTGCTCCGGACGCGGCTGCACCGACCCGGACCGGACCCGGACCGACCGACCCCGACCCGAACCCTGACCCGAACCCGGGGCGCGAGTGTGGGCGTTCGGCTCCCAGCCGCGCGAGTGTGGGCAAACGGTCCCCTGATCGGGTCCTGAACCCGCACTTTGCCCACACGTGCGGGGTTGAGAGCAGATCGCCCACACTCGCTGCCGGCGGCGAGCCGGCTGCGGGCCCGCCTCCTGTGCGGCGAGCCTGCCGTGCGGCGCGCGCCTCGCCGTGCGGCGCGCGCTAGCCGGCCGCGACCGGCTGGCGCTCGGCGGGCTGACGCGGCGGCAGGTACACCTCGGGGTGGCCCTCGATGTGCAGCTGCGGCAGCACCCGTTCGAGCCCCGCGGGCAGCCACCAGTTCGCCCGGCCGAGGATGTGCATGACCGCGGGGACGAGCAGCAGCCGCACGATCGTCGCGTCGATGATGATCGCCGAGGCCATCCCGACGCCGATCACCTTGAGCACGATGTCGGGGCTGAGGATGAAGGCCGCGAACACGGCCGCCATGATCGCGGCCGCCGCCGTGATGACGCGGCCGGTCCCGGCCAGGCCCTCGACGATCGCGCGGTGGTTCTCGCCCGTGCGCAGCCAGGCCTCGCGCATCCTGCTGATCAGGAAGACCTCGTAGTCCATCGACAGGCCGAAGAGCACCGCGAACATGAGCACGGGCACGAACGCCGGCAGCGGGGTCGGGGTGTCGATCCCGATCAGGCCACCGGCCCAGCCGCCCTGCAGCACGAGCGCGACCACGCCGTAGGACGCGGCGACCGAGAGCAGGTTCATCACCGCAGCCTTGACCGCGACGGCCACGCTGCGGAACGCGACGAGGAGCAAGAACATCGACAGCAGCACGACGCCGCCGATCAGGAGCGGGATGCGCTTGGCGATGTTCGCGCTCGAGTCGATCGCGGCCGCCGTCGCGCCGCCCACGTGCACGTCGATGCCGGTGCCCGCGGTCGCCGTCGGCAGCACGGAGTCGCGCAAGGTCCGCACGAGGTCCTCGGTCGCGCTCGACTGCGGTCCCGTCGTCGGGATGACGGTGAAGACCGCGGTGGTGCCCGCGGCGCTGGTCGTCGCCGGCGTGACGGCCGCGACCCCGGCGGTGGAGCCCAGCGCCTCGGTCACCCCCGCCAGGTCCGCCGCCGCGTCGGCGTCGGGCAGCTCCGCGACCATCAGGAGCGGGCCGTTCGAGCCCGCGCCCAGCGCCTGCGCCTGCCAGTCGTAGGCCTGCCGCGTCGAGGACCCCTCGCTGTTGTTGCCGGCGTCCGGGAAGCCCAGCTGGACCGCGAGGAACGGCGACGCGAACAGCAGCAGGAGGCCGACGCCGGAGACGACGCCGAGCACGCGGCGGCGCTCGACGGCCTGGCTCCACCGCAACCAGGCCCCGGTCGGCTCCAGGTGCCCGCCCGTGGCGACCTCGACCGGGCGGGCCCGCAGGAAGGGGAGCCGCAGGCGATCGATCGACTTGCCGAAGTAGCCCAGCAGCGCGGGGAACAGCGTCAGGCTCGCGAGCAGGACGACGAGCACGCCGAGGATCGTCACGAGCGCGGCGCCGCGCATGAACGACAGCCCCATCGCGAACAGCCCGAGCATGCTCACGATCACCGTGGACCCCGCGAGCAGCACCGCCCGCCCGGCCGTGTCGAGCGTCGCGACGGTCGCGGCCCGATCGTCCAGGCCCGCCGCCCTCCACTCCCGGAACCGGGTCACCATCAGCAGCGCGTAGTCGATCCCGATGCCGATGCCGATCATCGTCGCGAGCGACGTGGACCAGTCGGGCGCGTCGACGAACGAGATCAGGACCGTCGAGAGCGTCGCGCTCACGGCCAGGCCGGCGAGGGCCACGAGGATCGGCAGCCCGGCCGCGACGATCGAGCCGAACATCACGAGCAGGATCACGGCGGCGGCCAGCAGACCGACGCCCTCGGACCCGATCGGCGCCGCCTCGGTGAGCTGGATCGTCGCGCCGCCGAGCGCCACCTCGAGGTCGGGGGTCTCCGCCGCCGCCGCGATCTCGAGCAGGCGCTCGGTGTCCGCGAGCGGCATGTCGGTCGGGTCGACGACGTCGAGGCGCGCGTGGGTCAGCACGGTGCGCCCGTCCGCGGCGAGCCCGCCGGGGGCGGCGAACGGGTCGTCGACGCTCACGACGTGCGGCACGCCGGCGAGCTCCGCGAGCAGCGCCTCGACGTCCGCCCGGACGGCGGGATCGGTCGCCGGCTCGGCGGTGCGGACGACGACGTCGACAGCGTCGCCCGACTGGGCCGGGAACTCCGACTCGAGCAGCTGCTGGGCCTGGCTCGAGTCCGAGCCGGGCGAGGAGTAGTCCGCGGAGAACTCCCCGCCGAAAGCCCTCGCGAGGACCAGTGCGATCGCGAGCGCCGCGACCCACGCGAGCACCGCGACGAGGCGGTGCCGGAAGGCCAGGTCGGCGAGCTGGCCGAGCGGGCCGGGCCGCCTCGTGACCGGCGCGGGGCCGAGGTCAGAGGTCATCGAGGTGCTGGGCATGGGGGTCGTCCTCACCGGGGCAGTGGTGCACGTGAGAATGCGTTAAGGTTCATAACGAACACGATGCGGCATCACTTGTCAAGACAAATCACGTATGTAATGCTGCGTAACGCAGAAGTTGGCAGGCCGTTCAGATTCGGTCCGTCAGCACAACGAGGTGCGCCGCGGAAGCCTGCCGATACCGCGGGAGCCGGTCGACACTGCGCGAGGCGCCCAGACGCCGCAGCGCGAGAGGGGAGCAGCAGGTGACCGCCGAGCCAGCGATGTCTCGTCGCGAGCGCACACGCAGCGCGACGCTGGACGAGATCAAGTCGACCGCGCGAGAACTCATGCACGAGCAGGGGTCGACCGACGTGCGGTTCACCGACATCGCCCGGGCCATGGGCCTGAGCGCCCCCGCGCTCTACCGCTACTTCGACGACCGCGACGAGCTGATCTCCGCGCTGATCTCCGACGGGTTCGACTCGCTCGGCGCGGCCGTCGCGGCCGCGAGCGCCCCGATCGACGACGCCGACATCCTGGGCCGGTGGGTCGCCGCGGCGGGCGCGTACCGGGACTGGGCCCGCGACGAACCGCAGCGGTTCGCGCTCGTGCTCGGCATGCCGGTCCCGGGGTACTCCGAGCCGACCGAGGGCATGACGACCGAGGCGGCAAGCCGGGCGATGAGCCAGCTCAGCGCGCTGTTCGTCGCCGCGGCCGAGCGCGGCGAGCTCCGGCCGCCGCTGATCCGCGAGGCGTCGCCCGAGCTGGCGGTGTGCCAAGAGCTCAAGCACGAGGGCCAGGCCGAGCTGCTGCCGCCCGAGAGCTTCCAGGCCCTGCTGCAGACGTGGGCCATGCTGCACGGCCTCGTCTCGCTCGAGGTCAACGGCAACCTTGACTGGCTGACGCCGCAGGCACGCGACGAGCTCTTCCTGAGCCAGGTGCGCCTCGCCGCGCTGACCGCCGGTCTCGCCGATCCCGCCGCCTGACGGCGCCCGAACGCCTGCGGACGGCGACCGCATAGGCGAGGCTGAGCCCGTGAAACTTTCCGCCGTCACGCCGCCGATGGGGTGGAACAGCTGGGACTGCTACGGCACCACCGTGACCGAGGCCGAGGTGCTGGCGAACGCGCGGTTCCTGCACGAGCACCTGCTGGCGCACGGCTGGGACACGGTCGTCGTCGACATCGCCTGGTACGACCCGACGGCGCGCTCACACGGCTACAACGCCGGCGCACCCCTGACGCTCGACGCGTACGGCCGGCAGCTGCCGGCCATGAACCGGTTCCCGTCCGCGGCGGGAGGGCTCGGCTTCGGCCCGCTCGCCGCCGCGGTGCACGCGCTCGGCCTGCGGTTCGGCGTGCACCTGCTGCGCGGGATCCCCCGCCTCGCGGTCGACCAGGCGCTCCCGGTCGAGGGGACGGCGTGGACCGCCGCGGACGCGGCCGACCGCACCTCGACCTGCGCCTGGAACCCCGACAACTACGGGCTCGACCACGACCACCCGGCCGCGCAGGCCTACCTCGACGGACAGGTCGCGCAGCTGGCCGCCTGGGGCGTCGATCTGGTCAAGGTGGACGACATCCTCGCGCCGTACCACGACCGCGCGATCGAGGGCTGGGCGCGGGCGATCGAGCGCAGCGGCCGCGAGATCACCCTCTCCTTGTCGCCGGGCACCGGCCTGTCCACCGCGCGCACGGAGCACCTGCGCGCGCACGCGCAGATGTGGCGCGTGTCCGACGACCTTTGGGACCGGTGGCCCGACGTGCACGCGCAGTTCACCCGGCTGGCCCGCTGGGCGCCGCACCAGCGCCCCGGCGGCTGGGCGGACGCCGACATGCTCCCGCTCGGGCGCATCGGGATCCGGGCCGAGCGCGGCGACGACCGCCAGAGCCGGCTCACGCTCGACGAGCAGCGAACCCTGCTCACGCTGTGGGTCATGGCCCGGTCGCCGCTGATGGTCGGCGGGGACCTGCCCACGAGCAGCCGAGCGACGATCGACCTGCTGGCCACCCCGGCCGTCGGCCACGTGCTGCGCACCTCGACCCACGGCCAGGAGGCCCTGCGCGAGGCGCTTCCCGCCGACGCGGGCGGCGGGGACGAGCGTGACGGCGCGACTGCCGGGGAACTCATCGTCTGGACCGCGCGCGCGGGCGACGACGACGCGATCCGCTACGCCGCGATCTTCAGCACCGCAGCGGCCGCGGTCCGGGTACGGGTGCCGCTGACCGCCGTCGTCGAGCGCCCGACCGACCCAGGCGCGGTCCGCGACCTGTGGGACTCGCGCGCGGAGATCGACGTCGACGCCGGTGCCCTGGTCCTCGACGTACCGGCGCACGGCGTGCGCTGGCTCGCCCTACGGCTCGGCGCCTGAGGGCGCCGCGGTGCGGCGGTCACGGCGCGCGGCGAGGTCCGGTATCCTCGTCCGGCCGGGAGGATTCGCCTAGTGGCCTATGGCGCACGCTTGGAAAGCGTGTTGGGTGAAAGCCCTCGGGGGTTCGAATCCCCCATCCTCCGCCGCGCGAAGGGCCTGCGACCTGCAGAGATGTGGGTTGCGGGCCCTTTGGCGTTGGGCGGGACTGGAGACCCTGGCAGGGGTGGTAGCAGTTCCGGTAGCAGTCGAGCGCCCCGACAGCCACTCGCCGGTGCCGCCGATGCGGGCCCCTCGCCACGTGGGCTGCCCGCACGGCGGGCCCACGGATCCCGCGGCGCAACCCGACTGGCTCTTGTGCCGTGGATCACGAGGACGCATCCTTGCGTAGATCAACCAGCCGCAGCCATCCTGGACGCGCTGCGCACCGCGCAACACGCGATCCACATGGCCCAATTGGGGGCAGAATGCGTTACGTTGCCCTTGTGGCATTCAGGAACATTCCTGCCTGGTACTGCGGTCGCCCAACGCTGAGTCGTGGCCGAACCCGACTGATGTCCGCCCATCGCCGAGTCCTTGATCGAGTTCGGAGAGCCTGCGACGCACGCCTCCAGCTGCCGACTCTGATTGGAGTTCCCAGTGGCCGCTGATCTCGACAGCGCGACGGACGTCTATGAGCCTCAGCGCTACGAGGCGACACCGGACCCCGTCGGCCGACGCGACCGCGTCCCAGGTCACCCAGAGCTCGTGTCATACCGCCTCGCAAGCCCGCGAGAGACACCAGACCAGACGATTGAACTGGTAGTCCGAATCGTCAAGTCCACCTCTCGCGAGGACCGCGCTAGGCGGGCGACAGAAATCCGCGCCCGCGTTCGCTGACAAGACTATCTATTTCGACCAGGTTCGCGATCGTGTTCGGGGTAACCCGGGACAATTTGTGATCTGGAGCGTGCATCCTCAGAACCATCACACCCACCGGGATCTCGTGGTACGGCGCAGCGTCCAAGATCACTGGAGTAGCCAGCGTGTGTGTCCACCGATCATCCGAGCGCTCATTGTCTCTTGCGAAGACCGGTCCGCGCTGCGCAAACGCGCGAACCGCCGGATGCGTGGCGCGCTGCTCTATTCGCACCCGGTGGGGCCAGTAGGCACTCCCGCTGAGCCAGACGGACTGAGAGTTGCACCAGAGTTCGAGGACGCGCGGTGCGCTCGAGCGATCCATCTCGGGACGGACCCAGATTTCGGCCTTGAGATGGTCTGAGTCAAAAACGTGCTCTGCCTGTATCTCCATTGCCAGATTCTGGAGCCCAATGGTGACTTCGCGCCTACACTCGTCAGACAAATACTTCGGGCTGAAAGCGCGCCACCAGAGAGCTAGGCGATCCAGGTACGGGTCGGGGTCGCCTCCTGACATCTCGACGGCAGCCGAGTGGCGAACCTCGTGCACGAATTGATAGACCTGACCAAAGAAGTCGGGGGTCAGGACCGAGATTCCCAATTGCTTCCCTCGACCGTCGCGCAAGTTCTCCATCGCAGGCAGACCCAACTCCGGTACCGACGCGAACGCACCGTCCCCCTCGGCCGGAAGCAACGCGATGCGCGAGGTCCGCCTGTCCTTGTACCGCGTGCGCCGCACGTAATTGATGATGTTGTGGTCTCGCAGCGAGCTCCCGAGGATCAGAGTCGCACCCTGATCAAATCTTGAAGCCACATAGTCGCGGAACGGTCCCTGATGCGTCCATGCCACATAATCGGACTCGGAGAAGATGGGATCAACCGACGGACCGCGACGGGGAATGAAGCCGTGTATGTGAACGATCGGCACGGTGTCGGGAGAGTGACCCGCGGGCGGCGTCTTTCCAAACACGCGGAACTTGACGCCGAGCTGGCGGAGGCGACGTTTCAAGTCGGGGTCGTTCTTTACGGTTTCACGCAGAACGTCGTCGAAGTTGGTTGAAACGATGTGCAGATCATTCTCCGAGTCGAGAGATTTCAACACCGCGGCCAAGAGGAGGACTTCCCGCGCAAGGGAGGGTGGGTGCGCGAAGTCTCGATCTCTTCCGGTGACCGGATCGACGTAAATGATCGAGCGAATGAGATTGTCGCGCCGCGCCCTCGCCTTCCGTTCGTCGCCCGCTTCCAGATCCAGGCAGATCTGATCAATCATGGTCGCAACCGGGAGTTGGAAGGAATTGTTCAATACCGCCGTGGCAAATTCGGACTCCAGGCCGCGCAGCACCGACCACTTGGGAGCGCCCGTCGCAATAAGATCACGCACAAGTAGCGCGAGGCCTTGCCGCACGAGTTCACTCCATGGCGGAACGTTTTGGTCGATGCTTACGCCTGCTCCAACGAAGATCGTCAATCGTTCCGAGAAAGCGACTTCAGAAATTGCCCACTCTGTTGCCTCGTCTCCGAAGAATCCGACGCGAAAGTCTCGGGAAAGGTTCGGCCCGTGGTCATCTGGATCTGCCAATGCGCTCTCATCTCTACGGCCGCGGCGTCGTTGCCCGAGTAGGAGTATTACCACAACCTGGCAACTCGCGTCCGAACGCGGACGCGACGGGGAAGGGGCCAGGGCTTGTTGAAAGTCGGGTCGGCGCTCGTCAGCGTGCTGACAAGGCCCATTATCGCGTAAAGACCCGCCGCGATGGCCACATCCCGCTCGGCGAGAACGAGCTCGTCGAGCTTGGCACGGGCCGGCCACGATCCCGCGGCGCCCGGCACGCGTTCGCGCCGATCTTGCCCTTGGGGACTCGCGCCGTGATCGCGGGGTGCTGCCCGGTCGCGGCGATCACGGTCTCGGCCCAGGACCTGCCGTCCTGGCAGGCTCACCGGGTGGGTGCGCTTCGTCGGCCACGGCTCTCCCGGCTATCGTCCGGGACCCTCATCGCGCTCGACCCCACACTCTGGACGTTGTCCTGGGTTTCAGGCTCGCCGCCCGCCGAGCTCTTCGACCGGGATGCTGGCTCCGATGCGTGACGGCAAGACCGCACGCGGCGCGCCGCTCTGACGGGACCAGGCTGCGTCTGGCCGCCTCCTTGGACCATCCCAGCGGGACGGCTCAGGCCCAGGCCGAGGGCGCGGCGGCCGCGCCAGGCCTACAGCCGAAGTTCGTCGATTGCTGCCCGCACGGGTTGCTCCCACTCGGTTCCATCGAAGACCAAGAGCGCCTCGTGAAGGAGCGCGCTCCGCCTGCCTAAGTCGACCGCCTCCGTGAGAACTGTCGCTAGGCGCAACTTGACCACAGCGCTATCCAGAGGAGAGTCCGCAAGCGACGGATGAGCGAGCAGCCGCTCGATCTCCCTCTGCGCCTCCCGCGGATGCACGTCGCCCGCGAGCGCTCGTTGCTCGAGGACTAGCGCGCGCCTCGCGATGATCGGGGGAACGTGGCTACCGAATGCTGACGCCTCTAGGGCGTCCAGCAGAGACACTGCCCGCTCGACATCCCCCGCCCTAACGTGTGAATCTACGGCGTAGATTCCCGCGCGGGCCGACTCGCTAATGTCGTTGACCAAGGCGAATCCAACGCTCGCCACTGTGAAGAGTCTTCCTGCAGACCCAAAGTCACCGGACCGATGGATTTCCTTCCCTGTTTGCGCTATACGGCGCGCGACCTCCGCGGCCACATCGACTATGCATGGATGCAGGTGAGGCACGGGACCCCCTGGAGGGAGGGGAATGTCCGGAATCTCGGACACGCTGAACGCCAGTCGGCCACCGAAGAGAGCTTCGACACAGACTACGACAAAGAGGGCGGCAAGGTCTGGCGGTCCGTGCTTTCGGCGTAGATCCCCCATCTGGCGGGAAAGGCGCCCGTTTGGCGCCTCCGCACATGCGCACACTTCCCAAAGCACTTGCGCAAGCAGGGCACCGTCGCCCTCAAGTTCGACTTGAACGTGCTCCATGAGTTGCTCGATCCGGATCGTTCGATTCGTCTCCGGTCCGCCGTCGATCCTTGGGTCGGATGGATCACTCGCAGTACCGTTGAGCCACGCGGAATAGCGCTCGAGGCCCAATTTGGCGAGCGCATTGGCATACTGAGTGTGCGCACCGTCGGCCGCAAGCAGATCTCCATACTCGACAAACAGACTCCGTGACTCAAGAAAAGCGAGCGCTGCGCGACGCCAATCTCTTCGGCCGGCCGATACTAGCCCATTCAGAAGCCGCAATTGCGCACGACGGGCCATCGCGGCGCCCGCCCCATGATCGACTGCGACCAACGCGGTTCTTGCGATGCCTGCTGCGACCTCCGCTCCCGCAAGATCACCGACGAGCACCCTGGCTCTTCCTAGATTGACGAGTGTTCCCGAGAGATTGAGGCGTCTCTCGAGTCGCTCCTTCTCGCTGGACTCTTCTGGAAGAACCGACTGAAGTTGCAGAGAATTGTTAAGATCCTCGAACGCCGTTCTCAGCACCGCTGCGATAGCCTCGTCGTCCGCAACAACATCTGGGAGGTCGCCGAGGGCGTCCGCGCCCATCTGAGCTAGAACGGCAGCGCGTGTGGCGAGCTCGGCGCCGGTCTCTGCTTCCTGAGGCACGCGGAGTGCGTGTCGCCGCAGCATCGCCCGTAGGCGTTGGCTGGCATTGGTGTCCCCCTGGACTCGCATGATCCGGGCAAGTGCAACGCCGTAGAGGATCGGGTCCAGGTTTGAACCGTCGAACCACGAAGCCACCGAAGGGGACTGGATGACGGGGACCCGGCTGCGGGGCGCCCCATCTGCGAACCGGAGCAGGAAGTCGGGCAGGTCGGCGGCCACGACCCTGCCTTCCTTGGCCAGTGCGAGCAGCCTGCTGACGTTCTCGAGTACGTGACCGTCCCGTGAGAGCCAGGTCACGTGCGAAAGGCCTTGGGCAAGTGCGGCCTCAAGTCCCAGGTAGTCGCGGCCCAAGGTGAGATCGTAGCCCGAGAAGCCGGCCACGAGCAGCGGATGTCGGCAGAGGGACCGGCTGAGCCACGACTTCCACGAAACGTCGATTCCGGACGCCTTCTGACGTGCTAAGTCGACGAGGCTAGCGCTTCGTTCCACCGAGCCGTGCACCTTCACGACCAGCAGGCCGCTCGGGTCGTCGACAATCTTCGGCGGCGCAGAATTCTTTGGCACCAGAACGCGATGGTCAACTCCCGCGGCCCCGAGCGCCCGCTCGATCAATGTGTCGAAGTTCGTCGTGACTATAAGCCTGACGGTACCTCGGCGCGCCAGATCGGCCAGCGCCCAGTGGCCTGCGTTGGGCAGTTCGCCGTCAAGATGGCGCAGTGCATCGAACCAGTAGTCGCGCGCAAACGCATCGGAGACGATTTCGCTGAAGCCCGTGACTGTGTCCCGCGCCAACGCGAGACGAGCGACGTCCTCGTGGACTTCGTTGCTGGTAGGCAGCACTGTGAGGAGGCGAGACTTCATCTCCGTCAGTAGTTGCTCGTTGAATCCCATCCAGCTCGGGACATTGGAGGGCGGTGCCATCGATAGTCCCGCCCCGACAAGGACCGAGAGTCCTTCGTTCCGCCAACGATCTCCGAGGTCGTCCACCCAAGTTCCCTCCGTTGCGAACGGGTCTGCTGCACGGATAGGTGGCAGCGGCTGGCCGGCCGGGCGGCCGCACGCTCACGATGGGCCTCGCAGTAGATGGAGGTCAACCAGCCCGGGATGCCCCGTGTTCAGTCAGTGCCCATTCAAAGTCAAGCCGGCGCGTGTCAGCGGCGCAACACGCGCCGGTGATGGTGTTGAAGCCGGACTTGGCTGCTCTCGTCGCAGGTCCGGCCCGGGCACGCCCATCACACCGCTGGCGACGGGCGCCGCGAGCAGCGCGCCGTTCTGGTCATCACTGCAGTGCACCGGTATTTCCGCTCCCGCACGCCTGCCAGGTCGATCGAATCCTGCGTCGAAGACCTCACGCCCACCGCTCGCCCGCGACAGCAGGTCGGACTCGTCATCACCGACCTGACCCCCAAGTAGGGCCACGCCCAGCTCGCCGCGCTCGTGCGCGGCCGCTGGGGCATCGAGAATCGCCTGCGCTGAGTCCGCTACGCGACGTTCGCCGATGACCGCTGCGCGGTGGGCTCCGCGCCGGCCAGATCGAAATGACCACGCTGGGTGTCACCGCGGACAGCCTGTCCGGCTCGCCGGTCTCCGAGACATCGCCTACGCCCCCGGTGTTCGCAGAGTCCCGACTGACCGACGCCTGACACCCGGAGCTGGCCCGCCAATGCGGTGGCAGATTCGGTAGCAGACCGGGCTCGTACGGGCCCCCTCACCCGGGTACATCGAGGTCCAACTCAGCACTTACGAGCACTAGGACCCCGAGCTGCACCCCGCTCCCACCCACTCGGACCTCTTGGAAAGCGTGTTGGGTGAAAGCCCTCGGGGGTTCGAATCCCCCATCCTCCGCGTTGACAAGGGCCCGTGACCTGCTCCAGATGCAGGTGGCGGGCCCTTTGTCATGCGTGCGCTGGCCGTGCGGGGGCACTCGCAATGTCGACCGGCCAGGCGGCTGGGCGCTAGCGCGCAGATCCAGACCACAACCCGCCTCGAGTGGGAGGGACGCAGCCAACCGCGGCTCACCCTCAGCCGCGGTCATACCTGGTTATACTCAGTCCATGAAGACCGCAATCTCGGTACCCGACGACACCTTCGAGAAGGCGACCCGGCGTGCGCACGATCTCGGGATGAGCCGATCTGAGTTCTTTACCCGCGCCGCGGCCCGGTACCTGGACGAACTCGATGCCGAGTCGGTCACCCGTCAGATCGACCTCGCGCTCGCGGCGCGCCCAGGGGCCGACGACGCTGCGTCGGACGCCGTCGACGTCGGGCACCTGATCCTCGACGACTCGTCCGGTGACTGGTGATCGACCGGGGCGGGATCTACTGGGCGAACCTCGGCGCGCCGGTCGGCTCTCGCCCAGCCAAGCGCCGCCCCGTCGTGGTGATCTCGGCGCAGACGTACAACCAGAGCCGGCTAGCCACCGTCGTCGCACTCGTCATCACCTCCAACACCGAAATGGCCGCGATGCCGAGCAACGTGTTCTTGCCCGCCGCGGCAACCGGACTCCCTCGCGACTCCGTCGTGAACGTCACCGCCATCGTGACGCTCAACAAGGCAGACCTGATCGAACAAGCTGGCCTGACCCCGCTCGCACTGCTGCGCGATATCGACCGCGGCCTCACGAGCTCGCTCGATCTCTGACCGTCAGACCAGGGCTCCAGCGCTGGTCCGATCGCCGACTTGCCGAGGTCCACGGCCGGCTTCCCCTGTGCTCGTTCGCACCTCACTGACCAGTACGACGGCGACTCCCCCGCCGCAGAGCACGAAGCCGATCAGGGTCACGACCGTCAGCGGCTCGCCGAAGAGGACGAACCCGGCCGTGGCCGTGACGGGTGCCACCAGGAACAGCAGGGCGTTCAGGGCCGTGATGCCGACTCGCCGCAGCAACCACCAGTACAGGCCGTAGGCCGCCATGGTCGGGCAGAGCGCCGCGACGACGGCCGCGAGCCAGAAGTCCAGCGAGGCCGGGGGCGCGAGCGTCCCCGTTGCGCAGGCGATCACGACGAGCGCCGCCGCCGTCACCGCGACATGCACGGTCAAGGTCACGAGCACGGGCGGCCGCCGCTGCGACCGTCGCTCGACGAACGTGCCCACGACCAGGCAGGCCATCGCCAGCGCCGGGAGCACGTACGCCAGCGGCTGCGCCTGCGAGGAACCGAGCTGCGAGCGGACGACCAGGGCGACCCCCAGGGCTCCGGCCCCGAGGCCGACCCACTGGGAACCACGCACCCGCAGCCCCAGCAGCGGGCCGACGAGAACCGCGACCACCAGGGGTTGAACGGCATCGATCAGCGCCGTGGCGCCCGTCGTGACCCCAGCAACAATGGCGGCGTACACGAACAGGCAGTAGCCGAACTGAGCGAAGAGGCCGACGACGGCCTGCTGCCGCAGCTCGGTGCGGGCGACCCCACGCGCGGCACCGGTGGCGACGGTGACCACGAGCAGCACGATCGCCAGGGGGACGAACCGCCAGACCAGCAGCGTCGTGGCCGACTCGTCGACGGTCGCGACTGCCGCGATGACGAAACCCGAGCTCCACGAGGCGACGAACGCGGCGGCCGCCAGAGCCGTCACGGCCGATCGAGGTATACCGATCGGTTTACTCATGCACCGACTATACAGACCTGTATAGTCGGTGCATGTCCGCGCCCGTTCCCGACCTCGCACCTCTGACTCCCGGCGCACGGCGCGTGCTCGACGCCGCCTCCGAGCTGTTCTACGAGCGCGGCATTCATGCCGTCGGAGTCGACACGATCGCCGAGGCCGCCGGCGTGACGAAGAAGACCCTCTACGACCGGTTCGGGTCGAAGGAGGCACTGGTCGTGTCGTACCTGCAGCATCGCGATGCGAGGTGGCGCCAGCACCTCGCCTCCCACCTGGACCAGGTTCCTGAGCCCGGACCTGAGCGCGTGCTGGCGGTCTTCGATGCAGCGGTCTCGTGGTCGCACGAGAACTCGATGAAGGGCTGCAGCGCGATCAATGCCCGCGCCGAGATCGGCGACGGCCACGATGGGCACCCCGTGTTCCCCGAAGTCACCCGCCAGAAGGCATGGCTGCTCGACGTGTTCACCGACCTCTGCCGCGACGCCGGCATGGTCAGTCCCGCAGCCCTGGCCCGGACGATGATGCTTCTGTACGAGGGTGCGATCGTGACCGTCGGTATGGAGACCTTCGCGGAGCCATTCGAACTCGCCCGCGACGTCGCCCGGACCCTGCTACGCCGCAGTGCCAATGGCCCTACCACGGACGTAGGTCCGTGAGGGGTTAAGCACTCAACCGGTGTTCGGCCCAGTGCTTGCCCAACCAGTCGACCTGTTCGTCCTGCAGCCTCGACTTCAAAGGTTCGTCGTGCAGCCGCGCGTACTGGGGATACATAGCGAGTCCGGGCGCGACGTCGATGCGAAGCCTCGACGGCTGGACCGCGAGCAACCCGTCGTCGAAGAGCCGATGGATGTCCCGTCGCAGCATGAGGCCACCGTGCTTGAAGTGCGTGCCCAGCTGGGCGTAGCTATACAGGTGGCCAGCCTCCAGGACGCGCACCGGCGCGCGCCCCGTGAATGCGCACACGCTGCCCTGCGACGCCAGCAACTGTTCACGAAACTGCTGTTGCCCTCTACGGACCCGAACGAGCGCGTGACTGAACCCTTGAGGTGCCTCGACAAGCACGCCGAACTCTGATTGCCAATTGACGTCGATGCGCGCAGACACCCGATCGAGCGCGTGACCTGCATCCCTTGCAATGAGCGCCGCGCCGAAGGCGACCCAGTCCAGCGGGCGCATCGCGTTGATGTCGCCGGCGTTGACCGCGAGGGACCGAATCTCGCCCCCGGTGAAGAATCCGTCCAGCGGAGTCCACGCCGCGTCGTACCTCGCCCTGTAGCGGAGCACTTCCACGACATCGGGGCTTGGGGTAGCGAACTCGGCGCGGCACTTCATGCACCGGTATCGCGGCTCGCTCTTCTTGCGGTCGCTGATTCGCGTGGTGTTGCACGAAGGGCAGCGACTGAGCAGCTTAAGGCCGAGCGTTGCTTTGATCTCCTCGATGACGGAAACGCCAAGGAGTCGCTCCTTGTCCCAGAGCGCGATTGGATCGCCGACGGCAAGATTCTTGTGGTTCGGGACGTTGCTGTCCCAGGAGTAGTACGCGTCGAACTGATCGTCGTATCCGGAGTTCCCGCCGTGGCCGCGATTGTCGCCCGCTGCCATGAGCAGCCAGGCTCGCTGTGGGATGCCGCCTTCCATGTGCCACAGCTTGGCACGGCGATTCAACGTTCTGTGCAACATCGCCGATCGGTAGCTGCAGGTGACGGGCCCTTTTCGCGGTGTCGCGCGGGTGGCTCAGTGGGCGCTCCCCCGCGTGTACTGTCCGGAGCGTGACGGAGCTTGAGCCTGGACTCTACGAGTCGCTCGTCACGAGCGCGCTCCGGGCGCAGCTCGACCTGTTGCCCGCGACGCTTGTCCCGCGCGATCGCCGCCTGAGCAGCGCCGATGCGGCGGACCGGATCGCCTGGCACGTCAGCAAGCAGGTCGAGCGGGCGCTGTTGGACGTCAGCGACGACGACCGGGTCGACGTCGCGCTTCGGGTGGCGCAGGCGCTCCTCGATCGGCTGGGGGAGGTCGCCGAGTCCGACGGGAGCGCGCGGCTCGTCGCGCCCGCGTCTGTGCTTCACGCGATCCTGCGTCGCCGTCCAGACGGTGAGCCCGAAGAGGTCGACGCTCCGGTGATCCCACTGCTGGACACGACATTGCTGACCAACGCACCGGGGGAGCCGACCCTCTGGAGCCAGTTGCGGTCCGAGATCGCCTCGGCGACGTCGATCGACGTCATCATGGCGTTCATCAGGCGAAGCGGAATCGCGCCGCTGCTCGACGCGCTCCGCGCACACTGCGCGAACGGCCGACCACTGCGGATCCTGACGACGACGTACACGGACTCCACCGAGCGTGAGGCGCTCGACCAGCTCGCCGCGCTCGGGGCGGACGTCCGGGTCTCCTACGACCTCGGATCGACCCGTCTGCATGCCAAGGCCTGGGTCTTCACTAGGCGGCCGTTCTCGACCGCCTACGTCGGCTCGTCGAACCTGACTCGAAGCGCCACGGTGACCGGACTGGAGTGGAACGTCAGGCTCTCTGCCGCCCGCAATCCCGACGTGCTCGCCAAGTTCGAGGCGGTCTTCGAGAGCTACTGGTCGGGCGGCGACTTCGTGCCGTACAGCGCGGAGCAGTTCGCGGCGGAACAGCAGCGGGCCGGTCGAACGGACACGGGGCCGCGGATCATGCTGAGCCCCCTTGAGGTTCGCCCCCATCCATTCCAGTCCCGTCTCCTCGAACTCATCGAGGTCTCTCGGCGAGCGGGCCACCATCGCAATTTGCTCGTCGCCGCGACCGGGACTGGCAAGACCGTCATGGCTGCCCTCGACTATGCGGCGCTTCGCGGTCAGCTCGACAGATCCCGGCTGCTCTTCATCGCGCACCGCGAGGAGATCCTGGATCAGAGCCTGGCGACCTTTCGCCACACGCTCCGCGAGACCCAGTTCGGCGAGAAGTGGGTGGGCCAGTCCCGGCCACGGGAGTTCGAGCACGTCTTCGCCTCGATCCAGAGCCTCACCGCGAACGGCCTTGCCGCGCTCGACCCCGAACACTTCGACGTGGTGATCGTCGACGAGTTCCACCACGCCGCCGCGTCCTCGTACGAACGCGTGCTCAACGGCTTGCGCCCCAAGGAGTTGCTCGGCCTCACGGCCACCCCGGAGCGAAGCGACGGCCTCCCGATCCTGCACTGGTTCGACGACCGCATCGCCGCCGAGCTGCGGCTCTGGGATGCCATCGACCAACAGCATCTCGCGCCCTTCGTGTACTTCGGCGTTCACGATGGCGTCGACCTCCGCGCGATTCCCTGGCGCCGCGGCCAGGGCTATGACATCGATGGGCTGACGAGCCTTTACACCAGCTCCGACGCGTGGGCCCGGACGGTCGTCAAGCAGGTCGCCGAGCACGCGGACCCGAGCTCGATGCGGGGCCTAGGATTCTGCGTCAGCATCAAGCACGCCCAGTTCATGGCCGAGCACTTCAACCGGCACGGCATCCCCGCGGTCGCGATCTGGGGAGACAGTCCCCGGCACGAACGCGAGACCGCGCTTCGAGACCTTGCCGCCGGACGAACGCGCATGCTCTTCTCCGTTGACCTGTTCAATGAGGGTGTCGATGTGCCGGACGTCGACACGATCCTCATGCTTCGACCCACCGAGAGCCCCACGCTCTTCCTGCAGCAACTCGGCCGAGGCCTGCGCAAGACGCGCACGAAGGGTGCCTGCACGGTCCTCGACTTCGTCGGCACCCACCGCGCGGAGTTCCGATTCGACCGGCGCTATCGCGCGCTTCTCGGTGGCTCTCGCCGCGATGTGGAACGCGCCGTCACGGCCGGATTCCCCTTCCTGCCTGCGGGCTGTTACATGCATCTCGATCGCCAGGCGTCCGACATCATCCTGCGCAGCCTGCGCGAGGCACTCCCGTCGCGGTGGCCGGCGAAGGTCGAGGAGCTCCGGTCGCTTCGTAGGGACGGCACGGACCGCTCCCTCTCCCAGTTCCTTGCGGAGTCCGGGCTCGACCTCGCGGACGTCTACGACGGCAACCGCTCGTGGTCGGACCTTCGCGCAGCGGCTGGCGCCCCCTGTCTGCCGGGCGGACCCCACGAGGGGTCGCTTCGCCGAGCGATCGGTCGCCTCCTCCACGTCGACGACCACACGCGTACCTCGGCCTACCAGCGGTTCGCGTCCCAGGCCAGCGCCCCAGTGGTCGCCGCCCTCACGGAACCGGACCGGCGGCTGCTGCACATGCTGATTGCCGGGATCGCCGACCAGGCCGTCTCCAAGCAGACCTCGCTGCAGGACGCCGTCGACCTCGTGTGGGCGCACCCACAGGTCCTCGCGGAGATCTCCGAACTGTCGGCGGTGCTCGACACCGGGATCGATCACGTCCACACGCCGCTGCCGAGACATCCGGACAACCCGCTCCAGATCCACGCCCGGTACTCGCGGATCGAGATCCTCACGGCCCTCGGCCTCGTCGGCGGCGCGAAAGCGTTCGCCTGGCAGAGCGGAGTCCTCGAGGCCAAGGCGGCCGACGCCGAGCTCCTCGCCTTCACCCTGGACAAGAGCAGCGGCGGGTTCTCGCCGACGACGCGATACCGGGACTACGCGATCAGCCGCTCCCTCATCCATTGGGAGAGCCAGTCGAGCACCCGAGCGGACGGACCAACGGGTCTCCGCTACCGGAACCACGAAGGCGCGGGACGGTCGATCCTGCTCTTCGCCCGCCTGACGTCTGACGACCGGGCCTTCTGGTTTCTCGGCCCCGCAACGTACCGGGGGCACGTCGGCGAGCGGCCCATGGCGATCACGTGGGAACTGCACACGCCGCTCCCGGGCGATCTTTACCAGGCGTTCGGCGCCGCGGTCGCTTAACCCACCGGTCAATCGGGCTCTGACACAAACGCTCTGAACGCCGAGTGTGCCTCCCCCGGCGCCTGCAGACAGCTAGGCATCCGGCGTCCGCGCGCTGATCGGCGCGGCACGGCCGGCCCGACCAGTACGATCCGCGCGACGTGATCGTCCGGCCCCGCAGCGCAAGGAGCACCCCCACGTGGAGCACAACTCGCGACGTCGCCGACGCGCCACCCTCGCCGCCGCGGTGCTCGCCGGCGCGCTGGCGCTCGTCGGGTGCGGCGCGACCGGCGACCCGGACGGGCCGGACTCGCCCGCGCCGATCGAGCCGACAGCCTCCGCCGCGGCGAGCGGCCCGTTCGCCGTCGGGGACTGCTGGCAGGAGGACGACTACGTCGCCGCCAGCGGCTGGCTGACGTGGGAAGGCGGCGAGCCGGTCGATTGCGGGGCCGGCCACAACTCGATCACCGTCGCGGCGCCGTCGCTCGACGCCGACTTCGAGTATCCGGTCGACGCCGCCCGCGAGCTGACGGAGCCGACCCGCGAGGCGGCCGCCGTCGTCGGCCGCGCGTGTCACGAGCTGGCCCTCGACGTGCTGCCCGACGGCGCACCCGAGGCAAGCATGGTGAACGTCATGTGGTACCTGCCAACGGCCGAGCAGTGGGCAGCGGGGCAGCGGCAGGTCCGCTGCGACGTGACCCTGAACGCCTTCGGCGAGGCCCAGAGCGCGCAGGAGATGCAGCCGCTACCCCCCACGCTGGCCGACCTCGCGGCCGCGCTGCGAGCGGACCCGCTGGCGTTCGAGGCCTGCGCCCTCACCGCCGACGGCGTCGCGACCGGCCCGTACACCGCACCGGCGACGACCACGTTCGTCCGGTGCGACGAGCCGCACACATGGCGCTGGCTCGACCGCACCGAGCTGACGGCACCCGCCGACGCCCCGTACCCCGGCGACGCCCCCATCGAGGACGAGTCCGCGCAGGCCTGCCTGAGCGCGGGCGTCGACGAGAACGGCGCCTGGTGGATGTACTGGCCCGACGCCGCGACCTGGGCGGCCGGCGACCGCTCGATCGACTGCTGGATCGGCAGCGAGGCCATCTCGACCTAGTCCGGCGTCATCCCTGTACTGCGTGCGCGGTACGGCGGGTGGGTCTACGGGTGGATGACAGCCGCGCGGCGCCACCGCAGGCTGGGTGCGTTCACCACTCGCACCCGCCCCGGAGGCCCACAGCATGGACGGTCTGCTTGAGTTCGCGCTCGCGAGCGCTGCGCACCCGTGGGTCTACCCGGTCGTGTTCGCCTGGGTCGTGATCGACGCGTTCTTCCCCCCGATCCCGAGCGACGTCGTCGTCGTCGGGCTCGCCGCCCTGTCCATCTCGGCGGGGGTGCCCAACACGTGGGGCATCGCGATCGTCGCGGCGCTCGGCGCGATCGTCGGCGACAACATCGCCTACGAGCTCGGCCGCCGGCTCGGCGTCGAGCGTTGGCGCTGGCTGCGGGGCCGGGCGGCGCAGCGCGCGATCGCGTCCGCGCGCACGAGCCTCCTGCGCCGCCCCGTCGTGCTGATGCTGACCGCCCGCTACGTCCCGATCGGCCGCGTCGCGGTCACCATGGTCGCCGGTGCGATCGGGTTCCCCCGCCGCCGCTTCGTGCCGCTGACCGTCCTGGCCGGGCTGACCTGGTCCGCGTACATGGTGGGCGTCGGCGTCCTCGCCGGCACGTGGGCCCAGGACCACCCGGTGCTCAGCCTCGTCGTCGCCATCGCGTTCGCGATCGCGTTCGGCGTGCTCGCCGACCGGCTCGTCGCGCGCTTCCAGGCTCGCCGCGACCTCGCCACCGTCGTCGTCGGGGCCGCGCCGTTGCCGGAGTCGGAGTTGGAACCGACGGCGGCGCTCGACCGCGACCTCACCCCGGCTCGGGCGTGCTCTCCTCGGTAGCGACGACCTGATCAGACGCGGTCAGGTCGGCGCGATCGGTCGCTGAGGACTCGCGGTCCGTCTTGGCGTCCGCGCGGTCGAGGGCGGCGGCCCGCCGTGCACGCTGGGCCGCGCCGAACTGGGCGTTCGCCGAGACGAAGCCCTCGCGGCTCGCGGAGAGCTCGCGCGCGTCGGCGACGTCGTCCCGGGCGTCGGCCTCGTCGTCGCGCTCCTCGGCATCGTGCACGATCGCCTGGGCGGCGTCGTCGCGTTCGGCGCGGACGACGTCGCGCGCGTCGGCGAGGGCCTCCCGCGCGTCGAGCGACGCCCCTCGCGCGTTGGCCAGGTTCTCGCGCGCGTCGGCCTCGCGTTCGTCCGCGACCCTCTCGCTGCCTCCGTGCGCACTCGCACGCTCCCGCTCACGCCGATTCATGGCTGCCTCCCGCCGTCGACCTCCTCCATGCTACGGGCGGCGCCTGCCGCAATCGCTGGTGCCCATTTCCGGGCCGTCGCGCTACACTTCTGGCGATTGCATGGGAGCGCTCCCATGCAACCGAGCCAGGCCACCGACGACCAGACCACACCCGCAGAACGCGCGGCACCCGCAAGGCAGCGGGTCGCCCGGCCCACCGCGGGAGCAGCCGAGAGAACCGAGAGGTGCTTCATGCGTTACGGCCACTTCGATGATGACGCGCGCGAGTACGTCATTACGACGCCCCACACCCCGTACCCATGGATCAACTACCTGGGGTCCGAGCAGTTCTTCTCGCTCGTGTCCCACCAGTCGGGCGGCTACTCCTTCTACCGCGACGCGAAGATGCGGCGCCTAACCCGCTACCGCTACAACAACATCCCGGCCGACGCCGGCGGCCGGTACTTCTACGTCAACGACGGCGGCGACGTCTGGACGCCGTCGTGGCTGCCGGTCAAGGCGGACCTCGACCACTTCGAGTGCCGCCACGGGCTCGGATACTCGAAGATCACCGGCGAACGCGGCGGGCTGCGCGTCGAGACGCTGCTGTTCGTCCCCCTCGGCGAGAACGCCGAGGTGCAGAAGGTCACGCTGACCAACACCTCCGACGCGCCGAAGACCGTCACGCTGTTCTCGTTCGTCGAGTTCTGCCTGTGGAACGCCCAGGACGACCAGACGAACTACCAGCGCAACCTCTCGATCGGCGAGGTCGAGGTCGAGCCGTTCAACGGCACGAGCAGCGCGATTTACCACAAGACCGAGTATCGCGAGCGCCGCAACCACTACGCCGTCTACGGCGTCAACGCCGAGGCCGCGGGCTTCGACACCGACCGGGACACGTTCGTCGGCGCGTACAACTCCCTCGGCGAGGCGGCGGTGCCGTTCGCCGGCGCGTCCGCGAACTCGGTCGCGAGCGGCTGGTACCCGATCGGGTCGCACAGCCTCGTGATCACGCTCGAGCCGGGCGAGTCCACGAGCTACACGTTCGTGCTCGGGTACCTCGAGAACCCGGTCGAGCAGAAGTGGGCGCCGGCCGATGAGGCCGCGGGCATCGCGGCGATGCAGACGGTCAACAAGACCGGCGCGCACGAGCTTCTCGCGCGGTTCGCCACCGAAGAGCAGACGGACGCGGCCTTCGACGCCCTCGTCGCGTACTGGACCGAGCTGCTGTCGGGGTACTCCGTCACGAGCGGCGACGACAAGCTCGACCGGATGGTCAACATCTGGAACCAGTACCAGTGCGTCGTCACGTTCAACATGTCGCGGTCGGCGTCGTTCTTCGAGACCGGGATCGGCCGCGGGATGGGCTTCCGCGACTCGAACCAGGACCTCCTCGGCTTCGTGCACCTCATGCCCGAGCGGGCGCGCGAGCGCATCCTCGACATCGCCGCCACGCAGTTCCCCGACGGCTCCGCGTACCACCAGTACCAGCCGCTGACCAAGCGCGGCAACGACGACATCGGCTCGGGCTTCAACGACGATCCGCTGTGGCTCATCCTCGGCGTGGCCGCCTACATCAAGGAGACCGGCGACGTCGGGATCCTCGACGAGCAGGTGCCGTTCGACAACGACGAGTCGCTCGCCGAGTCGCTCTTCGAGCACCTGACCCGGTCGTTCACCTTCACGGTCAACAACCTCGGCCCGCACGGCCTGCCCCTGATCGGGCGCGCCGACTGGAACGACTGCCTCAACCTCAACTGCTTCTCGACCGAGCCCGGCGAGTCGTTCCAGACCACCGAGAACCAGTCCGGCGGCGTCGCCGAGTCGGTCTTCATCGCGGCGATGTTCGTGCACATCGGCCCGGAGTACGCCGAGCTCGCCGAGCGGCGCGGCCTGGCCGACGTCGCGGCGTCGGCCCGGGCGTCGATCGCGCAGGTGCGTGCGGCGACCCTCGAGCACGGCTGGGACGGCGAGTGGTTCCTGCGCGCGTACGACTTCTACGGCAACAAGGTCGGCACGGACGACAAGCCCGAGGGCAAGATCTGGATCGAGCCGCAGGGCTTCGCCGTCATGGCGGGCATCGGCACAGAGATCCCCGCCGACGGCGGTCGTTCCGTCGCCGTCCGCGCCCTCGACTCGGTCAACGAGCTGCTCGCGACCGACCACGGCATGGTGCTCCAGTACCCCGCGTACACGAGCTACCAGATCGAGCTCGGCGAGGTCTCGACCTACCCGCCGGGGTACAAGGAGAACGGCGGGATCTTCTGCCACAACAACCCGTGGGTGATCATCGGCGAGACCGTCGTCGGCAACGGCGCGCGCGCGT
Source organism: Pengzhenrongella sicca (assembly GCF_017569225.1). GTDB lineage: Bacteria > Actinomycetota > Actinomycetes > Actinomycetales > Cellulomonadaceae > Pengzhenrongella > Pengzhenrongella sicca. The sequence goes on from NZ_CP071868.1 coordinate 4,075,024, forward strand.
TCGACTACTACAAGCGCATCGCCCCCGCGTACCGCGAGGACATCAGCGAGGTGCACAAGCTCGAGCCGTACGTGTACGCGCAGATGATCGCGGGCAAGGAGGCCGTGCGCCACGGCGAGGCGAAGAACTCCTGGCTCACGGGCACCGCGGCGTGGAACTTCGTCGCGGTCAGCCAGCACCTCCTGGGGGTGCGGACCGACTACGACGGCCTCGTCGTCGACCCGTGCATCGGCCCGGACGTCCCGGAGTTCACGGTGCGCCGGCGCGCTCGCGGCGCGACGTACGTGATCCACGTGGTCAACGCCGGCGGCAAGGGCGCGCGGCTGAGCGTCGACGGCGTCGCGATCGAGGGCAACACGATCGCCTACGCCCCGGCCGGGCAGACCGTCGCGGTCGAGGTGATCGTCGGCACCGCTTGAGCGCGGCGCCGCCTGAGCGCGGCGCCGTCTGAGCGCGGCGCCGTCTGACAGGGTGGGCGCATGCGCACCCATGTGGCCCTCCTGCGCGGCGTCAACGTGGGCGGGCACGGCAAGCTGGCGATGCCCGAGCTGCGCGAGATCGCGGTCTCGCTCGGGTTCCGGAACGTCGCCACGTACATCCAGAGCGGCAACCTGGTGTTCGCGAGCTCCGAGACGTCGGCGCGACGGCTGGCCGCCCGGCTCGAGGAGGCGGTCGCCGAGCGCACGACGGCGAGTCCCGGCGTCGTCGTGCTGGCCCGCGCCGAGCTCGCGCAGGTGGTGGCGGGCAACCCCTACCCGGGCGAGGCCGACCCCAAGCACGTGCACGTCACGTTCCACAGCGAGGTGATCGGCCCGGACGGCGCCGCCGCCGGCCTCGCGGCAGCCGATCGGGCGCGCGAGCTCGGCAGCCGGGACGAGCTCGCCGTGGTCGGCAGCTGCCTGTACCTGCACACCCCGGACGGGCTGGGGCGGAGCGTGCTGGCCGCGCAGCTCGCGCGTCCGCAGGTCGGCCGGGCGATGGGCCAGCTGGGCACCGCGCGCAACTGGTCCACTGTGCTGGCACTGCTCGCCCTCCTCGACGAGTGACCCGCGGCGCGCCCGTCGGGCTACAGCAGGACGTCGACGGTCGAGTCCGAGGCCTCCGCCAGAGCGAGCTGCGCGAGCAACACCGACGCCCGGTCCGCCGCGATCTCGTCGGCGGTGGCGTCCGATCGTTGGTCGGTCGCGAGCTGCTTCTCCTCGCGCGTGAGCTGAGCCTGCGCGAGGGTCTTGGCGGCCTCCGCGGCGGAGGTGGAAGCGGAGCTGACGGAGCTGACGGCATCGATCGACATGGGTGTCTCCTCTGGGGGTTCCGGGCGCCGTGGACCGGCGCCGACGAGCAACGTGCGTCCGGTTCACGCGGTGGCGTCGAGGAGCAGGCCGTCTTCGACGGCGCCCGCGAGGTCGTTCACATCCAGGCCGGCACCCGAGATCAGGTCGGCGAGGCTCGTGCCGCTGCGCAGCTGCGCCAGGAGCTCGGACGGCTCGACCTCGATCAGCTCGCTCAACGCATCGATCGTGTCCTGCTGCGTCGCGGTCATCGAGTCCCCCAGCACGCCGGAGGAGTTGGCCGGCGGCGGGCCGCCGCCGGGGCCGCCGAGCCCGGTCTGGTCGACCATGCTGCCGATCATCGCCTCGACGTTGTCGAGGGCCTGCATGTCGGCGGGTGCGTCCGCGACGAGCGCGGAGATCAGGTCGTCTCGCGACACGCCCTGCTCCTGCGCGAGGTCGGCAAGGCTTGAACCGCCCGCGAGCGCCTCGGTGATCTCGTCCGTCGAGAGGCCGAGCACCTCGGCCGCCGCGGAGATGTGCCCCGGCGCCTCCGGCACGGCGGGCCGTGCCGTCGCGGGGGTCGGCGTCGTACGCGCCGTGCTGGCGGTGCTGGCCGCGCTCGTCGTGCTGAGCGCACTGACCTGCAGCTGCGAGTAGGCGGAGCTGATGCTGGCGATGGTCATCGCTGTCCTTCCGGTGACGCGCGGGGGCGCAGCGGACCGGCGGTTCGATCCACGCCCTGCTCATCGGTCGGACCCAGCGCTTGCGCAGCGAAATCCCGACTTTGACAGCGGATTGACAGGTGGGTCCCAGACACGCCGCCGATCCTGTGAATCCGCAGGTGGGCGCGCTGCCCGGGCCCGGCCACCCGGCCGGGCCCGCGGGTCAGCGCAGCGCGGGCGCCGGGGTGGGGTCGGGCGCGGGGATCTCCACCGCGATCTCCGTGCCGAGCGTCGCCCCGATCAGGCCCAGCTCGTCGCCGCTCCAGAACCGGCCCGGGTCGAACCAGCTCGACTTCCGGTCGCTGGCGAGCAGCCCCATGGCCTCGAACGTGATCGCCACGATCTCGGCGCAGTAGACGGTCTCGAGCTGCGCGTCGCGGTCGGGCCCGATCTTTGGGGCGCGGCCGCGCAGCCAGCGGCCGGCCAGCGCGGCCGTGGAGGGGAACGGGGTGCCGTCGAGGCGGGCGACGGTGCGCAGCACCGCGTCCTCCATCTCGCGCGTGATGGGGGCGTCGAGCTGGCGCAGCCACGCCTGCTGGCCGTAGCGGTTGCCCCAGACCGTCACCGCGTCGCGCAGGTCGTGGAGCTGGGCGCCGCGCTGGTGGCTGCCCGACCACTGGTCACGCAGCGACCGGCCGAGCTCGGCGTGCCACATCAGCGGCGGCAGGTCGTCGATCACGACCGCCATCCCGACGTGGTTCACCGGGCTGTTCGTCGTCAGCTGGATCGCCCGGTCCGCGATCGTGTGGCCGCGGAACAGCCACAGGTCACCCGTCCGCGTCGCGGTCAGAGCCTCGTTCAGGTCGATCCGGTCCGCGAGCACCTCTGTAGCCTAGGCGGATGAAGTGGTGGAAGGTCCTCGGAGTGGCCGCGTTCGCAGGTGTCGCAGCAGGTGGCGTGCTGATTGCGAAGGACGAGCGTCGCCGCGACGCCTACACGCCCGACGAGATCCGGGCCCGGCTGCACGCGCGGCTGACCGCGGGCGCCGACGACGCCGGGCCGGCCGCGCCGAGCGACTCCTAGCCGCCGCACAGGATCCGCACACCCCGGCCACACGCGCGGGGGCTTTGCTGGGGCCATGCCCTCCTCACACCCCGCCTCGCCCCGCGTTCCCCGCCGCTGGCTCCGCACGAGCGCCCTCGCGCTCGGCGCCACGCTCGCCTTCGGGGGCCTGACCGCGTGCGCGGCGTCGGACGGCTCGACCGAGGGGTCCTCGTCGTCGTCCTCGACGTCGGCGACCAGCGCGCTGTTCGACAGCTCGGCCGTGCACACGATCGCCGTGACGTTCGACGACGCGGAGTACGACGCGATGATCGCGGCGTACCTCGCCGACGGCACGAAGGGGTGGATCACCGCCACCGTGACGATCGACGGCGAGGAGTTCACGGAGGTCGGGCTGCGCCTGAAGGGCAACTCGTCGCTGCAGGGCCTGACCACGGAGCAGGCCGAGGACCCCGCCGCGCTGCCGTGGCTCGTGCGCCTCGACAAGTTCGTGGACGGCCAGGCGTACGACGGCGCGACGTCGTTCGTGGTGCGCTCCAACACCACCGAGACCGCGCTCAACGAGGCCGTGGCGCTCGAGCTGCTCGAGCTCAGCGGGCTCGCCTCCGAGCAGGCGACCGCGTCCCGGTTCAGCGTCAACGGCGGGGAGGAGGCCCTGCGTCTGGTCATCGAGAACCCCGACGAGGCGTGGGAGGAGTCGACGTTCGGCACGGCGGGGCTGCTCTACAAGGCCGAGTCCGGCGGCGACTACACCTACCGGGGCGACGACCCGGCGGCGTACGAGGACGTCTTCGACCAGGAGACCGGCGAGGAGGACCTGACGCCGCTCATCGAGTTCCTCGCCTTCCTCGACAGCGCCGACGATGCGACGTTCACCGCGGAGCTGTCGGACTACCTCGACGTCGACGCGTTCGCGACGTACCTCGCCGCGCAGGAGCTCGTCGACAACTTCGACGACATCTCGGGCCCCGGGAACAACTCCTACCTGCGCTACGACACCGAGAGCGGCCTGTTCACCGTCGTCGCGTGGGACCAGAACCTGTCGTTCGGGACGATGAACATGGGCGGCGGCGCAGGCGGAGCGGCGCCCGGTGGCGACGGGGCGGCGGCCGGCGGCGCCCGGCCCGAGCTCCCGGCGGACGGGGAGCTGCCCAGCGGCATGCCCACCGACATGCCGACTGACATGCCTACCGACATGCCCACCGACATGCCCTCGGACATGGCGGGCGGGATGGACGGCTCGATGGGCGGGAACGTCCTGGCCGAACGATTCATGGCGGACGAGACGTTCGCGGCGCTGTACGAGACCACGCTCGCCGACCTCACCGAGACCCTCTACACGAGCGGGACGGCCGCCGAGGTGCTCGAGACGTGGACCGATGTGCTCACCGACGGCGCGAGCGACCTGGTCAGCGCGGAGACCATCGACACCGAGGCCGCGGCCATCGCCGAGTACTTCGACTGAGCGGCACCCCGCAGACCCAGACCCCCGCAGACCCAGCGGCGCCGCAGCCTCAGCGGCGCCGCACGAGCGCGGCCGTCACGCCGGCGATGAGGATGAGGGACATGACAATCAGCACCATTCGGTCATAGTGTCTGAAACACACATTTAACACCACAGGACCACACAAACCTGCCAGCATGGTCACAGAACCTGCACAGCCAGTGGCCGCGTAGCCCCGCCCCACCTCGACCCGCACGGGAGGTCTGCCCCGGACGCAGAAGCGAGCCTCGGCCCACTCACCGAGGCCGGACCCTCCCTGGAGGTTCGACTGTGAGCGAACAAGTCCTGCTCACGGGTAGCGACGGTCGGCCAACCCCCGGCCCGCATCCCGCCCTCACCAGCTGGCTCGTCGGCTTTCACGGCACGATCCACGCCCTCGACCCCGACGTCGACGGCCGGGTGTCGCTCCGCTCGCTCGCCCTCGCGCACAAGTCCCTCGGGACGCAGCGGCTGTCCGTCCTGACGGACCTCGGGTCGGTGCGCGGCACGCGCCTCGCGCCCCGCGCGATCGACGGCTCGCGGCACGTCGGCGCGTCCGCGTCCGACAGCGACCAGCCAGCGCCCGACCACTGGGACGAGTCCGAGCCGCTCGCCGCCTACCTGGACCGCCGGCTGCTCGAGGCCCGCGTGCTCTACCTGCCGAACCGGAGCCGGGTGTACCACCTGCTCAAGCGGGTCCTCGACCTCGTGTGCTCGATCGTCCTGCTCGTGCTCGCGTCTCCGGTCATCCTCATCCTCGCCGTGTGGATCCGGCTCGACTCGCCCGGCCCGGCCATCTTCCGCCAGCAGCGCGTGACGCTCGGCGGCCAGCAGTTCACGTTCTACAAGTTCCGCACGATGTGGGTGGACGCCCCCGAGCGCTTCCCGGAGCTCTACGACTACCGGAGCACGGGCTCGCGCGGCGAGGTCTTCTACAAGCTCGAGGACGACCCCCGGAACACCCGCGTCGGCCGCTGGCTGCGGCGCACGACGCTCGACGAGCTGCCGAACCTGGTGAACGTGCTGCGCGGCGACATGACGCTCGTCGGGCCGCGGCCGGAGCTGCCGCAGCTCCTCGCGCACTACCGCCCCGAGGACCTCGCCCTGTTCTTCACGCGCGCCGGGCTCACCGGCCTCGCGCAGGTCGCCGGGCGCAGCCTGCTCACGGTCCGCGAGCGCATCACCCTCGACCTGCGCTACGTCGCCCAGCAGACCCTGGTCCTGGACCTGCGCATCCTCACGCGGACCGTCCTCGTGGTGCTGCTCGGCCGAGGCGCGTTCTGATGCGCCGCGCGCCGGCGGGCGCCCGGTCTGGCACCGGCCACGGCACCGGCACGAGCACCCGCTCCAGCACGACCGACGTCGACGTCGTGATCGTCGGCTACCGCTCGCGCGAGCTGCTCGGGCGGTGCCTCGACGCCCTGACGGCGGCCGCGCCGGGGCTTACGATCAGCCGGACCGTCGCGGACAACCACTCGACGGACGGGACGCTCGAGGCGGTCGCGGCGCGCGACGACGGGTCCCGGGCGTTCGACATGGGCTGGAACAGCGGGTTCGCGCGCGCCAACAACCGGGCGATCGCACTCGGCGACGGCCGGTACGTGCTGGTCCTCAACCCGGACACCGTCGTCCGACCGGGCGCGCTCACGGAGCTCGTGCGGTTCGCCGACGCCGAGCCGACCGCCGGCGTCGTCGCCCCCCGGCTGCTGAACGCCGACGGCACGGCCCAACGCACCGCGCGGGCGTTCCCGACGCCCGCCGCGGCCGTCTTCGGCCGCCGCTCGCCGCTGACCCGCTGGTTCCCGAGCAACCGGTTCTCCCGCGCGTTCCTGCTCGAGGGCGAGCACGCGGCGGACGCCCCCTTCGCCGTCGACTGGGTCTCGGGCGCCGCGATGCTCGTGCCCCGCGCGGTGATCGCCGAGGTCGGCGGGTTCGACGAGGACTACTTCCTGTTCTGGGAGGACGCGGACTGGTGCCGGCGCATCCGGTCAGCCGGGTACGGCGTCTGGTGCGTGCCGACGGCGGTCGTCGTCCACGACGAGGGCGGCTCGCGCGGGCACGGCTGGAGCGCCCGGTCAATCGTCCGGTTCCACCGCGGCGCGTACCTCTACTGGCGCAAGCACCATGCCCGGCACCCGCTCAACCCCGCCCGCTGGGCCGGCGCCGTGGTGCTCACGGCCCGCGCCGTCACCCTCATCCTGTTCCACCAGTTCGCCAGGAGGTCGCTCTGATGGGTTCCGTCACCTCCGTGCTGGGTCGCCACTGGCGACTCGTCACCGTCGCGGCGATCGGGGCGATCCTCGCCTTCGCCGGCTCGTACCTCGTCGAGACGACGTACTCGTCCTCGACCCGCGTGCTCATCCGGGGTCGCGATGCGACGTTCCTGACGAGCACCGGGCAGGACCTGTCCGGGCAGCCCGGGGTTGTCGACTCGACCCTGGCGCAGTCGCTGGCGTCCACCTACGCCGGCATCGCCACGAGCCGCAGCGTCGCCGAGGCCGTCGTCGCCGACCTCAAGCTCGACGACCAGCCGCCGAAGACGGGCGTGCTGGCGTCCGCCGCGAAGGCCCTCGCCTGGGTCTACCGGTGCGGGCGGGCGTTCGTCACGTCCGGCTTCTGCGCGCGCGTGGACGAGCACGAGAAGGCGGTGCTCGGCGTGCAGGAGGGCACCGCGGTCGAGCCGCTCGGCGCCAACGCCGGGTCGAGCGCCGGGACGACGGGCTCGTACGTGCTCGAGGTGCGCGCCTCGGGCAGCACGTCGACGCAGGCGCAGGCGGTGACCGATGCCGTAGCCGACGAGCTGATCCGGGCGAGTGCCGAGCGGTTCCAGGCCGACTCGGCGGAGAACATCGCAAGCCTGCAGGGGCTCGTCGCCAGCGCCGAGGCCGACGTCGCGACCCGCTCGGGCGCGCTCGCCGCCTTCCAGACGCAGCACGGCATCCTCGCGGCCGACGGCCGCCAGACGCTGTCAGCCACCACGAACGAGGCCGTCCGCTCGGACCTGATCCAGGCGCAGGCGCAGGAGGCCGACCTGCGCGCGCAGCTCGCCTCGATCGACCGGGCGCTCAGCACGACACCGAAGAACCAGACCTCCTCGCAGCGCATCACCACCGGGCGGTCAACGACCGAGCTGGCCGGCGAGGACACGAACGCCGTCTACACCGACCTCCAGATCCAGCAGCGCACGCTCCAGGCCCAGCTGCAGGGCCAGTCCGCGCGGGTCGCCCAGCTCCAGGCGACGCTCGACGGCGCGGGGACCCTGGCCGACAACGCCGTCGCCGGCGAGCTCGCGGACCTGGAGAACGCTGTGTCGCTCGCCGAGCAGAACCTCGCGGCCGTGACCACGACGCTGCAGGACGCGCAGGTGACGCAGGCACAGGGCCCGGTGGACCTCACGCGCCTCGACCAGGCGGGCGCCCCCGCCTACCCGTCGGAGCCCAAGCGATACATCTACCTCGCGCTCGGGCTGCTGATCGGCGGCCTCGCCGGCGCCGGGCTCACCGCGCAGGCCCGCCGGCGCGAGCCCGGCGTCGCCCCGGACGAGGACGACGACGAGGCGGCAGGCGCGCGGCCCCGCGGCGGGAGCGGCGAGGGCGAGGCGAGCGACGCCGAGCTCGAGTCGAGCATCTTCGGCGGATCCCTGCAGCCGACCAACGGTCGCCGCGCGCTGCACAGCGACCCGCCGGGGCGAACCTGATGACCGCGGAGGCGACCGGGCAGGTCCGCGGCGCGACGATCAGCGTCGCCGCGCAGCTCGCCGCGAAGGTCGCGCACCTCGCGCTCAACGTCGTCTCGACGCTGGCGATCGTCCGCTACCTCGCGCCGGCCGAGTACGGCACCTACGTCCTCGTCCTGACCGTGACGACGCTCGCGGGGGTGATCGCGGACTTCGGGCTGCCGAAGCTCGCCGTGCGCGAGGTGGTGCGCCCGGGCGAGGACGAGGGCGCCGTCGTCGGCACGATCATCGCGATCCGGCTCGCCCTCGCGGTCGTCGCGGTGCTCGCGTGCCAGGGGGTGATCGCGCTGTTCGGCGGCTCGGCGCAGGCGCACCTGGCGGCGGCGGTCGCGTCGCTCGTGATCGTCGCCGACGCGGTGCTGGGCGTCGTGGTCGTCGCGTTCCAGGTCCGGCTCGCCCAGCACCTCGAGGCCGGGATCCGGGTGCTCGCGGAGGGGCTCGAGACCGCGCTGATCCTCGCGCTCGTCGCGCGCGGCGCGAGCCTGCCGGCACTGTTCGTGCCGCCGGTCGTCGGGGTCGTCGTCGGGGTCGTCGCGGCGGCGGCGCTCACGCGGCGCCGGTATGCGCTGCGTCCCCGCGTGGTTGCCGCGCGCGTGCGCCCGCTCCTGCGCGAGGCGCTGCCGCTCGGCCCGGCGCTGCTCGTGGGCGTGCTCTACCTCAAGCTCGACTCGTTCGTGGTCGCCGCCATGCGGCCGCCGCAGGACCTCGGGCTGTACGGCGCCGCCTACCAGCCGATCGAGTACCTGTTCCTGGCGACGGCCGTGATCATCAACGTGCTCTTCCCGCTGCTCGCGCGGGCCTGGGCCGGGCACCGGCCCGAGTCGTTCCACACGATCTACGGCCGCGGCACCGAGCTGCTCGTGATCGTCACGGCGTTCGTCCCGGTGACCGTGATCTTCCTGGCCCCCGCGCTGGTCGAGACCGCGTTCGGGCCGGCGTACGCGGGCGCGGCGGCCCCGCTGGCCGTCCTGTCGGTGGCCCTGGTCGTGATGACCGTGAACGCCTGGCAGTCGCTCGTGCTGCTGGCCGGCGGCTACCAGCGCGTCGTGCTGCGCTACAACCTCGTCGCCCTCGCCATCGCGGTCGTGAGCTGCACCGCGGCCGTCCGGGTCGCGGGCGTCGTAGGCGCGGCCGCCTCCGCGCTCGGCACCGGCGTCCTCGTCCTGGCGTTCTCGACCCGCGCGGTGCGGCGGCGGATGCAGGCGAGCCTCGACGCCGGCCGGATCGGCCGGATCACGACCGCCGCCGCGGCGACCGCGGCCGTCGTCGCGGCGCTCAGCGCGGCGGGCGCCCCGTGGCTGCTCATCGCGATCGGCGCGGCGGTGCCCTACGCCGCGATCCTCGGCGCGTTCGGGTTCCACCGCACGATCCCGGCGGCCTTCGCATGAGCGCCCCGACGGTGTCGGTGGTCCTGCCGACCTACAACCGCGCCGACGTCGTGGCCACGACGATCGAGCGCCTGCTCGCGCAGGACTACCCCCACCACCTGCTCGAGGTGCTCGTCGCGGACAACTCGAGCGACGACACCCCGGCGCGCGTCCGCGCCCTCGCCGCGGCCGCCGACCTCCCGGTCACGCTCGTGTCGAGCCAGGAGCGGCTGCCGGCGGTCAAGCGAAACCAAGCGCTGCGCGCGGCGACCGGGGACCTGATGATCTTCATGAACGACGACGTGTGGGTGCGCCCCGACTTCATCCGCGAGCACGTCGCCGCGCACGCCCGCCACGCCGGCCCCGTCGCCGTCGTCGGCCTCGTGGAGCAGTCGGCCCTCATGCCGTCGGACCCGTTCATCGAGTGGTACCAGCCGTTCGCGTACGCGCAGATCGCCGACCGCGCGGGGCGGGAGGTCACCTACCGCCACCACTGGTCCATGAACCTCTCGCTGCCGCGGCGGGTGATGCTGGAGCGCAACCTCGTCTTCCACGAGGACTGGGCGGAGATCGGGCACGAGGACGTCGAGCTCGGGTACCGCTGGTCGAAGGCCGGCTACCCAATCGTGTACGAGCCGCGCGCCTGGGGCGAGCACTTCCACCCGCACGGCCTCGACAGCGCGTGCCGGCTCCAGGAGTCGATCGGGCGGGGGCTGCGCGACCTCGAGGTGCTCATCCCGGAGCCCGACCTGCTGGCCCGGTACGGCGTGCCCACCCGGTCCGCGCCGCCGACGACGCGGGTCCGGACCGCGGCGCGCGTCGCGCTGTTCAACTCCGTCACGGTGCCCGTGGTCCAGCGCCGGCTCGCGGCGCTCGACCGGCGCAGCCGGCTCGCGGAGTGGACGTACTGGAAGGTGCTCCTGCACTACACGCGGCGCGGGTACCGGAGCGCGCCGGCCCGCACCCCCACGCCCACCCCGACCTGGTCGCCGGCGGGTGAGCCATGACCGGCCCCGTCGCCCGGACCGGGGTCCCGACCGCCGGCCGGCCGGCCGGGGCGCTCGCCCGGGCACTCGGCTGGGCGCTGGTCGTCGCCGTCGCCGCGATGGCGCTCGCGCCGCTCGGCGTCGCGGCGGTGTACGCGATCGGCGGGGCCATCGCGGTGGGGCTGCTCGGCTACGCCCTGCGGGCCGAGCTGCTCGCGCCGCTCGCGGCGGGGTTCCGGCGCCTGGCCCCGACCCTCGCCGCGAGCCCCGGCCGCGCGCCCGGGGCGGGTGCGGTCCTCGCCGCGGGCGCCGCGGCCGCCGCCGTGGCGTGGGCCGCGGCGACCCAGGGCGGGTACGCGGCGCTCGCCCTGCCCGCCCTGCTCCTGCTCGCCGTCGCGGTCGCGATGTGCTGGCCGCTCCTGGTCGACCTGTTCGCCGGGCCGGCGGAGCCCCGCGCCGCCTCCCGGCCCGGCCCGAGCGGGGCGACCGCGGCGACAGCGGCGACCGCGACCGGGGCGGGCCCGACCGCGGCAGGCGCGGCGGGCGCGGCGGCGGGCGGGCCGGTCGGCCCGGTCGGCGTGCTCGTGGTCGGCGCGGCCGGCGCGGGCGTCGCGTGGGGCGCGGCGACGCTGGGCCTGAAGGGACTCATCGCCGGCCTGGGTCTGGTGGTCGCGACGGCGCTGCTCACCTTCGTGCGCGACCGGTCGGTGTTCTTCACCTTCGCGACCGTCTGCTCGCTGACGTTCGTGCTGCACAAGTCGATCGGCCCGCAGGACCTCGAGCTGTCGTCCGGCGCGATCTCGGTGTACGTCACGACGTTCGACCTGCTGCTCGTGCTCCTGTACGGGCTCTGGATCCGCGAGGGCACGTTCCGCGCGGACGTCACGGCGGCGCTGCGCGAGCCGATCCTGTGGTTCCCCCTCGTCGGGGCGCTCCTGTACCTGCCGAGCCTGCTCACGGCACCCACCCCGCTGCTCGCGGTCGCCGAGCTCGTGCGGATGGCCTGGATGTACCTGCTCTACGTCTACGTCGCGGTCCGGGTCCGAACCCGCCGGCACCTCTGGGCGATCCTCGGCGGCCTCGTCGTGTTCGTCGCCGTCGAGCTCGTGGTGGTCATCCTGCAGTGGCGCACGGGTGGCGTGCTCGGGCTCTCGTTCCTCGGGGTGCCGACGGAGCTCGGCGACCGCGTGACCGACGACGGCGTGCTCGGGCGCCCGTTCGGGACGATCATCCACCCGGTCTTCCTCGCCGCGTCGCTCGGGGCGATCGCGATGGTGGCGCTCGCCTTCGCGGTCGGGCTCCCGCGGTCGCTGACGAAGCTGACCGCGATCGGCGTCGTGCTCGCGTGCCTCGGGTGCATGTGGATCTCGGACACCCGCGCGGCGGTCGTGGCCGCCGCCCTGGCGGGCGCCGTCGTCGTCGGCGCGGGTCTGGCGCGTGGCCAGCTGCACTGGCGGACCCTCGGGCGGATCGCGCTGGGGCTCGCCGCGCTCTCGCTCGTCTTCCTCCCGCAACTCATCGACCGGTTCGGGCGGAGCTTTCAGTCAGGGCACTTCTTCACCGAGGTCGAGTCGCGGCTCGAGCTCAACGACATCGCGGTGCGGATCATCGAGGACCACCCCGTGCTCGGGGTCGGGCTGAACAACTTCGAGGTCGTGCTCCCCGCGTACGAGGCCCGCCCCGTCATCTTCTTCGGCCACCCCGTGCACAACCTCTACCTGCTCGTGCTCGCCGAGACCGGGCTCGTCGGCTTCCTCGGGCTGCTCGTCGTGGGCGTCGGGCTGTACGACGTCGCGATCCGGCTCGCGCGCAGCCGGGACCTGCTGCTCGGGTGCCTGGGCACCGGCGTCGCCGCGGCGATGGGCTTCCTCATGGTCGAGGAGCTGCTCGGCTTCTCGCTGCGCCAGGACATCCCGCTCGCGCTGTACTGGCTGCTCGCCGGGCTCGCCGTCGCGGGCACCCGGATGTCGGGCCGGCCTTGGCCCGCGCTGCACCGGCCCGTCCGCGAGCGCCCGGCGTCCGGAGCGACGCCCGACGCCGGGGCCGACCGCGGGTCGCCGTCAGGGCGCCGGTCGCGCCAGCGCGCGGCGGCGCTGGTCGCGGCTGCCGGGCTCGCGCTGACGCCCTGGGGCGCCCCGACCCCGGCAGACGCGACGCCCTCGGCCGCGACGACGACGACGACACCAGCAGCGACGACGACGGCGGGCGCGGCCACCGGGCTGCTCTTCAGCGCCATCGAGCGCTCGACCGGGATCCAGGGGATCTACACCGCCGCAGCGGACGGCAGCGACGTGCGCCGGATCACGCCCGCCGACGGCCGGTTCTACAGCTGGCCCCGGTGGGCGTTCGGCAACACGCGCATCGTCTACACCGTCCGCTCGGGCGCCGCGGGCTCCCCGGAGGCGATCGCCCTGATGGAGCCGGACGGCTCCAACGCGCAGGTCCTGCAGGAGTTCGACTTCCGGGTCGCCCAGCCGGCGATCGACCCGTCCGGGCGGTGGGCCGTGTTCACCGCGACGGCGCCCTGGTTCCCCGAGGTCGCCCTGTTCCGCCTCGACCTCGAGACGGGCGAGAGCACCAACCTCACGGCGCAGACCGTCGCGTACGGCGGCTTCGACTCCGACCCGAGCCTCGCCCCGGCCGCGGCGGGCGAGGCAGGCGCGGCCGACGGCATCCTGTTCGTCTGGCACGCCGGCACGGAGGGTTCGGCGGTCGCCGAGATGGCGACCGACGGGACCGACCGGCGCCGGCTCACCTCGGACGCGTGGTTCAACACCGACCCCACCGCGTCGCCCGACGGCACGCAGGTGGTCATCGCCTCGTACCGCGGTGCCGGCGCCCCGTCGCTCGACTTCGGCGACGTCTCGGCGGTGCACCCGGGCGACTGGCGGGTGGTCGTGCGGCCCCGGTCGGGCGGCGCCGAGACCGTCCTGACCGGCGGGGCCGACTGCACGACGCGGCTCGCCGCCGACCCGTGCGGGGTCGAGGAGATGTCGGGCTTCGTCCCGCGCTTCACCCCGGACGGCACCGCCGTCACCTTCAACGGCGCGACCGACGGGGAGCACACCTGCATCTGCGCCATCGACCTCGACGGCTCCGATCCCCGCGCGATCATCTCGAGCGCCGAGCTCGCGATCGACTGGTACGACTGGCCGCAGGCCGCCGGCGCCTCGACGTCGACCGAGCACGTGCGGACCGCGACCCCCGCGGCGGACCTGCTGCTCGTCGCGGCGGATGCGGCCGGCACGCGGACGCTGCTGCGCGCGTCGGCCGACCTGATGCACCGGCAGGAGATCCCGCTGCCGGCTGGGCTCGAGCCGCTCGAGGCACGCTGGGCCCCGGACCGGCGCACGATCGTGTTCACCGCCGAGGTCCCGCTCGTCGCGGCCGCCGAGCCGCATCCGGCCGCACCCGCGGGGCAGTCCCGCCGCGCCCACGTGACCCTCACCGACCTCGACGCGATGTCGGCCGCGCTGCGGCAGGCGAGCGTCGCCGAGCTCGACCCCGGCCTCGCCGCGCGCCAGGTGTTCCTGCGCGACGCGGACGGGAACGTCCGCCAGCTCACCGACCCCTGGACCGAGGACTGGCGCGACGGGCTCGCCGACGGCGACGCGCGCGCGAACACCCAGCCGGTGCTGACGCCGGACGGGACGGCCGTCATCGTGACGAACACGTCCACCACGACGGGCGAGTCGTTCCTGCTCCGCATCGACCTCGCGACGGGCGAGGTCCTCAACCTCACCAACGGCAGCGCCGGTGCGATGCCGACGGACGACGCCGAGGCCGCCGTCTCCCCCGCGGGCGACCGGGTCGCGTTCTCCTGGACGCAGGGCGACCTGCGCGGGGTGTACGTCCTCGACGCCGCGACCGGGACACAGGTCGCGGCGATGACGGCGGACGAGCAGCCGACGAGCGCGCCCGCCTGGTCGCCCGACGGCCGGTCGCTCGTGTACGTCAGCGAGCAGCCCTCCGGGCCGGCGGTCGCCTGGGCGGCCCTCGGCGCGGACCTCACGACGGGACCGGCCGCGCTCGTCGGCGCCGGCCCGGCCTGGCCCCGCCGCCCCGTGGTCGCGCCTGGCGGCGACCACGTCGTGTTCCTCGCCGCCGCCGGCGCCGTGCTCGGGCTGTACGCGGCCCCGCTCGTGGCCGGCTCGACCGCCCGAGCCGTGCAGCCCGACCCGCTGCACTCCGTCATCGACGTGGACTGGAGGTGAGGCCGATGAGCGACCCCGACGTGACGACCGTCGTCGTCAACTGGAACACCGTGGGCCTCCTCGACGAGTGCCTGGCCAGCATCCTGGCGGCCACGCCGCCGGGGGTGGCCAACGACGTCGTCGTCGTCGACAACGGGTCGACCGACGGCTCGCTCGAGCACCTCGCCGCCGCGTGGCCGCACGTGCGCGTGCTCGCCAACCCGGAGAACGTGGGCTTCTGCCGCGCGAACAACCGCGCCATCCGGGCGACGCGGTCGCCGTACCTCCTGCTGGTCAACACCGATGCCCGGCTGCCCGTGGGGGGCATCGACGCGCTGCTGCGGTACTTCGAGGAGGACGACCGGGCCGCCGTCGTCGGCCCGCGGCTGGTCTACGGCGACGGCGCGTTCCAGCGCTGGACCGCGGGGCGGCTCCCGGCGGCGGGCTCGATGGCCGTGTACCTGTTCGGGCTCGACCGGGTCGGCCCGCGCGCGCTCCGCCGGCGCGGGCTGTACCTCGGCGCCGACACGCGCCAGCCGTTCCGGCCGGCCTGGGTCTCGAGCGCCGTCATGGCCGTCCGGCGCGCGGCGCTCGACGAGATCGGCCTGCTGGACGAGCGGATCTTCGTCTACATGGACGACGTCGACCTGTGCGCGCGCGCCGGGGCGGCCGGCTGGCACGTCTGGTACGCCGCCGACGTCACGGCGACGCACTTCATGGGCTCGTCCTCGCGGCGGGCGACCGGCAGGGCCTCCCCCGAGGCGCTGCGCGCGCTCAACCGGTGGTACGTCCGCCGGCACGGCCGGGCGGCCGGGCTGGCCCTGCGCGCCACCGAGCTCGCCGGCTTCACCGCGCGGGCCGTCCTGCACGGCGTCGCCGCGCTCGGCGGCCGGCCCGGTTCGCGGTCGCAGGCCGCGGCCCACGCCACCCACCTACGCCTGGCCCTGGAGCGGATCGATGCCTGACCCCGACGCCCTGCCGCCCGCACCCGACGCGCACCACCACCACGACCACGCCGGCGGCGGCCCCCTGACCCTCGCCCAGCGCCACGCCCACGAGGCGCAGACGTACGACCACATGGCCGCGGAGCTGCTCGCCGCCTGGTCCGACGCCGACTACGTGGTCGATCCGCGCCGCATCCCGTTCGCGAACCGCGAGCACGTCGACTTCCTGACCGACGCCGTCGCCCGCCTCGGGCCGCTCGACGGGCGCCGGGTACTCGAGGTCGGCGCCGGCGGCGGCTCGCTCGCCGTCTGGCTCGCGCAGCAGGGTGCCGAGGTGGTCGGGATCGACGTCTCGCCCGGCATCCTCGACGTCGCGCGGCGCCGGGCCGCGCTCAACGGCGTCGCCGACCGCGTGCGCTTCGTCCGGGCACCGATCGAGGGCTTCGACCCGCGGGCGGCCGGCCTGGCCGTCGAGGAGTTCGACGCGATCATCGGCAACAACGTCGTGCACCACTTCGACCGCGCACTCGCGCTCCGCTCGATCGGGGAGCTCCTGGCCCCCGGCGGCGTCGCGGTGTTCTGCGAGCCGGTGCTCTTCCTGCCCGAGTGGACCCGCCGCGCACGCAACTCGCGGCTCGTCACCCGACGCTTCCCCCTGCACACCCACAGCCCGGACGAGCGCTCGCTCGACGGGCACGACCTCGACGTGATGCGGCGCTGGTTCGGGCGGGTCGAGTGGACCCCGTACCAGGTCCTGTGCCGCCTGCAGAACTTCGTCGAGCTCTCCGACGGCGCGTGGCACCGGCTCGAGTCCGTCGACCGCGCCCTGCTCCGCCGCCTGCCGGCGGCCCGCCACGTCTGCCGCCTGGCAGTCATCACCCTCGCCGACCCACGGATCGCCGAACCCCTGAACGCCGATTCCCTGAACGGAGACGAAGCATGAGAATCCTCGTCACCGGCGCTGCCGGCATGCTCGGCAGCGCCCTCGTCCCCACGCTCGCCGCCGTCGGCCACGACGTGGTCGCGACCGACATCGCATTGGAGAGCCCCGAGCCGTGGGGGCCGGGCCAGCCGGGCATCACGCACCTCGACGTGCGCGACCGGCAGGAGGTCCGGCACGTGTTCGCCGCGGTCGAGCCCGACGCCGTCCTGCACCTCGCCGCCGAGACCTCGCTCGAGGCCAGCGACGCCGACCCCGACCACGCCTACCTGACCAACGTGATCGGGACCAAGTACGTCGCGCTGCAGGCGCGCTCGGCCGGCATCCCGATGACCTACATCAGCACCGCCGGCATCTTCGACGGGGAGAAGGAGACGGCGTACACGGAGTTTGACACGCCGAACCCGCTCAACACCTACGGCGCCTCGAAGTACGAGGGCGAGCTCATCGTCGCCCGGACCGTCGAGCAGCACTTCATCATCCGGGCCGGCTGGATGGTCGGCGGCGGCGCGGCGAAGGACCACAAGTTCGTCTCCCGGATCGTCGACCAGATCCGGGACGGCGCGCGGACCGTGCACGCCGTCACCGACAAGTTCGGGACGCCCACCTACGCGCCGGACTTCTCGCGCTGCCTCCTCGGGCTGTTCGAGTCGGGCGTCTTCGGGCTCTACCACATGGCCTGCGGCGGCGCGGGCACCCGGTACGACGTCACCGCCCGCATCCTCGAGGTGCTCGGCCGCACCGACATCGAGCTCGTGCCCGTCACCAGCGAGTTCTTCGCGGCGGAGTTCCCCTCCGTCCGGCCCCGCTCCGAGATCATGCGCAACATGGTGCTCGACCTCCAGGGCATGAACACGATGCGCCCGTGGCGGGTCGCGGTCGGGGAGTACCTGCTGACCGAGTTCCCCGCCCTGCGCGCGAGCGACCGCATCCCCGCCTAGATCACCGCGGCGTCGTCCATCCCCGCGACAACCTCACCCCCGATCGGCTCACCCCGGAGGACCAGCCATGACCACCGTGACCGTCCCGTCGCCCGCGGACCAGGTGCCGCGCGGCGCCGACGCCCGCACCGTCTGCGTCGTCGTGCCCATGCCGAACGACCCGCCGTGGGAGCTCTTCGACGCCATCGCGCCGGACATCCCGATCATCGTCAGCGACGACAGCGACGGGCACCTCGCGCCGCCGCCGCGCGAGAACGTGTACTACGTCGACTACGCCGCCCAGGAGGCGTACGCGGGCCGGCATTACGCCGCGATGCCGCACAAGAGCGCGGCGAGCCGCAACATCGGCCACTACATCGCCTGGAAGGAGGGGTTCGACGTCATCATCGCGCTGGACTACGACTGCCAGACCCGGCCGGGCTGGCTCGAGACCCACCTCGGCGCGCTCGGCCCGGTCACCGGCGCGCCCGGGGTCCGGCCGGTCGCGGACAACGGGTGGGTCAACCCGATCACCAACGCGTTCGGCAACGGCGACGCCGTCTACGCGCGCGGCCTGCCGTACGAGTGGCGCAGCCCCGAGCTCGCCCGCACCAGCGAGGTGCCCGTGTCGGGCGACGTGCTGCTCAACCTGGGCGTGTGGGACGGCATCCTGGACCTCAACGGCATCGACAAGCTGTACGGCGGCGAGCCTGGCGACCCCGGGGTGCCGCCGGGCCCCGCGCGGATCGCCCTCGGGAACATCCCGGTCTGCGGCATGAACACGAGCTTCGTCCGGGACCTGACGCCCGCGTACTACTTCCTCCCCGACGTGTGGGTCAACGGCTGGCAGCTCAGCCGCCACGACGACATCTGGGGCGGCTACATCACGAAGCGGCTGCTCGACCGCGGCGGCGACCTGCTGGCGTACGGCGGCCCGGTCGTCGGGCACACGAAGCAGACCCGGCTCGAGCGCGTCGTCGTGCTCGAGCAGTGGATGCACCTGATGTCGATGCCGTTCTACGATCTCGTCGACGAGGCGGTGGCCCGGGTCGACGACGGCTCGTACGCCCAGATGTTCGACCACTTCGTCGAGGAGTACACCCGCCTCGTCGGCAAGGCCGCCGTGCCCGCGCACTACCGGGCCGTCTACCGCGAGCTGGGCGACTGGATGGGGCGCTGGGCCCGGGCGTTCCGATGACCGCGCGGCCGGCCAACCCGCCGCTGTGGGACGCGCTGCGCGCCGACGCCGCGGAGCTCGGCGCCGTCAAGGGCTCGACGGCGCGCGGCTGGGCCGCCGCCGCCGACGTGCTCACTCTCCCCGGCTTCTGGGCCGTCCTGCTGTGGCGCGTCGGCAACGCGCTGCACGAGCGCGGGCTGCGTCCGCTGTCCCGGCTCACGTACGTCGCGAACCTCGTCCTGTTCGGCGCGGACCTGCCGGCGGGCGCCGTCGTCGGCGCGGGCCTGGTCCTCCCGCACCCCGTGGGGGTCGCCCTGGCGAGCGACGTCGTGATCGGGGCCCGGTGCCGCATCATGCGGGGGGTCGGGGTCGGCGGGAGCGGGCACGCGGGGCGCGTCGGTCACCCCGTGATCGGCGACGACGTCTGGCTGCTGGACAGGTCGGCGGTGTTCGGGCCGGTCCGGATCGGCGACCGCGCGGTCATCGGCGCGTCCGCGGTCGTCGGGCAGGACATCGAGGCCGGGATGCTCGTGCTCGTGAGCCGGGCGAGCACCGAGCTGCGCATCCGGCCCCGGACCGACCTCGCCCCCGACCTCGCCCCGGACCTCGACGCCAGCGAGCTCGTCGTCCCCGACCTCGACGCCAGCGAGCCGGCGTCGTGATCATCGCCATCGACGCGACGTCGATCGGGTCGGGCCTCGGCGGCGACGAGACGCTCGCGCGCGGGCTGTTGCGCGGGCTCGCGCGGGCCGTCCGCGCCGGGGACCAGGTGCTCGTGCTCGCCGCCCACGGCGCCGAGCTACCGCGCGAGGCGCTCGTCGACCCCGCGTTCGCGGTCGAGCGGGTGACGCGCCGGCCCGGTGCGGTGCACTTCACCCTCACCATGCCGTGGTGGCTGTTCCGGCTCGCTGACCGCGGGCTGCGCCCGGACGTCGTCGTCGCGACCACCCACGCGCCCGTGCGCTCGCCGGCCCCGGTCGCGCTGCTGGTGACCGACCTGTCGTTCCGGCACGTCCCGGACGCCTACCCGGCCGCGACCCGCGCTCGGCTCCGCCTGCTGATCGGGCGGCAGGTCACGACGGCGGCCGCGGTGCTCACGATCAGCGAGTTCTGCCGCCAGGACCTCATCGCCACGTACGGGCTCCCGCCGGCCGCCGTGACCGTCGTGCCGCTGTCCGTCGACGAGCCGAGCCCGGTCGACCCGCCGGTGCGGGCCGACCTGCGCCGGCGCGGGGTCCGCGAGCCCTACCTGCTGTACCTGGGCAACCTGCACCCGCGCAAGAACGTCCCCCGCGCGATCGCCGCGTTCCGCCGGCTGCAGCGCGAGCCCGACGCCGCGCTCGAAAGCCTGCAGCTCGTGGTCGCGGGCCGGGCGTGGTTCGGCTCCAGCGCCGAGGCGAGCGCCGCGGCCGGCGCCCCGGCCGGGGCCGTGCTCTTCCTCGACCGGGTCAGCGACGCCGAGCGCGAGGCGCTCCTGCGCGACGCCGTCGGGCTGGTCTACCTGTCGACGTTCGAGGGCTTCGGCCTGCCGCCGCTCGAGGCGATGGCGCGCGACACGCCGGTCCTCGCCTCGACGGCGACGGCCATCCCCGAGGTGTGCGGCGACGGCGCGCTGCTGGTGGACCCGCGCGACGACGGCGCGATCGTGGCGGGAATGCGGCGGCTCGTGGCCGACGGCGACCTGCGCGAGCGCCTCGTGCGCGCCGGCCGGGCCCGCGTCGCGCACTACGGCCCCGCCGCGACGGGCGCGGCGCTGTACGGGGCCCTGACCGCGGTCGCCGCCCGCGGCGCCACGACCCCCCGCGGCGCCCACAGCCCCCGAACCCGCCTCGCGGGGTGAGGGGGGTGCGCCGGGGTCCCCGCATCGCGCTGGTCACGGTCACGGTCGTCGCCACCGCGGCGATCGTGGCGCTCGGGGTGATCGCCCTGGTGCTGTCCCGGCTCGGCGGGGATCCCGCCGAGGTGCCCGCCGGGTGGGCGGCGCCGGCCGCGCTGCCGGTCTCGGCGCCGCTGCCCGCCGACCGGCTCGCCTTCGACTCCGACCGGACCGGCACCTTCGAGATCTTCGCCGTCGGCACGGACGGCTCGTCGCCCGTCCAGCTCACCGAGGACGACGCCTACGACTCCTGGTCGCCGCGCCTGTCCCCGGACCGGCGCACGATCCTGGTCCACCGGGCGCCGGCGGGCAAGCACGACCTGGACCCGGCCGCCGTGAGCATCTGGGCGATCGCGGCCGACGGCACCGGGCTCGTCGAGCTGCGCCCCGCGGGCCTCGACGGCTGGGTGTTCCAGGGCCACGCCGAGTGGTCGCCCGACGGCGGCTCGCTCGTGCTGTTCGGGGGCAGCCGCCTCAGCCCGCAGATCCACGTGACCGACGCCCTCGGGCAGCATCCCCGCGCGGTCACGGATCGTGGCGGCACGAACCTCGACCCGTCCTTCGCGCCGGACGGCGCCGAGATCGTGTTCGTCGGCTGCCCGAGCGCGATCTGCACCGAGCGGGACTACGAGATCTTCCGCATCCCGACCGAAGGCGGCGAGGCGATCCGGGTGACGACCGACGACCTGCGCGACCACGACCCGTACTGGTCGCCGGACGGCGCCCGGCTGGCGTGGCTCACGGCCTTCGGCGGCCCCGGCGTGGGCGTGTGGGACGTCCGGATCGCGGCCGCCGACGGCGCCGACCCGGTCCGGCTGTTCGGCGACGCGGGCGTGACAAGCCGGCCGGCGTTTTCGGCGGACTCCCGCACCGTCTTCGTGCACCGGATCCCCCCGGGGGGCACCACGTTCGGGGTGTTTCGGATCGGCGTCGACGGCGCGGGGCCGGTCGAGGTGACGTCGGGCCAGCCGGGCAGCAACGAATACCCGTCCCCCTAGGAACCGCCGCTCCCTCTCTCCCCTCTCCCCTCTCTCCCATCTCCCATCCCCCATCCCCCATCCCCCATTAGGGTCGTGGAGTGGGGGATCGGCGGGGTGAGTTGCAGGACGTCGAGCTCGTCGAGGTCGACGCGGCGGAGCTGGGCGCGCCTGCGCCAGCCCGCGGTGCCGACGGCGTGCCGCCCGTCCCCCGACGGGCCCGTGACCCGCGCCGGCGCCGGCGGGCGCTCGCGGCCGTCGGCCTCGTGGTGGCCGCCGTGGTGGCCAGCTCGGCCGTGACGACCGCGCGGGAGAACGCGCGCCTCGCGCGGCTCGCGGACCTCCCGGGGTTCCTCACCCCGATCAACGGCCCGATGACGGTGCGGTGGCGGGCGGACGGCTCGACCTTCGGCGGCATGTCAGCGTTCGACGGCACGTTGCTCGGCGCGAGCTTCGGCGAGGGCGGAGCCGCCGAGGTCGTCGCGCTCGACCCGCGCACCGGCGCCGAGCGGTGGCGCACCGAGATCCGGGCCGCCGGCGTCGACGACTCGTGGCCCGGCTGCTCCTTTCCGTCCGAGCCCGGCGACCTCGGCGACCTCGGCGACCTTCCCGGGAGCGCCCTGCCCGCGATCGTCTGCGTCGTCGTCGACGAGTCGGTCCCGACCGGCACCATCGAGAACGGGCAGAGCCTCGTCCCGGTGCGTGCCCACCTGACCGTCCTCGACCCGACGACCGGCGCCGTGCTGGACGAGCGGCCGACGTACGCGACCGCCGGCGTCGCCCCGCTCGGCACCGACATCGTGCTGACCCACATCGACGATGCCGGGCACCTCCAGGCCGAGCGCTTGGACCCGCTCGGCGGCCAGCCCCGGTGGACCTTTCGCACCCCGGACCCCGTCAGCATGGACGACTTCGGGTACCCGCAGGGCTGGACCACGACGGCGGAGGGCCTCGTGGTCGTCCGCGCGCCCGCCGAGATCGATCCCGCCGTCGGCACCTGGCGCGAGCTGGCGTGGGTGCTCTCGCCCGACGGCGAGGTCCTGCGCTCCCCAGAGCCCACGGCCGCCCCGCAGGCCGACTGGACCGAGGCGCTCGCTGGCGGCGCCCTGATCGGCGAGCACCTGAGCACCACCACGGGCGCCGTCGCGACGCGGATCGTCGAGGTCACGACCGGCCGGACCTTCACCATCGACGGCTACCCCGTGGCGGCCGGCCCCGACGACGGCTCGCTGCCCGGCCTGCTCCTGGCCATGACCGAGAACGACCGGTCCCTGCGCGCCTACGACCTCGCGACGGGGGAGCCTGCCTGGACCAGCTCCCGGTCGGGCGGGAACGACCTCACGCGATCGGGCTCCACCAGCACTCCCGTGGCCCTGGACGGGCGGCTCATCCAGATCGAGTCGAAGGCGCTGACCGCGATCGACGGGCGTACCGGCGAGACGGTCTGGTCCACGCCGCTGGAGCGCCCGCCGGACAGCTACGGCGGCAACGCCGCGACCGGCCAGCTCGCCACCGACGGCCGGCTGATCCTGCTGAGCGAACCCGACCCGGACGGGGGCGCGGCGCTCGTCGCGTACGCCGTCGCCGACGGTCGGCGGCTGTGGGCGGCTGACCTGCCCGGGGACCTGTACCTCCTGCCGATCGGCGGCGCGTTGTACGGCTGGTCCGGTTCCGGGGTCGTCGCGCTGGGGTAGCAGCCCGGCGGGCGGGCGCGTTAAGGTCGGCTGTCCCCGGTCCACCGGGGCCACCCGGGGCGGACCGCCGAGTCCTGTCACCGCCGCGGGTCAGCGCGTCTTTCGCTGGCAGGAGCGGGGGAACCAGGTAGTCCGGGCACCGGTGACGGTGCCCTTGGGGTGAAGCCGATCGTGACGATCGGCCGGGCGAACTCCCGCCCGAATCCGACAGCTCACCCCGCAGGCGACCGGAGAGGTCCCCCATGCCCGAGAGCTCGTCGCCCGCCCGCCATCGCTCGGCCGCCCGGCCGACCACCTCCCTGACCGACCTGACCGCGGGCGCCACCGGCGCCATCGCCCTGGTGGGCCGCCGTTCGGCCGTCGCGCTCGCCTCGTCCGGGCTCGTGCTCTCGGCGTTTGCCGCGCCGGCCGCCGCCGCCCCGCTCGCCACGAGCCCGCACGCGAGCTCCGCGGGCCTGCCCGGCGTGGACACGACCGGCGTCACGGCCTCCGCGCGCGCGCTGCTGGAGACCTCGGCGACCGTGTCGGTCCCGGCCGACACCGCGTGGTCGCTCGACGTGCCCGCGCTCACGGCCGTCGTCGACCCGCCGCCGGAGCCCGAGCCCGAGCGGGTCGTCACGACCGCCGCGTCCGACGACGCCGCCTCCGACGCGGAGTCCGCGAGCGACGCCGACGCCGCCGTGCCCGCCGGCGCCGTCGGGAGCGCCGTCATCGAGATCGCGTCCCGGTACGTCGGGGTCCCGTACCTGTGGGGCGGCGGCACCCCCGGCGGCTTCGACTGCTCCGGGTTCACCTCGTACGTGTACGCCCAGCTCGGCATCACCCTGCCGCACTCCTCGGCGTCCCAGCGCAACGTCGGCACGGTCGTCTCGGAGGCCGACGCCCAGGCGGGCGACCTCATCGTCACCCCCGGCCACGTCGCGCTGTACGCGGGCGACGGCATGCTCATCGACGCGACCCCCGGCGACTCGATCAAGTTCCACGAGGTGTACCAGTCCAACCCGGTCTACATCCGCGTCGGCTGACGCTCGCCCGGCGCCACGTCCGGGTGACGGCGCGCTGATCCGAACGGGGGAACCCGCGCCCATCTGCGCGGGTGACGGTCCCGCCCCCAGGCACGGGCCGGGGCCGCGCCTCAACTCGGCGGCCGGGCCGACGATGGGTCCGGTATGGACAGCTGGCTCCGGTCTCCGGCGCTGCCGACCGGCCCGCGCCGGTGCGTGCGCGTCGGCCTCTGGCTGCTCGCCGCCTTGGTTGCGGCGGGGCTCGCCGTCTGCGCCCCGCCCCTGCGCGGCCGCCTCGACGGCTCGCTGGTCGGACCGGGACTCCAGTCGGCGGTCGCCGTCGTCGGCGCCGCGCTGATCTTCGTGCGGGTGCGCTGGGTCCCGCACGCGCGCCTGGCGTGGTCCCTGATCGGGACGGCGCTGCTGCTGAACGTCGCGGCCGGGCTGTACGACGCGACTGTCGTGCAGGCGCAGTCCCCGGCTCCGTCGCCGTCGTGGGCCGACGTCGGCTGGCTCGCGTTCTACCCGCTCGCCTTCGGGTGCGTCGCGCTGCTGCTGAAGGCGAAGGTCGTCCGCTGGCACGCCTCGATCTGGCTGGACGGTCTGGTCGCCGCCTGCGGGCTGGGCGCCCTGGCCGTCGCGTTCGTGTTCACCCGGCTGCTCACCCCTGGTCTGGGCACGACCGCCCAGGTCGCGACGGCGCTCGCCTACCCCGCCGCCGACCTGCTGCTGGCGATCCTGCTGGTCGGGTCGCTGGGCGTGATGGGCTGGCGGGCCGGCCCGACCTGGTGGCTGCTGATCGCCGCGCTGAGCTGGACGATCCTCGGCGACACCCTCTACCTCGCGCAGTCGGCCGCCGGCACGTACCAACCCGGCGGCTGGCTCGAGACCACCTGGCTCATCGGTTCGGCGCTCGGCGCCGTCGCGGCCTGGGGGGACGACACCGAGCGCCCGCCCCGAGAGCTCGGCGACTGGGCCCTGATCGCGGTCCCGATGCTGTTCGCCACCACGTCCGTCGGGCTGCTGGTCATCGAGCGCCCCGACGGTCGCGGCACGAGCGACGCCGTCGTCGTCCTCGCCGGTGCGGCGATCCTCCTGGCGCTCACGCGCACCACCCTCACGCTGCGCGAGCTGCGCAGCCTCGCGCAGGCCCGGCGCGAGGCCCGCACGGACGAGCTGACCGAGCTGCCCAACCGGCGCGCGCTGCTCGAGCTGCTGACGGCGAGCATCGACGCCGGGGCGGGCGGGGCGCGCCACGCGCTGCTGCTCATCGACCTCGACCGGTTCAAGGAGATCAACGACAGCCTCGGCCACCTCGTGGGCGACCAGCTGCTGCGCCTGGTCGGGCCGCGCCTGGCGAGCGTCCTGCCCGCGGGCGCCGTGCTCGCCCGCCTGGGCGGCGACGAGTTCGGCGTCGTGCTGCCGGGCGCCGGCAAGGCGGCCGCGAGCCGGGTCGCGCACGCGATGGGGACCGCGCTCGGCGGACCCTTCGCCCTCGACGGCATGCCGATGCACATCGCGGCGAGCGTCGGCATCGCGCTGTGCCCGGCGCACGGCACGACCTCGACCGTGCTGCTCCAGTGCGCCGACCTCGCGATGTACAAGGCCAAGCGCGCCGGCTCGGGCTTCACCATCTACGAGGCGGGCGACGCCAGCGGGGCCCTCGAACGCCAGCGCATGGTCGAGGACCTGCGGGTCGGGCTGAGCACCGGGCAGCTCGTCGTGCACTTCCAGCCCAAGCTCGAGCTCGCGACCGGCCGGATCGCGGGCGCGGAGGCCCTCGTGCGCTGGCAGCACCCCACCCGCGGGCTGGTCTACCCCGACAGCTTCCTGCCGCATGCCGAGCAGGCCGGCCTGATGCGGGTGATCGCGCACCAGGTGCTCGAGCAGTCCCTCGCGGCGGCGGCGACCTGGCGCGCGCGCGGGTACGACATGCACGTCGCGGTCAACCTCTCGGCCTCCGACCTGCACGACGCGGCGCTGCCCGACGAGGTCGCGGCCGCCCTGCGCCGGTTCGCGCTGCCGCCGGACGCCCTGGTCATCGAGATCACCGAGCACGTCCTGATGGTCGACGCCGCTCTCACCGGGCAGGTGCTCGCGGCGCTGCGCGCCCTCGGGGTCCTGCTCGCCGTCGACGACTACGGCACGGGATACAGCTCGCTCGCGTACCTGCACGACCTGCCCGTCGACGAGCTCAAGCTCGACCGGCGGTTCGTCACGCCGCTGCGCGCCGATGCGCGAGCCGCCGCGATCGTGCGCAGCACCGTGGCGCTGAGCCACGCGCTCGGCATGGCGATGCTCGCTGAGGGCGTCGAGGACCAGTTCGTCCTGGACGCCCTCACGGCCTGGGGCTGCGACCTCGCGCAGGGGTACCACATCGCCCCCCCGATGAGCTCGGCCGACCTGGACCTGTGGTTGGCCCGCCGCGCCCAGCCCGCCGCCGCGGCCGCGATCGCCGCCGCGGCAGGCGGCCCGCCGCCGGGCGTGTGATAGGCCTGACCCAATGACGACGACGTCCACGTCCGGCCGCGCGAGCCAGCCGCACCCGGGGAACCAGCCGCCCGAGCGGCGCGTCCGCTCCGCCGCCGGGGTCGAGGCGCAGTTCACGGCCGCCGCGCAGCTGCGCCGGCTCGACGCCGGCGGGCGCAGCATCCTGATGTACCCGGCGGACGACGTCGAGTCCGGCCCCGCGAACCTGTACCTGCGCGCGCACGGCCGCGACGGGATCGAGGCGGCGGCGCTGCTCGGGCCCGCGAGCGCCGGGGTCGTGACGTGGACGGCGGCGGGGCCCGACGTCGTCGGCCGCTGGCGCGACCTGACCTACCGCGTGCGGTTCCGGCTGGCGGAGCGGGCCGCGGCCTGGTTCTGGCACGTCGAAGTCACCAACGACGGCGCGGCCGCGGTCACGGTCGACGTCGTGCACACCCAGGACGTCGCGCTCACCCCGTACGCGGCGCTGCGCACGAACGAGTACTACGCCGCGCAGTACCTCGACCTCAGCCCCGTCGCGGTCGGCGGAGGAACCGCGCTGGCCGTCCGGCAGAACATGCCCGGCGTGAGCGCGCCGTGGGTCGTGCTCGGCTCGCTGCGCGGCGCGGTCGGGTGGGGCACCGACGCACTGCAGCTGACCGGCCGCGACCTGCCGGGCGGCGGCGGCGTCCCGCTCGGCCTGCTCGCCGAGCGGCTGCCGAGCCGCCGGCTCCAGCACGAGCACACGCTCGCGATGCTCCAGGACCGCCCGCTCGAGCTCGCGCCGGGCGAGTCCCGGTCGACGGGCTTCTTCGGGCACTACCGCGCCGACCATCCCGCCGCCACGGCCCCGGCCGACGCCGCCGCCGTCGACGCCGTGCTCGCCCTCGCCGAGGCCCGCCCGCCGGAGCGCGGCGCGGCCGGCCCCGGCGGCGCTCCCGTCGTCGGGTCGCTGTTCGCCACCGCGCCGACCCTCGCGCCGCTCCCGCTCGACGCCACGACCCTGAC
Organism: Pengzhenrongella sicca; assembly: GCF_017569225.1. GTDB lineage: Bacteria > Actinomycetota > Actinomycetes > Actinomycetales > Cellulomonadaceae > Pengzhenrongella > Pengzhenrongella sicca. Next base: position 4,102,793 of record NZ_CP071868.1, read on the forward strand.
GGCGCTCGCCGGCCCGGGCCGCCACCACGTCGAGACTGCGGACGCCGAGCTGCTCGCGTACTTCACCGCCGATGGGACCCACGTCGTCACGGCCGCCAAGGAGCGGCGCGTGCTGCGCCCGCACGGGCACATCCTGCGCACGGGCACGGCCCTCGTGCCGGACGAGTCCAGCCTGACCTCGACCGCCTGGCTCGCGGGCGTGTTCGCGTCGCAGCTCACGCAGGGGCACGCGAGCCGCGACCCCGTGCTGTCGGTCCGGCGCGGGTACCTGGGGCTGCGCCGCGCGTACGGGCTGCGCATCTTCGCGGACCTGGGCGCCGGGTGGACGCTGCTCGACGTCCCGAGCGCCTGGGCGCAGGCGCCGGACGCGTGCCGCTGGTGGTACCGCCACGCGGGCGGCCTGCTCGAGGTCGAGACGGTCGTGGCTGCGGAATCCCACGCGGTGCGCGTCCGGCTGCGCGTCGTGGCCGGCCCCCCGGCCCGCGTGCTCGTGGCCGCGCACGTCGCGTTCGGCGGCGACGACGGCGCCGACCCCGTACCCCCGGTGCTCGCCGTCGACGGCGCGGGGGTCACGGTCGGCGTGCCGGTCGGGGCCGAGCTCGCCGCGCGCTCGCCGGGCGCCTCGTTCCGCCTCGCGTGGGGCGACCGGGGCGACTCGGGCGACTCGGGCGACGACGATGGCGACGGGGCGGCGGTCGCCGTCGGCCGCGACGAGGCCCTGTTCGCGGACGGCGCGTCGCGCGACCTGCCGTGGCTGACCCTGACGACCGGGCCGCGGCTGCGGCTCGACCTCACGCTGACGCTCGACCTCGCACGGTCGCCGGACCTAGCGACGGCCGTCGCGGCGACGCCGCCGCCCGCGCCCTGGCCGGAGTTCTGGGCCGGTCTCGGCGCATCGATCCGGCTGCGCGCGCCCGCGGGCAGCCCGCTCGCGACCGAGGTCGCGCAGCTCGACGCGGTGCTGCCGTCGTTCGCCCACGACGCCGTCATCCACTACCTCGCCCCACGCGGCCTCGAGCAGTTCACGGGCGGCGCCTGGGGCACGCGCGACGCATGCCAGGGCCCGGTCGGGCTGCTGGTCGCGCTCGGGCAGCCGGCGCCGCTGCGCGACCTCGTCCTGCGGATCCTGCGCGCGCAGCACGCGCGCGGCGACTGGCCCCAGTGGTTCGAGTTCTGGGACCGGGCGACCCCGACGACCTCCCCCGGGGCGCACGGCGACGTCGTGTACTGGCCGCTGCTCGCCGTCGGCGAGTACCTCGCCATGACCGGCGACGCGAGCCTGCTCGCCGAGGCCGTTCCCTTCGTGGGCGACGACGGGCGCACCGCCGCCGAGCCGGTGCTCGAGCACTTGCGGCGCGCCCTCGCGCACATCCGGGCGACCACCGTGCCCGGCAGCCCGCTGCCCGCGTACGGGCACGGCGACTGGAACGACTCGCTCCAGCCCGTCGATACCCAGCTCGCGGCCCGGCTCTGCTCAACCTGGACCGTCACGCTCCAGGTGCACGCGCTGCGGACGCTCGCGGGCGCGCTGCGCGGGCTCGCCGGCGCGCACGCGCCCGCCGAGGCGGCCGGCCGCGCCTGGGCGGCGGGCCGTGACTGGGCGGCGGACGCCGAGGCGATCGCCGACCGCAGCGCCGCGGCGCTCGACACCACGCTCGTGCGCGACGGGCTGCTGTGCGGGTACGGGCTCTTCGGCGCCGACGGCACGGTCGAGCACCTGGTCCATCCGAGTGACACCCGCACGGGGCTGCACCACAGCCTGCTGCCGACGATCCACGCGATCTCCGGCGACCTGCTCAGCCCCGAGTCGGCGCGCACCCACCTCGCGGCGCTCGAGGCGAACCTGCTCGGCCCCGACGGCGCGCGCCTGTTCGACCGGCCCGCGCGATACCAGGGCGGGCCCCTGGAGGTGTTCCAGCGCGCCGAGGCCGCGACGTTCTTCGGCCGCGAGATCGGGGTCATGTACACGCACGCGCACCTGCGCTACGCCGAGGCGCTGGCCCGGCACGGGGATGCGGACGCGCTGCTGCCCGCGCTGCTGCTGGCCGACCCGATCGGGCTCACCGAGCGTGTCCCCGCCGCCGCGCCGCGGCAGTCCACCGCCTACTTCTCCTCGTCCGACGCCGTGTTCGCGGACCGGTACGACGCGGCCGAGCACTACGACCGGATCGGCCGGGGCGAGGTCGCGCTCGAGGGCGGCTGGCGCGTCTACTCCTCCGGCCCCGGCCTGTTCCTGCGGCTCGTGGTCGAGTCCTTGCTGGGGGTCCGCCGGCGCGGCGCGCTGCTCGAGCTCGACCCGGTGCTGACCGGGTCGCTCGACGGCCTCACGGCCACCGTCCCGCTGGACGGCCGGGCGCTGCAGCTGACCTACGCCGTCGGGCCCCGCGGCTGCGGGCCGACCGCGGTCTTCCTGGACGGCATCGAGCTCCAGACGACGGCGCTCGCCAACCCGTACCGCGCGGCCGGGGTCGCCGTGGAGCTGGAGCCCGTCCTTGCCGCGCTGCGCGCGGGCCGCGGCGCGCTGCGGGTCGAGGTCGGCTGACCGGCGTCGAGGTCGGCTGACCGGTGCGACTCGCGCCGTCAGTCGTCGACGGCCGACCGGCTCGCCCACAGGCGCCAGCAGCGCGCGCCGAGCGCGAAGGCCAGCCCGACGGAGCCCACGAACGCCAGCACCCCGAGCCAGGTGACCTGGGACTCGACGCTGAGGCTCGCGGATGTGCCCGTCACGGTCATCGGCGCGCCGAGGTAGGTGAGCTCGACGACCCCGCCGCCGCCGGCGAGCAGCGTGTCCGCCGCTCCGGCCGCGTAGCTGAAGAAGCACAGGGCCAGCAGCAGCCCGAACAGGCCGGCGACGACCGCGCCGTCCCAGTACCGCGGGCGGGGCCGGCCCAGCTCGCCGTAGTAGCCGGCCGCGAGCCGCGCCGGGGTGCCGAGGTCCGCGAGGGCCCGGGCCATGCCGACGTCGGCCGCCGCGGCGTCGATCCCCGCGCGCAGGTCCGCCCCGATCTGGCGATACTCCCGCGCCGGGTAGTCCTGCATCGCGAGGGAGAACCGCGTGAGGTACCAGCTGCGCCGCGCCCGGTCGGCGGGGCGCGGGCGCGTGGTCGAGGACGTGGTCATGCGAGCTCCTCCGGGTGGGACGGGGTGGGACTGGCTGCTCCGAACGAGGCCGGGACCGCCCGCCCGAGCGTCGCCGCGACCGTCGCGGTGAGCGCCCGCCATGCGGCGACGGTCTGCGCGAGCTCGGCGGCGCCGAGCTCGGTGGGCAGGTAGTACTTGCGGGCGGGTCCGGCCGACGACGCGACCAGCCGCGACGCGACGTGGCCGTCCCGCTCGAGCCGGGCGAGCACGGGGTAGACGGTGCCCGCGGCGATGTCGGCCAGCCCGTCGGCCTCCAGCCGCGTCACGAGCTCGTAGCCGTACGACTCCCGCTCCGTCAGCAGCGCGATCACGAGCATGGGCAGCACGCCCTTGAGCAGCTGGGGGTCCCGCGCGGGTGCTCGCATGGCGGTAGGTTATACCCACTAGTCGGTATCGCCTAGTAGTGCAGCCCCGTCGCCCCGGCGGGCGTACCGTCGCAACCGTGAACCCCGCTGGCGGCGCCGCGCCCGTCGAACCCCTCGCCCCCGCCGAACCTCTCGACCCGGCGGCGCCCCGCGCACCCTGGGTCACCGTCCTGACCGGGGCCGGGATCTCGACGGGCTCGGGGATCCCCGACTTCCGCGGGCCGGACGGCGTCTGGACCCGCGACCCCCTCGCCTCGCGCCTGCTCGAGCACCACTACTACGTCGCCGACGGCGCGATCCGCCGGCGCACCTGGCAGATGTGGCGCGAGAGCCCCGTCTGGCAGGCCGCGCCGACGCCGGCCCACCGCAGCCTCGTGCAGCTCGAGCGCGCCGGCGCCCTGCGCGCCGTCTGCACGCAGAACTTCGACGGCCTGCACCAGCTGGCCGGGTCGAGCCCCGCGCTCGTGCTCGAGCTGCACGGCAGCCTGCCGCAGTCGCGCTGCCTGGACTGCGGGGCGGCCGAGCCCACCGCGCAGATCCTCGCGCGGCTCGACACCGACCCCGACCCGCACTGCGCGATCTGCGACGGCCCGCTCGCGACCGACGTCGTCATGTTCGGCGAGGCGCTGCCCGGCGCCGCCCTCGACGCCGCCGTGAGCGCGGCGCGCACGTGCGAGGTGTTCCTCGTCGTGGGCTCGACCCTGACGGTCGAGCCGGTCGCGAGCCTGACCGCGATGGCCGCGAACGCCGGGGCGCGCGTCGTCATCGTCAACGCCGAGCCGACGCCGTACGACGAGCTCGCCGAGCGCGTCGACCGGCGGCCGATCCAGGACGCGCTGCCCGAGATCGTCGGCGAGCTCGTGGCCGAGCACGCGGGCTAACATCGCGGCATGGGCGCCTCGCGTCGCGTGAGCGGTCCGGGTCGCACGATGCAGGACGTCGTCCTGATCGATGCCGACGCGGCCGGCGACTCGGCGCGCGCCGCCGGGGACGCAGCGGACGCGCCGGGCCGGGCGGCGCTGCGGCCGGCCCGGCGCTGGTGGCGCCTGACCGCCGTCCTCACGCTCGTCGTCGTCGTCATCGCCTCGCTCGTGGTCGATCGCCGCGAGGCCGCCCGGCTCGCCGCGCTCGAGGAGGTCGACGGCGTGCTCGCGCCCGTCAACGGCCCGCTGGAGCCCCGCTGGCGCGCCGCGGACCTGCGCTGGCTCGCCCCGGCGGAGGTCGACGGTCGGATCGTCGGGCTCGAGAGCCGGCAGGACGGCAGCGCCGACGTCGTCGCGCTCGACCCCGCGACGGGCGAGCCGCGCTGGCGCACCCCCGCCCGCGAGCCCGGGCCGATCCGGGGCCGGGTCCGCTGCGCGCTCCCGGCCGGGCCCGCGGTCGTGGCGTGCGTCGTCGTCGACGAGGTCGTGATCACCGCCGAGAGCACGACCGGGTACTCGTTCGCACCGACGCGGGCCCGGCTGCTCGTCGCCGATGCGAGGACCGGCGAGGTCGTGTCCGACAGCCCGATCGCCCCGAGCACGTCGATCGCGGCCCTGCGCGAGGACCTCGTGCTCGCGCGCGTCGACGCCGCCGGCCGGCTGCGGGTCGAGCGCACCGACACCCGCGGCCAGGACCGGCGCTGGGGCTACACGAGCCCCGAGCCGCTCCCCGTCGACGACTTCCGCCAGCGCTCCGTCTCGGTCGAGGTCGTGGGCGACCTCGTGTTCATCGGCCGGGGCGCGGCGTCGTGGGTGCTCGCGCCGGACGGCGAGCTGCTCGACGCGTGGGAGCCGGCCCCCGACATCGAGCTGGGCCGGCGCGTCGAGGCGCTGCCGGGGGCGCTGCTCGCGCAGCCGGCGCTGACGGCCGACGACGTCTCGCGCACCCGGGTGCTCGACGTCCTGACGGGCCATTCGTTCACGGCGGTCGGCACGCCGATCGCCCCGTCGCTGACCGACGAGTCGCTCGCGCAGCTGGTGTTCCTGCAGTCGGCGGACCGTCGCGAGCTCCTGGCCTACGACCGGACGTCGGGCCAGCGCCGGTGGGCGGCGGCAGGCCTCGCGGACGAGCTGCTCACGATCGACGGCCGCGTGCTCCGCGCCGGCGACGGCCAGCTCCAGGCGATCGAGGGCCGCACCGGGAAGCTGCTGTGGACGACGCCGGTCGACCGGGTCACGGAGGGCCCGCCGGTCACCGACGGTCGGGTCGTCGTGCTCACGCACCACGCCTTCGACGTCGGCGTCGTGCTCGCCGCCTACTCGCTCAGCGACGGCCGCCCGCAGTGGCGGGTCGAGGTCGACGAGAACCTCGACCTCGTCGCGGTCGCGGGCCGGCTCTACGGCTGGAGCGTCCCGGGACTCCTCGCGCTCAGGTGAGACGCGCTGGGCGCGCGAGGTCGACTCGCGCCCGCGCGGGTCAGCGGGTCAGCGGGCGGCCTTGACGACGCTGTACCGCGCGAGCGTGCGGGCCCGCGCCTCGTCGTGGCGCACCACGGGCAGCGGGTAGTCCCGCCCGAGCTCGACGTCCGCGAGCGCGAGGTCGAGCGGGGCCGCGTCCCAGGGCGCGTGGATCGCGCGGTCGGGCAGCGCCGCGAGCTGCGGCAGGTACCGGCGGATGAACCGGCCGCCCGGGTCGAACTTCTCGCTCTGGCTCACGGGGTTGAAGATCCGGAAGTAGGGCTGCGCGTCGCAGCCGGTCGAGGCCGCCCACTGCCAGCCCCCGTTGTTGGCCGCGAGGTCGAAGTCGTTGAGCTGGCGCGCGAAGTAGGCCTCGCCCCAGCGCCAGTCGATGCCGAGGTCCTTGGTCAGGAAGCTGGCCACGACCATCCGCAGCCGGTTGTGCATGTACCCGGTCTGGTTGATCTGCGCCATCGCCGCGTCGACCAGGGGGTAGCCCGTGCGCCCCTCGCACCAGGCCGCGAACAGCTCCCGCGCGACGGGGCCGGACTCCCACGCGACGGCGTCGTACTCCGGCTTGAAGCTCGCGCCGACCACCCGCGGGTGGTGGTGCAGGACCTGGTGGTAGAAGTCGCGCCAGATGAGCTCCGACAGCCAGACCTGCGCGCCGCGCGCGCCAGCCGGGCCGGGAGCCAGGGTGCGCTCCCAGGAGACCCGCGCGAGCTCGCGGATCGAGACCGTGCCGAAGCGCAGGTGCACCGACAGGTAGCTCGGACCCTTGACGGCCGGGAAGTTGCGGGCGTCCTCGTAGTCGTCGATGCGGTCGAGGAAGTCGGCGAGCAGGTGCTGGCCGCCGCTGCTTCCGGTCGCGATGCCGAGCTCGCCGAGGTTTGTCCGCTCGAAGCCCAGCGACTCGAGCGGCGGGACGCCCGCGGCGAACGCGGCGGGCAGGCGGTCCGGGAGCGGGGCGAGGACGCCCGCGTGCGGCCGGACCGCGTGGGCCCGCAGGTCGGCCGGCGCGAGCTTCTTGAGCCAGGCGTTCTTGTAGGGCGTGAAGACGCTGTACGGCGTGCGGGTCGCCGTGAGCACCTCGCTGCGCTCGAACACCACGTGATCCTTGGACGTGAGCAGTCGCGTCCCGCCGAGCGCCGCGGCGACCGCGGCGTCGCGCGCGAGCGCCGCGGGGTCGTCGTCGTGATTGGCGAAGACCGCCTCGACCCCGAGCGCCGCCGCCAGCTCCGGGATCGCCGCGACCGGCCGCCCGTGCCCGACGATCAGCCGGACCCCGGCGCGGCCGTGCTCCGCCGCGAGCGCCGCGAGGTCGCGGTCGAGCTCGGCGACGCTCTCGTGGATGAACTCGACGCGGCGGTCGGCCGCCGGCAGGTCGTCGAGGATGTCCCGGTCGAACAGGAAGACGCACCAGACCTCGCGCGCGGCGACGAGCGCGCGGTGCAGCGCGGCGTTGTCGTCCACGCGCAGGTCCCGGCGCAACCACACGAGAGCCCGTCCGGCGCCGGAGCCTGCCGAAGTCGCCGCGTCCGCAGGAGTCGTCACGTCCGCAGGTGTCGTCACCCGACCAGTCTCTCCCAGCCGCCGGAACTCGGCCCGATCGACCGATGGCGAGCTCGCCAGAATCGGTCGAATACGTCATTTCGGATAAGCGAACTCGACCGAGATTGTCGCATTCGCCGGCTGCTCTTTCGCAGGTCAGAAATGGTCTTCGCGAGAGAAAAGCGGGTGCAGCGGCAGCAAATGTCGGATCTGGCCGGGCGTCGCGAAGATTGTGTGCCTAGGGTGGGTGTGATTCCTATCACACCCACGAGTCACACCCACGAGCCCGGTCGGGCACCAGGGAGAGTCATGAGCCAGCAGGCAGCGAGCAGCGCGGCATGCGCGCGCTCCAGCTTGTCTGCCTGGACCCGCCGCACGATCCTCGCCGCGGGCGGCGCGGTCGTGCTCGGCGCCGCGGCCCTCGCGCTCGCGGCTCACGCCTCCGCGTCGGTCGACCTCCCGAACCTTCCCGAGCTGCCGGCGCCGCCGGCCGCGGTCGTGCCCGTCGCCCCGCCCGCCACCGCGGCGGTCGCCGTGCCCGCCACCGACGCAGCCTCAGCCGCGACCGACGTCGTCGCGGTCCCGGTGGTCGCGGTCCCGGTCCCGGTGGTCGCGCACGTTGTCGCCGCGGCCGATGCCGTCACAGCCGTCGTCGCAGCTCCGGTCGTCACCGCTGTCACCCTCGCCGCTGTCGACGCGGTCGCCGTCGTACCGGTGAGCCCGGAGCTCGCGGGCCTCGCCACCGCGCTCACGGCAACCTCGGTGCCGCTCGCCGCGTCGCCGTCGCCGTCGCCGTACCAGTCGCGGTACGGGTCGCCGTACGAGCTCGCCTTCGCGCCCGTGCCGTCAGTCGTCGACCGCGCCACGCCGGTCGCGCGCACCGCACCGACCGCCGACGGGATCGTCGAGAAGCCCGCCGGAACGACACCCCGGCCCTCCGGCCCGGGCGCGCCGGCTGCTGCCAGCGCCGCAGCCTCCGCCACCGGCGCGCGCGGTTCGAGCGCGACCGACGTGGGCGTCTGCGCTGCCGCACGCGCCCCCCTCGCCCCTTCTCCCGAGACCCCGACGGGTTCCGACGACCGCGACCTGCGCAGTCGAGCCCGCGAGATCCCCCTCACCCCTGCCTGAGCGGACCCTGCCGACGGCGACGTCGGCACCGGTCCACGCGCCCGTCTGGGCGCACCCTCACTCATTGGCAGGAGAACGACCATGAACGTATTCCTCAAACGAGCGCTGCGCACGGCGCTGCTCGCCGGCGGGCTGCTCGTCGCCGGAACCGGCGCGGCACAGGCCGCGGACGAGCTCGTCGTCGTCGAGTCCGACCTCGGCGCACCCGTGACCGCGACCGTCGACGCGACCGGCACCCCGCCGGTGGCGGCGGTCGTGACGATCGATGGGGGCACCGATACCGCCACCGGGCCAGAAGCCGACGCGACGGTCGACATCCAGCTCCCGCCGACCGCCGCAGCCGCGGAACCCGTGGCGGCCGTGGTCGACGTCCAGGTCGCGGCAGCCGATGTGGCCGCCGAGCCTGTGACCGCGGTCGTCGCGGTGAACGCGGCCGCGACCACCGACGCGGCCGCGGACATCTCGCTCGCGACCACCCCGGTCCCGACAGACGCGGGCACGACGGCAACCGTCACCATCGGGACGGCAACCGGCACGACGACGCCGGAGCAGTCGGCTGACCTGTTCGTGCAGGTCGGCGCCGCACCGACCGTCGTGACCCCCTCAGCCGAGCCGGCTGCGGCGATGGCCTCCGCGCGACTCCTGAACGGCGCACCGACCGGCACGAGCACCACGGTGACCGTCAACAGCTCGACCCCGAGCGCCGTCGTTGACCTCGGCCTCGGCGAGACCCGCACCGGCGGACTTCTCGACGGCGGCACCACCGTCGTCGCGCTCGTCGAGCCGGCGACCACGCCGGAGTCCCGTCAGCAGGCCGGGACCTCGACGGTCTCGACCGGAGTGAGCCCGTCGTCGGCGGGCGCTCGGGCACGGACTGGATCGGTCGCCACGCTCGCTCCTGCGGCGACGTCCAGCACCGCGACGGCGACCCGCGCCGCGGCGTCCGCGACGACGGGCACGAGGTCCATGGCCTCGGCCGCCTCGTCCCTCGCGTCCTCCGGGCTGAACGCCGCGCTGCTCGCCGGGCTGGGGCTGCTGCTCCTGACCGCGGGCACGGCGCTGCGCACGGCTCGACGTCGTGACCCGCACACGGTCGGCGCGCTCGCCTAGACCGCCGCAGGCGCTACCCGCCCCGATCCCGTTCGGCCCACGGCCGTGCGGGGTCGGGGCATCGGCGGGTCACGCGGTGGCCGGCGGACTACTAGCCCGAACGGGCGAACCTCGTCGCGCCCGCGGGTGCTCGCGCGGATTCACCGCCCGCGTCGGCCGGGTATGACCCAGGGTGGCGATGTGTCCCGCGCCGGGGCACCGGGCGACACCGCAGCGTCGCGGGGTCGCCCGTCAACCGCGCGGCCGGGTGACCGCAGTCGCGCTCGCGTGAGCGCTCGGTAGGGTCGGCCCATGGCCGCGCAGCGACGCGTCAGGCGAGACCCGCCCCTGGTCGAGGTCGTCCTCGAGGGCGACGACGACGCCGTCGGCGCGCCGGCTCCCAGCGACCCCTCCCACCCCACCGACCACGCCGGCACCGGCCGGCCCGCGCCGCGGCGCTGGTGGCTGATCGCGGCCGGCGTCGCCCTCGCGCTCGCCGCCGCGGCCGTGGCGCTCGACCGCCGCGAGGCCGCCGAGCAGGCGGAGCTCGCCGCTGTCCCGGGCATCCTCACGCCGCTGGCCGGGCCGGTCGTCGAGCGGTGGCGCACCGACGTCGCGCTCCGGCCGGGCCTGGTCGAGGTCGCCGGTCGCCTCGTGGGCGTCGAGAGCCGGGCGGACGGGAGCGTCGCCGTCGTCGCCCTCGACCCCGGGACCGGGCGGGAGCTCTGGCGCGCGCCCGCCCGGGCGCCCGGCGCCGTCGACGTCCAGACCCGCTGCGCGCTGCCTTCCCCCGGCACGGCGCTGGTCGCGTGCGTCGTCGTCGACGAGGTCGCCGTGGCCGAGGTGGCCGGCGCCGGGCGGCTGACCTATCCCCCGCGCACGCGCGTAGTCGTGGTCGACGCCGCGACGGAAGAGATCGTGCACGACGGGCCGGTCGAGCCCCGCACGTCGGTCGCGACGCTCGGCGCCGACCTCGTCCTGGGTGACGTCGGCGCCGACGGCCGCGTGCGGGTCCGGCGCACGGACGCGCGCGCCGGCGCCGAGCGGTGGACGTTCACGAGCCCCGAGCCGCTGCCGCTGAACGCCTTCCGCCGCCGCGACGCCACGGTGACGGTCGCGGGCGGGCTCGTCGTCGTCGACGGCGGGTCGATCTGGGTCCTGTCGGCCGCGGGCGACGTGCTGCGCGCCTGGGCCGCGCCCGCGGGCTCGCCGACCCGGGGCCGGGTCGAGGTGCTGCGCGCCGGCCGGCTGCTGTACGAGCAGGCGGCCGCCGACGACGGCACCCACGCCGAGATCGTGGACCTGGCGACCGGGCGCGCGTTCGCCGTCGACGGGTCGCCGGTCGTGGCCGTGCCCGACGACGGCTCGCTCGCCGAGGTCGTGCTCGTGCAGTCCCCGGACGGCGAGCTGATCGCCTACGAGCTCGCTTCCGGCCGGCGGCGCTGGGCGATCTCGAGCGCGGGCGGCGGCGGCACGGTGATCCGGGCGGGACGGGTCGTCCGCGGCGAGGGCGACGAGCTGCAGTCGATCGACGGCCGCACGGGCGAGCTCGTCTGGGCCGTCCCGGCCGGGCAGGCCGCCTTCAGTCCGCTCGCCAGCGACGGGCACGCCGTCCTGGTCACCGGCCCGGCCGCCGGCCGGGGGCTGGTCCTGACCGCGTTCGGGCTCGACGACGGCCGGCGCCTGTGGGCGGCCGACGTGCCGGACGGCCTGTACGCGCTGGTCGGGCTCGGTGGGCGCCTGTATGGCCGCGGCGGCCAGCTGGTCGCGTTCGGCCCGAGCGCCGGAGGGTGAGCGCGGGAGGGTGAGCGCGGCACCCCCGCGAGGGCAATACGGTGATCCCTGGCACCGCCGCGAGAAGGAGACCCGTGAACACCACACCGATCGACGCCACCACCACCTCCGCCTGGACAGCCCTGGGCGCGCACCGCACCACGCTCGAGCCCGACCTGCGCGCCTGGTTCGCCGCCGACGCGGGCCGTGCGAGCCGGCTGACGCACGTCGTCGGCGACCTGCACGTGGACCTGTCGAAGAACCTGATCACCGACGAGACGCTCGAGCTGCTGGTCCGGCTCGCGGACGAGGTCGGGCTCGCCGAGCGCCTCGGGGCGATGTTCGCGGGCGAGCACATCAACGTGACCGAGGACCGCGCGGTGCTGCACACGGCGCTGCGCCGCCCGCCGTCGGCCTCGCCCGCCCTCGTCGTCGACGGCCAGGACGTCGATGTCGACGTGCAGGCCGTGCTCGCCAAGGTCGCCGCGTTCGCGACGAAGGTCCGCAGCGGGCAGTGGACCGGCGTGACCGGCGAGCGCGTCGCGACCGTCGTCAACATCGGAATCGGCGGCTCCGACCTCGGCCCCGTCATGGCCTACGAGGCGCTCAAGCCGTACGTCCAGGCCGGCCTCGAGGTGCGGTTCGTCTCCAACATCGACCCGACCGACGTCGCGGAGACGCTCGCCGGGCTCGACCCCGCGACCACGCTGTTCATCGTCGCCTCGAAGACGTTCGGCACGCTCGAGACCCTGACCAACGCGCGCCTGGCTCGCGCGTGGCTGTGGGACGAGCTGCTGGCCGCGGGCGCGATCGCGGACACCGACGCCGCGCGCACCGAGGCCGTCGCCCGGCACTTCGTCGCCGTCTCGACCGCGCTCGACAAGGTCGCGGCCTTCGGCATCGACCCGGCGAACGCGTTCGGGTTCTGGGACTGGGTCGGGGGCCGGTACTCGTTGCCGTCCGCCATCGGCACGTCGCTCGCCATCGCGATCGGCCCGGACGCGTTCCGCGAGCTCCTGGGCGGGTTCCACACCGTCGACGAGCACTTCCGGACCGCGCCGTTCACGCAGAACGTGCCCGTGCTCATGGGCCTGCTCAACGTCTGGAACGTCAACTTCCTGGGCGCGCACACGCACGCCGTGCTCCCGTACGCCCAGCACCTGCACCGGTTCGCGGCGTACCTGCAGCAGCTCACGATGGAATCCAACGGCAAGTCCGTGCGCTGGGACGGCACGCCCGTGACGACCCAGACGGGCGAGATCTTCTGGGGCGAGCCGGGCACGAACGGCCAGCACGCGTTCTACCAGCTGATCCACCAGGGCACCCGGCTGATCCCGGCCGACTTCATCGCCGTCGCGACGCCGTCGCACCCGCTGCGCGACGCGGGCTCCCCCGGCGGCGAGGCCGACGTGCACGAGCTGTTCCTGGCGAACTTCTTCGCCCAGACCAAGGCGCTCGCGTTCGGCAAGACGGCGGACGAGGTGCGCGCCGACGGCGTCGCCGAGCCGGTCGTGCCAGCGCGTGTGTTCGCGGGGAACCGGCCGACGACGTCGATCATGGCGCCCGCCCTGACCCCCGCCGTGCTCGGCCAGCTCATCGCGCTGTACGAGCACATCACCTTCGTGCAGGGCGTGGTGTGGGGCATCGACAGCTTCGACCAGTGGGGCGTCGAGCTCGGCAAGAAGCTGGCCGTCGAGATCGCTCCGGCTGTCGCCGGCGACGCCGCGACGCTGGCCGCGCAGGACCCCTCGACCCGGGGGCTGATCGAGTACTACCTGGCGCACCGGGCCTGACCGCAGCGGGGCTCAGGCGTCGGTCTCAGGCGGCCGGGCCGGCGATCAGGGTGACCGTTGCGGTCTGGGTCGCCCCGGTCGCCGCGACCGTCCACGTGAGGCTCACCTGGTCGCCGGGCTCGTAGCCGCCGAGCAGCGCGGCGAGGGTGTCGCCCGAGTCGACCGCGACGCCGTCGACGGCGGTGATCGCGTCACCCGCGACGAGCCCGGCGCCCGCCGCCGGGGTGTCCTCGTACACCCCGGCGAGCACGGCGCCGCCGGTCGTCGACGTCGCGGCCTGCAGGCCGACGCCCAGGAACGCCGGGTACCCGATCGTCACGGTGTCGGTCTCGACCCCCGAGGTGATCTGCGCCGCGACCTCGAGCGCGGTGTCGATCTCGATCGCGAACCCGGTGATGTCGCTCGAGCCCGACGACGCCGCCGTCGTCATCCCCACGACCTCGCCGTCGGCGTCGAGCACCGCGCCGCCCGAGTCGCCCGAGACGACGTCGGCGTCGAGCTGGATGAGGCCCATGAGGTCCTGGCCCTGGGTCGACGCCTCGCTCTGGGTCGTGATCGCCTGGTCGAGCGCGGTGATCGTGCCCGCCGCGGCGAGCAGGTCGCCGCCGCCCTCGGCGTTGCCGATCGCGGTGATCGCCTCGCCCACGGTCGCGCCGTCGGCGTCGAGGGGAGCCGTCGCCAGGCCGCTCGCGCCGTCGAGCTGGAGCACCGCGACGTCGGCGGTCGCGTCCGTGCCGACGACCGTCGCGGCGTAGACCTCGCCGGTGGACTCGACGGTCACCTGGATCTCGGTCGATCCCTCGATGACGTGGTTGTTCGTGAGGATCTCGCCGTCCGCGGTGAGCACGATGCCCGTCCCGGCGGCCTCCGCGCCGTCGTACCCGAGCACGGTCGTGATGGTCACGATGCCGACCTGCTGCGCCGCCGACGCCGCCGTCGCGTCCGTCGTGCTCGTCCCGCCGAGCGTCGTCGGGCGCGAAGGCAGGGTGTCGGTGTCGGAGCCCGGGTACGGGGAGGTGCCCGAGCCGGGGCCGAAGCCCTCGCTCGGCGCGGGCTCCGCCGTGCGGGCCGCGGCCGAGTCCTGGTCGGTGCTCGCGGCCGCGGAGGTGCTCGCGGCCGCGGAGGTGCTCGCGGCGTCCCCCCATCCGCCCGCCCACGCGACGCCGCCGGCGAACAGCCCGACCGCGAGCGCGAGCCCGGCCGCCCCGGCGGCGAACACCCGCCGACGCCGTGCGGGCCGATCGGTCCCGGCGGTACGGGCTGTCGCGGCGGTGGGGGCTGTCGCCGTGGCGGACGCCGGGTCGGTGGGCAGGCCCAGCGCGTGGCCGTTGACCTCAGGGACCGGGATCCGGTCGTCGTTGTCGTCCATGAGAATCCTCCAGCTGACCCGGCCCCGCGGTGGTGCCGGTAGGACGAGTCAACGGCGCCAGTCCGGGAGTCGGCTGTGAGGGGGCTGGGCAGAGCGCACGGATTCGCGCGCCGCGCGAGACCCGGCCGCGTGGTGCCGGATCGGGTCGAGCCGCGCGCGGGTGACCCGGCCGCGCGCGCCGACGCCTACGCTCGTCCCGTGACCACAGCCGGTGCCCCCGCGACCACCCGGGTCGACCGCTGGGTCTGGGTGGTCCGGCTGACCCGAACCCGCGCGCAGGCGGCGGCCGCCTGCCGCGCCGGTCACATCCGCGTCAACGGCGACCGGGCCAAGCCCGCGACCGCCGTCCACGTCGGCGACGAGGTGCGGGTCCGCGGCGACGGGCCCGAGCGGATCGTCGAGGTCGCCCGTGTCATCGAGAAGCGGGTCGGCGCGGTCGCCGCCGCCGAGTGCTTCGTCGACCACACCCCGCCGCCGCCCCCGCGCGAGCACGTCGCGCTCGCCGCCCAGCGTGAGCGGGGCGCCGGCCGGCCCACCAAGCGCGAACGCCGCGACATCGACAAGCTCCGCGGCCGAGACCCCCACCCCGAACCCCGCGACTAACCGCGTTCCCGCGCACGGCCCGGGGGGCGGCGTCAGAACGTGGGGAACGCCGCCGCCATCGCCTGCTGGGCCTCGTCGACGATCGCCTTCATCGCCCGGCCCGCCCCCGCCGCGTCCCCCGACGCGACCGCCTCCGCGATGTCGGCGTGCAGCCGGATCGCCGCGGGCTCGGGGTGCGCCGGCATGAGGTCGTGATGCGTCCGGCCCGCCAGGACCTCCCCGACGACGCCCGCGAGCGCCGCGAACATGTCGTTCCCCGAGGCGGCGAGCAGCGTGCGGTGGAACGCCATGTCGTACTGCAGATACTCCTCGAGCGCGCCGCGGCGGCCGGTCACGGACATCCCGATCACGGCCGCGGTCAGCGCGCCGCACTGCTCGGGGCTCGCGTTCGCGGCGGCGAGCGACGCGGCGATCGGCTCGACGCCGTGCCGCAGCTCGCTCAGCGTGCGCAGCTGCAGCGCGCGATCGGGCCCGGCGAGCCGCCAGCGGATCAGGCGCGGGTCGAACACGTTCCACTGCGCCCGGGGCCGGACCGTGACGCCGATCCGGCGGCGCGTCGAGACGAGCTGCAGCGACTCGAGCACCTTGACGACGTCGCGGGCGACCGTTCGCGAGACGCCGTGCCCGGCGGCGATCTCGTCGATGGTCAGCACCGCGCCCTCGGCCGGCTCGCCGGCCACGATCGCGGGCCCGAGCTGCGCCAGCACACGCTCGTGTAGGCCGCTCTGCGACTCGTCGACCTGGGTTCTCACCCGGCTATCTTGCCCCACAGCGGCCCGGTTCACCCGGTTACATCACATCAAAAGAAGCTTCAACTTGCTTTCATCACATGATTGGCTCATGGTGGACGGGGCCACCGCTGGCCTGCCCCTCAGGGGACCTCATTGCCGAGGAGAGTCACATGAGCAACCACGCGAATGACCAACGACCACTGGTCGTCGTCATGGGTGTGTCGGGATCGGGCAAGACGACCGTCGGCCAGGCGCTCGCCGACCGCCTCGGCGTCCCCTACGCCGACGCCGACACGTTCCACAGCGAGGCGAGCGTCGCCAAGATGGCGTCGGGCCACCCGCTCGACGACGACGACCGGGCGCCTTGGCTCCTGGCGATCGGCGCCTGGCTGGCCGAGCACGACGCGACCGGCGCCGTCGTCGGCTGCTCCGCGCTGCGGCGGCGCTACCGCGACGTGCTGCGGTCCGCCGCGCCCCGCCTCGAGCTCCTGCACCTGGCCGGCGATCCCGCCGTGCTCACCCAGCGCGTCGCCGAGCGGCCCGGGCACTTCATGCCCGCGTCCCTCATCACGTCCCAGCTCGAGACCCTCGAGGCGCTCGAGGCGGACGAGCGCGGCCGGGTTCTCGACCTGACCGCACCCGTGGACGAGATCGTCGCCTCCTTCGCCGCCTCGCTCACGAATCCCGGAGCCCGCCCATGAGCACGACCTTGAGCACCACCCTGAACTCGACCGTGCAGGCTGCCACCGAGGCGCTCAGCAGCGCCGGCAGCACCCAGCTCATCGTCGCGGCGCTCGTGGGCATCGCGGTCATCGTGCTGCTCATCACCCAGCTCAAGCTGCATCCGTTCCTCGCCCTGACGGTCGGCTCCATCACCGTCGGCGCGCTCGGCGGCATGGAGCTCAAGGACGCGCTCGCGAGCTACAGCACGGGCGTGGGCGCGACCGTCGCCAGCGTCGGCACGCTGATCGCGCTCGGCGCGATGTTCGGGCGGCTGCTCGCCGACTCGGGCGGCGCCGACCAGATCGCCGACACCATCATCAACCGCGCCACGCCGCGCACGCTGCCGTGGGCCATGGCGCTCGTCGGCGCGCTCATCGGCCTGCCGATGTTCTTCGAGATCGGGCTCGTGCTGCTGATCCCGATCATCCTGGTCGTCGCGCGCCGCTCGGGCCTGCCGCTCATGCGGATCGGCCTGCCCGCCCTCGCGGGCCTGTCCGTCATGCACGGGCTCGTCCCGCCGCACCCCGGCCCGCTCGTCGCGATCGCCGCGCTCGACGCCAACCTCGGCGTCACCATGGCCCTCGGCGTGCTCATCGCAATCCCGGTCGTCGCCCTCGCCGGTCCCGTCCTCGCGAAGTACGTCGGCCGCTGGGTCCCGGTCTCCGCGCCGGCGCTGTTCGTGCCCGCGGGCGCCCCGGCGGCCGTCGCCCCGATGTCCTCGGCCACCGCCACGACGACAGGCGCCGGCACTGACGCCACCAGCGCCGACGCGACCGACGCCGGCACGCGCCGCCCGTCGTTCACGACGACGCTCGCCACGGTCCTGCTCCCGGTCGTGCTCATGATGGGCAAGGCGCTCGTCGACATCTTCCTCGCCGAGGGCAGCAGCGTCCGCGCCGCCCTCGACTTCCTCGGGACGCCGCTCATCGCGCTGCTGCTCGCCGTGTTCGTCGCGATGTTCACGTTCGGGCGCGGCTCGGGCATGAAGCTCGGCGAGATCGCCACCTCGATCGAGAAGTCGCTGCCGCCGATCGCCGGCATCCTGCTCATCGTCGCCGCCGGCGGCGGGTTCAAGCAGACGCTGGTCGACACCGGCATCGGCGGCGTGCTCGCCGACGCGATCGCGGGCAGCAGCGTCTCTCCGCTCCTGCTGGCCTGGGTCGTCGCGGTGCTCATCCGCCTCGCGACCGGATCGGCCACCGTCGCGACCGTGACGGCGTCGGGCATCCTCGCGCCGCTCGCGCTCACGCTGTCGACGGGTGAGACCTCGCTCCTCGTGCTCGCCATCGGCTCCGGGTCGCTGTTCTTCAGCCACGTCAACGACGCCGGCTTCTGGCTCGTCAAGGAGTACTTCGGCCTGTCGGTCGGCGAGACGATCAAGAGCTGGTCCGTGATGGAGACCGTCATCTCGGTCGCCGGCCTGCTGCTCGTGATGGTGCTCGGGATCTTCATCTGACCCGAGTGGCGCTGACCCCGCGCGCCCGACGGCGGTGCGCGGGGTCAGGCCCCCAGGACCCCGCGCACCACGCTGTCGCCCGAGTGCGCCGGATCCCCGTCCAACGCCTCCTCCGAGACGTCGACGACGGGCAGGGCGGCGAGGTCGAGCCCGTCCGGCACGGTGAACCGGCCCTCGGAACCCTGCAGGATCCCGAGGCTCACGAGCTGCGTGACGTCGGGGTCGAGCAGCCACACCTCGCGGAAGTCGCCGGCCTTCGCCGCGCCGTCGACCGTGACGACGAGCACCCGGCTCCCGTCCGCCGCGCGCTCGACGCTCGCCGTGCCGCTCGCGTCCCAGCCGGGCAGCGGGTCGAGCTCCGCCCGCGCGACGACGGCGGGCGTCGTCTCGTCGCGATCCGGCCCGGTCGCCCACCACGTGCCCGCCGCGCCGCCGATGACGAGCCCGGCGGCAGCCGCGGCCGTGGCGATCCAGGGCCGCCGACGGCGCAGCGGCACGACCGGCGCGAGCGCCGGCTCCGGCGCCGCCTCGGCCTCCTCGCCCGGGCGCCCGCTCTCGGGGTCGAGCCCCGCGGACAGCTCGAGCTCGGCGCGGATGCGGTCCCACACCACGGCCGACGGCGCGACGAGCAACCCGGCGGCGGGCGCGGACCGGCCCGCCGCCACGACGGCGCTGAGCGAGGCCACCTCGGCGGCGCACGTCGCGCACACGGCGAGATGGTCCCGTGCGACGTCGGCGACGGGCTCGCCGAGCGCGGCGAGCGCGAGGACCTCCGGGTCAACGTGCTCCACCATCCACCTCCAACCGGTCGCGCAGGCGCAGCAGGCTTCGCCTGATGTGGCTCTTGACTGTCCCGAGCGGCAGCTCCAGCCGCGCGGAGATCTGATCGTGCGTGAGGTCCTCGTAGAACGCCAGCGCCAGGATCGTGCGCTGCGGCTCGCCCAGCCGGGCCAGCTCCTCGGTCACGGTCACACGGTCGGCCACCGCGACGGCCTCGAGCTCCGGCTCGGCCGGGGCGGCGGCCGCCGCGGCGAGCGCGCCCCGGCGCTCCCTGGCCCGCCGGACGTGGGCGTCCGCGATCGCGTGCCGCGCGATCCCGGTCAGCCACGCCGGCAGCGGCGCGCGGCCGGGGTCGAACCCGGTGCGCCCGCGCCACGCGTTCACGAACACCTGCTGGGTCACGTCCTCGGCCTCCGCGACGTCGCGCAGCGACCGCAGCGCGAGCGTGTGCACGTACGCCGACCAGCGCCGGTACGCCTCGGCGAGAGCCAGCTCGTCCCCCGCCACGAGCGCGGCGCCGAGCGCCTCCTCGGTCCACGTAGCGGGCCGTGGGAGCGATCCGCGGGACGCCAAGGTCGACAGGTGGCTCCTCCTCGGCGGGGCGGGTGCGGCGGGCGTCGAGCTGAGCAGCGCATTCATCGCTGGCCGGCCGGTTCGCTCGTGACGATGACATTATCGGAATAGCGACCCGCGTCACGCGCGAACGTGCCGCCGCAGGTGACGAGGATCAGCCGCGCCGATCCGTCCCGGCGGAACACGTCGGCCCAGGCGACGGCGGGCTTCGCCATGCGCTCGACGGCAGTCACGGTGTAGCGAAGCGTCGAGCCGTCCGCGAGGACGACGTCGACGGCGTCGCCCGGCGCCGCGTCCCCGAGCCGGGCGAACGGGCCGAGGCCCGCGGACGCGACCGAGTCGACGTGCGCCGCGATCACCGCAGTGCCGGCGGGCTCGCCCGGCGCGGCCCCGAACCGGTACCACCCGGCGCGCTCGGCGAGCGGCGGGATCTCCATCTGCCCGTCGGGCGCGACGCCGACCGGGTCGACCGGGACCTCGAGGCCGAGCGCCGCGATCGTCAGGGCGACGGGCGCGACGGTGCCCGGCGCCGCGGCGGCGGCGAGGTCAGCGCGAACGACGGCGACGGGCGTCGGCTCGGGTCCGTCGGGAGGTGACGGGGACGGCGTCGGCGTCGGCGTCGCGGGTGTGGCTGCGGGCGGGGAGCCAGGTGCGGGCGCCGGGCCGGCGCCGCAGGCCCCGAGCCCGCCGGTGAGAGCGGCGGCGAGCAGGACCGCGACGGCAGCCCGGCAGCCGCGCCGCCGGGCGGGGCTGCCGGGTGCCATCGCGTCCGCTCCTACCGTCCCGCTGCCGCGCCCGTCAGCCCCGGGCCCCCGTGGCCGCGACGCGCCGCCGACCGGCGAGCGCCGCGCCGGCGGCCGCCACGAGCAGCGCCGCGCCGAGCAGGACCGGGGCCGACGACGTCGGCGTGGCCGCGAGGCCCAGCTCGCCGGACGGCACGCCCCCCGGGGCTGAGTGCAGCCCCGAGATCGTCTGCACCGCGAGCTGCAGGTTGCCGGCTTCGAGGCTGCCCCACGCGTAGACGATCGTGTTGACGCCCTCGGCGACGTTGACGTCGGCCGGCCCGATGACCGGCGCGGTCGTGCCGGCGGCGGCGACGGCCGCCGAGATGGTGCCGGCGGGCAGGTTGAGCACCTCCTCCTGCGGGTTGACGAGCCCGGAGATCACGGGCGAGCCGCCCGCGAGCACGTCCACGGCGGGCGCCGCGGCGGTGTGCCGGGCCGTGAGCCGACCCTGGCCGGCCGCGGTGGTCGAGATGTCGTTGGTGAACAGCGTCGCGGTCGGCGCGCCGGCGGCGTCGAGGTGGGCGACGGCGGTGTAGTTCATGTCGGCGGCGAGCGGCAGGTCGATCGGGCCGATCGCGGGGGCGCTCGCGTCGGCGGCGTCGGCCGCGGTGATCGCGACCGTGTACGTCCCGGGCGGCAGGTCGAGCGGCCCGGCAAGACTGCCCGGCGTGAAGTCGTCGAGCGTCCGCTCACCGTTGACGTACACGTCGACGGTGAGGCCGGGCACGGCGTGCAGCACGGACAGCGAGGCGTTGCCCGCGGTCGCGGCCCCGGCCGGGACCGCCCCGGCGAGGGCGAGCATGAGGCCGGCGGCGCCGCCGGCGATGATGAGTCGAGTGCGCATGGCTTTCTCCTGTGACCTGCCCCGGGCTGTCCCGCCCGCGGCCTCGGAACTGCTGACACCCCCTCTACGGCCGGCCGGGCGCGCACGGATGCACCGGCGCGCGACGTCGTCGGCCGGGCCTGTGACAATAGGGACCGCAATGCTCCAGTAATCTGGAGTTCATGAGCCCCACCCAAACCGACCTCAAGACGCCGCCCCCTCTCCCGAAGGGGGGGCTTCGCATCGTCCCCCTCGGCGGACTCGGCGAGATCGGTCGCAACATGACCGTCTTCGAGCACGAGGGCCGTCTCCTCATCGTCGACTGCGGCGTCCTGTTCCCCGAGGAGCACCAGCCGGGCGTCGACGTCATCCTCGCCGACTTCACGTGGATCCGGGACCGCCTCGACAAGATCGAGGCCGTCGTCCTGACGCACGGCCACGAGGACCACATCGGCGGCGTGCCGTACCTGCTCAAGGAGCGCGCGGACATCCCCGTCGTCGGCTCCGAGCTGACCTTGGCCTTCATCGAGGCCAAGCTCAAGGAGCACCGGATCCGCCCGAAGACCGTCCAGGTCAAGGAGGGCGACCGGCGCAAGTTCGGGCCCTTCGACATCGAGTTCATCGCGGTGAACCACTCGATCCCCGACGGCCTCGCGGTCGCCATCCGCACCAAGGCCGGCCTCGTGCTCGGCACCGGCGACTTCAAGATGGACCAGTTCCCGCTCGACGGCCGGATCACCGACCTGCGCGCGTTCGCGCGCCTGGGTGCGGAGGGCGTCGACCTGTTCATGGCCGACTCGACCAACGCCGAGGTCCCCGGCTTCGTCGCGTCCGAGCAGGACCTCGGCCCGGCCATCGAGGCGGCCTTCCGCAACGCCCCGCGCCGGATCATCGTCTCGAGCTTCGCGAGCCACGTGCACCGGATCCAGCAGGTGCTCGACGCCGCCCACGCCAACGGCCGCAAGGTCGCGTTCGTCGGGCGCTCGATGGTCCGCAACATGGGCATCGCGCGCGACCTCGGCTACCTCAACGTGCCGCGCGGGCTGGTCGTCGACTTCAAGGCGCTCGACGGCATGCCCGACAAGAAGGTCACGCTCATCGCGACCGGCTCGCAGGGCGAGCCGATGGCCGCGCTCGCCCGGATGGCGAACGGCGACCACGTCATCCGCATCGGCGAGGGCGACACCGTCCTGCTCGCGAGCTCGCTCATCCCCGGCAACGAGAACGCCATCTACCGGGTCATCAACGGGCTGGTCAGCCTCGGCGCCAACGTCGTGCACAAGGGCAACGCCAAGGTGCACGTCTCCGGCCACGCCGCCGCTGGCGAGCTTGTGTACTGCTACAACATCATCAAGCCGCGCCACGCGCTGCCGATCCACGGCGAGTCCCGCCACCTGCGGGCCAACGCGGACCTCGCGATCTCCACCGGAGTCAAGCCCGAGAACGCGTTCATCGCCGAGGACGGCACCGTGCTCGACCTCGTCAACGGCAAGGTCTCGGTCGTCGGCAAGGTCCCGGCCGGGCTCGTGTACGTCGACGGCATGACCGTCGGCACCGTCACAGAGACCTCCCTCAGCGACCGCCGCGCCCTGGCCGAGGACGGCGTCGTCACGATCGTCGTGCTGATCGACCCGCAGTCCGGCAAGCTCAGCGAGGAGCCCGACTTCCTCACCCGCGGGTTCGTTCACGACGCCTCGTCGTTCGACGCCCTCGTGCCCGTGATCCGGGAGGCGCTCGTCAAGGCGGCCGCAGACGGGGTCCGCGAGTTCAGCGACCTCGAGCGGCTCATCGACCGCGCCGTGAGCCGGTGGTTCCAGCGCACGAGCCGCCGGACGCCCGTCATCATCCCGGTCGTGATCGAGGCCTGAGACGGCGCCATCCGAACGAGCGGTGACGGTGGTCACAACGGCCACCGTCACCGCCTGGCAGTCAGGTGACGCGCGTGTCACATGACGCAATGACCCGCGTCTCGATCTACACTGACCGGCGTGATCTTCAAGGCCGTGGGCGAAGGGCGCCCGTACCCCGACCATGGCCTCGTGACGCCCAAGCAGTGGGCCCAGGTGTCACCGCGCCAGGTCCGGCTCGATGAGCTCGTCACGACCAAGAAGACGCTGAACCTCGACAGCCTGCTGTCGGACGACTCGACGTTCTACGGGGACCTGTTCGCGCACGTCGTGCAGTACAAGGGCGTCCTGTACCTCGAGGACGGGCTGCACCGCGCGGTCCGCGCCGCCCTGCACCAGCGACCTATCCTGCACGCCCGTGTGCTCGTCATCACGTAGCGGGCGGCGCGCCCGCGCGGCAGACCGGTCGGGGCGCGCGCCGCGATCCGCTAAGTTCAGCGAGTGAACGCACAGGCGATCGATCGCGACCGGGCCCTGCGGCGTCGGCACCGGCGCGAACGCCAGGCCGTGCTGTTCGGCGGGCTCGTCGCGGGTCTGGCCGTGGCCGCCCTCGGCGGGATCGCCGTCTTCACCGGCGCCGTCGGCTCGCCCTTCTCCCGCGGGTTCAGCACCGCGGAGCCCGACCCCGAGTCCAGCGTCGCCGCCGCGCCATGCCCGCCGGAGGGCACGCTGCCGGTCGCGTACGGCAGCGTCCAGGTCAACGTCCTCAACGGCACCTCGCGCGCGGGCCTCGCCACCGAGACCTCGACCGCCCTGACCGAGCGCGGGTTCGTCGTGCTCGGCACCGGCAACTCCCCGACCTCGGTCAGCGGGACCGCGCGGATCAGCTTCGGCGCCGCGGGGATCGGCGCCGCCTACACCCTGGCCGCCCAGCTCGACGGGCCAGTCCTGGTGCTCGACGCCCGCGAGGACGCGACGGTCGACCTCGCCGTCGGCGCCGACTACCTCAACCTGCTCGACCCCGCCGCCGTCGTGCTCGACCCGGCCGCTCCGCTCACCGGCTCGGCGAACTGCATCGCGCTGTCCGACGCCGTCCCGGCCCCCGCGCCGGTCGCGGCGACCGAGCCCGCCGCCTGACCAAGCAGTCGCCTGACCAAGCGGCCGGCTGACCAGGCAGCCGACTCAGCACCGGCCGGCTACCCGTCGAGGCGCGCCGCGCCGGCGACGTAGTCGGGGCTGGCAGGCTCCTGGCTCGTCCCGCGCCAGCGCGAGATCGACCGCATCACGTGGTAGATACCGATCGCCGCGGCCGTGCCGAGCGCGATGCCCTCGAACGCCAGGTCACCGGCCGTGAAGGTGAAGTTCGCGACGCCGACCACGAGCGCGACCGCCGCGGTGGTGAGGTTGACCGGGTCCGAGAAGTCGACCCGCGCCTGCACCCAGATGCGCGCGCCGAGCACGCCGATCATGCCGTAGAGCATCGTGGTCGCGCCGCCGAGCACGCCCGCGGGGATCGTCGCGACGAGCTCGCCGAACTTCGGCGACAGGCTCAGCACGAGGGCCCCGCCCGCCGCGACCCAGTACGCCGCCGTGGAGTACACCCGGGTCGCGGCCATCACGCCGATGTTCTCGGCGTAGGTCGTGGTGCCCGAACCGCCGCCCAGGCCGGCGAGCGTCGTCGCGATGCCGTCGGCGAACAGCGCGCGCCCGATGACCGGGTCCAGCTCCTTGCCCGTCATCGCCGCGACCGACTTCACGTGCCCCACGTTCTCGGCGATCAGGACGAAGACGACCGGCAGGAACAGCCCGAGGACCGAAAGGTCGAAGCTCGGGGCGGTGAACTCCGGCAGGCCCACCCAGTCGGCCGCACGCACGAGCGCGTAGTCGACCTCGCCGCGCACCGAGGCGACCGCGTAGCCGACGACGACGCCGACCAGGATCGCGAGGCGCCCGAGCATCCCGCGGAAGAACACGCTCGCGCCGATGATCACGGCAAGCGTGATGAGCGCCGTGACCGGCGCCTTCTCGACGTTCCCCCACGCCGACGGCGCGAGGTTCAGGCCGATCAACGCGACGATCGTCCCGGTCACCACGGGCGGCATGACGAGGTCGATCCAGCGTGACCCGGCGACGTGCACGAGCAGGCCGACGAGCGCGAGCAGCACCCCGGTCATGAGCACCCCGCCGAGCGCGACGGACTCGCCGCCGGAGGCCATCGCGGCGCTGATCGGGGCGATGAACGCGAAGCTTGAGCCGAGGTAGCTCGGCAGCTTGTTGCCGGTGATGAGCAGGAAAGCGACCGTGCCGACGGCCGAGAAGAAGAGGGTCGTCGCGGGTGAGAACCCGGTGAGGATCGGGACGAGGAACGTCGCCCCGAACATGGCGACGACGTGCTGGAGGCCGATGCCGACAGTGCGCGGCCAGCTCAGGCGCTCGTCGGGCCCGACCACCTCGCCCGGGGAGATCGTGCGACCGTTGCCGTGCAGACGCCATCCGAAGCGGCTCATCCGAAAACTCCCTGCTCGCCGATCGCGGCGAGCGGGGTGCGCGCCGGACGGGCCGCCGAATGCGGGCGAGAGCGACCAGAGGAAGGGTAGCGACCCGCCATGGCGGGCCGCGCCGCTGTGTCATGCTCGGGTCATGCTCCGGGTCACGCTCGGGCGAGAACCGCACCTGTGGGCATCGCGAAAGGCACTCGACATGACCGATCCGCCCCCCGCCGCGCCCCCGCCCGCCCGGACCAACCCGCTCGCCGTGATCTCGCTGGTCGCGGGCCTGTGCGGGTTCAGCCTCGTGCCGTTCTTCGGGTCGGTCGCCGCGGTCGTCACCGGGCATCTCGCGCTCCGGCAGCTGCGCACCTCGGGCGAGGACGGCACGGGCTTCGCGCGGGCCGGCCTCTGGCTCGGGTACCTCGCGCTCGGCCTCACGCTCGTGCTCGCGGTCGCCTTCCTCGGGCTGGTCGTCGTCAGAAGCGGCACCGCCTAGATGACCGAGGCAGGGGGCCCTGGCGGCGGGCGCCGTCCGGGGGTGCGGCGCTGGGCCGGTGCGCCGCGCTGGGCGGACGGCGCGCTCTGGCCCGCGTTCTTCGCGGTGCACGCCTGGCTCGCGTACGTGGGGGTGGCGCTGATCCCCGCGCGCGCGTTCTACGACGTCGACCTCTACCGGTACTGGGTCGCGCTCGGCCTCGCTGGCGGCGGCTGGCCCGTGCTCGACGGGCCCTGGGTCTACCCAGCCGGGGCCCTGCTCCCGATGCTGGTGCCGGCGGCGATCAGCACGACGTCCACCGTCGGGTACGCGCTCGGATGGTCCGCGCTGGTCACCGCGCTCGACGCCGCGGCCGTCGCGCTGCTGCTGCACGGGGCCCGGGCGGCCGAGCGGCGGCGACCCGGCGCCGACCTGCCGGGCGGTCGCCGCGCGGCCTGGTGGTGGCTCGCGTTCCTCGTGCTGCTCGGGCCGGTCGCGATGGGACGCATCGACGCGATCCTCGCGCCGATCGTCGTCGTGGCGCTGCTTGTCGCGGCGCGCCGACCGCGGGTCGCCGCGGCGCTGCTGACGGCCGGCGCGTGGATCAAGGTCGCGCCCGGGGTCCTGCTCGTGCCGCTCCTGCTCACGGTCCGCCGGCCCGTCCGCGACGTCGTCGTGCCCGCGGCGCTTATGTGCGCCGGCGTCGTCGGCGCGGTCGCGGCGGGCGGCGGGCTGCGCCACGTGGCCAGCTTCCTGTTCACCCAGGACGCCCGCGGCCTCCAGGTCGAGGCCGTGGCGGCGACCGGGTGGGTGCTGGCCTCCCTCGTGCGCGACGACGTCGCCGTCGTTCTCAACGACGAGCTCATCACCTGGGAGATCGTCGGGCCGGGCACGGCCGCGGCGGCGCGCGCGCTCGACGTCGCACTGCCGCTGGCCGTGCTGGCGCTCGGCGCGCTGCTCTGGCGGGCGAGGGCGCGACCCCTGGACGTCGTCCTGTGGGGGTCGCTCGCGCTCGCGACGCTGCTGATCGTGGTCAACAAGGTCGGCAGCCCGCAGTACATCGGCTGGCTCGCGCCGCCGATCGTCGTCGCGCTGGCGGCCCGCGGGGCCCACGCGGGCGGCGCGGACCCTGACGGCGCGGACGCCAGCGGCGGCCTGACCTCGAGCCCCGCGGCGCTGCGCCGGGTCGCGGCGGGCGTGCTCGTGATCGCCGCGCTCACGCAGGTCGTCTTCCCGACGGCCTACCCGGCGCTGCTCGCGGGCAGCCCCGCGGTGACGGCGGTCCTCGCGCTGCGCAACGTCGGCCTCGTCGCGCTGCTGGCGGGCGTGTGCGTCCTGCTCGCGCGTTCCCCGGCGCGCCGGGCGCAGGTCACGCCAGCGCCGGCATGACCTCGCGCGCCACCAGGTCGAGGTGGTCGAGGTCGTGCAGGTCGAGCACCTGCAGGTACACCCGGGACGCGCCCAGCTCGCCGAGGGCCCCGAGGGTGTCGACCACCTCCGCGGTGGTCCCGGCGACGCCGTTCGCGCGCAGCTCGGCCGGCTCCCGTCCGATCGCCGCCGCCCGGCGCGCGACCTCGGCATCGGTCGCCCCCGCGCACAGCACGAGCGCGACCGAGTAGACGAGCGAGTCGGGGTCGCGGCCGATGCTCTCGCACGCCGCGCGCACGGTCGCGAACCGCGTCGCGATGTCGGCCTTGGCCGGGAACGCCGCGTTGTACTCGGCGGCGAACCGGGCCGCGAGCGCGGGCGTGCGCTTCGGTCCGTTGCCCCCGACGATGATCGGGACGCCCGCCCGCGCCGGGTCGAGCGGCGATGCCTGCACGGGCTTGGGCAGCGCCGGGGAGTCGGTCAGCGTGTAGTGCTCGCCCGCGTGGTCGAAGCGCTCGCCGACCGGGGTGCCCCACAGCCCGGTGAGCACCTCGAGCTGCTCGGTGAGCAGGCCGAACCGCTTCGCGGGGAACGGGATGCCGTAGGCGGCGTGCTCGGCGGCGAACCAGCCGGCCCCGAGCCCGAGCTCGACCCGGCCGCCGGACATCTGGTCGACCTGCGCGACCTGGACCGCGAGCACGCCCGGGTGGCGAAAGGTCGCCGAGGTGACGAGGGTGCCGAGCCGGATCCGCGACGTCTCGCGCGCGAGCCCGGCGAGGGTCGTCCATGCGTCCGTCGGGCCAGGCAGCGGGTCGCCGTCGCCCATCCGCTGGAAGTGGTCGGAGCGGAAGAAGGCGTCGAAGCCGAGCGTCTCGGTCGCGCGCGCGACGGCGAGCAGGTCGTCGTAGCTCGCGCCCTGCTGGGGCTCGGTGAAGATGCGGAGGTCCATGTGGGCAACCCTTCCACGCCGGAGCCGGTACCGCCGCCGGGCCGCCGGACCGTCCGGGTGGCAGCCTGGAAGGGTGACCACTCCCCCAGCCCGCCTTCCCGCGGCACCCCTTCCCGCGGCACCCCTACCGGCAGCCACGGTGCTCGAGGTGCTCGACTGGCGCCGTCGGACCGCGCAGAGCTACCGCGAGGTCCGCCGCCTCGCGGCGCGGGACCCCGCCGGGGCGCACCGCGCCTGGGTGCAGGCCCGCGACGAGCTGTTCGCGACCCACCCGGCGTCGCCGCTGCTGGCGGACGACCGCGCCCGCTTCACCGGGCTGCCCGTGCCCGCGTACGACCCGGCCTTCCGGTTCGAGGTAGCCGTCGAGCCGGCCCCGCCCGCGCGGTTCGAGGCCGAGACCGGCACGGACGGGCTCGTGCCGTTCGAGCGGATCGGCCTCGTCCGGCTCGGGGCGCTCGGGGCGCTCGACGTCTGGCGGCTGCGCAGCTACGGCGGCGGAGTCTTCGTGCCGGTGAAGGACGCGCTCGCGGGCACCGACGGCGGCACGTACGGGGGCGGCCGGTACGTGCTCGACACGATCAAGGGGGCCGACCTCGGCCCGGTCCCGCCGGACGGCCTCGTCGTCGACCTGAACTTCGCGTACAACCCGTCGTGCGCCTACGACCCGCAGTGGGCGTGCCCGCTCGCGCCGCGCGGCAACGTGCTCGCGGCGGCGGTCCCGGTCGGGGAACGGGTCGCCCCGGCCGTCGACTAGCCCGCTCCCGCCGAGTGTGGGCGATCTGCTCACAGACGCCCGCGTGTGGGCAATCTGCGGGTCCGCGGCCCGTTCGGGGGACCGTTCGCCCACACGAGCGCCGCTGGGAGCCGAACGCCCACACTCGCGCTTGCACGACTCGCGCCAGCAGTCCCACGCCCGCCCACCCACCCGCGCCCTGCGGGTCGGGTCGGGTCGCGGGCGGCTACTCGCAGCCGACGCCGTCGCCGTCGCCGTCCAGGTGGCTCGCGTAGCCGGGGTCGCCGCTGCGCACGGGCGCGACGCCGGCGGCCCGCGCCGCGGCGCAGCTGGCGAAGGGACCGGCAGCGGGGTCGGCCGCGGGGGCAGCGGCGGGAGGCACGACCTCCGCAGGATCCTCGGCGTCCGCCGGCGGCTCAGCGTCGGCCGGCGGAGCCGCGGCGGGCTCCGGCGCAGCGCCGCCCGCCGTCGCGACGCCGTCGGGCAGCGGCTGGTCCGGGCAGCCCGAGAGGATGCGCACCATCGCCGCCTGTTCCGCCGCCGTGACCCACAGCCCGAAGCCAGCCTTGACCCCGACCTGTCGCGCGACGTACTCGCAGCGGTACGCGACGTTGGGCGGCAGCCACGTCGCGGCGTCGCCGGCGCCCTTCTGGGAGTTCAGCGGCCCGTCGACCGCGAGCAGGTTCACGGCGCTCGTCGCGAAGGCCTCTCGCGTGCCCGCGTCCCACCCCTGGGCACCCTTGACCCACGCGTCGGCCAGGGCCACGACGTGGTCGATCTGCACCGCGGACGACGTCGTCTCGCCACGCTGGAAGGCAATGTCGCGCCCGCTGTACGGGTCCGCGAGGGTGCCGGTGAGCACGACGCAGTCCCGCGTCCCCGCCCGGAAGCCCACGCCGGTCAGGTCCCGGCGCAGCACGTCGTTGCGCTGGTCGCAGCCGTTGCGGTCGGTGTCCGCCCAGGCCGGGCCGAACTGGTCGCGCGAGTAGCCCGTCATCGGCGCGCGGCCCTTGACCTCGAGCGCGAGCGCTGCGGCCAGCGCCCCGGCGGCGGGCGCGGCAGGCGCTGCAGACGCTGCGGCAGGGGTCGGCGTCGCGGTGCCGGCCGGGTCCGCGGGCGTGCCGGCGGTGGCGGCCGGGGTCGCGGACTGCTGCCCGCCGGCGGCCGGGCCGGCGCAGCCCGCGACGCCGAGCCCGAGCACGACGACGAGCGCCCAGCCGCCGGCCAATCGGCGGCCGCGCCGACGCCGTGGCGCTGGCCGTCGGGTCGCGTTCTGCACCGGCACGTCGCTCATGCCGTGCCTATCGGCACGAACGACGTGCGCGGTGAGGACTAGTCGTGGCTGGCGACCCGGCGAGCAGGTAGCTGCGCGAGTCGCCGTCGTCGATGAACTCGTCCCCGAGCGTCGCGACCCCGGCGCGTGCCGCGGCGGGATCCGCGAGCGCGAGGCACATCTCGGCGCACCTGCGTGCACCGCGGCTCACCGCGCGCGCAGCGCCTCCCGGATGCGCATCCGGCCGCCCGTGTGCAGCACGCCCCGCTGGTAGACCCGGGCGGCGAGCCACACGAGGCCGGGGATCGTGACCACGGCGATCGCGATCGCCAGGGGCATCTCCCAGGGCTCGAGCACCCCGAACGCCTCCCGGACGGGCATCATGAACGGCGCGAAGACGGGGATCTGGGACAGCACCCGCACGAGCGTGCTCTCGGGGTCGTTCGGGACCAGGAACATCGTCGCGTAGAACGGGATGAACAGCAGGAAGAGCAGCGGCGTCGTCACGGAGCCGATGTCCTCCTGGCGCGAGACGAGCGCCGCGAACCCGCCGAACAGCAGGGCGAAGATCGTGTAGCCGAGCAGGAACCACACCACGAGCCACACCAGCGCGGAGCCGACGTCGATGTCGAGGCTCGCCACGCCGAGCGAGTACGCCGCGGCGGCCAGCGCGACGCCGAGCACGAGCACCTGGAAGAGCCCGTACACCCCGATGCCAAGCACCTTGCCCGCAAGCAGCTGGCTCGGCCGGATCGTCGCGAGCAGGATCTCCACCACGCGCGAGGTCTTCTCCTCGACGACGCCCATCGCGATCATCGACCCGGTGCCGATGAGGGCCCCGAAGAGCAGCGAGATCATGCCCATCGCGACGCCGAACGCCGCGCCGTAAAACTCCTCGCCGTCGGTCGCCTCGACCGCCTCGACCCGCGGGACGGCCTGGGCCATCGCTTGCGCGAAGGCGTCGGGGTCCCCGCCCAGCGCACCGACCTGCTCCGCGTTGGCGTAGGCCTCCGTGGCCTCGCTCACGATCGCGAGCACGTCGGCGTCCGGCGTGGCGGCCACGAGCATGCGGGGAGCGGCGGGCTCGCCGTCCACGTACGCGTCCGGCGCGGCCTCGCCGTCGTCGCCCTCGCCGTCGAGCGCGGCCCGCGCGTCCTCGGCGGTCATCGTCGTGAGCTCGAGCCGGACGTCGCGGTCCGCCGCGGCGGCCTCGAGCAGGGGCTCCAGCGCGGAGGTCTCGCGCGCGACGGCGACGGTGGTCGTCGGGGGCTCGTCGTTGCGGTTGATGAAGTAGTTGCCGACGACGGCGCCGATCGCGATCAGCACGACCATGATGCTCATCGAGACGATGTTTGCCTTGGTCAGCATGCGGGTCTTGATCTCGCGCTTGGCCACCATCCACACCACGCGGGGCCCGCTCATGCCAGCGCCCCCGCCCGGTCGGGTTCGGTTCGCGCGGGGTCGGCGCCGCCCGCGGCCGCCGCGGCGTCGGCGTCGGCGTCGGCCGAGACGACGTCGCGGAAGAGGTCGGTCAGGCTCGGGCGGATCGGACTGAACCCGCGCACGGGTCCGTGGGCGAGCGCCGCGCGCAGCACGTCCTGCTCGGCCCCGGGCGCGGCCGTGGCCGACAGCTCGACGACGACGGCGTCGGTCCGGCCGGGCGCCACGTGCGCGAGGACGCCCGGCAGCGCCCGCGCGGCGGCGACGACGGCGAGCGGCTCCGCGCCGACCTCGAGCAGCCACTGCGGCCGGTCGGTGGTGCGCAGCTCGTCGATCGTGCCCATGGCCTGCATGCGGCCGGACTGGACGATCCCGACCCGGTCGCACAACCGCTCGACGAGGTCGAGCTGGTGGGAGGAGAAGATGACCGGGACGCCCGCGTCGGCGCGCTCGCGCAGCACCGCGCTCATGATGTCGACCGCCACCGGGTCGAGGCCGGAGAACGGCTCGTCGAGCACGAGCACGTCCGGGTTGTGCACCAGCGCGGCCGCGAGCTGCACGCGCTGCTGGTTGCCGAGCGACAGCTTCTCGACGTTGTCGCCGCGGCGGTCCCCGACCCCGAGCCGGTCCGTCCAGCGCTCGACCGCACCGGTCGCGTCGGCGGGGCTCATCCCGTGCAACCCCGCGAGGAAGCGCAGCTGCTCGCCGACCTTCATCTTCGGGTAGAGGCCGCGCTCCTCGGGCATGTACCCGACCCGCCGGCGACTGTCCAGGTCGAGCTCGGCCCCGTCCCAGCGCACCGACCCGGAGTCGGCGGCGAGCACGCCGAGCATGATCCGCATGGTCGTCGTCTTGCCGGCGCCGTTCGATCCGACGAAGCCGAAGATCTCCCCCGCGCGGACCTCGAACGTCATGTCCTGCAACGCCCGGACGGAGCCGTAGGCCTTGAAGAGATGGTCGATCTCGAGCACGCTCATGCGCGATGCCTCCTGCGGTGGATCGGCGCCTGCGTCCGGGTTGCGGCAACCCCGGAGCGACCGGCCGACGGTGGGCGATCTGGTTTCTTTGTGTCGGGCCAAACCTACCGACGGGCGCCGGGCGGCGCGACGGCGCGCGGCGGGCGACACGCGGTGGCGCGCGGGCGGGCGGCCGGCCGGCGCCGGGGCAGCCCGGTGCCGGGCGCTCGGTGGAAACGAAAGACCCCTCGACCGGCGCCTGGGCGCCCGTCGAGGGGTCTCGTGCACAGCTGGGCCTCGCATCGTGCGGGACCGTGTGGCGGTAGCGGTGGGATTTGAACCCACGGTGGAGTCTCCCCCACACACGCTTTCGAGGCGTGCTCCTTAGGCCGCTCGGACACGCTACCTCGGCGAACGATACCGGGTCCGGGCCCGTGCTCCGAACCGGCACCCGCCCGGCCGACGTCGCGGGGCCGCCGTACGCTCGTTCCGTGACCCTCCCGGCCCAGTCGCGCGCTGATGAGTGCCCCGACGATCTCGACCGCGTCGTCGACCTCCTCGCGGGGCGCCGGCTCGCCGTCCTGACCGGCGCGGGCCTGTCGACGGACTCCGGCATCCCCGACTACCGCGGCCCCGACTCCCCGCCTCGCACGCCGATGACCTACCAGCAGTTCGTCGGCGACGCCGCGTTCCGCCGGCACTACTGGGCCCGCAACCACGTCGGCTGGTCGCACGTGCGCCGCGCCGAGCCCAACGCCGGGCACCGGGCGCTGGTCGCGCTCGAGGCGAGGGGCGTCGTCGTCGGCGTGATCACCCAGAACGTCGACCTGCTGCACGAAGACGCGGGTTCGCGGCACGTGATCGACCTGCACGGCCGCTACGACCGCGTGATCTGCCTGAGCTGCGCGACGGTGATCAGCCGCGCCGCGCTCGCCGAGCGGCTGGACGCGCTGAACCCCGGCTTCACCGAGTCGATCGGCGACGTCGGCGACGTCGAGATCGCGCCGGACGCCGACGCCGTCATCGAGGCGACCGCCCACTTCGTCGTCGCGCCCTGCGAGCGCTGCGGCGGGCTGCTCAAGCCGGAGATCGTCTACTTCGGGGAGAACGTGCCGCGCGAGCGGGTCGCGCGCGCGTTCGCGCTGGTCGATGCCGCCGACGCGCTGGTCGTCGCGGGCTCGTCCCTGACCGTGATGTCGGGGCTGCGGTTCGTGCGGCACGCCGCCAAGGCCGGTCAGCCGGTTGTGATCATCAACCGCGGGCCCACACGCGGCGACGCGTTGGCGACGGCCAAGCTCGACGCGGGCACGTCCGAGACCCTCCGGGCCCTCGACGCCCGACTGCGGTCGCCGCGCCCGGACCAGGCGGCGGCAGCAGCGCCGGAGCTATCGCCGGGGAGCGAAGAAGTCGCGTAGGAGGTCCGCGCACTCGGGCTCCCGCACGCCGCCGACGACCTCGACCCGGTGCGTCGAGCGGCGGTCCCGCACGACGTCCCACTGGGAGCCGCAGGCGCCCGCCTTCGGGTCCCACGCGCCCAGCACGAGCCGCAGGACGCGCGCGAGCACGGTCGCGCCGGCGCACATCACGCACGGCTCGAGCGTCACGACGAGGGTGCAGCCGTCGAGGCGCCAGCTCCCGAGCGCGGCGGCCGCGGCGCGCAGCGCGAGCACCTCGGCGTGCGCCGTCGGATCCCCCGTGGCCTCGCGCTCGTTGCGCCCGACCCCCAGCACCGCGCCGTCGGGGCCGACGACGACGGCGCCCACCGGCACGTCCCCGGAGCCCAGGGCGAGCCGCGCCTGCGCGAGCGCCAACCCCATCCACCGAGAGTCGTCCTCCGTCACCGCCCCATCCTCCCCCACCCCCTCCTCCACCCCACCCGGTTTTCAGGGGAATCGGGGCGCGGGGCGCACCACTTCCTCTGAAAACCGGGCGTGGCGGGGCGGGGCGGGCGGGGCTGGCGGGGGTTCGGGGGGTCGGTTGCGGGCCGTAGGGTGGGGGGATGCGCTTGCATGTCGCGGACCACCCGCTCGTTGCCCACAAGCTGACCGTCCTGCGTGATCAGGACACGGCCTCCCCCACGTTCCGGCTGCTCGTCGACGAGCTCGTCACGCTGCTCGCGTACGAGGCGACCCGCGAGGTGCGCACCGAGGCGCACACGATCACGACGCCGGTCGCCGAGACCGTCGGCACGAAGATCGCCGACCCGCGCCCGATCGTCGTCCCGATCCTGCGCGCCGGGCTCGGCATGCTCGACGGCATGATCCGGCTGCTCCCGACGGCCGAGGTCGGCTTCCTCGGGATGAAGCGCGACGAGGAGACCCTCGAGGCGATCACGTACGCGAACCGGCTGCCCGACGACCTCTCCGGGCGCCAGTGCTTCCTGCTCGACCCGATGCTCGCGACCGGCGGGACGCTCGTCGCGGCGATCGACTACCTGTTCGCGCTCGGCGCGCGCGACGTCACCGCGGTCTGTTTGCTCGCCGCGCCCGAGGGCCTCAAGGCCGTCGAGGAGTCCGTGGGCGACCGCGTGGACGTGAAGATCGTCGTCGCCGCCGTGGACGAGCGCCTGAACGAGAAGGCGTACATCGTGCCCGGCCTCGGCGACGCAGGCGACCGCCTCTACGGCATCGTCTGACCACCTGGTTCGACCCGGGGTTCTCAGTGCGTGAGAACCCCGGACATCGGCCTAGGTAACTGCGCACCCGGCTGCGACACTGGGCGTATGACCTCCTGGCAGCGAACGCCCGACGCCCCTGTGGCGTCCCGGGGTGCCTTCGCCGCGCGTGTCATGCGCTGTCGGTCCTGACTGCACCCAGTCCGATCGACCCCCGCCGGCCCCCGCATGTTCGGGCAGCGCCGGCCCGCTGATGGAGACCTGTCATGACCGCACCCACGCACGCCCGCCCCCTCGCCCAGCAGCTCGCCCGGCAGGACGAACCGGCCGACCCGGCCGAGCTCCCGACGGGAGCCGGCTTCGTGCTGTACGTCGGCGTCGACGCTTCGTTCGGGCACGGCCCGCAGGCCCTCGCCGCGCTCGTCGAGGCGGCCGAGACGCTGCAGGAGCTCGCCCGCGACCTGCTGCCGCAGGCCGACACCCACACGACGCTCGCGCTCACACCGCCCGCCGCGGGCTGACCCCGACCGGGCCCGGACCCGGCGGACGACCGGGCGGACGGCGCATGTCAGACCCTCGCGCGACGATAGATCTGTGCACAGCGCCGGGCGGTTTCTCCACCGCCATCCACAGGCTCGTGCACATAGATGCGCACATCTAGGGGTACGTACGCAATTGGACCACTACATCTAGCGCCAAGCCGTTGCTTCAGGGCGTTCGACGGGCTAGCGTCGTGACCCAACGTTGGCCCGGCGTTCGCGAGGTCGGGTCCACAACTTCAGCCCAGTCGGCCTGTGGGCCGTCCACCTCCCAGCAGTCGCGAGGTTCCAGCGCCGTGACCATCACGCACCCGACTCAGGACGTATCAGCCGCCAACCGCGCCACGGGCGGCGAGCCCCGGCCGGGGTCACCGCTCGGCCAGGCAGCGAGCGGCCAGATCCACGTCACCAAGCGCGACGGCACCCGCGAGCTCTACAACGCGGACAAGATCAACCAGGCGGTCGTGAAGGCGGCCGCGGGCCTGGAGGACCACATCGCCAAGGCGATGCAGGTCGCGGCCGAGCTCGCGATCACCCTCTTCGACGGGATCACGACCGAGCAGCTCGACGAGGCCGCGATCGGCGTGGCCGTGCAGAACGTGAAGGACGACCCGGACTTCGACACGATCGCCGCGCGCCTGCTGCGCAAGGTCATCAACAAGCGGGTGCTCGGCAACTACGAGAGCGACCTCGAGCTCGCCCTGCTGCACCAGGCCCGGTTCCCGGGATACATCCGCGAGGCGGTCGAGCAGGGCCTGCTCGACACCCGCCTGGTGACGTTGTTCGACCTCGACGCCCTGGCCGCCGCGATCGACCCGGCGCGCGACGACCTGCTGCGCTACATCGGCACGGTCACCATGCGCAACCGCTACATGATCAACGACCGGCGCGGGCGCGCCCTCGAGGTGCCCCAGTACTTCTGGATGCGCGTGTCGATGGGGCTGTCGCTCAACGAGGCGAACCCGACCGAGTACGCGATCCGGTTCTACGACAAGATCTCCCGCCTGGACTACCTCCCGGCCGGCTCGACGCTCGTGAACGCGGGCACCTCCTACCCGCAGCTGTCCAACTGCTTCGTGATGCAGATGGAAGACGACATCGAGCACATCGCGAAGTCGATCAGCGACGTCATGTGGCTGACCAAGGGCACGGGCGGCATCGGGCTGTCGGTCACGAAGCTGCGCTCCGAGGGCTCCCCGATCCGGAGCAACAACACGACGTCGACGGGTCCGATCCCGTTCATGCACACGATCGACTCGACGCTGCGCGCCGTCTCCCGCGGGGGCAAGAAGTTCGGTGCGCTGTGCTTCTACCTCGAGAACTGGCACCTCGACTTCGACCAGTTCCTCGACCTGCGGCAGAACTCGGGCGATCCGTACCGCCGCACCCGCACGGCGAACACCGCCGTGTGGATTTCCGACGAGTTCATGAAGCGCGTCGCCGACGACGCCGACTGGTACCTGTTCGACCCGGCCGAGACCGCCGATCTCGTCGAGCTCGTCGGCTCGGAGTTCTCAGAGCGGTACGCGTACTACGTGTCCCAGGCGGAGGCCGGCCGGCTGCGCGCCTTCCGGCGGATCAAGGCCCGCGAGCAGTACAACGCCATCCTCATGTCCCTCCA
The DNA here is from genome assembly GCF_017569225.1 of Pengzhenrongella sicca. Lineage (GTDB taxonomy): Bacteria > Actinomycetota > Actinomycetes > Actinomycetales > Cellulomonadaceae > Pengzhenrongella > Pengzhenrongella sicca. The sequence continues at coordinate 4,140,161 of NZ_CP071868.1, forward strand.
GACCACCTCCCACCCGTGGCTGACCTGGAAGGACACGATCAACCTTCGGGCGCTCAACACGAACACCGGGACGATCCACCTGTCCAACCTGTGCACCGAGATCTGCCTGCCGCAGGACCGCGACAACATCGCGGTGTGCAACCTGGCGTCGATCAACCTGTCCGAGCACCTCGTTCCGGCCGACGACGGCGGCGCGAGCCTGGCCTTCGACTGGGACCGCATGCGGGCGTCCGTCGAGCTCGCGGTGCGCCAGCTCGACAACCTCGTCGACATCACACTGTCGTCGGTCTCCGAGTCGGAGCACGCGAACACCCAGAACCGCGCGATCGGCCTGGGGGTCATGGGGTTCACCGACGTCACCGAGCGGCTCGGCTACGCGTACGAGTCGGACGAGGCGTACGACCTCATCGACACCGTGGTCGAGTTCATCAGCTTCCACGCGATCAGCACGAGCGCTGACCTCGCCCGCGAGCGCGGCTCGTACGCGAACTTCGAGGGCTCGGGCTGGTCCCAGGGCCTCGTGCCGTTCGACACGATCGCCCTGGTCGAGAAGGACCGCGGCATCCCCGTGCTCGTCGACCGCACGACCCGGCTCGACTGGGACTCGCTGCGCGCGAAGGTCCGCGGCGGGATCCGCAACGCGACGCTCATGGCCATCGCGCCGACGGCGTCGATCGGCCTGGTCGCGGGCACGACGCCGGGCCTCGACCCGCAGTTCTCGCAGATCTTCTCCCGGACCACGAGCTCGGGGAAGTTCCTCGAGGTGAACCGGAACCTCGTGCACGACCTGCAGAAGCTCGGGCTCTGGGAGCAGGTGCGCGGCAACCTCCTCGGCGCACAGGGCGACCTGTCCGCGGTCCCCGGCATCCCCGACCACCTGCGCGAGGTCTACAAGACGTCGTTCCAGCTCACGCCGTTCGCGTTCATCGAGGTGGCCGCGCGCGCGCAGAAGTGGATCGACCAGGCCATCAGCCGAAACATCTACCTGCAGTCGCGCGACGTCTCCGAGATGGCCCGGCTGTACTCCGCGGCGTGGGAGCGCGGGGTGAAGACGACGTACTACCTGCACGTCAAGCCAAGGCACACGGCGGAGCAGTCGACGGTGCGCGTGAACAAGTCGGAGGCCCGGCCGGTCACGCCCACGACGCCTCCGGCGGGTCAGGCGCCCGTCGCCGGTCCCCCGGCGGCGCCCCGGCGAGGTTTCGGCTTCGGCCGGTCCGCCGGCACGCCCGCCGCTCCTACCGCTCCTGTCCCACTGGAGCAGGAGCAGGAGCCGACGGCAGCGGCTTCGACGCCGACGCCCCCGCCACCAGCTCCGGCGTCAGCAGCCGCGGCGCCACCAACTGCGGCGCCACCAGCTGCGGCGCCACCAGCTGCCACGCCGCTGGCTCCCCCGCGACTCTCGTCCCCGCTGCCACCGCCGCCGGCGCAGCCGGCCTGGAGCGCTCCGCTCCCGCCGATCACGCCCCGATCCCCGATCCCCGTCGCGGCGCCGGTCGCCGTCGCCGACCCGACCGACGAGAACCTCGACGTGGTGGACGGCGTCGCCTGCCCCGTCGACCCGATGGAACGCCTCCAGTGCGAGTCCTGCCAGTAGCGCACTGAACCCCAGACCCGCCGAACCCCAGACCAGAAGCCCGCCGAACCACCGAAGGAGCGCGCGCCACATGGGCGACCATCAGATACTCGGCACCGGGATCTCCGAGGGCCTCCTGCTCAAGCCGGTCCGCTACCAGTGGGCGATGGACCTGTACCAGCAGGCGGTCGCGAACACCTGGTTCCCGAACGAGATCCAGCTCGGCGAGGACCTCGCGGACTTCAAGCGGATGACCGCGGAGGAGAAGCACGCGGTCACGTTCCTGATGTCGTACTTCAACCCGAACGAGCTGCTGGTCAACAAGGCCCTCGCCTTCGGCGTGTACCCCTACATCAACGCCCCAGAGGCGCACCTGTACCTCGCCAAGCAGATGTGGGAGGAGGCCAACCACTGCATGGCGTTCGAGTACGTGCTCGAGACGTTCCCGATCGACCGCGCCGAGGCGTACGACTCGCACATCACCGTGCCGTCGATGGCCGCGAAGGAGGCCTTCCAGGTCACCTACATCAAGCGCATGACCGAGCAGCGCCTCGACATCACGACCACAGCGGGCAAGCGCGACTTCGTGCGCAACCTCGTGGCCTACAACATCATCCTCGAGGGCATCTGGTTCTACTCGGGCTTCATGGTCGCGCTGAGCTTCCGGCAGCGGAACCTGCTGCGGAACTTCGGCTCGCTGATGGACTGGGTCGTGCGCGACGAGTCGCTGCACCTGAAGTTCGGCATCAACCTGATCCTCACGGTGCTCGACGAGAACGAGGACCTGCAGACGGCCGAGTTCGCCGACGAGATCCGCGGGATGATCCTCGAGGCCGTCGAGATGGAGGAGCAGTACAACCGCGACCTGCTGCCCTCGGGCATCCTCGGGCTGAACGCCGACTACGTGAACCAGTACGTCAAGTACCTGGCCGACCGGCGCCTCGAGGAGCTCGGGTTCGAGCCGCACTACAACGTCTCCAACCCCGCCAAGTGGATGGCCGCGGCGAACGACACCCTCCAGCTCGTGAACTTTTTCGAGGCCACGAACACGTCGTACGAGGTCAACGCGCGATCCGGAAGCTGATCGCCCGCCCGCCGCTCGCCATGCGGGACCGCGGCGCGCTCCGTACGGTGGACCCATGAGAATCGTCATCGCCGGTGGGCATGGACAGATCGCGATGCGCCTGGCACGGCTGCTGGTCGCCCGCGGGGACGAGACGGTCGCGCTCGTGCGCAACCCGGATCACGTCCTGGACGTGCTCGCGGCCGGTGCGCACGCCGTGCTGGCCGACCTGGAGCACGACGACGCGCCGACGCTCGCGGCGCACCTCGCCGACGCCGACGCGGTCGTCTTCGCTGCCGGGGCCGGCCCCGGCAGCGGCGACGCGCGCAAGGACTCCGTGGACCGCGGCGGCGCGGCTCTCCTGGCGGACGCCGCGGCGCTCGCCGGGGTGAATCGCTACGTGCTCGTGTCGTCGATGGGCGCGGGCGCACCGCCGCCGGCCGGAACCGACGACGCGTTCGCGGCCTACCTCGTCGCGAAGACCCAGGCCGAGGACGACCTCCGCGCCCGCGACCTGGACTGGACGATCCTGCGGCCGGGCGGGCTGACCAACGCCACCGGGTCCGGGCGGGTACGGCTCGACGCGCACGTCCCGGGTGGCCGCATCCCGCGCGACGACGTCGCGGCGGTCATCATCGCCTTGCTGACCTCCCCGCGGACGGCGGGGCTGACGCTCGAGCTCGTCGAGGGTGATGTGCCCGTCGACGCCGCGATCGAGGCGATCGTCGGCCCGGCCTAGCTCGTCCGGACCAGGTCGCAGACGCGAGTCAGACCGCCGGAGGCGCGTCGAGCACCTCGACCGGCACAGAGTGGTTCACCGCGCTCGCGGCGTCGGCGAAGCTCGCCGAGATCTCGATGCTCCCCGGTCGGGAGCCCGTGCTCCCGTCCGCCAGCAGCCGCAGGGTCAGGGGGTTCGTCCCGTGCGCCTCGAGCGTCGTCGCCGTGCACACGAGCCGCCCCGGCTCGCTGTCGCCGGCGCACTCCCAGGCGCCGGGGGCGATCGGGGCGCCGTCGACACCGCTCGGCAGCCGGACGTCGACCCGCACCGCGCGGGCCTCGAGCCCGCCGTCGTTGCGCACGGGGAGCGTGAGAGTGGCGGCGATCGCTACGGTCAGCTGCACGAGCGCGGGCACCTCCACCGCGAGCGCCGCGGGGGCCGCCGCGATCGACACCGTCGTGGCCAGGGAGGTCTGGGTCGAGTCGCTGACGACGAGCAGGCCGAGCGTGGCCACTCCGTCCGCCTCGAGCGACTCGTCGACGTCGACCCGGATCGCGAGCTCGAGCGAGGTCGCCCCGGCCAGCTCGGGTGCCGTGCAGGTCGCGCCGCCGTCCACGGCCGCGCACGACCAGGCCTGCGAGTCGGAGCCCGCTGGGCCGACGTACTGGACACCCGTCGGCAGCGTGATCGTCGCGCTCACGTTCGCCGCGGCCGACTCGCCGGAGTTCGTGATGACGAACGCGAGCGTGCCCGCACGCCCGGCCGTCAGGCTCAGCCCGCCTGCGGTGGCGCCGAGCGCGGCGGCCGTCGGCGGGGCCACCGGCTCGGGGTCCGGCGTCGGGGTCGGGGTCGGGGTGGGGGTCGGGGTGGGAGCGGAGCCGGCGGCGGCGCCGCTCGCGGGCGCCTGGGCCGCTGGGGACGTGGCGCCGGCGGCGGCCGCAGGCGTGGAGGTGGTTCCGCTCGGTGCCGGCGATCCGGTTGCGCCGTCGGCCGGCACGATCGGAACGCTCAGGGTCGGCACGTCGAGCGCCGGCAGGTCGGTCGGCCCGGGGCTCGGTGCTGCGTCCGACGTCGTGGCCGCGGCCGTCGGGGCCTGCGTCTGCGTCGCGAAGACCTGGCCCGAGGTGCCGCTGTCGGTGAACGCGCCGGACGCGCCGGCGACCGCCAGCGACGTGCCCACGAGGCCGGCCATGACCGCGCTCGCGATGCTCAGCGGGGTCGCGGCGGCCACCGCTGCCACCCCACCGGTCGCCGCCGCGGCCCCGGCGGCGATGGCCGTCGTCGTCGCCACGGCACCAGTGACAGCGCCGACGCCGACGCCGCCCGCGACCGCGCCGGCGACCGCGCTCGTGGCGCCCGCGCCGACCGCGACCCCCGCACCGGTCGCGGTCGCGGCGCCGGCGGCCGCCGTGCTGACCGCCGCCGTGCCCGCAGCCGCGGTACTGGCAGCGGCCGTGCCCGCACCCGCGGCCACTCCCGCGCTCGCCGCCGCACCGGTTCCGGCGGCCGACGCCGCTGCGCCCGTCCCCGCGGCGGCTGCGCCCGTCCCCGCGGCGGCTGCGCCCGTCCCCGCGGCGGCTGCGCCCGTCCCCGCGGCGGCCGCGCCGGCCCCCGCCGTCCCCGCCGCAGCCCCGGTCGTCACGCCTGTCGTCACTCCGGTCGTCACGCCCGTCGTCACTCCGGTGGTCACGCCCGCAGTGCCGGCGGCCGCCCCCGCGGCCACGCCCGTGCTGGCGGCACCGGCTCCGCTGGCGCCGACGGCCAGGCCGATGCCGATGCCGATCCCGCCGACGGGCAGCGGGTGCGCGAGCGCACCCATGCCGATGAGGCCGAGAACGAGCGGGGCGACGACGGCCCGCATGCCGTGGTTGACGTCCCCGAGCTCGAGCACGAGGCCCTGGCACTCGACGCACCCGGCGAGATGCGTCGCCACCTGGGTCGACTCGCGCTTGGCCAGGCCGCCGCGGACGTACGCGCCGAGCTTCAGGTTGACCGAGAGGCAGCCGTCGCTGCGCGGCGTCGCCAGGTGCTGCTGCAGGTAGGCCTGGCGAAGCCCCTCGCGTGCGCGGTAGGAGAGCGCCGCGACTCCGTTCGGGGTCAGCCCGAGCAGCGGCGCGATCTGCGCGGCCGTCAGGCCCTCGACCTCGGTGTACCAGAGCGCGGCCTGCCAGCGTTCGGGCAGCGAGGAGTAGGCCTTGGCCACGACGTCGCGCTCGAACCCGGCCAGCGCCGGGTCCTCGACCGAGCCCTTCGACCCGAACGCGTTCTCGAACACCACCATGTCGTCGGTCGGTTCGACCCGGCGCCCGCTCACCTTGCCCGCGTAGGCGAGCCGGCGGACGACGGTGAACAGGTACGCGCGGAACGCGACGTCGGGCCCGCCGCCCGCCTGCACCACGGTGAACACGCGCGCGAACGCGTCGGCGGTGACGTCGTCGGCGTCGGCCGGCGAGGTGGTGTACTGCCGCGCGACCGACCGCGCGGCGGCGCTGTGGCGCTCGTACAGCAGCCCGAAGGCCGCCGTGTCCCCGCCCCGAGCAGCGGTGATCAACTCGGCGTCGCTGGAGGACTCGCTCCAGAGGTCCGCCCTGTCGACCATGTGTGCAGTCCCTTGTCGAGGCGTAGGTATACCGGAGGCATAGCCTGACACGGATCGCGCGATCGTGGTATCACCAGATCGGTTAGGCAATGTCGCGTCATCGCGGACCCACCCGGCACTCTCATCCCATGTGACCGGTTCCTACGAGGCTGCTGCGACGCTGCCCCCCCACCCGCGGGAGCTCTGGCGAAGCGTCAGCGCCGAGTCCGTGTGGCTCAGGCCCGCCGACTGGTATCACCCGGCGGTGGACGCGATCGTCGAGGCCCTGCAGAACGATGCTGACCCGACCCCGGCGGCGCTGCGCCTCGGCACGGCCCGCGGCGAGTCCGGCGTCGGCATCTCCGAGGCGATCAACGACCTCGCCTGCCTGTACCGGTCGATGGGGCGCGGCGAGACCCCGCTAGCGTCCGTCCGCGCGCTCTGCGAGGGCTGGGTCGCCGCGCAGGACGCCGTCCCGGTGCACGCGCAGTGCGTCGACCCCGAGACGGGGCTGCCGACGTCGGAATACCTGCGGGTGCGGCTCGCCGAGACCTACGCGCTCGCCGCGCGCGCCGGCACGACCGCCAGCCGGACGCACGGCCTGCTCATCGTCGACGTCGCGGTCGCGGGGCTCGACCCGTGGTCGAGGATCGCGCGGTCCGCCGTGGTCGGCCAGGCCCTCGACGTCGCGTTCGGCGCCGGGCACCCGATGGCCTCGCTCGGCGAGGGCGTGTTCGCGGTGCTGGTCGCGCGCGACCAGCACGTCGGGACCGACGCGACCCGGCTCCGCCACCACATCGGCACGCACGCCGAGCAGCTCCAGGTCGACAGCCTGCTGCGCCAGCCGCCCCGGGTGTGGCTCGAGCCCCTGCCCGAGACCCACGCGGCCGCCCTCGAGCTCCTGGCCCACGTCGGGCGCTGATCGCCTCTGGCTGGGTGATACCGGCGCGACCGGGATACCGTCGAAGCATGACTCCCACCGGCTCCGCTGGCGACGCTGCCGATTCGCCGTACGTCCTCAACGCCGGGACGACCGCCGACATCCTGCTCGTCGACGACGAGCGGGTGATGCGCCGCTACCACGATGCGCACGACATCGCGACCGAGGCCGCGCTCATGCGCCACGTCGCGGCGCACGGTTTCCCCGTCCCGACGCTGTTCAGCGCCGAGGGCGCGGACCTCGTGATGGAGCGGTTGCACGGACCCACGCTCCTGCAGGCGCTCGCCGCCGGCGAGCTGAACCTGCACGACGGCGCCGAGATCATGATGGACCTGCACCGCCAGCTGCACGCGATCCCGGCGCCCAAGGGATCCCCGGAGGGCGACGTCGTCGTGCACCTCGACCTGCAGCCCGCGAACATCCTGCTCAGCGAGAGCCACGGCCCGGCCCTGGTCGACTGGGCCAACGCGCGCACCGGCCCGGCCGACCTCGATCTGGCGCTGAGCGCCGTCATCCTCGGCGAGGTCGCGGCCGACGCCGGCGGCGACTACTCGCGCGCGGCGCGCGCCATGCTCGTCGCCTTCCTCGCGATCACCGAAGGCGACCCGCTCGCGCAGCTCGACGAGGCGATCGCCGCGCGGCTCTCCGACCCGGCGCTTATCCCGGGCGAGGAGGCGCTCGTCCAGCCGGCCGCCGAGCTCGTGCGGCGGTACGCGCCCACCGACCTCATCATCGGCGCCCGCGTGCCGCCGCGCGACTAGAGCTCCCGGTCGACTAGAACTCCCGCGCGACTAGAACTCCCAGTCGTCGTCCTCGGTGTTGACGGCCTTGCCGATCACGTACGAGCTGCCCGAGCCCGAGAAGAAGTCGTGGTTCTCGTCCGCATTCGGGCTGAGCGCCGAGAGGATCGCCGGGTTGACGTTGCATTCGTCCTTGGGGAACAGCGCCTCGTACCCGAGGTTCATCAGCGCCTTGTTGGCGTTGTAGCGCAGGAACTTCTTGACGTCCTCGGTCAGGCCGACGCCGTCGTACAGGTCCTGGGTGTACTCGACCTCGTTGTCGTACAGGTCGAGCAGCAGGCCGTAGGTGTACTCCTTCATGTCCGCGCGGCCGGCCTCGTCCAGCTGAGCAAGGCCCTTCTGGAACTTGTAGCCGATGTAGTACCCGTGCACCGCCTCGTCGCGGATGATCAGCCGGATCAGGTCGGCCGTGTTGGTCAGCTTCGCGTGCGACGACAGGTACATCGGCAGGTAGAAGCCGGAGTAGAACAGGAACGACTCGAGCAGCACCGAGGCGACCTTGCGCTTGAGCGGGTCGTCGCCGCGGTAGTAGTCCATAACGATCTGCGCCTTGCGCTGGAGGTTGCGGTTCTCCTCCGACCAGCGGAACGCGTCGTCGATCTCGGTCGTCGTGCACAGGGTCGAGAACACGGACGAGTACGACTTCGCGTGCACCGACTCCATGAACGCGATGTTCGTGTAGACGGCCTCCTCGTGCGGCGTGATCGAGTCCGGGATGAGGCTGACGGCGCCGACGGTGCCCTGAATCGTGTCGAGCAGCGTCAGGCCGGTGAACACGCGCAGGGTCAGCTGCTGCTCGGCGGGCCGGAGCGTCGCCCACGACTGGATGTCGTTGGACAGCGGCACCTTCTCGGGCAGCCAGAAGTTGTTCGTCAGGCGGTTCCAGACGTCAACGTCCTTGTCGTCCTCGACCCGGTTCCAGTTGATCGCCGAAACCCGGCTGATCAGGGGCAACTTCTCGGACATCTGCGTGCCATCCATCCATCGTCGACGTGCGCCGTAGTGCGGCGCACGGGCTCACCGTCGTGCGTTTGTGCAGGTCACAGCATGCAGCTGACGCAACCCTCAACCTCGGTGCCCTCCAGGGCCATCTGCCGCAGGCGAATGTAGTAGATCGTCTTGATGCCCTTGCGCCACGCGTAGATCTGGGCCTTGTTGATGTCACGCGTCGTGGCGGTGTCCTTGAAGAACAGCGTCAGCGACAGGCCCTGGTCCACGTGCTGGGTGGCCGCGGCGTAGGTGTCGATGATCTTCTCGTAGCCGATCTCGTACGCGTCCGCGTAGTACTCGAGGTTGTCGTTCGTCAGGAACGGCGCCGGGTAGTAGACGCGCCCGATCTTGCCCTCCTTGCGAATCTCGATCTTCGAGGCGACCGGGTGGATCGACGACGTCGAGTTGTTGATGTACGAGATCGAGCCCGTCGGCGGCACGGCCTGCAGGTTCTGGTTGTAGAGCCCGTGCGCCATGACCGACGCCGCAAGCTCGCGCCAGTCGTCGGCCGTCGGGATCGCGATGCCCGAGGTGTCGAACAGCTCCCGCACGCGGGCCGTGGCCGGCTCCCACGTCTGGTCGATGTACTTCGTGAAGTACGCGCCGCTCGCGTAGGTCGAGTCCGCGAACCCGTCGAACGACTTCCCGCGCTCGATCGCGAGCAGGTTCGACGCGCGGATCGCGTGGAACGCGACCGTGTAGAAGTAGATGTTCGTGAAGTCGAGGCCCTCGGCGGAGCCGTAGTGGATCCGCTCGCGCGCGAGGTACCCGTGCAGGTTCATCTGGCCGAGGCCGATGGCGTGCCCGCCCTCGTTCGCACGCTTGACCGACGGGACCGACTCGATGCTCGTCTGGTCGGAGACCGCGGTGAGCGCGCGGATCGCCGTCTCGACCGTGAGGGCGAAGTCCGGGGAGTCCATCGCGAGCGCGATGTTGAGCGAGCCGAGGTTGCAGGAGATGTCCTTGCCGACGTGGCTGTAGGACAGGTCCTCGTTGAACGTCGACGGCGTCGCGACCTGGAGGATCTCCGAGCACAGGTTCGAGTGCGTGATCTTGCCGGCGATCGGGTTCGCCCGGTTCACCGTGTCCTCGAACATCAGGTACGGGTAGCCGGACTCGAACTGGATCTCGGCGAGGATCTGGAAGAAGTCGCGCGCCTTGATCTTCGACTTCTTGATGCGGCCGTCGTCGACCATCTCCGCGTACTTCTCGGTCACGTTGATGTCGGCGAAGGGCACGCCGTAGACGCGCTCGACGTCGTACGGCGAGAACAGGTACATGTCCTCGTTGTTCTTCGCGAGCTCGAACGTGATGTCGGGGATGACGACGCCGAGGGACAGCGTCTTGATCCGGACCTTCTCGTCGGCGTTCTCGCGCTTGGTGTCGAGGAACCGCAGGATGTCGGGGTGGTGCGCGTGCAGGTACACCGCGCCCGCACCCTGGCGGGCGCCGAGCTGGTTGGCGTAGGAGAACGAGTCTTCGAGCAGCTTCATCACGGGGATGACGCCGGACGACTGGTTCTCGATGTGCTTGATCGGCGCGCCGTGCTCGCGCAGGTTGCTCAGCAGCAGCGCGACGCCGCCGCCGCGCTTGGACAGCTGGAGCGCGGAGTTGATGCCGCGCGCGATCGACTCCATGTTGTCCTCGATGCGCAGCAGGAAGCAGGACACGGACTCGCCGCGCTGCGCCTTGCCGGAGTTGAGGAACGTCGGGGTCGCGGGCTGGAAGCGCCCGGCGATGATCTCGTCGACGACGTGCTCGGCGAAGGCCTCGTTGCCGTCCGCGAGCGTGAGCGCGACCATGCACACGCGGTCCTCGAACCGCTCGAGGTACCGCTTTCCGTCGAACGTCTTCAGCGTGTACGACGTGTAGTACTTGAACGCGCCGAGGAACGTCTGGAAGCGGAACTTCGCGCCGTAGGCGCGCTTGAACAGCGACTTGATGAACGCCGGGTCGTACTTGGCCAGGATGCCCGGCTCGTAGTACTTGTTCTCGACCAGGTAGTCGAGCTTCTCCGTGAGGTTGTGGAAGAAGACCGTGTTCTGGTTGACGTGCTGCAGGAAGTACTGGTGCGCCGCAGCCTTGTCCTTGTCGAACTGGATCTCGCCGTTCGGGCCGTAGAGATTCAGCATCGCGTTGAGGGAGTGGTAGTCGAGCTCCGCGTCTACGCCGGGATCTGTCGTTGCCTGAGCCAAAACTGGTCCAATCCATCGCGGACGCCGATGACGTCCTCAGGGGTGCCGAGCAGCTCGAAGCCGTACAGGTACGGGACGTTGCACTTGGCAGAGATGATTGATCCGGCGATGCAGTACGCGGCGCCGAAGTTGGTGTTACCCGCCGCGATCACGCCGCGGATCAACGACCGGTTGTGCGCGTCGTTCAGGAACTTAATGACCTGACGCGGGACGGCGCCGGCCTCGGTGCCGCCGCCGTAGGTCGGGACGATGAGTACGTACGGCGCCTCGACCCGCAGGGGCGCGTCCGCGGCGCGCAACGGGATGCGGTCGGCCGGGAGGCCGAGCCGCTGCACGAAGCGATGGGTGTTCTCCGACGAACTGGAGAAGTAGACGAGGGAGCTCACGACCACCGAACCGGGAAGAGACGGAGAGGAGGGTTCAGGCTACTGCGGCGGCGAGCGGCGCGAGCGAGCTGATCCGGTCCGGGCGGTAGCCCGACCAGTGCTCGGAGCCGGCGATCACGACGGGTGCCTGCAGGTAGCCGAGGTCACGCACCATCTCGAGCGCCGCGGCGTCCTCGGTGATGTCGACCGAGGTGTAGACGACCCCGTGCTTGTCGAGTGCGCGGTAGGTGGCGTCGCACTGGACGCAGGACGGCTTGCTGAAAACGGTGACGGTCATGCGTTCCAGGGCTCCTCTCGGGCGATGATCGACGACCGCGGGCGGCGTGATGCCTCGCGATCTGGCGATGTGAAAACACTACACCTTGTGGTCGATGAGCGCATCAACCACTACACGTGGTGTTGCATACGTGTGATTTCCCTCGCTGGGTCTTGACAACGGCGGCCGGTGGCCGCCGCAATCGGCGCCCTGCCATGCTGTCCCGGTGCAGATCACCACGCTCGGGCCGCTGGCGGTCGACGGGCGCGTGGTCGAGGGGTCCCGGCTGCCGGCGCTCCTGCGGCGACTGCTGCTCGCGCGGGGCCGGATCGTGCCGGCGGCCGACCTCGTCGACGCGGTGTGGGACGGCGCGCCGCCGGCCGACGCGAGCGGCGCGCTCCAGGCGCTCGTCACGCGCACCCGCCGGCTCGGCCTGTCCGTGACGGCCACGGCGGGCGGCTACCGCCTCGACGCGACCGGGCTCGAGGTCGACGCGCTGATCGCGCAGGACCGCCTGGGCGCGGCGCGCGCCGCGACGGCCGCCGGCGACCACGCGCGCGCGGCCAGCCTCGCCGCGCAAGGCCTCGCGCTCTGGCCCGACGACGACGCCCGCGCCACCGGGCCCGCCGGGCGCCTGTACACCGACCTGCTCGCGCTCCGGGTCGAGGCCGCCCTGGCGGCAGGCCCGGCCCGCGACGCCGAGCTCGGCCGGGGCGTCGGCCTCCTCGACGCCCTGCGCGACGCCGTCGGCCAACGCCCCACGGACGAGCCGCTCACCGACCTGCTGATGCGGGCACTCGCGGCGCACGGGCGCGACGGCGAGGCCCTCGCCGCGTACGCCCGGCTGCGCGACGAGCTCGCCCAGACCTACGGCACCGACCCGTCGGCTGCCGTCGGCCGCACGCACGTCGCTCTCCTGCGCGGCGAGCTCACCGCGCCTGCGCAGACGCCGTCTGGCCCCCCGGCAGGCGCGCCGGCCAGCGCGCCGGCGCGCCCGGCCTGGCGTCGGCCGACGACGCCGATGCTCGGCCGCGCGGCGGACGTCGCGGCGCTCGAGCGCGCCCTCGCCACCGCCCCGCTGGTCACGGTGATCGCCGTCGGCGGCGCGGGCAAGACGCGGCTGGCCGTCGAGGTCGCGCGCCGGGCGAGCGAACGCGGCGAGGCGGTGCACGCCGTTGAGCTCGCCAGCGTGCGTGACCCCGCCGAGATCCTGCCGGCGCTGCTCACCGCACTCGGCGCCGCGGAGACGGCGGCCGATGCCGACGGCCCGCTCGAGCGGCGCGTCCTCGCGCCGCGCGAGCGGATGATCCGCGCCGTGGCCACGCTGGAGGGCCTGCTCGTGCTCGACAACTGCGAGCACCTCCTGGCACCGGTCGCGGACATCGCGACGCAGGTCCTGGCCGCGGCGGGCCCCGGCCTGCGCGTGCTCGCCACCAGCCGCGCCGCGCTCGGCGTCGTCGGCGAGGCGGTGCACCCCGTGCATACCCTCGCCGACGACGCCGCGCTCGCCCTGCTCGAGTCCCGCGCCCGGGCGCTCCGGCCGGCCCTGGCGTGGGATCGGGTCGTCGCGCTCGAGCTGTGCCACCGCCTCGACAACCTGCCGCTCGCGCTCGAGCTCGCGGCGGCGCGGCTGCGGTCGATGCCACTCACGGACGTGCTGGCCGGGGTGGAGCACCGGTTCGCCCTGCTGGACCACGCGCTGCGCGGCCTGCCGGACCGGCACGCGGGGCTGTGGGCGATGGTCGACTGGAGCTGGGCGCTGCTCGAGCCCGCCGCCCGGGCGCTGCTGCGCGACCTCGCCGTCGTGCCCGCGCCGTTCACGGCGGACCTGGCCGCCGCGGTTGGCCGCGTCGCGGGACCCGACGGCGCGGGCTCCGGGCTCGCCGTCCTGGTCGACCAGTCGCTGCTCACGCTCGAGGAGCCCGGCGGCGGCCGGCCCGCCCGGTACCGGATGCTCGAGACGGTGCGCGAGTACGGCGAGGCGCGGCTGGCCCTCGACGGCGCGCGGGACGAGGTGATGGAGCGGCTCGCCGACTGGGCGGCCGTCCGCGCACGCTCGCTGCGAGCCGGGTACGTCGGCCCCGGCCAGCTCGCCGCGCTCGCCGCGACGACCGACGAGCACGACACGCTCGTCGCGGCGCTGCGGTGGTCCGTCGACCGTGAGCGCGCCCGCCCGGCGTTCGCCGTCGCAGGGGCGCTACTGACGCTCTGGACCATGCGCGGCCTGCACCTGGAGGTCCTGTCGTGGTCGCGGCAGCTGCTGCGCGCCGACGAGCCGGTCGGGCGCCGCGCGCACCTGGACCCGGCGCACGGGCCGGACCCCGCCGACGCCGACGACGTCGCGTCGGTCGCCGCGATGGTGACGGTGAACGGCGGGATCGGCAACGACCTGCGGGTCGCCGCGCTCGCGGTGCGACTCGCCGGCCACGTGCGCGAGGCGCGCGACGGCGCCCTGTCACCCCGCGCGGCGGCCCTGGTCCGCCTGACCGCGCAGTTCGGCATCGCCGACGACGCCGTCCACCTCGCGGCCGCGGCGGAGCTGATCGCGGCGGCCGACCCGTACTTGCACGGCGTCGGCCTGTTCATCCGGGCCAGCCTGCGCGAGAACGGCGGGGACGTCGACGACTCCTTCGCGGACGTGCGCGCCGCGTACGCGTTCTTCGAGCTGGCCGGCGACCACTGGGGCATGGGGATGGCCGCCATGGCGGTCGGCCGGGCCGGGGTCTCGCTCGACAGCGCGGAGGCCGACGACTGGCTCACGCTCGCGATGACGAACCTGAGCCTCGTGGGCGCGGTGCAGGACACCCGCACGCTCGGCGTCTACCGGGAGATGCGCCGGGCGCTCGATGGCTCGGCAGAGGCCGCTGCCGGCCTCGCGACCACGGCGACGGCGGCGTCGTCGACCGGCGCCGAGCGCAGCCACGCGCTCATCGGCCTGGCGATCCTCGCGGCGCAGGGCGAGCGGTGGGACGAGGCGACCGAGCGCGGCGACGCCGCGGTTTCCGCGGCCCGCGCCGACGAGCAGTCCTCCCCGCAGGGCCGGATCGTCACCGAGGTCGCGGCGGCCGTGCTGCGCCTGCGGGCCGGCCGGGACGCCGAGGGGCTGCTCGCGGTCGCGGGCCACGGCGCGCTGTCGACCTCGGACATGCCCGTCCTCGGCGCCGTCGCGCTCGGCTACGCCGAGCTCGCCCACAGCCGGGACGAGCCCGCGCGCGCGGACGAGCTCTGGGCGCTCGGCATGCGGCTCGGCGCCAACTTCGCCACCATGTTCGGCCCGCCCGCCGCGGGCCTGTTCGAGCTCGCCCCGAACGATGCCCGCACCGCCCTGCTCGAGCGGGCGCGCGCGAGCAGCGCCGCCGACACGGTCGCCCGCATCGCGGCGCTGATCGCGCCGAGCTGACTGCTAGACCTTGCGGCGGTACGCCCGCATGGCCAGCGGCAGGAACACGACGACCAGGCCGACGCACCAGGCGAGCGTCCACCAGACGCTGCTGCCGACCGGCGTGCCGTCGAACAGCCCGCGCATCGCGTTGACGAGGTGCGTGAGGGGGTTGACGTTGACGAACCCCTGCATCCAGCCCGGGAGCGTCGAGGTCGGCACGAGCGCGCTCGAGGCGAACGAGAGCGGCATGATGATGAGGAACATGATGCCCTGGACGGCGCCTGAGGTGCGGACCTTCATCCCCACGAAGACCGACACCCACGAGAGCGACAGGGCGAACAGCACCGCGAGCAGGCACCCGGCGACCGCGGCCAGGATCCCACCGTGGATGCGGAACCCCATGACGTAGCCGGTGGCGAGCGTCGTGATCGTGACGATGACGTACCGGACCACGTCGCCGAGCACGGCGCCGATCAGCGGCGCCGACCGGGCGATGGGCAGCGACCGGAACCGGTCGAAGATCCCCTTCTCGAGGTCGGTGTTGAGGTTCACGCCGATCGCGATGGCGCCGGTCGCGATGGTCTGCGCCAGGATCCCCGGGAGCAGGAACTGCAGGTACTCGGTCGTCGAGCCGGCGATCGCGCCCCCGAAGATGTAGACGAAGATCACGAGGAAGATCACCGGCTGGAGCGTGACATCGATGAGCGCCTCGGGCGTGCGCGCCGTCTTGATCAGGCTCCGCTTGGCGAGGGTCAGCGAGTGGCGCAGGAGCGGGAAGGGCCGGGGCGGCGCGCCGGTCGCGGCGCCGCCCGAGGCGCCGACGGTGGGGCGGTTGGTCATACGGGCGGCTGCGGCAGTGTTCGCGGGCATCAGGCCACCTCCTCCTGGGTATCGGACGACGTTCGCCCGGTGAGGGTGAAGAACACCTCGTCGAGGCTCGGCAGATGCAGGGACAGCTCGGTGACGCCGATGCCCGCGGCCGCGAGGCGCGCGACCGTCGCGGACAGGGCGCCGTCGTCGGCCACCGGGACCGAGAGCACGCCCTTGCGGGACTGCTCGGCGGCGCCCGCGGTGGACACCGCGCCGAGGATCGTCGCGGTCTCGGCGAGCCGGGCGAGGTCGGCCGGGCGGACCTCGAGGGTCTGGCCGCCGACGACGCGCTTGAGGCCCTCGGGGGTGTCGTGCGCGATGACGCGGCCGTGGTCGATCACGGTGATCTCGTCCGCGAGCGCGTCCGCCTCGTCGAGGTACTGGGTGGTCAGCAGCACGGTCGACCCGTCCGCGACGAGCGCGCGGATGACGTCCCACATGTCCTCGCGCTTGGACGGGTCCAGGCCCGTCGTCGGCTCGTCCAGGAAGATCACCTCGGGGCGGCCGACCAGGCTCGCGGCGAGGTCGAGCCGGCGGCGCATCCCGCCGGAGTACGTCTTCGCGGGGCGGCCCGCGGCGTCGGACAGGTCGAACCACTCGAGCAGCTCGGTCGCGCGCTGGCGGGCGGCCGGGGCCCGCAGGTCGAGCAGGCGCCCGATCATCTCGATGTTCTGCCGGCCCGTGAGGTCCTCGTCGACGGACGCGTACTGGCCGGTCAGGCCGATGGACTGGCGCACCTGCTGGGCGCCGGTGACGACGTCGTGCCCCGCGACGCGCGCGTGCCCGGCGTCGGCGACCAGCAGCGTCGCGAGGATGCGGACGGCGGTCGTCTTGCCGGCCCCGTTCGGTCCGAGGACGCCGAGGATGGTGCCGCGGGAGACGGCCAGGTCCACGCCCTGCAGCGCCTTGGTCGTGCCGAAGTGTTTGACGAGGCCCTCGGCCTCGATCACCAGATCATTCGTTGTCATGGCGTAAGCATGCGCGGCCCGCCTGACGGGACGCCGACACGCGGCTGACACGCACCCGTCGCCCAGGCGTCGGCTGGCCCAGCCGGCGACTCAGCGCGGCCCGGGCCGCCAGAGCACGAGCGCGCCGGGGGCCGGCGGCGGGCGGCGACCCCGCTGGCCGCGCGGCACCGCGACGACATCTCCCTCGGGGCCTGCGGTGAACACGCGGTGGCCCGGCTCGGCGAACACGCGCAGGATCTCGACCTGCGCGCGCAGCCGCACCACCTCCGCCTCGAGCGCGAGGATCCGCTTGATGCCTGCCAGGTTGATGCCGTCCTCCTGGGACATCCGCTGCACCTCGCGCAGCGTCGCGATGTCGCGCAGCGAGTAGCGGCGGCCGCGGCCGCGCGCCCGGCTCGGCGAGACGAGGCCGAGCCGGTCGTACTGGCGCAGGGTCTGCGGGTGCATGCCGGCGAGCTCGGCCGCGACCGAGATCACGAACACCTGCGCGTCCTCCGCCGTCATCACCGCGCCTACTCGAGCGCCTGGGCCGTGAGGTCCGCGCGCGGGTCCGCGCCCGCCGTCGCGGCCGCGAACGCCTCGACGGCCTCGCGGGCCGCACCGGTCAGCTTCTGCGGGACCACGACCTGGACGGTGACCAGGAGGTCGCCGACACCCTTGCTCGTGGTGACGCCCTTGCCGCGCACGCGCAAGACCCGGCCCGACGGCGTCCCCTCGGGCACGCGCAGCCGGACGGTCTCGCCGTCGAACGTCGGCACCGTCACGGTCGCCCCGAGCGCTGCCTCGTCGAAGGTGACCGGCAGGTTCATCCGCAGGTTGATCCCCTCGAGCGTGAACACCGGGTGCGGCGTGACCCGCACGGTGACCACGAGGTCGCCGGCCGGGCCGCCCTGCTCGCCCGGGCGACCCTTGCCGCGCAGCCTGATCTTCTGGCCGTCGTGCACGCCCGCCGGGATGCGGGCCGTCACGTTCCGGCTCTCCACCCCGAGCGTGACGGTCGAACCCTGGACCGCCTGGCGGAACGGGAGCGTCGTCGTCGCCGCGAGGTCGACGCCGGCGCGCGGCTGCCGGAAGCCCGCGGGCGCGCCCCCACTGCCACCGCCGCCGCCAAACAGGCCGCCGAGGATGTCGTCGAAGCCCGCGGCGCCCCCGGGCTGGGAGTACCGCACGCGCGGGCCGCCCGCCGGCGCACCGCCTCCGCCGAACATCCCGCCGAACATGTCCTCGAACCCGCCGTTGCCGCCGCGGCCGCTGCCGGCGGAGAACCGGGCCCCGCCGGTCATCGCGCGCAGCTGGTCGTACTGCTGGCGCTGCTCCCGGTCGGACAGGACCGCGTACGCCTCGCCGACCTCCTTGAACTTCGCCTCGGCCGACGCGTCGCCGGGGTTGTGGTCCGGGTGCAGCTTGCGAGCGAGCTTGCGGAACGCCTTCTTGATCTCCGTCTCGTCAGCGCCCTTGGGGACCCCCAGAACGGCGTAGAAGTCCTTCTCCATCCAGTCCTGGCCCGTCATCGAGCCCCCCTCGCTGTCATCGCCGTCGTCCGCACGCGCCGCGCCGCCGGGCCCGTCACGCGTCCGGGTCGGCGACCGCGACGCGGGCGGCCCGCACGACCCGGCCACCGACGCGGTGGCCCACCTGCATGACGATGGACACGGTCGGCTCGGCGACGTCGTCCGAGTGCTGGTGCATGAGCGCCTCGTGCACGGCCGGGTCGAACACCTCGCCGACCTCGCCGTACGCCTCCCAGCCGAACCGGCCGAGCGTCGTCTCGAGCTTCTCGGCGATCGTCGCGAACGGCGTGCCGTCGAGCTCGTTGTGCCGGCGAGCGGCCTCGATGTCGTCGAGCACCGGGATGAGCGCCTCGACGACGCCCGTCACGGCCTGGTCGCGCGCCACGGTCCGGTCGCGCTCGACGCGCTTGCGGTAGTTGACGTACTCGGCCTGGACGCGCTGCAGGTCGGCGAGGAGCTCCTCCGCGAGCGCGTTGGCGCCCAGCAGCTCGGCGTCGGACCCGCCGGGCTCGAAGTCGAGCCCGGCCAGGGGGTCCGGCTCCGCGCCGCCGGCCGGCTGCGAGCCGGCCGGCTGCGCCGCCGGGTCGGCGGCGGGGTCGGGCTGGCCGTCCCCGCCGTCGTTGGTCCCGGGGTGCTCGGTCACTTCTTGTCGTCCTCGTCGTCCACGATCTCGGCGTCGACGATGTCGTCCTCGTCCGCCGGCGACGTCGCGTCGTCGGCCGGGGCGGCGCCGTCGGCCTCGGTCGCCGAGCTCGCCGCGTAGAGCGCCTCGCCGATCTTCTGGCTGACCGTGACGAGCTCGGCCTGCTTGGCCGTGACGGCCGCGAGGTCGGTGCCCTCGAGCGCCGTGCGCAGCTCGGCAACCGCAGTGCGGACCTCGGTCGTGACGTCCTCGGGCAGCTTCTCGGCGTTCTCGGTGAGCAGCTTCTCGGTCGAGTAGACGAGCTGCTCGGCGGAGTTGCGGGCCTCGGCCTCCTCGCGCCGCACCTTGTCCTCGGCGGCGTGCGCCTCGGCCTCCTTGACCATGCGGTCGATCTCGTCCTTCGGCAGCGCCGAGCCGCCGGTGATCGTCATCGACTGCTCCTTGTTCGTGCCACGGTCCTTGGCGGACACGTGCACGATGCCGTTGGCGTCGATGTCGAACGTGACCTCGATCTGCGGGACGCCGCGCGGGGCCGGCGCGATGCCGGTCAGCTCGAACGTGCCGAGCGGCTTGTTGTCCCGGGCGAACTCGCGCTCGCCCTGGAACACCTGGATGAGCACCGACGGCTGGTTGTCGTCCGCCGTCGAGAAGATCTCGCTCCGCTTGGTGGGGATGGCCGTGTTGCGCTCGATGAGCTTGGTCATGACCCCGCCCTTGGTCTCGATGCCGAGGCTCAGGGGGGTGACGTCGATGAGCAGGACGTCCTTGCGCTCGCCCTTGATGACGCCGGCCTGGAGCGCGGCGCCGACGGCGACGACCTCGTCCGGGTTGACGCCCTTGTTGGGCTCCTTGCCACCGGTGAGCTCGCGCACCACGTCGGCAACGGCGGGCATGCGGGTCGAGCCGCCGACCATGACGATGTGGTCGATGTCGCCGACCTTCACGCCGGCGTCGCGGATGACCGAGTTGAACGGCGCCTTGGTGCGCTCGAGGAGGTCGGCCGTCATCTGCTGGAACTGGGCGCGCGTGAGCTTCTCGTCCAGGTGGATCGGGCCGTTCTCGCTCATGGACAGGTACTGCATCGAGATGTTGGTGCTCGTCGCGGACGAGAGCTCCTTCTTGGCCTGCTCCGAGGCCTCGCGCAGGCGCTGCAGCGCGATCTTGTCCTTGGACAGGTCGACGCCGGTGGAGTTCTTGACCTGCTTGATCAGGTACTCGACGATGCGGTTGTCCCAGTCGTCGCCGCCGAGGCGGTTGTCGCCCGAGGTCGAGCGGACCTGGATGGTGGAGAAGTCGTCCTCGTCCTTGCCCACCTCGAGCAGGGAGACGTCGAACGTGCCGCCGCCGAGGTCGAAGACGAGGATGAGCTCGTCCTCCTTGCCCTTGTCCAGGCCGTAGGCGAGCGCGGCCGCGGTGGGCTCGTTGACGATCCGGAGCACGTTGAGGCCGGCGATCTGGCCGGCGTCCTTCGTGGCCTGGCGCTGCGCGTCGTTGTAGTACGCGGGCACGGTCACGACGGCGTCGGTGACGGGCTCGCCCAGGTACTCCTCGGCGTCGCGCTTGAGCTTGCCGAGGATGCGCGCGGAGATCTCCTGCGCGGAGTACTGCTTGTCGTCGATCCCGACGGACCAGTCGGAGCCCATGTGGCGCTTGACCGAGCTGATCGTGCGGTCGACGTTCGTGACGGCCTGCCGCTTGGCGACCTCTCCGACGAGGACCTCGCCGGTCTTCGAGAACGCGACGACGGAGGGCGTCGTGCGCGCACCCTCGGCGTTCGCGATCACGGTGGGCTCGCCGCCCTCAAGAACTGAGACCACAGAGTTCGTGGTGCCGAGGTCGATTCCGACCGCTCGTGCCATGGTGATTCCTCCGGTGCGTGTAGGAGCCCAGCGGGCGTCCGCGGCGAGCCGCGTGCCCGGTTGAGCCTGCTGGGCTCAAGTCTGCCGCCGCAATCCCGTGCGCGCAAATCGATGCCGCCAGACTTGAGTCTGTCAGGCTCAACTCACGCGGTGGGCCGCGCTTTCCGGCGCGCGCGGGTGGGCGCGCCGAAGCCCCTGCCCGCCCAGCGCCGAACCAGCGCCACTCAACCGCCGACGTTCGCCGAGCTGGGAGACGTGGCTAGCGGCGGGTGGTCTGGTCGACCACAACTCCCAGTTCGACGACCGCTTGCTCGACGCCCAGCTGAGCAGCCTTCAGCTCGACCACGTCCAGCTCCGTGACGCCGCGGTCGGCGACGCGCAGCGCTCCGGCGCTCGGGTACGCGGGCAGCGGCCGTTCCGGCGCGGGCTGCACGATGACGCGGTCCCGGCCTGTTCGCTTGGCCGTGTAGAGAGCCGCGTCGGCGGCGGCGATGAGGGCGCTCGACTCGCGCATGCGCGGGTCGAGGTCCGCGACCCCGAGCGACGCGGTGACAGTGAGCTCGAAGCCCGCGACCCTCACGTGTGCGATCGCCGCCCGCAGCGCCTCGGCGACGATCGCCCCGCCCTCGGCCCCGGTCTCGCGGAGCAGGACGGCGAACTCTTCGCCGCCGTAGCGGTACGCCGTGTCGGTGGCCCGCAGGCTGGTCGTGAGCGCGACCGCGACCTCGTGCAGCGCCGCGTCCCCCGCCTGGTGGCCGAACGTGTCGTTCAGGTCCTTGAAGTGGTCGAGGTCGATCATGACGAAGGTCAGCGGGCGGTCGTAACGCAGGCACCGGTCCCACTCCGCGCGCAGGTCGGCGTCCATGCGGCGCCGGTTCGGCAGCTGCGTGATCGCGTCGATGTCGGCGCGCTCGTGCGCGGCGCTGTTCAGGCGGGCCGACTCGAGCGCGGCGGCGGCGGTCGACAGCAGGGCCGCGAGCACCTCCTCGGTGTCCGGATCGGTCGCGGGCCCGTCGACGTGCAGCACGCCGACGACCATCCCCGCGAGCACCAGCGGGTACGCACTCGTGGCATTGGCCGTGGCATTGGCCGTGGCATTGGCCGTGCCCGTGGCTGTGCCCGTGTCCTGCAGGGAAATGGCCGCGGCGGCACTCCTGACGACGACGTCCGGCGCTTCGAGGTCGGAGGCGGGCACGCGCCCGTGTGGGTCCTGGCTGCGGCGCGCGGCCGTGAACCGCCCCTCAGTCGTGCGCACCCACAGCGTCACCGGCGCCCCGAGCAGGCCGGCGGCCGCGTCGGCGACCGCCTCCGAGACGTAGCGGATGCTCAGGCTCCCCGAGACCTCGCGGGCCACGAGCACCACGATCTCGAGCCGGCTCGCGAGGAGGCCCAGGCGCTCCTCGCGCGCCTGGGCGTGCTCCTGCGCGCCGGCCAGGTCGCCCGCCAGCGTCGCGAGCGCCGACCCCATCGCGTCGAGCTCGGTGACTCCCGACGCCGGTGCCCGGACCGCCAGATTGCCCGCGCCGAGCGCCTCGATCGTCCTGAGCAGGCCGGTCAGCGGCGCCAGGACGGTGTGGGCGAGCCGGCGCTGCCGGAGCCAGGCGTGCGCGCCGGCGCCTGCCGCCAGGAGGACGAGGGCGATCGGGATCGCGAGCAGCGCGAGCCGCTGCCGGTCCATCGCCTCGTCGCGGCGCGACGCGATGAACTCGGTCGCACTCTCCTCGGCCAACCGGTAGGTGTCGAAGTACCCCTTGCCCTCGATCAGGAAGAGGGTGAGGACCCCGCTCGCCCGCTGCGCCTCGGTGACCCGCATCGCCTCGGCCCTCGTGGCCCAGGCCTGCCACCGCTCGCGCGCGACCATCGTGGCCACCACGAGGTGCGTCATCTCGGGGTCGCCCGCGGCCCCGGCGAGCAGCCCCGCCGCGTCGGTCTCGACCTGGCGCTGGCCCGCGGCGTAGGGCGAGAGGAAGCGCGACTCGCCCGTCGCGAGCCACCCCCGCAGGCCGGTCTCCTCGTCGAGCATCGCGGCGTGCGACATGCGGGCCATGCTCGTGAGCTCGGTGAAGTGCTTGATCCGCGGCTGACCGACCAGCAGCAGGTACGCCGACGCGGCGACGTTGACCAGCATCAGCGCGCTGATCGTCAGGACCAGGGCGCGGTGGCTGCTGCGCAGCTCACCGACAAGACTCCTGCGTCGTGTCGCCGGTCGGGGATCGTCCACGTCGCCCAATCGGCCGTTGCGGGCGGATTGTGACGACAACGGCACGGTCAGTTCGACGCGCAGTGGTGTCGCCGCGCTCGGGCGGGCGCGGGTTACCGTGCGCCATGACCGTATCTCGGCGCCGGCGCGCGCTCGTCGTGGGCTCGCTGTGCCAGCTCGCGCTCGCGCTGGCGCTCGCGGGGTGCACGGCGGGCGGCGGGCCGCTACCCGCCTCGACCCTCCTCGCACCGGCGCCGCCGTCGCCGTCGTCCACGTCGGCAGCGACGTCACCACCAGCCTCGCCGGCGCCGGACCGGGCGGCGGCCGAGCTCGCGCAGGCCGCGCGCTCCGCCGGGACGGCGCTGACGAACGGCCCGCTGACGCTGACGGCGGCGGCAGCCGACGAGCCGATCTCGTCCGTGGCCCGGGACGACGGGTCCCTCGCGGTGACGGTGGTCGTCGCGGCGGAGGCCGAGGGGGTGGACCGGCTGGCCGCGGTCCTCGCCGCCGGGGCGGGCCTGCGGTTCGAGGCGCAGGCCGACCGGTCGATCGCCGTGCTCGACGGCGACGGCGCGGCGGTCGGCGCCCTGCCCTCGGTCGTCGCGGCGGACGACACGGGCGGGCGGCTGACCGCGCGCCTGACCCCGCGCGCCGACGACGCCACCCTCCTCGACGTCGTCGTCGACGCCGGGCCCGCGGGCACCGCGACGGTGACGTTCGGGGCGTCCGCCCTGGTCAGCGCCGACTGGGGGGAGAGGGAGGGCGGCCGATCGCTCGCCGTCGTCCCCGCCGGTTGGGTCCGGGCCGGCAGCATGGCGGCGCAGGAGGCGTTGTGGGCCGCGGTCGTGGCGGCCGAGCCTGAGGCCGACTCGGCGTCGATGCGCGACCAGCTGGACTGCCACGCGCTCGGCGCGCCCGACAAGGCCAGCTGGAACCTCGAGCCGTGGCGCCCGGAGGTCGACTCGCTCACGATGCTGGCCGCCCGCTGCAACCCCTGACCAGCGGCAACCCCTGACCCAGCGGCGACCCTGACGTCGAGCGTCAGGGCTGCAGCGCGCGCACGACGGCGGCCGCACCGAACCCGTCGTGGACCCGGTACAGGTGCGCGGTGAGCTCGGCCAACGCCGCGAGCATGCCGTCCGGGTCGGACGTGAGGTACTTCACCATCGCGGGGTCGACCTGCTTGCCGGTCCCGGCGAGCTCCGCGGCCGCGATGCTGACGGCCGCGGCGTACTGCCAGCGCACGGCCGAGAGCGTGCCGGGCGCGCCAGCGAGCTGCTCGGCCACGAGCCGCTCGACCGCGTCGTCCAGGAGCTCCTGCGGGCGGACCGCGCCGGTCAGCACCGCCGCGGCGCGGTCGCGCAGCCAGATGGCCGCGAGGCCGAGGTTCGCGCCCGCGAGGGCGGGCCGCGCGATCGGCTCCATCGAGAGCGCCTGGGTGAGCATCGCGTGCGCAATGACTGTCGGGTCGTCGGCCACCCGCCCAGAGTAGGTCGCCCGGGCGGCGGACCGTGGGTGAATTGTCGGATTGCGCGGGCCGGGAAGGTGGCGGGAGGGGGGTGGAAATACAGGTGCGCAACCCGCGGGCACCCGGCACGCTGGGCCCATGAGCACGCCCGTTCGCGCCGCGCGGCACACGATCGTCGACGCCCCCGTCCCGCGCACCCTGGCCGACGACGACGCGTGGGCCGTCCTCGCCGTCGCCTCGCTCGAGCGGCTGGCCGGGCGAGCCCGGTGGGGCCACGAGGACCTCGTCTACACCGCCCGGGAGTCGCTGGTCTCGCTGCGCGAGGACGGCTACGTCCGCCACCTCCAGGTCGTGGCGGTCGACCCGGACCACCCGCGGCAGGTGCTCGGCGCCGCGCTGCTGCGCCTGCCGCAGGCCGGCAACACGCACCTCGCGGAGTTCGACGTGCTGGTCCGCCCGGACCGTGCCGGGACCGGGGTCGACGACGCGCTGCTGGCCGCCGCGGAGGTCCGGGCCGTGGCAGCCGGCCGCCGCGTCGTGATCCTCTCGAGCGAGCAGCGGGGCGAGCCGGCGGCCGACGAGCCCGGGGTGCTCGTGGCCCCGACGGGCTGCGGCCGGATCCGGCGCGCCGACCCGGGGGTCGCGCTCGCGGAGCGGTCGGGGTACGCCCTCGAGCAGGCCGAGCGCTACAGCGTGCTGGGCCTGCCTGTGCCGCCCGAGCGGCTCGCGTCGCTGCTCACCGCCGCCGCCGCGGCGGCCGGCCCCGACTACCGCACTCTCACCTGGGCAGACCGCTGCCCGCCGCAGTGGGTCGACGAGCTCGCGCGGCTGCAGACGCGGATGGGCACGGACGCCCCGAGCGCCGGCCTCGAGCTCGAGGAGGACCCGTGGGACGCGGCGCGGGTGCGCGCCGTCGAGCGCTCGATCGGGCGCAGCGGGCGCGGCCAGCTGGTCACGGCCGCCGAGCACGTGCCCACACGCACCCTCGCCGCCTTCACGAGCCTCGAGTACCCGCTCGACAGCCCCGGGATCGTGTTCCAGGAGGACACGCTCGTGGCGCGCGAGCACCGCGGCCGCCGGCTCGGGATGCTCGTCAAGGCGACCAACCTCGACCGCCTCGCCGCCACGCGCCCGCAGGCCCGGCGGGTGCACACGTGGAACGCGGAGGAGAACTCGTACATGCTCGCGATCAACGTCGCCCTCGGCTTCGCCGGGGCAGGCGTCTACGCGATGTGGCAGAAGCGCCTCGCCTGAACCCCGGCCCGAGGCCTCAGAGCCCGGACCGCCGCGACCTCAGGCGCCTGACCACCACGTGGTCCAGCGCCGCTGCACCGCCGCGAAGGTCTCGTCGTCGAGGCCGAAGGTCGACATCACCAGGCTCACCCGACCGTGCGGGGGACGCTGCGTGACCGGCACGCGCTGCACCACGAGCAGGGCCTCGCCCGCCGGGTCCTCGACCGTGTAGCCCGCCTGGAACTTCGTGCGGTACCAGATCCGCCCGCCCACCTGGTCGCGCGCGGTCCCGATCGTCCGGGTGACCTCCCAGCGCCCGCCGACGGGCACGCCGTCGGACGCCGCGACCCCGAGCCGGTACACGGGGCCGGCCCCGACCGGCCCGCCGTCGAGGTCGATCGCCGACACCGTGCGGCGCGGCCCCTCGGGGCTGCGCTCGAGCATGAACCGCAGCTGGTGCGCGAACTGGATCCACCCCTCGTCGATCTCGTCGGGCCCGGACTCCGGCGACGAGCCGGGGGCCGTGCGCGAGATCGTGAGCCGGGTGCCGCCCTCGCTCGGCGCGACGGCGATCGCGTCGCCGTCGGGCCAGGCCACGGTGCGCACCTCGCCGTCGGCGCCCTCGACCGCCTCGGTCGCGAAGATCAGCTCGATCTCCGCGTCGAGCCCGTCGTAGTCCCAGCCGAACCACTGGTGCAGCTGGGACAGGTCGCGCAGGGCCCCCCAGACCTCGCCGGGCGGCGCCGAGACCTCGATCGCGACGACCTCGCGCCGCGCGGCGCCCGCACCGGCGGGCTCGGTGGCGTTCTCGCTCTGCACGTTCATGGCAGACCCTTCTCTCGTTCGTCTCCAGGCTCTGAGACGAGGCTATCCGCCTGCCACCCGTGCGCGAAGTTCAGGCCCCTGCGCGTCGTGCTCGGCAGGCCCAGCAGGCTCGGCAGGCCCAGCAGGCCCGGCAGGCCCAGCAGGCCCAGCAGGCCCGGCAGGGACCAGCGCGAGCCGGTGCGGGTCCACTGCCAGGGCGACGACGTCGCCCGCTCGCCAGGAGCCGGGTCCGGGCGCGACGGCGGTGACCCGGCCCGCGCCGTCGACGTCGACCGCCAGCTCGGTGCGCCCGCGCCGGAACGCGACCGCGGCCACCCGACCCGACGCCGCGCCGTCGGCCACGACGAACGCCCCCGGCGCGGCCGCGACGACGGTCGAGCGCGGCGCGTGCGCACCCGCCGCGCCCAGGGCGCGGCGCAGGGCCGACGCGAGCACGGGCGGGGCGCCCGCGAGCCGGACGAACGCCTCGTAGCCGAGGAACTCCGCTACCTCACGCGAGGCCGGCGCCCGCCACAGCTCGGCCGGCGCGGCGACCTGGAGCAGCCGGCCCGCGGCGAGTACTGCGACGCGGTCGGCGACGGCGAACGCCTCGTCGTGGTCGTGCGTGACGAACAGGGCGGTCGTGCCCGTCGCGACGAGCGCCGCCCGCACATCGGCCGCGAGCCGCTCGCGCAGGGACCGGTCGAGGGCCGACAGCGGCTCGTCGAGCAGCAGGAGCTGCGGGGCCGGGGCCAGCGCGCGCGCGAGGGTCACGCGCTGCTGCTCGCCGCCGGACAGCGACGCGATCGCCCGGCCGCCGAACCCGGCCAGACCCACCAGCTCGAGCAGCTCGGCGACGCGCCGCGCCCGCTCGGCGCGCCGGACGTGCGCCATCTGCAGCCCGAACGCGACGTTGCCCGCGACGTCCCGGTGGGGGAAGAGCTGGCCGTCCTGGAACATCAGCCCGAACCCGCGCCGGTGCACGGGCACCCCCGCCAGGTCCGCGCCGTCCCAGCGCACGGTGCCGGCGGCGAGCGGTTCGAGGCCGACGACGGCGCGCAGCAGGCTCGACTTGCCGCACCCGGACGCGCCGAGCACCGCCACGACCTCCCCCACCCCGACGGTCAAGGAGACCCCGTCGACGGCGGCCACCCCCCGATACTCGACCCGAACCCCCTCCACCCCAAGCCCACCCTCGCCTCCACCCACGCCCGGGTGTCCACCCACGCCCGGTTTTGTGAGCCTTCTGTGCGGCTGGCGCGCGGAATCCCCTGAAAACTGCTCGTGGGGGAACCGCTCGTGGGGGAAACGGGCGGCGGGGGGGCGGGCGGCGGGGGTCATCGGCGGGAGGTCCGTTCTGCTAGGGACATGACCGTGGCCGTGAGGAGGGCGAGGAGGACCGAGGCCGCGAGGGCCATGCCGTGGTTCTCGGGGCCGGGGCGGCCGATCAGGCGGAAGATGACGACCGGCAGCGTCGGCGCGTCCGGCCGGGCGAGGAACGACGTCGCGCCGAACTCGCCGAGCGACACCGCGAACGCGAACCCGACCGCCAGCCCGAGCGCGCGGGCGACGATCGGGCCGTCGACAGTCGCGAGGATCCGGCCGGGGCTCGCGCCGAGCGCGGTGGCGGCCTCGCGCAGGCGCGGGTCGATCGCGCGGAGCACCGGGAGCACCGTGCGCACCACGAGCGGGATCGCGACGACGGCCTGCGCGATCGGCACGAGCAGCCCGCTGGTGCGCAGGTCGACCGGGATGCCCAGCGGCCGGTCGAGCGTGATGAGGAAGCCGAACCCGACCGTCACGGCCGAGACGCCGAGCGGCAGCATGAACGCGCCGTCGAGCAGCGCGATCGCGTGCCGCCCGGCCCGCGCGCGCGGGCGGCGGGACACCACGAGCGCCACGAGCCCGCCCAGCACGACGGCGAGCACGGTGGCGTCGACCGCGGCGCGCAGCGAGTTCTCCGCCGCCTCCCACACGGTCACCGAGAGCGCGTTCGCGCCGCCGGTCGTGCCCAGGTTCGCGTAGTTGGCGAACCCCCAGCCGTCAGCGGTGCGCAGCGACCCGATCAGCAGGGTCGCCAGGGGCAGGGCCAGGGCCGCGACGACGACGCCGGTCACCGCCACCGCGGCCGCATCACCCCGGCGCAGCGGCCGGCTCGCCCCGGCGGGCGCCGCAAGGTGCAGCGCGCGCTCGCGCCGGGCGCGGGCCCGGGCGGCGACGCCGAGCGCTCCCGCGACGATGACGACCTGCACGACGGACAGCACGGACGCGGCGCGCAGGTCGAGGAACTGCGTCGTCTGGATCCAGATCTCGGTCTCGATCGTGCCGAAGCGCCCGCCGCCGAGGATCAGCACGACCCCGAACGCCGTCGCGCTGAACAGGAACGCGAGCGACGCCGCCGAGGCGATCGCGGGCCCGAGCGCGGGCAGCGTGACCGAGACGAACGCGCGCCACGGGGGCGCGCCGAGCGCGCGGGCCGCCTGCTCGGCGCGGGGGTCGAGCCGCTCCCACAGCCCGCCGACCGTGCGCACGACCACGGTGTAGTTGAAGAACACCAGCGCGGCCACGATCGCCGCGAACGTCCCGTCGAGGTGCAGCGCGCCGAGCGGGCCGCCCTCGATCAGCAGGGCGCGGAAGGCGACCCCGACCACGACGGTCGGCAGCACGAACGGGATCGTCACGAACGCCCGCACCGCGCGCCGGCCGGGGAACGTGCAGCGGTAGAGCACGAACGCGCCCGGCAGGCCGATCAGGAGGCAGATCGCCGTCGCGGTCGAGGCCTGTGCGAGGGTCAGCCCGATGATGCGCCACGTCCGGGGCCGCGCGAAGACCTCGGCGAAGCCGCCAAGGTCGAGCGCGCCGTCGGTCGTGAAGCCGCGCGCGATCAGCGTCACCACGGGCCAGCCGAAGAAGACCCCGAGGAATACGATCGGGATCGCGGCTGCCAGCCCCCAGGCCACCGCGGGCCCGAGGGCGCCGGTGCGCAGCCGCGCGCGCGTGCCGTGCATCGGGCCGGCTAGCCGAGGACCGTGTCGGTCCAGGCGCGGATCCAGTCGTCACGGTGTGCGGAGATCTCGTCGGCCGGGACGGTGAAGGGGGCGTCGGCGAGCGGCGCGTACGTCGCCCAGGCCTCGGGCAGCGGCGCGGCCGGGTCGACCGGGTACATGTACATCTGGTCGGGGATCCCCGCCTGGAATTCCGCGCCGAGCAGGAAGTCGATGAGCTGCTGGGCGCCGTCCGGGTTGGCCGCGCCCGCGATCACGCCGGCGTACTCGACCTGGCGGAAGCACGTGTCCAGGAGCGCGCCCGTCGGGGCCGCCGTCGCGCCGTCGGGCACCTCGAACGGCGGCGACGACGCGTACGAGACGACGAGCGGGCGCGGGCCGGCGCCGGAGGAGCCGGAGAAGTCGACCGAGTAGGCATCCTCCCAGCCATCCGCGACCTTGACGCCGTTCGCGGTCAGGGCGGACCAGTAGGCCTGCCACCCGTCGGCGCCGAACGCGCCGACGGTCGCGAGCAGGAAGGACAGCCCGGGCGAGCTCGTCGCCGGGTTCTCGACCACGAGCAGGTCCCGGTACTCGGGCTCGGCCAGGTCCTCGAGCGTGACCGGCTCGGCCAGGCCCCGCTCGGCGAACCACGCGTGGTCGACGTTCACGCACACGTCGCCGACGTCGATCGGGGTGAGCGAGCCGGCGTCGTCGGCCGCGTACTCGGCCGCGGCGGCGGGCAGGTCGGGCGAGGTGTACGGCGTCAGCACGCCCGCGTCGATCGCGCGCGAGGCGAACGAGTTGTCGATCCCGAACACGACGTCGCCCAGCGGCGAGTCCTTGGTGAGGATGAGCTGGTTGACGAGGGCGCCGCCGTCGCCGGGCGCGACCTGCGTCACGGTCAGCCCGGAAAAGTCCTCGAAGTCGGCGAGCAGGTCGGGGTCGACCGCGAAGGAGTCGTGCGTGACGAGCACGACGGTGCCGCCGGACGAGTCGGCGTCGGCGGACCCGGTGCTGGCCCCCGAGCCGGTGACCGAGCAGCCCGCGAGCGCGAGGCCGGCGCCGGCGAGCGTGGCGACGGCGCCGACGGTGCGCCGTCGGCGTCGGTCGAAGGTCGCCCGGGTCGGGTCGTGCGGCGAGGTGCTCGCCATGGTCGTTCTCCTCCTCATGGATGCAGGAGGGGCCACCTGCGGATCCGCCGACGTCGCTCCCGCGGGGGCGCCGTCGACAGGTCCGAGGATCGAGATTCCCGACTCCCTACGCCGGTGCAAACCGGATCAGGTTCGAGGGTCTGCGGATCACCGCACTCTCAGCGCCTGGTGCCCGGTCACCCGGACGGCGCTCCCCTGTCGTTCGGGCCAAAATCTACACCGGGCACTAGCGTGTTCGCGTACCCACACCAGGAGGACCCATGGCCGAGCAGTCCACCCAGACAACCATCTCGAAGATCGTCGGCGCGTTGGCGGCCGTCGCTGCCGCCTGGGTCGCCCAGAAGATCGTCGCGACCGCCTGGCAGGCGGCGAGCGGGCACACCCCGCCCAAGCCCGACGACGACGGCGACGCCGGCCTCGCCGAGGTCGCCGCGGCGGCGATGGTCACCGGCGCGATCGTGTCGCTGGTGCGGGTTCTGGCGACGCGCGGCACGGCCCGCAAGCTCCGCTAGCCCAAGCACGGCGGCGAGATCGCTTATATGCGGTGAGGTAGTCCATCTGCGGTCAGTTCGTCCATCCGCGGTGAGTTCGTCCCCCTCCATGGACTACCTCACCGCGGATGGACTACCTCGGCGGCGTGGACCCTGAGTCGTCCTCCGCCTGGGCCACGCGCGCCGCCGCGTCCTGGTCGTCCGTGAGGTCGTCGACGACCAGCAGCTCGCTGCGGACCTTGCCCGTCCGGTACCCGGCCCGGCCGACCATGTGCGACGCAACGGGCGAGGTGAGCAGCTGGAAGACCGCCACGAGCATGAGCATCCAGACGGCCGGGCCGCTCCGGATCCGCAGCGCGAGGCCGATCAGCACGAGGATCAGCCCGAGCACCTGCGGCTTGGTCGCGGAGTGCATCCGGGCCAGCAGCTCGGGGAAGCGTACGAGGCCGACCCCCGCCGCGAACGACAGCAGCGCGCCGCCGAGCAGGCACGCCGCGGCCAGGACGTCGGCCACCGTCGTCCAGCTCATGAGGTCACCCCGCCCGGCTCGTCGGGTCGAAGCTGCTCGGGCTCGCCGGCCGCACGCTCGGCGGCCGCACGCTCGGACTCGTCGCGCGCCGCCTGCTCGCGCGCGAGCTCGTCGCGGCTGCGGACCTTGCCCTCGCCGACGGGCTCACGCGACGCGAACCGCGCGATCGTCACGGACCCGACGAAGCCGACGAGGGAGAGCACGACGAGCACCGGGATCGTGTCGATGCGGCGGGAGTAGGCGGCCTCGAGCGCGATGAACGCGACCGTCGTCGTCGCGAACACGTCGAGCGCCACGGTCCGGTCGAGCATGCTCGGGCCCCGCTCGGCCCGGAACAGCGCGCCGGCGGCCGCGAGCGAGAGCAGGATCGCGCACAGGATCAGGACGACCGTCACGCGATCACCCCCGGCGCCGCGGCCCGCGCCGGCCTGGCCGACAGCCCGGCGGCGGCGAGCTGCGCGGGGGACGCGAGCGCCCGCAGCACCCGCTCCTCCTGGTCGAGCACCGAGCGGCGCGCGGCCTCGACCCCGCCGGCGGTGTCGACGTCGAGCACGTGGAGGTAGAGCGTGCTGGTCAGGCGGTGCGCCTCGACCACGATCGACCCGGGCACGAGCGAGCAGAGCTCGGCGGTGAGGGTCAGGTACAGGTCGGACGAGCTGCGCAGCCGCACCCCGATCACGGCGCTGACCGGCGGGCGGCGCCGGAACGCCTGGACCGACACCTGCACGCTCGCGACGACGAGGTCGCGGGCGAAGTGCGCGACCAGCCGGACGAAGCCGAGCGGGTGCAACGTCATGCCGGAGGCGATCGCCGGGAGCGGGAAGACGACGGTCACGACGAGCCCCAGCAGGGCCCCCGCGAGCACGTTGCCGACGGACAGGTCGCCCCACAGCAGGACCCACGCGAGCGTGAGCCAGGCGACGGTCAGCCACTGGATCCGCCCGTGCCGGCGGCGCGGGTGCAGGCTCACGGCGTCACCTCCCCGGCGTCGGTCGTCGCGACGTCGTCGGAGATGCCCGACCCGCGCCCGCCCGCGGGCAGCACCGCCTCGATGTACACCGTGCGGCCGTGCAGGTCGTGCGCGGCGCGCTCGGTGTAGGAGTACAGGGGACCGGCGACGACGGTGAGGCTCACGCCGAGCACGGCGAGCGCCGCGGCGGAGCCGACCATGCCGCGCGGGAGATGGCGCGCGGGCACCGGCGCGGGCGCCGACTGCCAGAACGCCTTGTTCCACGCCTTGATGAGCGCGTACAGGGTGAGCAGCGACGTGACGACCCCGCCCGCGATGAGCGTGTAGGCGAGCGGGGTCCCGACGGCGGCGCCGGCCTGGAGCAGCCCGACCTTGCCGAGGAAGCCCGAGAACGGCGGGATCCCGGCGAGGTTCATCGCCGGGACGAAGAACAGCACGGCGAGGAACGGCGCGATCTTCGCGAGCCCGCCGAGCTGGTCCAGTGACGTCGTCCCGCCGCGCCGCTCGAGCAGGCCCGCGACCAGGAAGAGCGTCGTCTGCACGGTGATGTGGTGCACGACGTAGAAGATCGCGGCCGCCATGCCGGCCTCGCTCGACAGGGCGATCCCGAAGATCATGAACCCAATGTGGCTCACGAGGGTGAACGACAGCAGCCGCTTGATGTCGTTCTGCGCGACCGCGCCCAGCACGCCGACGACCATCGTCGCGAGCGCCGCCCACATCAGCAGGTCGTCCGCCCGGCCGCCCGGGAACAGCAGCGTCTGGGTGCGGATGATCGCGTACACCCCGACCTTGGTCAGCAGGCCCGCGAACACGGCCGTGACGGGCGCGGGCGCCGTCGGGTAGGAGTCGGGCAGCCACGCTGACAGCGGGAAGATCGCCGCCTTGATCCCGAACGCGAGCAGGAGCAGCAGCTGCAGCGCGAGTGCGACGCCGGGGTTGATCTCGGGCAGCCGGAGCGCGAGCTGGGCCATGTTGACGGTGCCCGTCGCCGAGTAGGCCAGGCCGATCGCGAACAGGAAGATCACCGACGACAGCAACGCGACGACGATGTAGATCGTGCCCGACCGGATGCGCTCGGCCGTGCCCGTGAGCGTGATCAGCACGTAGCTCGCCGCGAGCAGCACCTCGAACCCGACGTAGAGGTTGAACAGGTCGCCGGCGAGGAACGCGATCGCGATGCCGGCCGCGAGCACGAGGTAGGACGGGTGGTAGATCGCGACGGGCGTCTCGATGTCGCCGTCGGCGACGCCCTGCGCGAGCGAGTAGACCAGCACGCACAGGGTCACGGCGGAGGAGATCGCAAGCATGAGCGCGCTCAGCCGGTCGGCGACGAGGCTGATCCCGACGGGCGCGGACCAGCCGCCGACGTCGACCGTCAGCGGCCCGGCGTCCGCCTGCACGAGCAGCAGGCAGGAGGCGACGAGCGAGAGCGAGAGGGCGACGAGGGTGATGACCCGCTGCGCGCGCGCGTGCCGCCACAGCGCGAGCGCGAGCCCCGCGCCCGTGAGCGGGAGCACGACGGGCAGCGGGACGAGCCAGGACAGGTCGCTCATGCGGGTCCCGCCCGGCGGCCTGCGGGCCCGACCGGGATCGCCTGCGTCTCGTCGCGCGCCTCGGCCGCCTCCCGCTCGAGGTCGGTCGTGGTGTCGAGCGTGTCGACGTCGGCGAAGCTCGGCTCGTCCAGCGCCGCGAGCCGCGCGATCCGGTGGTCCTCCACGTCGTCCTGCACCTCGTCGTGGCGGTGCAGCTGCCAGGACCGGTACGCCAGCGCCAGCAGGAACGCCGTCATGCCGAGCGTGATGACGATCGCCGTGAGCACCATCGCCTGCGGGAGCGGGTCGCTCATCTCGTCGATCGGGGTCGTGCCGACGATCGGCGCGCCGCCGGCCGCGCCGCCCGCGACGAGAAAGCTGAGGTTGACGCCGTTGCCGATGAGGATGATCCCGATGAGCACGCGGCTCAGGCTCCGCTCGAGCAGCAGGTACACGCCGACCGCGACGAGCACGCCGATCACGACCACCAGCACGAGGTTGGGCGTCATGTCGTGGCTCATCGGGCGGCCTCCTGGGGGTGGTCGGCGGGGTCGTCGGCAAGGTCCCCGGCGGGGTCGTCGGCCCCGACCGCCTCGCCCTGCCGGTCGATCTCCGCGCCGAGGCTGCGCAGCACGTCGAGCACCAGCCCGAGCACCACGAGGAACACCCCGAGGTCGAAGAACAGGGACGTGACGAGGTGGATCGTCCCGATCACGGGGATGTGGAGGTCGACGATCACGCTCTGCAGCACCTCGCCGCCCACGACGAGCGCGGCGAGCCCGACGCCGGCAGAGAGGAACAGGCCGGAGCCGAGCAGCAGGCCGGGATGCACGGGGGCGGCCTCGCCGAGCTCGTACCGGCCCCCGGCGAGGTAGCGCACGATCAGCGCGATGCCCACGACGAGGCCCGCGGCGAACCCCCCGCCGGGCGCGTTGTGGCCGGCGAAGAGCAGGTACATCGCGAACACGATCATCGTGTGGAACAGCAGCCGCGTGACGACCTCGAAGATCACGGACCGGCGCTGCGGCGAGAGCGTGCGCTCGGCCCGCAGCCACGCGCGCGAGCCGCTGGCGGCGGAGGCGGCGGCTGGCCGGAAGCCGGGGTCGGACCGCGCCTCGTGCACCTGCGTGCTCGTGCCGATGCGGCGCAGCGCCGTCATCGGGTCGCTCTCGCCACCCCACACGGCCGGGTGTGGCGTCTCGGCGTCGTCGACGTCGACGACGCGGTGCAGCTCGCCGCTGCGGCGCTGCAGGAAGATCAGCGACGCGACGCCCGTCGCCGCGACGAGCAGGACCGCGATCTCGCCCATCGTGTCCCAGGCACGGATGTCCACCAGGATCACGTTGACGACGTTCTCCCCGCCGCCGAACGCGAGCGCCTCGGCCGGGAAGTCGATCGACTGCGGGAGGTGGATGCGCGCCCCGGGCGCCACGAGCACCAGGCCCGCGACCGTCACGCCGACGGCGACGCCGAGCGCGAGCCGCACCCACCGGCTCGCGGCGAGCGGCCGGTCGGAGAAGTAGGCGGGCAGGCGGCGCAGCACGAGCACGAACACCACCAGCGTGATCGTCTCGACGAGCACCTGGGTGAGCGCGAGGTCCGGCGCTCCGTGCAGAAGGAACAGCATCGCGACGCCGTACCCGCTGATCCCGAGCAGCACGACGGCCTTGAGCCGGCGGCGCGAGCGCGCGGCGAGGATCGCCGAGACGACCACGAGCGCGCCCGCGATCAGCTGCCCCACGGAGTCCCAGGCCCGCACCTGCGTCGGCAGCGTCGTCCCGCGCACGAGCGCGGTGCCGGCCAGTGCGACGAAGACGACAAGGATGCCGCCGAGGTAGACAGGCAGCGAGCCGCGCTGGGTGAGCCCGGTGACGTCGGCGGAGAAGTCGTCGAGCCGGCGCATCGCGCGCCGGTAGACGGCGTCGGCCTCGGGGGCCCGCTGGGCCGCCGCCTGGAACCGCTCGATCGGCCGGCGCAGCGCGAACGCGCCGGCGCCGGTGGCGAGGATCAGGAGCGTCAGCGCGAGCGTCGGGGTCAGGCCGGCCCACAGGACGAGGTGGGACGGCTCGCCCCGCGGGTACGTGTCCGCGTACGGCGCGAGCAGGCTCTCCCCGAGCTGCGGCAGGAGCGCGACCGCCAGCCCGAGGACGGCGAGCAGCAGCGCCGGCCCGACCAGCAGCGCGGGGGGTCGGGTGATCGCGGGCGGCTCGGCCGCGCCGGTCGCGGCGGGCGTGCCGGGCGCGGGCGCGGGATGGGTGACCGACCCCTTCGTCGCGAACGCGCCCCAGAGCAGGCGCAGCCCGTAGGCGACCGTGAGCGCCGATCCGACCACGACCGAGACCAGGACGACGACGCCGGTCCAGCCCGCGTCGTCCTGGATCGCCTCGAGCGCGGCCTCCTTCGCGACGTACCCGGCGAACGGCGGCAGGCCGATCATCGACGCCGTCGCCAGCGCCGCCGCGACCGCGGTGACGGGCAGCGCGCGGCCGACCCCGGAGAGCCGGCGCAGGTCGCGGGTCCCGGTCGCCGCGTCGATCACGCCGACCACCAGGAACAGCGAGGCCTTGAACATCGCGTGCGCGCCGATCATCGCGAGCCCGGCGAGCGCCGCGGCACGCGTGCCGAGCCCGACGAGCAGCACCATCAGCCCGAGCTGGCTCACGGTCCCGAACGCGAGGATGAGCTTGAGGTCGTGCTGGCGCAGCGCGCGGTACCCGCCGAGCAGCAGCGTGCCGCAGCCGAGCGTGACGATCATGACCTGCCAGCCCGTGAGGCCGGAGTACGCGGGGGCGAAACGCGCAACGAGGTAGACGCCGGCCTTGACCATCGCGGCGGCGTGCAGGTAGGCGCTCACGGGAGTCGGCGCGGCCATCGCGGCGGGCAGCCAGAAGTGCACCGGGATGAGCGCGGACTTGGTCGCGGCGCCGAGCAGGACCAGCACGACGGCGACGGAGACGG
This sequence comes from Pengzhenrongella sicca, assembly GCF_017569225.1. Taxonomy (GTDB): domain Bacteria; phylum Actinomycetota; class Actinomycetes; order Actinomycetales; family Cellulomonadaceae; genus Pengzhenrongella; species Pengzhenrongella sicca. The sequence continues at coordinate 4,177,222 of NZ_CP071868.1, forward strand.
CCGTGCCGCCGGGCGGGTCCGCGATCACCGCCGAGAGCTGGTAGGTGCCGGCGGCGGCGCCGATGAGGATGAACCCGACGAGCATCGCCAGGCCGCCCGCGGTGGTGATGATGATCGCCTGCATCGCCGCACGCCGGCTCGCCTTGCGGTCCGCGTAGTGGCCGATGAGCAGGTACGACAGCACCGTCGTCAGCTCCCAGAACACGTACAGCAGCAGAAGGTTGTCCGCGACGACGAGGCCGAGCATCGCGCCCGCGAACGCGACGAGCACGCCGCCGAACCGGCCCAGCCCGCCGGCGGTCGCCGAGAAGTACGCGGCGGAGTACACCAGCACGAGGGCGCCCACTCCCCCGACCAGCACGACCATGAGCCAGGACAGCGTGTCGAGCCGGAACGCGAGCTCGAGGTGGAGCCCGGGGACCCACTCGGTGAGCTCGACGGGCCCCTCGCCGCGCAGCACCGCGCTGGTGTGCGCGAGGGCCCAGGCCGCGGCCGACGCCGGCGCGAGCGCGAGGACGAGATAGGCGCGGCGGCCGAGCCAGCGCACGAGCGCAGGCGCAGCCAACGCCATCACGACATGGGCTGCGAGCAACGCCAGCACGTGTGCTCCGTCCTGGTGGTGGGCGGGGTAGCGCTCTGAGTGCGTGCGCGGGGGAGGTGCCACCCAGGATAACAAGGCGTCACCGCCCGGCCGGGTCCCGGGAGGCGCCCCGGCACTCGCGTAGCGTTGACCCGGTGGACACCCTGCGCACGGTCGCGGTCTGGTCGGTCGTCGTCGGCACGGTCGTCGGGCTGGCGTTCTTCGCGCGCGGGATCCGGCAGATCTTTCGCACCGTCCGCATCGGCCGGCCCGCGCCGGACCGGGTCCGGCCCGTCGCCCGGCGCGCGACCGGCGTCGTGCGCGAGATGCTCAGCCACGAGCGGTTCAAGAACAAGCCGGTCGTCAAGGTCGCGCACTGGGTCGTGATGGTGTCGTTCCCCATCCTGTTCCTGACCCTGCTCACCGGCTACGGCCAGCTCACGACGCCGACGTTCGCGCTCCCGGTGATCGGCCACTTCCCGCCGATCGAGTGGGCGATCGAGGCGATCGCGTGGGCGTCGCTGCTCGGGATCGTGGCGCTCATCGTGATCCGGCAGCGCCACCACCCGCGCCGCGCGGCCACGGTCGACGGCGCTGCCGACGGCGAGGTACGCCGTGCCGGCCGCGCCTCGCGGTTCTTCGGGTCCAACCAGGGGCAGGCGTACTTCGTCGAGGCGACCGTGCTCGTCGTCGTGCTCTGCGCGATCGTGCTGCGCGGCCTCGAGTACGCCCTCGCGGCGCAGCTGCCCGCGACCGAGCACCTGGCGACGGGCTGGCACTTCCCGCTCACCGCCTGGTTCGGCGCGTCCTGGGTGGGCGTGGACCGCACGACGCTCGAGGCCGCCGCGATCATCATCTCCGCGGTGAAGATCCTCATGTCGATGTCATGGTTCGTGGTGATCGGGCTGCAGCCCGCGATGGGCGTCGCCTGGCACCGCTTCCTCGCCGTCGTGAACCTCTACGCCCGGCGCGAGCCCGATGGCGGGCCTGCGCTCGGCCCGCTGCAGCCGATGCGCGGCCCCGACGGCGCGGCCCTCGACCTCGAGGCGTTCGCCGACCTGCCCGAGGACGCGCGCCTCGGCGTCGGCGCGATCGAGGAGTTCACCTGGAAGGGCCTGCTCGACTTCTCCACCTGCACCGAGTGCGGCCGCTGCCAGGAGCAGTGCCCCGCTTGGAACACCGCGAAGCCGCTCTCGCCGAAGCTGCTCACCCTCGCGCTGCGCGACCACGCGTACGCGACCGCGCCGTACCTGCAAGCCGGCGCCGCGCTGATGCCCGCGCCGGCGGCCGCGGCGTCGGGCGCGCCTGCGGACGCCGCGGCCGAGGCCGGTCCGGCGATCGACCCCCACACCTTTCGCCTCGTGGGCAACGTCATCGACCCCGAGGTGCTCTGGGCGTGCACGATGTGCGGCGCGTGCGTCGAGCAGTGCCCGGTGGACATCGAGCACATCGACGCGATCGTCGACATGCGCCGGTACGAGGTCCTGATGGAGTCGGCGTTCCCGGCCGAGCTCGGCAAGATGTTCACCAAGCTCGAGCGCAAGGCGAATCCGTGGGGCATGGCGCCGCGGGCCCGCCTCGACTGGGCCAAGGGCCTGCCGTTCGACGTGCCCGTCGTGGGCGTCGACGTCGAGGACGCCCGCGGCCTCGACTACCTGTTCTGGGTCGGCTGCGCGGGCGCGTATGAGGACCGGGCGAAGAAGACGACCCGCGCGGTCGCCGAGCTGCTCGACCTCGCGGGGGTCAGCTTCGCGGTGCTCGGCGACGGCGAGTCCTGCACCGGCGACCCGGCTCGCCGGGCCGGCAACGAGCTGCTGTTCCAGACCCTCGCGCAGGGCAACATCGAGACCCTGACCGAGGTCGGCGCGCAGACCATCGTGGTGACCTGCGCGCACTGCTTCAACACGATCGCGCGCGAGTACCCCCAGCTCGGCGGGCACTACGACGTCGTGCACCACACCGAGCTGCTCAACCGGCTGGTCGCCGAGGGCCGCCTGACGCCCGTGCCCGCCGCGGCGCCCGCGCCCGGCGAGGCGGCGGCGTCGGCGTCGATCGCCGACACCGTGACCTATCACGACCCGTGCTACCTCGGCCGGCACAACAAGATCTACGCCCCGCCGCGCGAGCTGCTCGCCGCGCTGCCCGGCGTCGAGCTGGCCGAGATGCCGCGCAACGCCGAGCGCTCGTTCTGCTGCGGCGCGGGCGGCGCGCGGATGTGGATGGAGGAGAAGACGGGCACCCGGATCAACTCCGCCCGGGCGGCCGAGGCCGTCGCGACCGGCGCCGGCACGATCGCGACGGCGTGCCCGTTCTGCTCCGTGATGCTCGCCGACGGCGTCGCGGCCCAGCCGGCGGCCGTCGACGGCGCGGCGCCGGCCCGCGTCGTCGACGTCGCCCAGCTGCTGCTCGAGCGGGTACGGCCGCCCGCCTGACGGCCCGCCCGCTTCACGACCCGCCCGCCCGACAGTCGGGCCGTTGACGGCGGGCCGCTGTGGGTGCCGCGTGGGAGCATCGTTTCGGGCGAAACCGGACGCCGCCCGGCACGAGGAGGAGGTCGGCATGGCAACGACGCACACCACCAACTACGTCGACACGTTCATCGCGGTCGCGGACGACTGCGCGGCCACCGCAGGCACGGTCCCGCCCGCCCGCGCCCAGCCGAGCATCGCGGAGCTGACCTACGCGATGATCGCGGAGCACCCGTACCGGTACACGTCCGACGACGTGATCTTCACCGTGTGGGCGGACCGGCGCGGCATCGAGCCGGCGGACCGGCCCGCCGCGCGTGCGCGATTCTTCGGCACCGGCCAGCCGTGCCTGCGCTCAAGCGACCTCGGCAAGCGCTACGGCTGGGGCGTGCACGCGGACTCGGGCGGCCGGGTCGCGCTCTACCCGATCGAGTCGGCCGAGTACGCGCTGTTGAGCTCCGGCACGGGGCCGGCTGGGGACGCCACGACGGTCACGCGCGCGATGCGGTCCCGGCGGTCGGGCTAGTCCCAGCGGTCCGGCTAGTCCGGCGGTCCGGCTAGAGGTCGGCCGGGTTGATCAGGAACTCTGCGGCGTCGAGCACCTCGCCGCCGACGGCGCGGTGAAGCTCGCGCGCAAGCGCGCTGACCAGGGGCTGGGCCCGCGAGCGCGCGACCCGGTGGGCGAGTGAGGGGCGTTCGAGCTCGAGCTCGAGAAAGTCCGGCGCCGCCCAGAGCACCCGGTAGGTCACGGCGCCGCCCGCGGCCCAGGGCAAGCCCGCGAGCGCCAGCGGGAGCGCCTGCTCGCCGCCCGCCTCCACGGCGATCAGGCCGTCGATGCCGAGGTCGACCAGTGCGCCGTAGCCGTCGAGCTCGTCTGGGCGGGACAGCGCCGCGACGTCGTACGCGTCCGCCTCCGCGTGCAGGTTCCGGCGCACGCGGGCGGGGAGGTCGGTCGTCCCCGGGGCGTCGTCCTCCCCGGTGCCGGGCGGCGGGCCGGCCCACGGGACGGCGCCCATCGCGAGGCGCGCCTGGGGCGCGACCCGCTGCAGCACGGCGAGCGCGGCCTGCGGCTCGAGCCAGACGTCGGTGAAGACGGTGAGGTCGATCGAGGCCTGTGGGTCGGGCACGAGGACCGCGCCCGACCCGGCGATCCGGACGGCGCCGCCGACGCGCCGGGCGGCGGAGACGAGCCACCGCACGACGCGCTCCTCGTCGCGCACCGGCGTCGCGTCGGGGAACGCCCGCTTGATGCCGTCGCGGTCGCCGCCGGGGTACGGGGCCTCGCCCCGCTCGCGGGGGGCGTCGACGAGATAGGCGGACACGGCCGACGCCGGCACGCCGAGCTGCACCGCGTCGCCCGGCTCCAGCGCATACGGGCCGATCAGCCGCGAGTGCCGCGAGAGCCGGAGCACGCCGGGCGTCGCCGCCGAGCGCCGGCCCCAGCCGCCGTGCGCCTCCTCGGGGGCCGACTCCCACGCCGCAGCGACGAACCGGCTCAGGGCCAGCGCCTCGACCTCGTCGGCTCCGATCCCGGCTCCGAACGTGAGCACGTGGCGCTCCAGCGCGGCCGGGTCGGCCCAGGGGAACGGCGGCGCGCCGGCCGGGGTGGCCACGGCGATCAGACCTCGGTGAGGTGGAAGTTCTGCCAGGAGCGCGATGCGGTCGGCCCGCGCTGGTTCTGGTAGCGGGACCCGTACTGCGCGGAGCCGTACGGGTGCTCCGCCGCCGACGAGAGCCGGAAGAAGCAGAGCTGACCGATCTTCATCCCGGGCCACAGCGCGATCGGCAGGGTCGCCACGTTCGACAGCTCGAGCGTGACGTGCCCGACGAAGCCGGGGTCGATGAACCCGGCGGTCGAGTGCGTGAGCAGCCCGAGCCGCCCGAGCGAGGACTTGCCCTCGAGGCGCGCCGCGACGTCGTCGGGCAGCGTCACCTCCTCGAAGGTCGAGCCGAGAATGAACTCGCCGGGGTGCAGGATCAGCGGCTCGCCGCGCTCGACCTCGACGAGGCGCGTGAGATCGGGCTGGTCCACCGCCGGGTCGATGAGCGCGTACTTGTGGTTGTCGAACAGCCGGAAGAGCCGGTCGAGGCGCACGTCCACGCTCGACGGCTGGACCATCGCCGGCTCGAACGGATCGAGCACGACGCGTCCGGACTCGATCTCGGCACGGATGTCACGGTCGGAGAGCAGCACGCCGCCACGGTAGCGCGATCGTCGGGCGGCTCGGCGAGATGTCTGCGCGCCGGGCGTCATTGGGTATGCTCAGTGCCGCGCGCCCCGCTTCGGCGGCGCCGTGCGGGTGTAGTTCAGTGGTAGAACTTCAGCTTCCCAAGCTGATAGCGCGGGTTCGATTCCCGTCACCCGCTCCGTGTATATCCGCAGGTCAGGGACCTGTGCGGGGAGTGTCAGTGCCTCCTGGAAGCCTCGTGTGGGTCGGTTCGTGCCATAACGTGCCATTAGACCTGTGCGGAGGAAACCGTGACCACACAACGCAGTGCGCATCGCCGGGCCAGCGGAGCGATCCGGCGGCTCCGCTCGGGTCGCTGGCAGGCCCGCTACACGGGGCCGGACGGGCTCCTACGAACGCTCGGGACCTTCGAGACCAAGGGCGCAGCGGATCTCGCGCTCGCCGACGAGACCTCACGGATGTCGCGCGGCCAGTGGCACGACCCGCACCGAGGAGACGTGCAGCTCGGGGAGTGGTTCCGGGAGTGGCTCGCCTCCAGAGCCGAGATCGCGGAGAGCACCCGCGCGATCTACCAGGGTCTGCTCGACCGGTGGATCGACGCACCGCTGACTGTCGAGCGGCCGAACGGGCGGACGCGGGTGATCCACCTGGGGGCGCAGACGTTGGGGTCGGTCACGCCTGCGGACGTGCGCACGTGGGACAGCGCGGTGCTGGCCGAGTCGACGCGGCGGGCGATCGGGAAGTTCGAGCGGGCGCGGCGGCACCCGCTTCGCGTGAACGCAGCGATCCGGGTCTGGGCGGCGGAGAACGGGTGGACGGTCGCGGCGACGGGCCGGATCGCCGCCTCGGTGCGGCAGGCTTGGCTGGAGGAGACCGGCGGTGTGCCGGCGACGGACAAGACCCCGAACCGCAACGCCGGACGAACCGAGGCCTCCCAGGCGTACCGGTTCCTGCACACCGGCATGGCGCAGGCGGTCGAGGACGGTCTGATTGCCGCGAACCCCTGCCGGGTCAAGGGCGCGAGTCAGCGGGACTCCAAGGACCGGACCGAACGACGGATCGCGTCGGTAGAGGAGATCTGGGCGCTGGCGGACGCGATGCCGGAGAGGTACCGGGCTTCGGTGATCGTGGCGTTCTGCAGTGGGCTCCGAGCGGGCGAGCTCTTCGCGCTGCAACGTCGGCACGTCGACCTCGAGGCTCGGACGTTGCGGGTGGAGCAGTCTTTGGCGCGGCCGGGGCTGGGCGGCGGCCCGCTCTCCTCCACCAAGACGAGGGCGGGTCGACGAGTGGTCGTCCTGCCGACGGTGGCCGTTGAGGCGCTCGCTGAGCACATGGCGCGCTTCACGCCGGCGGGCAAGGACGCGCTCGTGTTCGGCACGAGCACGGGTAAGCCGCTCGACAGCGGCCACCGGAGCGTCATGTTCGCTCGAGCCCGGACGTCCATCGGCCGAGAAGACCTGACCTGGCACGATCAACGGCACTCGGCAATGACGATGGTTGCCGCCGCTGGTGCGACTTTGCCGGAGCTGATGCAGCGGGCCGGCCACGCGAGCGCGCGAGCTGCGCTGCATTACCAGCACGCCGCAAATGAGGCTGAGCGACGGATAGCGGACCAACTGGACGAGGTCTTGGCTCGCCATCCGACCAATCTTGCGATTAATAGGCATTCTCTAAACAATTGATCGCCCTCAGCGCTACCGAGCAGCGTGCTACGTCAGCTTTCTGTGAATGCCTGAACCTTGAACACAAGCGCCAAATCGCGGTACCACTTGTCTGCCCCTCGGAGCGGAACGGCATGGACAATGTTGGCATGCGCAAAGTCACGCGGGTGTGGCGGCGGATCGCCATTAGGGCATGGGTCATCGATGACCCGGAACGGATTCGGATCGGGAACATTTGATCTGGAGAAAGCCCGAATTGCTTCCACTGTGGCGGCCGCGACTTGCCAATCCGGCCGGTCGGCCTCAATGCAGTCGGCTCGGGCCAGTCCGCCGGCTGCAAGCACCCCCTCTTGGTAGACTGAACATTCCTTATGCGTAGGCTCCGAGTCCGGTTTCGCATCCCAGCGAAACGCTGAACTTCGAAGACGTGCCGGTCGCCCTGCCTCGTCTACAGTGCACCTAGTAAGGTCGTGCGGGTTGTATCTCCTCAGCACCAAGGCAGTCGCGATGACTTCATCCCCTTTCGCCACTCAGACTCCAAGATTTCGGCCTTGCGACGATGTTTCCGCCCATAGATTTCAGCAGTTGGGCGAGTTCAGACTTGAGATCCTCAGGCAAGTTCCCAGGCGGCACTTCGGCGTCGAGCAGCACGGCGTCTGCCTTGTCCAGCGCAAGCACAAAGCACGCTCCAGATTCGTCGAATAGCGTCGACACAAGGTTTCCATCCACAAGCCACTGAATCTCAACGGACCCGCTCGGTGTGGCTCCAACCTGCGGAGTTGGCCCGTTGTCGATGACCAATGAGCGAATCATCGTTTCGAAACTCTCTAGCGCCTCGCCTGTCGGGGTTGCGTCACCCCCTGCCCGAACCGCAGCTAGACGGGTCTTTGCAAATCTTTGCAATTCGAACGCAGACGCCTGGGTGGAAGTATTGATCACTCCCGATAGTGCAGCCGACCGATAAAGCGCTTCGTCTTCGTTTGGACGGGTCCCCGAAGAAAGAAATCTTTGCATTTCGAGTACCGCACTGCTGAGCGCCGAAGCGAACTGCGAGCGCCTAGGTCTGCTTTCAGAATCTTTCGTCGCGGAAGAGGTCATTGCGGTAGCCTATTCCATGCACTTTGCTTTGACGGAGTCACAATGCTTGCAAAAGTATAGGAAGCCAGGCCATGTGCGGCGTCCATCGCGGCCTGGAGGTCTTCCTTTCCGGCATCTAGCAATACTCGAGCGGTAACTGTAAATTGGAGACGTCTGCGTTCGTCGGGTCCGAACTGCGTCTCTCCTGCAACGTGAAGTTCCGCCGTGAAGGGGTCCGACTCAGACGCCGTCACGGCCCGAGTCAACTGAAATCCCATCTGACGCGCGACTCCGGGCAAATGTTCGTTGGCGTCTTGAAATATGGTCAGGTAATCCTCAGGCCGGTCGCTTCCTGTCATCTCAACCGCATTGACGTAGGTAAACTCGGCAAGCGTCGGTCGGGGAAGCGGCCACGCATTCGCTTCGGCAAAACCGGCCATCAGATCCCAGAGGCGAAAGAGTTCTGGCCGGAGTTTCTCCTGATAGCCCGGGTACGCCCCGATCGTCTCGCTTTTCCGCCAATTCAGAATCAGCCGGTCAGCCTGCGTCTGAACCAAAAGGCCGTTTTCGACTGCCGCCGCCCATACTCGCTTTGGCGCCTCTCCGATGAAGAACATATTCTGCGGTACATTGCCTACGGGAGTCGGCGGCGCGCCCGGTACGTCGCTCACATTCGGATAATCGGCATCCCAGACTTCTTGCAGTCGCATCAGCCGATATAGATCGAGGCCTTCAATCGGCGCGAATTCGAGAGCCATCGCCGATTCGATCACTGGCGGGTTCGCGAATTTCGGATGGTGTTTGGGCTGATACCAGGCTGCCAACATGGCGTGATCTTAGGCTCTTGAGTGGCGCCAGCAACAGCCAACGCGCTCGGCGGCCGGGTGACAAGGTGTCGATTGCGTAGGTGGCTGCTCGAGCTCCGAGTGAACAGAGGGAAGTGGTTACAGGCATTCCCTCAGTTCACTCGTCTTGCACGCTGTGCTCGAACGACGCTGACGCGGGCGGGATGACGGAACCCGATCCGCCGTCATCGACGGCCGATCCGTGCGCGCGCCGTCGTCGGCCCCGTCATTGCAGGCGACATCGACATGCCCCGACTTCGACCCGGCGGCTGACGCCCCAGTCGCACGCGCCGTCGTGCTCGCTCGGGCTCGCGGGCGACGTCGAGCGCGCGCGGCCCTCCGACTCACTGGCCCGAGGTGCTTGAGATCCGAGAAGGCACGGTCGGGTTCGCCGCCCGCGTAGACGGTTCCGCTCGCTGCCTCGCGTGTTGCAGCCAATTCCGCGTACCTGCTCCTAGAGCGACTCCGGCGGGAGGGGAGGTAGAGGTCGATGATGTCGGTGCACAAGCTCACCGGACGCGATGGCGTGCGCTACCTGACCCGCCAGGTCGCTGCCGGCGACGTCCCGCTGGAGCCGGGCGCGTCACTGACGGCGTACTACGACCAGACCGGCAACCCGCCAGGGCGCTGGTACGGCTCCGGCCTCGCCGGTCTCGGCGACGGAACGTCGCACAAGCTCCTGCCCGGGGCGCCGGTGAGCGAGGACGCGATGCTCGCCGTGTTCGGCAAGGGCCACGACCCCCTCACCGGCGAGCCCCTCGGGCGCCCGTTCCCCCAGCACACCCAACCGTCTCCGACCGCCGACGGCGCGGCCACGGCATCCAGGAGACCGGCGCCGCGGGCGGTGGTCGGGTTCGATCTGACCTTCACGGCACCGAAGTCGGTGTCGGTGCTGTGGGCGTTGGCCGATGACGCGACCCGGCAGAAGATTCACGCCGCCCACAGGGCTGCCCTGGCCTCGGCGCTGGAGTTCGTCGAAGCCAAGGTGGTCCGGACCAGGGTCGGGGCCGGGGGTCGCCGACAGATCCGCACGAACGGGATGCTCGCGGCCGCATTCGAGCACTTCGACACCCGCGCCGGGGACCCGAACCTGCACACCCACGTCGTCATCGCGAACAAGACCCAGGGCCCCGACGGGCAGTGGCGGTCTCTCGACGGGAAGACCGTCCTGGCCGCAGCCGTGACTGTGTCCGAGTTCTACGACACCGTTCTGGCCGACGAGCTCACCCGCCGGCTCCCCCTCGAGTGGGAGATGCGCGACCGCGGGGAGCGGCGCAACCCGGCGTTCGAGATCACCGGCATCGGCGAGGACCTGCTCGCGGAGTTCTCCACCCGGTCCGGACAGATCCACGACGCCGAGCTCACCTGGGCCGCCGACTTCCACTCCACCCACGGGCGGGCGCCGTCGCGCACGGAGACGATCAGGGCTCGGCAGCACTTCACCGTCGCCACCCGCCCACCCAAGACGCTGCACCGGCTCAGCGACCTCTTCACGGAGTGGGCGAACCGGGCACGGGTCCTGACCGGGCTGGCGCCCCGTGACCTGGCGACCCGGGCGCTACGAGGCCAGTACGGGCGCGCACTGCGGGCCCGCGACGTCGGCCCCGAAGTCCGCGCTGCCCTGGTCGCTCAGACGATCGCCGACGTCTCCGAGCGGCGGTCGGTCTGGACCACGTGGAACCTCGGCGCCGCCGCACTGCGCTCCTCCAAGCTGCTGCGGATGGCCGACCCCGCCGAGCGGCGAACCCTGCTCAACGACATCACCGGCGCGGCCGCGAAGACCTGCATCCAGCTGGACGACACGAGGGATCCGGAGTCTCGGCGGATGGGTGAGGAGCTGTACACCTCCGTCGAGCTGCTCGAGGCGGAGAAGGTGCTCCTCGACGCCGCCGAAACCACCGGAGCCCCGCGGCGGACCTCGTACGACCTGCAACGACCGGACGTCCAGCGGAGCATGGCCCGGCTCGAGGGACTGGCGGCCGACCAGCGGGCCGCGGTGGAGGCGATCCTCACCTCCGGACTCGTCCTCGACGCCCTTGTCGGAGCCGCCGGATCGGGCAAGACCACCACCATGGCCGCGCTGACATCCTGCTGGACGAGGAACATCGGACCCGTCGTTGGGCTGGCCCCGTCCGCGTCGGCCGCACACACTCTGACCAAAGCGCTCGACGCGCCGTGCGAGACGACCGCGAAATGGTTGTGGGAATCGACCGGCACCGGCGCCGCGACCCGCGCCGTCGCGTTCGCCCGCCTCGAGGAGCTGAAGCCTGCCGCCACCAGCTACGGCGAGCTGGAACGAATCCGGCGCGCCCAAGAGCGGCTGCGCGCCGACCAGGACCAGTGGCACCTCACGCCCGGGCAGCTCGTCATCGTCGACGAGGCCTCTCTTGCCGACACCCGCACCCTCGCCGCCCTCGTCACCCAAGCCGAGGCCGCACAGACGAAGGTGTTGCTCGTCGGGGACCACCTGCAACGCGGATCCGTCGACGCCGGAGGGGCGTTCGGGATGCTCGCCCGCCGCGGCCCCACCGCCGAGCTCACCACCCTGTGGCGGTTCACCCACGCCTGGGAAGCCCGCGCCAGTCTCGAGCTCCGCCACGCCCAGCCCACCGCCCTGGACGCGTACCAGGCACACGGCGCAATCAGCACTGGGACCAGCGAGCAGATGCTCAGCGACTCCCTGGCCGCCGCCACCACCGCCCGCGAGAACGGCCGAGTCGCCATCCTGCAAGCAGTCGACAACCGCACCGTCAACGCCCTCAACGCCCGGGCGCACGCCGACGGCGTCCTCGCCGGCACGATCACCGGTCGCGGCGTCACCCTCGGCGACGGGCTCACCGCCGGGGTCGGGGACCGGATCGTCACCCGCCGCAACAACCGCCGCCTGCGCACTCCCGACGGGTACGTGCGCAACGGCTCCTTCTGGGACATCACCGCGGTCCTGCCCGGCGGCGCGATCCTCGCCCGACCCGCCCCGCAAGGCGGCACCGGCTCGCCCGACCAGCCGAGCGTGCGATTGCCAGCGTCGTACGTCCGGGTGCACGTCGACCTCGGCTACGCCACCACCACCGCCCGCACCCAAGGCATGACCGTCGACGAGACCCACACCATCGCCGCCGCCGGCATGGGCCGCGAGGACCTGTACGTCGCGATGAGCCGCGGCTCCGACCTCAACAGGGTCTACGTCCTCACCGACACCCACGACGACGACTGCGTCCCCCGCGCCGGTGAGGCACCGTCCGGCCGAAACGTTCTTGACCAGATCCTCGCCACCAGCCATGTCGAGCTCACGGCTACCGAGACCTGGGCTGCGAACCACCCCGATGCGCCCGTTCCGATTCTGGCGACGAGGGCGAGCAGCGAGCCGGGGCTGAGCCGTTCCACCCACCGTCTGTCCCAGCCCACGCCGGTACCGGTCCGCGACGGACCGGTCCTTGGAATCTGACCCGCCCGACCGAAGCAGAGAGAAGGAGCGCCATGACCTCCACCATCGCCGATCCGTCGCGGTCGGAGTTCCTAACCGTCTCCGAGGCGGCCGAAGATCTGCGCGTGACAGAGCGCTTCATCCGCAAGCTCATCGCCACGGGCGACCTGAGCGCGGTCAAGGTCGGGAGCCGGTTGGTACGCATCCGACGCGCCAGCTTGGAGGACATCCTGAGGCCGGTGCGAATCGTTCCTCAAAGTCCGAGGCGTCTGAGCTAGCACCCTAGATGCGTCGCGCGTCGCGCCAGCTTCTGTCAGCAGTGGCTGCAACGATGCATCGTCCGAACAAGACCGGCGAGGAGTAGACGTGCCAGAGACATGGGTTCAGGTCGCCATAGTCTTGACGGTCGTGATGCCCGGCTTTGTGTACCAGGTAAGCCGCCGACGGGTGGGCGGCCCCGACCCCGACGAGAGAGAGTTCGGCGTCCGCGTGCTCCGCGCTATCGCGGCCAGCGCAGTCTTCGCAGGGCTCTACGCGGTGATCCTTGGACCGAAGGTTGTCTCGTACGCGCGCGATCCGTCGGAAGCCCTTGTTGACGTGCAACTGATTGGCGTCGGGTTTCTCGTGACGGTCGTGGCCATCCCGTGGCTCACGGCTCGCGTCGTCTTCTATGTACGCACCGCGCGGTGGTTCGTGGCCGCGGCCGATTGGACGCTCGACCGACTGAGGCTGCGACGGCCGTGGAACCCCACGCCGAGCGCTTGGGACTTCGCCTTCGAAAAGGCCAAACCCGGGTGGGTCCGGGTGCGCCTCTCCGACGGATCATGGGTCGGCGGTTGGTTCGCGGACCACTCCTTCGCGAGTTCGTTTCCCGAACCGCAGGAGCTCTACCTCGAGGTCGGGTATGTGATGGACACTGACGGCAAGTTCACGGACGACATCTCCGCCCCCGCTGGCATGATCATCAGATGTCAGGAGGCTGTTGTCGTGGACTTCATCCCCGCGGACACTGACAATGGAGAGGAGGAGGCGTGATGGCCAAGCAAGCAGCGAGCGGGACGCGCACAGCGGGCAGATGGGTGGCCCCTTCCAAAGGCGGTTACTCGGCTGAGTCGAGCTCCGGGACGTCAGTCAAGCGTCCACCGACTGCGCCGAAGAACGGTGCATCCGCGTCAGGGAAGTCTTGACAGTGGACTGGGGTAGGCAGGTCCGAGGCCATCCTGATCAGTCCAAGTCGGAGTCGGACCAATCGAGCTTGACGGCGGGCTATGTGCCCGTCGCCCGGGTAACCCCCGCCCGTCGACCTCCGCCACCCAAGTCAACACCCGCGTCACCTCCTACTGCGAAGAAGTGAAGGCAATGGCCGACGAGAGCCACCGACCCAGCGATCGTCCAGGTTACGAAGAGAAGGGCTGGACGCCGACCGCTGCAACGCCCCAGCGCCCACCGGCGCCGACATCCACGCCTGCGAGCCAACCAAAGAAGTAGTAGGCCGGCCGAGTAGTAGTCGCCACCGCCCTTCCAGCACGCCCCTACGGTTCTCAATCCGTTCAAAACGCGTGCTATCAGCGCCTTATGGCATGCCATAACGTGCCATAAGGGGGTTCAGAATCGTGCTTTTCGGTTCATCTTCGTGTACCCTCAAAACCGCCTGACCTGCACTTATACCCCTGCGACCAGGGCGAAAATCGCGCAACAGCGTAGTTCCCAAGCTGATAGCGCGGGTTCGATTCCCGTCACCCGCTCCGCGTTTGGGCAGGTCACGGGGTCGCGGCGGCCGGTGACAGCTCACCAGATGACAACTGACGCCAGTTCGGGCCATTCCGTTATGGCCCGCGATCGCCAATTCGAGCCCCGTCGGCACCATGAGTCGGGCACACGCCCCGTCACGAACGTGACCGCCGCCACCGGCTCGCGCGCTTCACCCACACTGATCTGCGACGATACTCTCGGCCCCACCGATTGAGATCTGCTGGCCTGTTTGCCTCCGGGCTGAATGCCAGCATTTCAGTATCGAAAGTCCTCGCAAGCCCTGGCCGCACGCCTGCGCGAGCGATCAACCGTGATCTGCGGCAAGCGATCGACGAGAGTGTCGCGGACGACTTCACGCCGACCGGCGACCGCAGAAGCGCGTCACCGCACCGCGCTCTGCATCTTCGGCCAGCTCGCTATCGCCCACCGCACGTCAGCTGGCGCGTGGTTGAAGTCCATGCCCGAGACGAGCACGCAGGTCAAGTGGCCACGAACTCATGAGCCAGACCGTCCACGAAGTCCTGAGACTTCACACCAGGCCGGCAGTTGCACCGTTAGACGGACAGTCCCCACTCAGTGGGGGTCTCAGACCTCACCCGGACTTGTGCCGCTACTTGGCGGACCCCTTCGACCGCGTCAAGAGCGTCTCGGTTTTGTCTCCGTCGGGGGCTGCAGCCTTGGGAAGTCCGTCAGGTCGAAGCCGGTGCGCCCACCCGTGAGCCAGTGGTCAAGTTCGGCGGCAGGGACGGGGCGGCAGATGAAGTAGCCCTGTGCCTGGTCACAGCCCAGCCGCGCAAGCTCGGTGAAGGCGGTGAGCGTTTCGACGCCTTCGGCGACGATCCGGAGGCCAAGGCTTCGGGCCAGCGAAATGGTAGAGGCGACCAGTGCAGCGGCGCGAGCGTCATCGGCTATGGGGAAGACGAAGGACCGGTCAAGCTTGAGCTCATCGATCGGTAGATCGCGAAGATACGGCAGCGTGCTGTAGCCGGTGCCGTAGTCATCGATGGAGATCTGAATGCCGGTGCTCCGCAGCTTGGTCAGGACGGCCCGCGCCTGAGTGCGGTCGGCCAACAGAAACTCCTCAGTGATCTCGAACTGTAGGGCGCTGGACGGAAGGCCTCGCGCTGCGAGCATCGCAAGGACCCGATCCGGCAGGTCAGCGTCGCCAAGTGAACGCGCGGAGAGGTTTACCGCGACGGTCAAGTGCTGACCCTGGACTGCCCACGCTGCGGCTTGGTCAAGGGGGGCAATCACCCTCATCTGAAACCTCTAATGAGCCTGACGTCCTAGCCGAATAGAGGCGTGGGCTGGCGAACGCTGGCTCGCGGGAAGTCGACCGCGGCGATGTGAAGAGAGCGCCGGGTTGCGGCTATTCAGGGGGATTGCAGCATGCCATTGACCACCAGTTCGACGGGTCGCTCGACTGCCGAGGCCAAGTACGTCGCGAAGACCAGCAAGGCCGTCGCCCCGACCGGCATCCCGGCACAGCTCGTTCGGTCCCAGCAGGACGGTGCCCACGGGGCGCGCGGGGACACCGATGCGGCGCGCCGCAAGGCTCGCTCGATCGCCAAGCAGCAGCAGGCTGCCGAGCGGATCGCGAGCGCGACTGGTGAGGTCTCGGCGCAGAACGCGCAGGCAGTGGAGGTTTCCCGCCAGCTGCGGGAGTCCGTCCAGGAGATCTCGGCGGGTTCCGAGGAGGCATCGGGAGCGACGCAGGAGAGCCTTGCGGTGATGGGCCAGGTCGAGGAGCGCATCCAGCGTCAGCAGCAGGCCGCGGCCAACGTCGAGGCGATCAGCCGGACCCTGCAGACCACGATCGCCGACACCACGGTCGGTATCGAGCGGTTGCTGCAGAACGTGTCAGGTGCTTCGGACCGGCAGGCCGCGTCGGTGAAGGTGATCAGTGAGCTGGAGAAGCAGGCCGATGAGATCGGCGAGATCGTCAAGACGGTGGCGCAGATCGCGGACCAGACCAACCTGCTGGCGCTGAACGCGGCGATCGAGGCTGCCCGCGCCCGCCAGCACGGCAAGGGGTTCGCGGTGGTGGCCGACGAGGTGCGCACCCTGGCCGAGACGAGCGAGCGAAGCGCGAAGCAGATCCGCGACCTGATCGATGAGATCCGGGTCGGGGTCAACGCGGTGGCCGCGGATGTGCAGGCGTCCGCCGAGAGCGGCCTGAACGAGGTCGAGAAGGGCAAAAGCCTGACGATCCAGCTCGGTCAGATCCGCGACGACATGACGGTTCTTATGAAGGGCGCCGTGGAGGTAGCGGCTGCCGCGACGCAGGGGGAGAAGGGCGCAGCCCAGGCCAAGGCGCATTCCGAGGAGATCGCGGCCGCATCCGAGCAGCAGTCGGCCGCGTGCGAGGAGTCGTTGCAGACCATCACGGAGCAGGGTGCGGCCCTGGGTCAGAGTGAGAAGGTTGCCCACGATCTCGCCGATATCGCTGACGAGCTGCGTACCAGCACCGACATCGCGAAGAGTGCCGAAGAGGTCGCCCAGGCTGCTGAGGAGCTGGGTT
Organism: Pengzhenrongella sicca; assembly: GCF_017569225.1. Taxonomy (GTDB): domain Bacteria; phylum Actinomycetota; class Actinomycetes; order Actinomycetales; family Cellulomonadaceae; genus Pengzhenrongella; species Pengzhenrongella sicca. The sequence continues at coordinate 4,193,739 of NZ_CP071868.1, forward strand.
CGGCCGTGGAGGAGATCAACCGGGCGGCGGCGCAGATCTCGGTCGCGATCGGCCAGATCTCGAGCGGTGCGCAGATCGCTGCGGCGAAGTCGCAGGAGGCGGCGGGTGCGGTCAACCAGATCGAGCAGGGGGCGCGGTTGTCCGAGACGAACTCCACTGCGGCGATCGAGCGTGCTGACCTGTTGCTCTCTCTTGTCGCCACGAACAAGGTCGACACGGACACCATGATCGAGACGATTGCCACGACGACAAAGTCCGGGATGGGAAGCGTTCGCAAGATCGTCGAGCTGGAGCAGGTGTCGCGCCGGATCGACAAGATCGTTGACGCGATTGCGAACGTGTCGATGCAGACCAACATGCTCGCGATCAACGGTTCGGTCGAGTCGGCTCGGGCAGGGGAGTTCGGCAAGGGCTTCGCCGTGGTGTCCACCGACATCCGCAACCTGGCGCGCGACTCGGCAGAGAACGCCGATCGGATCAAGGATCTGGTCAAGGCGGTACAGGACCGTATCGTCCAGGTGCGTGGCGAGCTCGAGGAGACCACACGCCAGGCACTGGTGGAGGTCGAGGCGGCCAAGTCCACCAGCGCCCGGTTGATCGAGATCGAGCGTGACATGGCCGACGTGCGCTCGGGCAACGCGGTGGTGCGTGAGTCCGCGCAGGAGATCGCAGCAGCGCTGGCTCAGGTCAAGACCGGGCTCGACCAGATCTCCTCGGCAGCGGCACAGTCGGACCAGCTCACGGGCCAGGCCGCGGCGGCAGCCAAGCAGCAGGCACAGGCCGCCGAGAACATGGCCGCTGCCGTTGAGGAGATCGCCGCGCTCGCCGATGAACTGCAGAACGCCTGATGTCCCGCAAGGCCGTGGTGACCGGCGACGAAGTCGTCGCCGGTGATGAGATCGTCGGCGATGAGGTGGGGGGCGATGGGACGACGTCGGGCGAGTTGGACAGCGCCGACTTCGTGACGTTCGACATGCAGGGTGAGCGGTACGCGTTCCCGATGAACCGGGTGAACGAGATCATCCGGATACCAAAGGTGGTCCGAGTTCCCCTCGGGCCGGTGAGCCTGGAGGGCCTGGCCAACTTGCGGGGCAAGGTGCTGCCGGTCGTCAACCTGAGGGCCTGCTGCATGCTGCCGGTCGTTGAGCACAACGAGACCACCCGGGTGATCGTTGTCGACAGCGGGGTTCCGCTCGGTTTTGTGGTGGACCGGGTGGCCAGCGTGGTCAGCGTGAATCGGGACGCGGTCGAGCCAGCGGAAACGGTCCAGTCGACGGTCCAGTCCGACATCCTGGTCGGGATCATCAAGTCGGCCGATGGTGAGATGACCACGGTGCTGGACGTGGACCGCCTCGTAGGGGCGCAGTTTGCGCAGTTCGCCCATCGCAGGGGCAGCGGTGACGGTACCGCCGAGTCCGCCCGGTCAGTCGACGACGACTCCAGCGATGAGCTGGGCGACACGGTGGAGCTGGTCAGCTTCGTCGTCGACGATCAGGAGTACGCGCTCCCGATCGCACAGGTGCAGGAGATCGTCCAGGCCCCGGAGTCCGTGAGCCGGATCCCCAACGCGGGCGAGCGGGTTCTCGGGGTGATGGACCTGCGTGGGCGGGTGCTGCCGGTGTTGTCCATGCGGCGGATCTTCGGTCTTCCGGTCACCGACCTCGGGGCGCAGAACCGGATCGTGGTGGTGCCGTTGGACGGCGGTGTGGTGGGAGTGGTGATGGACACGGTTCGCGAGGTGCTGCGGGTGCCGTCCGACCTGGTGGCGGCGCTGCCCAACGTGGTGGCTGGAGCGGGTCGGACCACGGAGGTCGTCTCAGTGTGCCGACTCGAGGACGGTCACCGCCTGGTGTCGGTGCTGAGTCTGGACCGGATGTTTGACGCCCCAGGGTTGCGTGCCGAGCTTGCCGAGCACGTGGGTGACGACGCTGTGGAGGGAACGACGGAGATGGACGAGGCCGGGGTCAACGACGGGCGGGGTGACGAGGAGCTGTTCGTCGTCTTCCGGCTCGACGACGAGGAGTACGCGGTCGACGTCGACGCGGTGCAGGAGATCATCCGGGTACCGGACACACTGATCCGGGTACCCAAGACCCACGACTTCGTCGAGGGTCTGGTGAACCTGCGTGGCACGGTGCTGCCCGTGGTGGACCTTCGCACACGGTTCGGGCTGGCCCGGGCGGAACGCGACGAGCGGCAACGCATCGTGGTGCTGTTCCTCGGCGGGACCCGTACCGGGTTCATCGTGGACTCGGTCACCGAGGTGGCCCGCATCCCCAGAGGCATCTTGGAGCCGGCACCTGAGCTCTCCGAGGAGCAGGCGCGGTTCGTGGCACAGGTGGTGAACCTGCCCGCCGAGACGCGCATGCTGCTCGTGGTGCGGGCGGAGGAGCTGGTCGCGGCCATCGAGACGCTTGCGCCGGACGCGACGCCCACACCGGGCGGATCAATCCCGAAGCAGAGGCCGGCGCCGGTCAACAGTCTCGTCCACGAGACCCTGGTGGCCTGACAACGATGACTGCCAGCGTGCTCGTCGTCGATGACTCGGCCCTGATGCGCAAGGTGCTCAAGCGCATCCTGGTCGACGCCGGTGGCTTCGAGGTGTTCACCGCACGCGACGGCCTGGATGCGCTGGAGCAGGTCCAGCGCATCCAGCCCGATGTGGTGACCATGGACATCAACATGCCCGGGATGGACGGATTGTCCTGCCTGACCCGGATCATGCAGGATGACCCCCGCCCGGTGGTCGTCGTCTCGTCGCTGAGCGAGCACGGTGCGCTGGTCACCCTGGAGGCCCTCGAGTTGGGCGCAGTCGACTACGTGCCCAAGCCAGGGGGCACCGTCTCGCTCAACATGGACCAGGTCGCGACCGAGATCGTCGCCAAGGTCCGCGGCGCGGTCGGGGCCAGGGTCGGGCGTGCGGGCGGGCTGGCGGCTCGGATGCGCGCGGACCGCCATCGCGCGGGAGGCGTCGAAGCGACCCAGCGCCGCAGGAGATCACCGAGCCAGGTGACCTCGACGCCCGTCGACGTGGTGCTCATCGGTTCTTCCACCGGTGGACCGGCGGTGCTCTCGATGCTGCTCTCCGCGCTGCCCGGATCGCTGTCCGCGCCCGTGGTCGTCGCCCAGCACATCCCCGCCTCGTTCACCGCGTCGCTGGCCAACCGGCTCAACGAGGCCTCTGCGCTGGGCGTGCACGAGGTCACCCGACCCCAACGCCTGGAACCTGGTCACGTCTATATCGGGCGCGGTGACGCCGATGTGGTGCTGGCACGCCAGGGCGACGTGCTGATCGCCAAGAGTGTCCCGTCCAGCCCGAACTACAACTGGCATCCGTCCGTGAATCGGCTGGTCGCCTCCGCGCGACACCTCGTCGACCCACGGCGGGTGGTCGCTGCGCTGCTGACCGGGATGGGCGACGACGGCGCGGCCGAGCTGGCCGAGCTGCACGCCGACGGCGGCCGCACGATCGCCGAGGCCGAGGAGACTGCCGTGATCTGGGGCATGCCCGGTGAGCTCGTTCGCCGTGGCGGCGCGACCCGCACCCTGCCCAACTACCGCATCGCGGACCAGATCTCCGACTGGGTGCGCTGAGCGCACCACCAAGGTGCGCCGACGCGCTCCGCACCACGAACTCATCGACAAGGAAACAAGAGGACCCCGGCATGGCACTCATGCGGACCACCAATGCGGCCAGACCGCCCGCCGAGCCGACGCCTCAACCCGGCTTTGACGAACTTCTCTCGAGACTGACCGAGACCGATCGAGAGCTGCGCCGTCGCGCGGCCTTCGCTCTCGACGCGGCCGACCCGGCGGCCGCGGTGCCCGCGCTGCTGGCGCGAGTAGGCGAGGAGACCGATCCGACCGTCCGTGACGCCGTGCTCACCGTGCTCGCCGGTCATGACGACCTCACCGTGGCTCGCTCGCTGGTCGCGCACCTGACGAGCGAGGATGCCGGCCTTCGCACGGCCGTGGTCGGAGCGTTGTCGAGCATGCCCGGGTCGGTGCCGCACCTGCTTCCCGCCCTCGTCGTCGACCCCGACCCGGACGTCCGCATCCTGACCGCGATGCTGCTTGCCGACCTCGAGCCCCCGGTCGCGGTGGCCTGGCTCGTGGAGATGATCCTCTCGGACGATCACCCGAACGTGGTGGGGACAGCGATCGACTCCCTCCAGCCGTACTTCGGCAGCGAACACATCGGGCTCCTGGAGGCTACTCGGGACCGATTCCGACGCGATCCGTTCCTGCGCTTCGTCATCGACACCGCGCTCGCCCGGTTGAACGGGGGCGGCAACCGATGACCTCCACGGCCCCGGCGGGTGCCCGCACTGACGGGCTCACCGACGCGAACTTCGAACGGTTCCGTGAGTACTTCTACGCGCAGACGGGCATCCAGTTCGGCTCCACGAAGCGCTACTTCGTGGACAAGCGCGTCGAGGCCTGCATCCAGGCGTCCGGTGAAGACGGCTTCGCGGCCTGGTTCGCCAAGGTCCGCATGGGGACCCGGCCCGAACTGATCGAACAGATGGTCAACCGGTTCACCGTGAACGAGACCTACTTCCTGCGCGAGGACTACCAGTTCGACGACCTCCTGGCCTCAGTGCTGCCTGAGATCGCCGCTGAACGAGCACGCAACGGCGAGCCCGTCCGGATCCTGTCGATGCCGTGCTCGACCGGGGAGGAGCCGTACTCGATCGCATTGAAGCTGCTTACGGAGTGGCCGCTCATCAACGACGTCGATGTGCAGATCCACGCGGCGGACATCGACAGCAACGCCCTGGAACACGCGCGCCAAGGAACCTACGGGGAGCGCTCGTTGCATCGGGTGTCGCCCGCATTGCGGAGAAAGTTCTTCACGGCGGTCGACGACAACCACTGGCAGATCAGCGAGGACATCCGGTCCGCGGTCGACTTCCGGCACGTCAACGTATGCGACTCGCGGCAGATGCTCGGGCTGGTCGATTTCGACGTGATCTTCTGCCGCAACATGCTCATCTACTTCGACGAGTTGTCCAGCCGGCGCGCGGCCGAGAACCTGTACGGCGCACTACGTCCCGGTGGCTACCTCTTCCTCGGCCATTCCGAGTCGATGAGCCGGATCTCGCCGATCTTCACCCCTCGCCGGCTGCCGGCCGGCCTTGCGTACCAGCGACCGCGTTCTGGAGCGACCTCATGACCACCCGTGTGCTTGTCGTCGACGACGCCGCCACCGTGCGCCTCTACCACCGCCAGCTGCTGAGCGCTGCAGGGTTCGAGGTGGCCGAAGCGGTCAACGGTCTGGACGCGGTCGAAGCCGCCCTGCAGACCGCGTTCGACCTGTTCGTCGTGGACGTCAACATGCCGAAGATGGACGGGTATGCGTGCGTCTCGGCGCTGCGTGGCGAGACGGTCGCAACCACCGCGCCGATCCTGATGATCAGCACCGAGGACCGCCAGAGCGACGCCGACCTCGCCTACGCCGTGGGGGCCAACCTTTACCTGGTCAAGCCGGTCGACGGCGCACGACTGGTGCGGATGGCAACGATGCTCACCGCGAACGACGGCGATGGGGACGGGGACCTGCACCCGTGAACCCGCTGCTCGCGCAGTTCCTCGCCGAGGCCGACGAACTGCTGACCGTCCTGGACCAGGGTGTGCTCCGGCTGGAACGCGACCCGGACAACGCCGACCTCGTCAACGAGGTGTTTCGGGCCGCCCACACCATCAAGGGCTCCTCCGGCTTGTTCGACTTCCCCGAGCTGACCCGCCTCGTGCACGCCGCCGAGGATCTGCTGGACGCGGTGCGCTCCGGCCAGATCGCCCTCGAACCTGCCCTGACCGACCACCTGTTCGCCGCTTTCGACCTTGTGCGCACCTGGCTCGGCCAGGTGAGCGCGGCCGAGAGGCTGCCGGCCACCGCGGGCGCCGAGGGGGCCGTGCTGATCGCACGGTTGCGCGCGCCTCTCGGCGGTTCAGGCGCGGCGCCGGCGGCCTCCGCCCGGACCACGAGTGCGCCCACCGATGTAGCCCCGCAATGGTTGTGGTCCCTGGGCGAGGACTGGCTCCACGCCACCGCGAGCTGGCTATCGCTGACCGAGGCGACGATGCGCTTCGCGCACTACGAGCCCGACGAACGGTGCTTCTTCCAGGGTGAGGACCCGCTGCACCTGGTGAGCCAGGTGCCCGGGTTGGACCGGCTGGTGCCGGTGGAACCGGCCGCCTGGCCACCGGCGGACGAGTACGACGAGTACGCCAGCGTGCTCGGTTTCGTGCTCGCCACTCGGGCCGGAGTCAGCGAGCTGAGCTACCTGTTCCGTTACGTGTCGGAGCAGGTGGAGATCGTCGAGTTGGATGCGGACGGGCTCCGTCGGCTGCTCGACGGATCCGACGAGGGGACCCGGACCGCGCAGGGTGACGCCGCTGTCGTGCGCGACGACGCGCGCCCGCTGCGCGAACCCGCCGACCAGGAGCGAGTTGACGACGCCAACACCGTGCTGCGGGCCGCACTCCGTACTCTCGCCGCCTCAGACACCACAGGTGACCGCACCGGGCCCGGCGACGAAGGATCAGGTCAGGGTGAGTCGGAGGTGCCGATCAACCCGCGCGTGGGGTCCGTCGTCCGGTCTGTCATCTCGGCCGCGCGCTCCATGGGGTGCGAGGTCGATCTGTCCGCCGACGCCAGTCCGGCGGACGTCGAGGCCGCGATCCGGTTGCTGCTGGCCACAGACGTCGATCCGGTCGAGTCCGTCGACACGGATCCGACCGCGCCCCCGGCGCCCGATCGCCGCACCGACGGGGGCGACCGGCGCGCCAGCGCGCGCGGCCGGCGGGCTGATGACGAGCCGGCTGCGGACGGCGGTGCCGAGTCCGGCCGGTTGGGTGCCCGCACGTTGCGCGTCGACCAGGAGAAGGTCGACCTGCTGATGGACCTGGTCGGCGAGCTCCACGTCGCGAAGAACGCCATGGCGTTCCTGGCCGACGCCGCGGAGGAGGAATTCGGCAGCCGGGTGCTGAGTCGACGACTCAAGGATCAGTACGGGGTGCAGCACCGGCTGGTCGAGGAAATGCAGGCCGCCGTGATGGATATCCGCATGCTGCCCCTGTCCGTGGCGTTCGCCCGGTTCGACCGCCTCGTGCGCGACCTTGGTCGGCGCCTGGACAAGTCGGTCGGTCTGGTGACCGAGGGCGCGGACACGATGGCGGACAAGGACGTGATCGAGGCACTCGGGGATCCACTGATGCACCTGGTGCGCAACTGCGTCGACCACGGACTCGAGACGGCCGCAGAACGGCTCGCCGCGGGCAAGTCCGTGCAGGGCACGGTGCGGCTGTCCGCGGTTTCCGAGGGAGACGCGGTGGTCATCGAGGTCGCCGACGACGGAGCCGGCATCGACCCGGCCGCGATGCGGCTCGCGGCCTACCACAAGGGAGTGATCTCCGAAGAGGAGCTGGAGTCGCTCAGCGACGCCGAGGCGGTGAACTTGGTCTTTAGACCCGGCTTCTCCACGGCCGCCGAAGTTTCCGACGTCTCCGGCCGCGGCGTGGGCATGGACGCGGTCCGAGCGAGCGTCGAACGGCTCGGCGGCACGGTGACGGTGCGGTCACAGCCAGGCGCCGGGACCGTCGCCCGGCTGCGGATGCCGCTGTCGATGGCCGTGACCCAGGTCATGGTGGTCAGCTCGGGCGGACAACGCTTCGGTGTGCCGATCGACGCAGTGGTGGAGACCGTGCGGATACCGGCCAGCGACGTCGACCGCGTGCTGCACCAGGACGTGGTCGTGCTGCGCGATGAGGTGATACCGCTGGTCGATCTTGCCGCAGCGCTGCGGATGGACAACCCGCCCGCTGGCATTGCTCTGGGGCGGGAGGACGCGGCCGACCGCCGCGTGCTGGTGATCCGGGCCGGGAGCCACCACGTCGGCCTGCTCGTGGAGCAGTTCCACCGAGAGGTCGAGGTACTCCTCAAGCCGATGGACGGGATGCTCGCCGATCATCCGCTGTTCTCCGGAACGGCACTGCTCGGCGACGGCCTTGTTCTGCTCGTGCTCAATCCCAAGGAGTTGTTCAGCCATGTCGCTGCAGATGCGTGACCGGGTCGCCACGCTGTCCGGCGTGCTGACCGTCGATGAGGTGGAGCCGCTGGTCGCATGGCTTCGCGCCACCAGGGGTGCGTCGGTGAACCTGCGCGAGTGCACCCACCTGCACACCGGAGCCTTTCAGGCACTGCTGTGCTTTCGACCAAAGGTATCGGCGGCTCCCCGGGACCCGTTCCTCGCAGCCCATGTCTTTCCGTGGCTCACATCCACTCGCCCGCCGCCGATGATGAAAACGGGGGGTGACTCATGACGATGATCATGCTGGTCGACGATTCGCGAACGATCCTGATGAGCCTGACGTCCGTGCTGACCAAGGCCGGGTATCGGGTGGAGACGGCCGGGAATGGCAGTGAGGCGTTGGGCAAGGTGACCGCTGGGCTGCGGCCCAACCTGATCATCAGCGACGTCAACATGCCGGTGATGGACGGCATCACCTTCGCCCGTGAGGCCCGCGGCGTGCCGGGGATGCGGTTCACTCCGATCCTTATGCTCACCACCGAATCCGAGCAGTCCAAGCGCACCGCGGCCAAGCAGGCGGGTGCCACCGGATGGCTAGTTAAACCGGTCGCACCGGACCAGCTGCTGACCGTGATCAAGCAGATCCTGCCCGGAGCCTGAGCACCGCCATGACAACAACACCTCTCGGAGTCCTTCCATGTCCGCACTGAAGTGGTCGACGCGCAGGAGCTCCAAGGCAGACGCGCCGGCCGCCCTGGACCCTGACCTGGTGAGCGACGCGCTGTCCATGCTGCCCCCGTACTGTGACGTGGCCAACGCTCAGCTCACCGACGTCGTGGCTCAAACGGAGCAGGCGGCGATCTCCCTGGTCGAGCACATGGCCGGCATCGACGCACTGTCCGACGTCATGGCCGGCGAGGCGCGCGATCTGTCCGCCACGGTCTCCAGCACCCAGAGCCAGCTCGCCAAGGTCAGCGAGTCGAACATGGAGCTCGCGCACGTGGTGCACCGGCTCACTGGGACCCATATCCGGCGCGCCCGGCGATTGAGCGTCCTCGTCGAGGACGTGCGTGGACTGGGTCTCCACGTGTCCGCGATCGAGGAGGTCACCCGCGCTACCAAGATCCTGGCTCTCAACGCGAAGATCGAGGCAGCCCGAGCTGGCGCCGCCGGAGCCGGCTTCGCGATCGTCGCCGACGAGGTGCGCGCGCTCTCAGAACGGTCAGATGCGGAGGCCAAGGCCATCGGTGCCAGCATCCGCCAGGTCGCGGCGGTGCTTCGTGAAGTTCTCGCCGGCGATGACGAGTTCGCTGATGGGGAAGGCGCAATCGACCTGTCCAATCTGCCCGCCGGTGAGGACAACGCGATCGTCCGTGAGCACGCCAACGTCGCCCACGCCTTGCGCGACCTGGCTCAGCTCGTCAACGAGATCCTCGGGGAGACAGTGCAGGCCGCCGCACGGGTCGAGCAGACATCGGCGGAGCTGACCAGTCGGACGTCGGGCGCCGTCGGCGAGGTCCAGTTCCAGGACATCGGCCGGCAGATGATCGAGCACGTGACCTCGATGGTGGACGACATGCGCCAACAGTCCGTGCGGGTCATCGCGTACACGCGCGGTGAGATCCCCGCGTGCGAGGTACGCGAATCGGTCCGGAGCGTGGACGACCTCCGCGACTCCCACGTCATGGAGCGCCAGCGCGACAGGCACGCTGAGGCGACCGGTGGCCCGTGGCACGCCGACGCCCTCCCTGCCATCGAGCTGTTCTGAGCCAGCACCAACCCACGCGGATGGTCGCTCACGGCGAGCAATCACGATTCGAACCATGAAGAACTCACCGACACAATCGGAGGCGTGATGCTGACACAGCTGCTCTACTTCAGCGAAGTGCGTGATCTCGGCCCGGGCGGAGCCGTCAAGCTCCTCGAGCAAGCCCGGGCGAAGAACAGTCCCCTCCACCTGACCGGAGTCCTCCTGTTCAACCAGATCCACTTCCTCCAATGCCTTGAGGGCAGTCGAGAGAGGGTGACCGACACCTTCAACAGGATCGCCGTCGACGACCGGCACGCGCACGTGTCCCTGATGTCCGTCCACGACATCGACGAGCGGGACTTCCCCGACTGGACCATGGGTTACGTCAGTTCCGCGCCAACCCTGAAGAAGTCCCTGCTGCGCTTCTTCCCCACCGACGAATTCGCTCCCCAGTCCCTGAGCAGCACCTCAGCAACGGCTCTGATGAGGAGTCTCCACACCATGGAGTGCACGGTGTAGGGCTCCGCAGAACAAGCCTCGCAGCGCGTTTGGTAGTATGCCTCCGCGGGTCACGTCCAGAGTCAACGGACTGCCCCCACCGCGGGCGGGCAGCCGGGTGGGTCTGCCAGAGCGTCGTGACCACGGGACAGCGGGGAGCCCGTCCCGGAGCAACTGTCCTCGCGGTCCTATTCGGGCAAGTTCAACCTTCGCGTCGGCGAACAGCTCCACCGACAACTGGCGATACAGGCCGCCGAGGAGCATCTCAGCCTGAACCAGTACCTCGTTCGACGGCTCACCAACGCATCCTGACTGTCGCTCAGCGACGGTCGCCTCGGAGTACGCGCTGCGTAAGCCGGCGGTCTTCGGTATCGCGGCAGGGCTACTGGGCTCGGCGACCCGCACGCAAGGCAAGTGAGATGAGCACCAGGCCACTCACTCCGACAAAGGCGCTCGCGGCGAGGATGACCGTGTCCTCGGCGACAATCCCGAGAAGTTGAGCCATAGCAGTGGCCGAACCGGAGATGAACCGGAGGATCCCCGCCCACACGTTCGGTATCGCGCGCTGCTTCGCCATGGCGAGATGCTACTTGGCCATGGGGTACTGAATCCTGGATGCTCCACGGTGCGCGGCAACAACGCATACCTGTCGCTCAGCGCCGATCGAGCACACCTCTACGTGGCGCCAAGCGCGGAATCGCAAGTGTGGCTCGCGCGGCCAGTTGTTCATTGGATCTCTTCTCTCGTGTGGGCAGAAGGGCTCGAGGAGGAGCGCGAGCCGAGAATCACCAAGACTTCCTCGACAATTTCTAGCTTTCGGAGTCCGACCCGCCCGCCGGCCTGAGAGCGCAGCGTGTCAAATGTCCGGGCTCCAATAGCTATCATTTCGAGTCCTCGAGGAGTCACTGCGAGTCTCTTGCGACGAGCATCTGCGGGGTCGTCATGACGGTTGACGTAATGAAGCTCTTCCAGGGCGGCGATCGTTTTCGCTGCTGCCTGTCTCGATACGCCCAGACTTCTACCGAGCGCGGACGCGCTTTGCGCTCCATCATCGATGGCTTCGAGGGCGAACGCATGGGTGGCCGTTACCCCTGGGTGCCCCTCGCGCTCGAGCTGCGCCACGACGTCACCGACCATCGCGGTGAAGGTGTCTAGAAGGAGCTTGGCCAATTTCGCTCCCGGTGAAGTGTCCATGATCTCAACTTATCTGATTCTCAGCCTATTGACAACCATGTTGTCAAATGAGTAATATGGTAACCATGTTGTCAATCTGACTCGCATCTTCGAGAAGAGGGATCCCGATGAGCAAATCACCCACCCCCGCGACTCTTGCGGGCATCGATCACCACTATGTCGACGTCAACGGCACCACCCTGCACTACGTCGCCGCGGGCACGGAGGGTTCTCCGATCCTGCTCGTGCACGGTTTCCCGGAGTCGTGGTGGGCCTTTCACAAGGTCATTCCGCTGCTGGCCGCGACGCACCGAGTGTTCGCCGTCGATCTGCGCGGCTTCGGCGACTCGGCCCCGGCAACGGCCGGGTTCACCAGCGCGACTGCTGCCGAAGACCTTCACGAGCTCATTGCGGCCCTGGGAGTCGGCCCTGTGCACCTGGCCGCACAGGACATCTCCGGCGGCACCGCTTTCCAGCTTGCCACGACGCACCCGGACGACATTCTAAGCTTCACCGCAACCGAGATGGGCTTGGCCGGCTTCGGCCTCGAAGGCTTCGCCGACGTTACCCACGGAGGCTCCTGGCACATCGGCGTTCCCGTCTCACCAGGAATCGCCGAGATGCTTTTCACCGGTCGCGAGGAACAAGTCCTCGGGAGCTGGGCCTTCCCCGCGATGACTGCGGTGATCGGTTCGATTACCAATGAGGATATTGCCGAATTTGCCCGCACCTACTCCCGCGAGGGCGGCTGGCTCGGATCGATCGGCCTTTACCAGTCGATGCTAGGCGAGGGTGACGCTCTGAAAGCTCTCGCTGAGTCCAACCCCATCACCGTGCCAGCGTTGGCAATCGGGGGCTTTGGAGGTCCATTCACGGTCGGCACCCTCAGCCAGGTTGTTGCTGGCGACGTTGAATCAGTTCAGCTCGACGGGGTCGGCCACTACGTCGCACTCGAAGCCCCAACCGCCCTCGCAGACGCCATCCTCGCGTTCACCGGCCGGGTCGACGCAACCTAGCTGCACTGGTCAGCGACGTTGGCTGAGGAGAGACGCGTCGAAGTAACGAAGACCTCCGGGTGTGGGAGTGGACTGTTGAGTTCCTCAAGACCCCGACCCGGAGGTCGTCGTTAGGTCTCGGGGAGCGGCCAAAGTGTCAGGACGTTCCTCACTCTGCGAACTCGAAGCATTCCTGAGCGACCTGTCACGCCGACCTGCGCGGCTCGGGCGTCGATGAGGTGCAACGGCGAAGCCCCGGGTGCCGAACCCGCCCGGCACAACCCGCTCGGCAGTAGGGAGCAATTCTCGCTCGGCGTTGCCCGCCTGATCGCTTCTGTGCCGTTCGTGGTCACAGCCGGACGACGAGTTTCTGAGCGGAGACCCCCCGCCGGTGGGTGTCCAGGGCCGCTTGGATGCTGTCGAGGCCGTCCGCGACGACGGTCGCCTTCGGGGCGATCGTGTACCGGTCGTCGGCGAGGGCGGCCGGTAGGAAGTCGCAGTAGATCGCGGTGCTGACCTCGTTGTGCTTGAGCGAGGTGCCGAAGATGTACTTGATCCGCACTCCCCGTCGCCGAGCGGCGACCTGGAGGCGAATGTTCGCGGCGATGAGCTTGGCAGTCAACCGCGCGCGCTCGCCGAGTCCGGCATCGGCAAGGGTCTCGAACGTCACGGGCGGGGTGGCGATGGAGACGAACCGATTGCCCTGCACGGCCCCCGCGATTCGCACACACGCGGGTGCCCCCGTCGCGCCGAGGGAGACTGCGCCTGCGAACCTGCGGTCGGCGAGCGCGGCGATGATGTCCCGCTCCACGGTCGGACCGTTGTAGTCGAAGACCTCGGCCGCGCCGAGCGACCGGACGTAGTCGAAATTGCGGGGCGACGCGGTCGCGATCACGTCGTAGCCGGCGGCCACAGCGAGCTGGATGGCCTGGCTACCGACGCTGGTCGAGCCGCCCCAGACCAGCACGGTGAGCCCGGTCGGTTTGGCATTCGCCCTCGGATGGTCGAGGCCGAGCTGATCGCCCTGGAAGAGCCCGCACGCTGCTGTCGAGACGGCAAGGGGCAGGGTGGCCGCGTCCGGGAAGGACAGCGAGTCCGGGATCGGGGACGCCATCCGCTCGAGCAGGACGGTGTACAGCTGGAACCCTCCATCGGCCGGGCGGTTGCTGTCGCGATCGCTGCTGACCGCGTGCCCGAGCACCCGATCGCCGACCTGGAACCGGGTGACGGAGGATCCAATCTCGACGACCTCGCCCGCAACGTCCGAGCCGATCACCATCGGGTACTTGAGCCACCCGTAGAGCAGGTTGCCCTCCACCTGAATGATCCAGTCGAGCGAGTTGATCGCCACGGCCGCGTTGCGGACGGCGATCTCGTTCGGCCCAGGGGTTGTGTAGGGCGCTGGCGCGACCTCGAGCCGTCCGTGCTTCCGGTTGAGCCATGCTGCGGTGTTGTTGGGCATCCGAGCCTCCTGGAGAGGGGCATTGCACTTGGTGCAATGACACTGTCAGGTGATTGCACCGGGTGCAACCCTGATCTAGACTTCTTTTCGTGACGAGATGGGAACCGGGTGGCCGCGAGCGCCTGCAGCAGGCGGCGATGGCGCTGTTTCAGGAGCACGGGTACGCAGCCGTGACCGTCGCGGACATCGCAGATCAGGCCGGTCTCACGAAACGCAGCTTCTTCAACCACTTCCCGGACAAGAGGGAGGTGCCGTTCGCTGGCGCGAAGGAGCTGGAGGTCGAGGTCGTGGATCGGTTGCGCGCCAGTCCCGGCGGTGAACTGCCGTTCGATGCGGTGATCGCGGCGCTGGCCGACGCGGGCCGAGGGCTCGCCCAGTTCGCCCCCTACGCCGCGATGCGCCGCGAGCTGATCGCCTCCTCTGTCGACCTCCAAGAGCGCGACCTGATGAAGTCGGCCGCGCTCGCCGACGCGATCGCGTCGGTCATGCGGGAGTGGGGAGTCTCCGCCCGTGCCTCTCGTCTGGCTTCCGCAAGCGCCGTCGCCGTCTTCGTCGAAGCTTTCGACGCGTGGGGGGCGAACCCGACGGCGGAATTCGGCGACCTCATGGCGAGCGGTGCACACGAGATGCAGTCGATCGTCGGACACGCCGCCGCCACGTGAGTGCAGGACGGCGCGTCCCCTCAGTCGTCGCTGCGCACCAGGCCAGCGACCCGTTCGAGCGGGCCCGCACGGACCTCCTCGATGCCGAGCCACAGGCCGTCCGTCGCGTCGCGCAGGTCACTCCGGAGCTCGCATGTTCGGTTACGCCCGTTGACCCGTGGAGTAGGGACTGAACTCGAGGAACTCGGCATCCACTCGACAGCACGTAGCTGTCGTTCACCGATGTCGGCGTCGTCGTGGCGTTCAGTGGTGTTCGCGACATGGTCGCTTTGGTCCGGGCGGCGACTTGACTGCCCCGCGACTACATCAGGGGTGTAGCACTCGCCGCCGCTCCCATTGCTCCTTGGTGATTTCGTACCGGTAGCCGCCGAGTTCAGCGCCCTCGACCGCGAGCATGTCCTCGGGCGTCGCGAGTTTCTGCGTGACTGCCATCCCGACCTTCTCCATCACGTGCTGGGACGCGCGGTTCAGCGCCATCGTCTCGCCCCACACCACGCGCACTCTAAGGTCCGTGAACGCCATCGTGAGCAGGGCCGCTGACACCTCGGTGGCGTAGCCACGACCCCATGCGGCCTGCCGCAGCCGGTAGCCGAGCTCGACCTCCTCCAGCGGCCCCTCACGCTCCGGACGCAGGCAGAACCATCCAATGAACGCGCCGCCCGCCTTTTCGTACGCCGCGAAGAGCCCACGCGTGCCGGCCCACCTGTCGTACGCGGCGAGGATGCCCGGCAGGATGCGTTCTCGAACCAACTCCGGCGCGGTCGGCTCGCCACCGGACAGGTAGCGCATGACCGCGGGATCACTGTCGAGTTCGGTCAGCAGGTCGGCGTCGTCGACCCGGAACCGGCGCAGCGTCACACGTTCGGTCTGCAAGTACGCGTCCATGGCGGCCATGATGGCAGAGCAGAGGCTCGGCAGAAGACTCTATTTCGAGTGCGGTTCAGAGTTCGGTAAGGGATTGCCGGTCAGGACGGCGGGCGGACCGCGCAGGGAGGCTGCTGACGCGACGGAGCCATGACGTCCCGATCGACGCCGCGCTCGAATCGGGACCGCTACCAGCGAGGACACCGAGCCAGCGGCAGAAACGCGACTCGGACGACCACCGCTTTCCTGTCGCTTAGCGCCGACTGAATGCTGTCGCTCTGCGACGAGCGAACGCCAGCGCGTCCTTTGGACTCATGCCAATTAGAGCGTGTTCGAATTCAGCCCCAATGGTTGTTCGGATTGAGGTCCTCGACGATCCACTGTCCGGCGTCGACCCAGAACAGATGAGGCCTCGGCGCCAGTTCGTAGTCGGCGTATCCGACAAGGGCCTTTTCATCGACGTACGACAGGTCGACATACGGTGCGAACCACTCCAGGGCTTCGCTCACAGCGACCGGTCCGGACTTCAAGGAAAATCTGCAGTTCCAGGTTCCACTTGCGGCGAGCCGACCACACAAGGCGTCCGTGCGGCGTCGTCCCCACGGTCATCGAGGCAGAAAGCGGCGACGCCCAGTTGTGTCGCCACGGCTCGTTCTCGTACGGATCGCCCTCGCCCTCGGCATGACCACGTGCGCGCCAGTCTGGGACCCACCAGTCCCACGCTCCAACTACCGGCGACGGGAGGCTCGTAACTCCCTCACTTAAGTCAGGGACTGCCAAGGCCGCAACCGCGGCGAGAACATGATCCGGCGTATCGGCAGCGAAGTCGAACGACAAGACAACTTCCGTGTAAGAACCCACGCCGCGCAGCGTATGCGCAGCAGCGCCGTGTGCATGACCAATCACTGTCATCACGATCTCCGGACGCGGACGCTCTATCACGCAAGTTCGCTGCTCAGCGGCTTCAGAACCGGCCGGCCCGACGCTGCCGGCTGCGTTCTCATCGCGTGCATCGCTAACTGGTGGTCCCGGTGCGTCGTCCGACTTGTTCGACTGAATCCCTTGCCGAAGAACTGGGGACTCTCGTAGGCAAATTTGACAACGCGACTCGAGTTCCGGTTTCGCCCAGGGCCGTTTCCGGCATTAAGTTCCCGAAAGCCGGATGGACTCCTCGTCCAGCGTCCTACTCCGGCTCGGGCCAGGTTGGGGGCTAGCGAATCGGCCCTCCCGTGGGCTTTGGTGTTTGCGCTCATTGGCGCATCGCTGCTTGTCAGTTTTCTGGCTATTGCTCGCATCAATCGCGCCAAGAGGATGGCCGCGCCGGTTCCAGTATTCACGAGAAATAAGCGCAACGACTTGCTGAAGCAACTGCGGCCCGACATCTCGATCGCACCAACCGATATTGTGCGTCTGGAATCCTTCGCTCGATCCCTCGCCGATGATGATTCCGTCTTGGTGCTACTGGCTTTGACGCTGATGCTGACGAGCCAAGCCGTCAGCCCTTCTCCCGCCTCCGTATTGGCAACTGTGCTGTTCACTTGTGCGATCGCGGTGGCCGCCGTTGGAATCGTGTTGTTCGCGCGGAGCGGGAGCCGCGGCATGAACTACCTAAGGACCCGTGGTACGCCCGGGTCGTACCCCGCAGGCTGATCAATAACGAGACCTCCGGTGACCATTTCGGCTGAGCTTTCCGATGGTGGCGAGGCGGAGCAAGAGCGCGGCGCGACGAATTTCTCGGTCCTGCCCGTTGGCGGTGGCGGTGTTCGTCCGTTCTGGGAGCGTCGAGCCGGCGATGGCTCGTTGGTCTTCGTCGTTCGTTGTCATCGCGTCTCCCCGGCTTCTTCTGCACCGTTGTTAGTGTCGGCTCTCGGTCCGGTCAGCAAGCTTCCTCTGACGAGGTCTTCGAACGTCCAGAGGCGGGCGTAGAGCAGCTCCTCGGCCAGGATCCGGTTGTCCCTGTCCACGTTGTCGTTGTGGCGTGGGTGTGTGTAGCAGTGACGGTCCTGATGAACGCGGCTGCCTTGGAGTTCGAGAGTGCCGGTTCGCTCGCGACCCTCGCGGCGCGCGCAGCCCGGAGTGAGCCGGTGGTGCGGCGCGGGCTCGTGTCCGTGCGCCGCACCACCGCTCGGTGGTCAGCCGACCGTGTGGCCCGCGTCGTCGGTGACGTCGAGCCCCTCGACGAACCGTGCAGCGACCTCGCCCGTCCAGTGCAGCTCGGGTGGGAGCTGGACCGAGAGGTAGTCCCCGTCGCCCTCGGGCGCGAACACCCCGAGGGTCCCGCTCGGACCCCCGTCCGCCCCGAGCATGTCGTACACGAGCACCTCCTGACCGCCGACCGCGAAGGTCTGCGCCTCGAGGTCGCCGCCCGGCAGCGACTGCGAACCGACGAGGCTTGCGACGATCCGACCCTCGAAGCTGTTCGGGTCCGAGCCGTCGTCGTCGCCGTCGGCGAGCATCAGGCTGCTCCGGTCGGAGGACAGCACGTGCCAGCCCTCGGGGACCTCCGCGATCGTGAACCCCGCGGGCTGCTCGGCCGTGTAGGCGACGAGCTCGGCCGCGGCGGCCGGGGTGGTCGAGGTGAGCAGCGGCGCACCGACCGCGACCGTGGCCGCGAAGGCGCCGGCAACGCCGGTGCCGACCAGGCGGGTGCGGCGACGGCGGGCGCGCTGCCCGCGGCTCACGTCGTCGTCGAGCACCGCGGCGGGCGTCGCGTCGACGGTGGCAGTCGCGCGGGACATCAGGGTGGTCAGGTCGCTCATGACATTCTCCCAGCGGTGAGGGTGGCGTGGATCGTGGGGATAGGGGCGGTGTCGCCCCGCGGGTGGTCGGGGTGGTCCGGGCGCAGACCTCGGTCGTCGCGCAGGGCCGGTCCGAGCCGGTGCTTGAGCTTCTCGAGCGCTCGTGCCGTCTGGCTCTTGACCGTCCCCGGTCTGCACCGCAGCGCCCGGGCTGTGTCGGCGACGCTCAGGTCGTGGAAGTAGCGCAGCACCACCGTCGCCCGCATCCGGTCCGGCAGCTCCTCGAGCGCCGCGAACAGCAGCCGGGAGTCGTCGTCGATTGCGCCGCTCCCGACGGCCCGGTCCGGCAGCTGTGACCGGAGGTCCTCGCGCTTGCGCCGGCTCGTGCGCATCTCGTCGGTGAAGGCGTTGACCAGGACGCGGCGGGCGTACGCGTCGCGGTCCCGTACATCGCGCAGGCGCGGCCAGGCGAGGTACATCTTGGTCATAGCGGTCTGGACCACGTCCTCCGCCGTGTGCGGGTCGCCGGCCGTCAGCAGCGTCGCCGTGCGGACCAGCGACTGGCGGCGCTGCGCGGCCCACTCCCGGAACTCTTCGTCAGATCTCATTGCTTGCTCTCCGTTCGCTCATACCCCTCAGACGCGTCCGGCACCGTAAACGGTTGCACGCCCCACGACACCGGAGGTCGCGGGGGCATGTGCCGCGTGACGACCGCCCGCCCGGCCCCTCTGTCGCACCGCACGCACGGAGCGCGACGATCGGGGCCCAACGCCCACCGCCCAGTGTGTCCTCGCCCCTGTGACCATCGGTGACGACTGCGAGGTCTTGCCCGCACGCCCGAGGTGCCCGAGCGATCCGGCGTCAGCCGCGCTCCGACGACCACCACATGCCGCCGCGCCACAGCCACTCGAGCAGGGCCCTGGCGGTGATGGCGCGGCCAGAGCGGGGAGAACGCGCACTGCACGACGAGGATCCCGGCCGCCGCGAGCAGCAGGCCCGTGTACGCGTCAGTATCCGGCAGGTCGGGCAGGTGCCCAGCGCCGATCATGAGGAACGTCGCGGTCACGTAGCTCGTGCGATCGTCGACGTCGCCCGCACCGCCATCACCCACGCACTCACGATCGGCGACTAGCCCATGGCCCGCCGCGCCGTCGACATCGCCACCCTCGCCGCACCGGAAGATGAGACCGCACGACTCGACCTCGTCGACGTCCTGCGCGCCGAAGGACACACCACCGTCGCCCGATCGACCCTGCGCGCCACAGCGGCTGAGCGACTCAACGCGGCTCTTCGGCGCCGGCGCCCAAACGCCGGCGAACTCCCCCTGCCTGAATCGACGGGGCGAAGGACGGATCGTGCCGAGGACGTGCCCGACCCACGCGCGACATCCGACCTCCGCGAAGCCCGCTGACCTGCCAGGTCACCAACGCGCACAATCGCTGCCGCGCGGGTGGTCACCCTTCAAACGGCAGTCTGGCATTCAGCGCATTCCGAAAATACGTGACCCGCTGCCGATTGGTCCTCGGGCTCGTCGTCGGCGGACCCTGTCACTCTGCCGGAGAGCACGGGTGAGGACACCACGACGAGCAGGCCGGCGACGGGCACGACGAGCAGGCCAAGGCGGAGGGAGGACGCGTCGGCGATCGCGCCGACGACGGGGGGCGAGACGAGGAAGCCGACCCGCAGCAGCCAGCTGACGATGGTGAGCCCCGTGCCGCGCCGGAATCCTGGCAGCTCGTCGGCGGCGTGCATCGCCGCCGGGATGAGGGTCGCGACGCCGAGGCCGGCAAGACCGAAGCCGACCACGGTCCCGGCGACCGAGGGGACGGTCAGGGCGACGCCCATCCCGGCAAGGACGACCAGCCCACCCGTGCGTGCCACCGGGCGCTGGCCGAAGCGGTCGACGAGCCGGTCGCCGCAGATCCGCCCGACGAACTGCATCCCCTGGAGGGCGATGAAGCCGACGCCGGCGACGAAAGCCGAGGCCCCGAGGGAACCTGACAGGTAGATGGCCGACCAGGAGCTCCCCGCGTCCTCCACGACGGCACCCGACGCGGCGATCAGGACGAGCGCGGCGAGAACCCCGTACCTGGCGATCAGGTCCGGCCTATGCCTCGAGCGAGGTGACCCGACGTCAGGAGCCACGGCGGGCTCGAAGTCGGCGGGCTCTGCACCGGGCAGCAGGAACCTGTTGGCGGCCACGGCCATAAGGCTGAAGAGCACGCCAGAGCCGGTGAGCTGCAGCGCCACAGGCACGGCGAGCTGCGCGGCCGCCGCGCCGAGGAGCCCGCCAAGAACGGCCCCGACGCTCCACACGGCGTGGAAGGAGTTCAGGATCGACCGTTGGTAGAGCCTTTGAACGCGGAGCCCGTGCGAGTTCTGGGCGACGTCGGTGATCGAGTCCATCGCGCCGGCGAGGAAGAGCCCCCCTGCCAGCGCGATCCAGGCGGGAGCCACCCCGGCGATCAGGATCCCGACCGCCGAGAGCACCGCCGCAACGATCGCCACCCTGGCCGAGCGGAACCTGCGCACCAGCATCCCGGCCGTCAAGCCGGCGAGAAGCGCGCCGAGGGGGAACGCGGCGACGGCGAGGCCGAACGCGGCGTTCGTGAGATGCAGGCCGGCCTTGATCTCGGGGTACCTCGGCAGGAGGTTGGCGAAGATCGCACCGTTGGTGAAGAACAACATCGCCACACCCACGCGGGCGCGAGCAGCCTCCCGGGGTGGTCGCTGGAGTGAAGCCGTCATGGAGGTCATCTGGCAGGAAGTTCCTTCTCGAGTAGTTGACGTCGCCGGCTGCTACCCGTCCCGCAAGAGATCAGCGAGGGCGTGAGAAGGCCCGCACACGTCCGTTTACGCCTTTGCGCTCGCCGTGAACGTTCACGGGCACGCTACCTGCGCCGCAATCCAGCCGTGAACGTTCACGGCGACGCTACCAGTACTGTCATTTCATGGCAAGCAGCGTTCCAGCGATTACGATCCTTGACGTGGCCCGGGTCGCGGGCGTCTCTCGGCAGACCGTCACCAGGGCCCTCAACGGTCTTCCCGACGTCAGCGCCGCAACGCGCGAACGGGTGGTGCATGTTGCCCGCCAGCTGAACTACCGCCCCAACCGGGCCGCGCAGGGCTTGGTGCGCGGTCGCGACGTGACCGTCGGCCTGGTCATGGAAGACCTGCGCAATCCGTACTATCCCGAGCTCGCCTCGGCGCTGAGCCGGCTGGCCTCGGAGCAGGGTTGGAGCGTCATCCTGTGCGACATCGGGGACGACGAGGAGAAGGCTCGTGCCCGGCTCGAGTCGATGGTGCACCGGGTGGACGCGCTCGTGCTCACCGGGTGCCGCACGGATACCGTCGGGCTACTCCCCGGTGATGCGCTCCGCGGCAAAGCCCTCGGCATTCCCATCGTCATGCTGGATGGTTCGCCGGCCGATCAGGTCGATGCCGTCGTCGAGATCGACTACGAGGCGGGCGTCCGTGCGGCCCTCGATCACCTGACGGGCCGCGGGCGACGACGCATCGCCATGATCGATTCGAGCCACATCGCGTCGTCGCGACGGGAGTCGTACCGCGACTACCTGCGCGAGCACGGGCTGGCCTGGACCGGTCGATCCGAGGTCCGCGACGACGAGACCCACGAGGGCGGGGTCCGCGCGGCTCACGAGCTGCTCGGTCGCTACCCGGACGCGGACGCCGTGCTGGTGTACAACGACGTGATGGCGATCGGCGCGCTCAAGGGGTTCGCACGAGCCGGAAGAGCCGTGCCCGACGACATCGCGGTCGTAGGCACGGACGGCCTGGACATCGGGACCCTCGTCACGCCGGAGCTCACGAGCCTCTCGATCGACAAGACGGCGCTCGCACAGCACGCCGTCCAGCTCGTCGACAACATCCTCTCCGGCCGGGCGCCCGCCGGCTCGCGTGAACGCCGTCGCATCGGCCTCACGCTGGTGGTGCGCGAGTCCGCCTGATCAGCCGGTGACTGCTTGGCCCTCAGGACAACCACAGCGGGCGGCGAGGGCTATGACCGAAGGATGCGCGTGCGCGGCCATGGCACCAACTGGCCCGAGCCGGCGTCCACCCGTGGGCTCGGTGACACCGCGCACGAATCAGACGGATAGCAGAGTGACTATCAGTCAGATCGCACGCACCAGTGGGACGTGCGCCTCGGTCCGCGAGCAGCCACCCTGGCCGCCGAACAACCTGACGTCGGTTAAGGCCACGCGGTCAACAGGTCGTCCGCCGTCCATACGGACGCGAACCCTGCACCGGCTGAAGCGCCTGCCGGGCACACCGCGACGAGTGCAACCGCGATCGTGACGCCCGGGATGGCTTGCGCATCGACTGCCAGCTGCACTCCTTCGCCGCGGGTGATGGGTCGGTCAGGGCGCCATTGTGATGGTCCCCACGAAGGAGATGTGCGTCGCGGGGTACCGGTCAGCGCCCACGAGGTCGATCTCGGGAACGTTGGTCCGGGGCCACCAGCCCGCGACGCGACGCACGTCGGACCAGGCGGGGTCCGGGAGCAATCGCTCGAGGGCGTCGCGAACCACGCCTTCGACGGCGCGACCGCGCCACGACGCGAATCCCGCCTCGACTCGCTCGAGCGCGAGATCAGGCCGGCCGCGGTCGACTTCGGCGAGTGCCGGTTCGACGAAGGCAAACCAGAACCGCAGCGCAGGGTCGGCGATCCGGTACCGGCGATCCTTGTCTGCCTTCTTCTGCGCGAACCAGCTCGCGCCCGGAGGCAAAGCGGGCTCCGGCACGCACGGCGGCGGCGGCGGCGGAAAAGTCTTGAAGAGAATCCAGGCCTAGCTGTCGATCCGGCGACAGGATGTTCGTCGTAGTTGATGACGGAGCCGGACAGGCTGGCCCCGCGACCCAGTGCAGGAGGCAGCTCCATGGCCAAGTACGCAATCCTCATCTACGAAGACCCGGCGTTCTACGCGAACGCGTCGCCCGAGACGTGGGGCGCGGTGGTCGACGCGCACAACACGTTCACCAAGCAGGTCTTCGAGCTCGGGGGGTCCCTCGCGGGCGGGGAGGCGCTCGCGCCCACGACGACGGCCACCACGATCAAGGGTGCCGGCACGGTGACGGACGGCCCGTTCGTCGAGACCAAGGAGGCCTTCGGCGGCTACTACGTCGTCGAGGCGCGCGACCTCGACCACGCCGTCGAGATCGCCAAGCTGTGCCCGGCCCCCGGCGGCGGCGTCGAGGTTCGCCCAGTCGTGGACCCGACGACGAACCCGTTCTGATCGCTCCCAGCAACGAGCCGACCGCGTCCGCCATGCAGGCGGACGCGGTCGCTGCCGCGCTGGCGCAGGCCCACCGCTCCGAGTGGGCCTTCGTGCTGTCCGCCACGGTGCGCGTCGCGGGCGACCTGGACGTCGCGGAGGAGTGCGCGCAGGAGGCGTACGTCAGCGCGCTGCAGGCCTGGCCCCGGGACGGCGTCCCGGAGCGGCCCGGCGCGTGGCTGACCACGGCGGCGCGGAACAAGGCGCTGGACCGGTTGCGTCGCGAGGTCACCCTCCGGCGCAAGCTCCCGCTGCTCGTGGAGCCAGCGACAGTCGATCCGCACGACCCGGCCGACCTGGACTGGCCCGACGCCGCGGTGCCAGACGACCGGCTCCGGCTGGTGTTCACCTGCTGCCACCCCACCCTCGCCCCCGAGGCCCGCGTCGCCCTCACCCTGCGCCTGGTCTGCGGCGTTCCCACGTCCGACGTCGCCCGGGCCTTCCTGGTGTCCGAGCCGACGATGGCGGCACGGATCACCCGGGCCAAGAAGAAGATCTCCGAAGCGCGGATCCCCTATCGGGTTCCGGGCCGAGCGGAGCTGCCCGAGCGCCTGGACAGCGTGCTCACCGCCGTCCACCTGCTCTTCAGCACCGGCCACACGGCCGGCGAGGGGGACGCGCTCGTCCGTGAGGAGCTCTGCGACCGGGCACTGCACCTCGCGCGCACCCTCGCCGCGCTGCTCCCCGAGCAGGCCGAGACCCGCGGCCTGCTAGGCCTGCTGCTCCTCACCGACGCGCGCCGGGCCACCCGGACCGACGAGCAGGGCCGGCTGCTCCTGCTCGCTGACCAGGACCGGACGCGCTGGGACCAGCGCGCGATTCTGAAGGGGCTCACGGTGACGGCCGGGGCGCTGGCGTCCGGCCCACCGGGGCGGTTCACCCTGCAGGCGGCGATCGCCGGCGTGCACGCGATGGCGCCGTCCCTGGAGCAGACCGACTGGCCGCGTGTCGTGAACCTCTACGACCGGCTGCTGGCGGTGTGGAACACCCCGGTGGTCGCGCTCAACCGGGCCGCCGCCGTGGCGTTCGCCGACGGTCCGGCCGCCGCCCTGCCGCTCCTCGACGAGCTGGCGACCGATCCCCGGCTCGCCGACTACCCCTACCTTTCCGCCACCCGCGCCGACTTGCTGCGCCGCCTCGGCGACGCCGCCGGCGCGGCTCAGTCGTACCGGCGCGCGATGGAGCTCACGGCGAACGCCGCGGAGCGCGCCTTCCTGGAACAGCGCCTGGCCGAGGTCATCCGCGCCGCCGGCGCCGAGCCCGCGCCCGGCTGAGGACGGCGGGCTCCGCAGTCACCGCTCCGAGGCCTCGCCCGGGGCTCCCGCGTCGCGCCCCTGGCTCGGGTCTCCCCCGCGACCGTCACCGCCGGGCAGGTCTCGGTTTCCATCACGCTCGCCTCCTCGGCACAGGATGTCCTGTCCGTTCCGGCCTCTGCTTTAAGCACATCCGATGACACGAATTGCTGGGTCGAGGTGATCGGCAAAGACAACAAGCCAGATCAGGTCACCGTTGTACCCCGACGAGCACGGCGACGACGAGCGCAGCGAACGTCGACGCAGGCCAGGGCGCTTCTGCCGCCACGCTGCCGAGCTGATCTACCAGCTCAGGTCCGTCACTGGGCACCGCTGCCAGCCTTCTCACTCCGAATCGAACCCGCTCGAACGGCGGGGTTAACGCCGCCGTCGAGCCCACCTGCGAGTAGAGCGTGGTTCGTGGTTCGTGGTCGAACGGACGGGAGCCTCACCGGCGCTGGGCCTCGGGCTGTGGCTGACTACCTCATGTCGGCCACCTTCGCCGTCTGCCATGTCCGGTCCCTCTCGCTCAAACCCCACCGGCCGTGGCAATCGCGAACCCGTCGTTCGGCAGTCGGCCGGTCGGCGCATTCACGGCGCTGACAACTGTGCGCTCTCGCGAAGGTGCGGCGGGCGCCGGTCGGCCGAGGAGGAAGCCTTGGCCGGTCTGGCAGCCCAGGGCGTGCAGAGCTTGAGCCTGGGTCTCGGTCTCGATTCCTTCGCCGACGACGCTCAGTTGGAGGGCTCGGGCGAGGCCGACGACGGCGTTGACGATCGCGTAGCTTTCGCGGTTGTTCTCGTCGTGGTCGAGCTCCGACACGAACGATCGGTCGATCTTGAGGATGTCGATCGGGAAGCGAGTCAGGTAGGTCAGCGACGAGTAGCCGGTCCCAAAGTCGTCCAGGGCGAGGCCGACGCCGAGCTCGTGTAACGCGTGGATGGTGTCGTGCGAGCCGTCGGTTTCGTCGAGCAGGGCGGACTCGACGAGCTCGAAGCCGATCCGTCCGGGTGCTAGCCCGGCGTCAGCAAGCTGGTCGGCGATCCGAGCCGTGAGGTCCTTGTCCCCGAGCTGGTACGGGGAAAGGTTGACCCACATGGTGGGTGGCTGCGGTCCCGTCCAGGCGGCGGCCTGCCTGATTGCTTCGGCGGTGACCCAGTCGCCCAGGGGGCGGATCAGCTGGGTCTCTTCAGCCAGCGGCAGGAACCGATCCGGGGCGAGCAGCCCGAGGGTCGGGTGTTCCCAGCGCACGAGCGCCTCCACGCCGACCACCACTCGGTCCGCGAGGCGTACCTCCGGCTGATAGTGCAGGCGTAGCTGTCCGGCGCCGATGCCCTCGCGCAGGTCCTGTTCGAGCTGGAGGCGCGCCGCGGCACGCGCGCCCAGGGCGCGGTCGAACACCTCGAAGCGGGCCCGTCCGAGGTCCTTCGCCGAGTACATCGCCGCGTCCGCGTCGCGCAGGAGCTCGCTGGCGCTATGACCGCCGCCGCCGCCGGCGATCGCTACGCCGACGGAGGCGGAGATCACGAGGTCGGTGGAGCCGACGGTGATCGGTGAAGCGAGCACGGATGCGATCCGGTCGGCGACGGCACCTGCCTGCTCGGGCGTCGTGTTGGTGCACAGGATGACGAACTCGTCGCCGCCGAATCGCGCCGCGGTGTCGCCCGCCCGCAGAACGGACTCGAGTCGGCGTGCCACCGCCACAAGGACCGCGTCTCCCGCCGCGTGGCCGAGGGAGTCGTTGACCACCTTGAAGCGGTCGAGGTCGAGGAACAGCACGGCGATCGGCCTCGCGGCCCGCTCGCCCAGGCGCAGCGCCCTCTCGATCCGGTCGCTGAGCAGTGCGCGGTTCGGCAAGCCGGTCAGCGGGTCATGAAGCGCCTGGTGGCTGAGCTGAGCCTCAAACGCCAAGCGGTCGGTGATGTTCTCGATGTGGTCGATGAGGTGCATCGGCCGGCCGTCGTCGCCAGGCACGACGGATGACGAGTGCAGGACCCCGACCACGGTGCCGTCAGCGTGCAGGAATCGGGTCTCGTAGCGGTGCCGGGTGATCGCACCATGGAGCAGGGCGGTGCGCTGCCGGTTGCTCGGCTCGATGTCGTCGGGGTGCATCACCTCCGTCATCTTCATCGTGAGCAGCTCGTCGGCGTCCCTCCCGAGGAGCTCGCAGTAGGCGGCGTTGACCTGCACATGTTGACCGGAGGGGTCGGTCACGGCCATGCCGATGGGTGCGTCGGAGAACGCGCTGCGGAACCGGTTGTCGGCGCGCTGCAAGGCTAGCTCGCCCGCCTTTTGGGCGGTGATGTCGGCGCAGGTGAGCACCACGGCGCCGAGGACGTCGACGTCTGAGTCGATGCTCGTGACGTCGAGCCAGCGCCAGCCCTCGTCACCGGCGCGCAGCCGCAGCTCGGCCCTGGCGTCTCGGCCGAGCCGGAGACCCTCGACCGGGGCGAGAAGGCGGTCAAGCACGGCGGTGTCGTCCGGGTGCACCCGCTCGCGCACCCCCGCACCAAGCAGCTGCGCGGCCCCCAGACCGAGCACCCGCTCGACAGACGCGCTGACCGAGAGCACGGCGCCGGCACGGTCCAGCGCGAGCACCAGGTCCGAGGAGTTCTCCAGAAGTGCCTGCAAGGCCAACTCCCGGTGCTTACGGACCGTGATGTCACGCTGGATGGACACCCAGTGCGTGTACCAACCGCGCTCGTCCGCGACCGGCGTGATGGAGATCTGCGACCAGAACTCGGTGCCGTTCTTGTGCACATTGAGCAGCTCGACCTCGACCGGACGCCAGGAGCGCAGCGCTTCGCGCAGGCGGTCGAGCTCTCGACGGTCGGTCCTCGGACTCTGCAGCACCCGGGGAGTAAGGCCGATGACCTCCTCGGCCGTATACCCAGTCATCCGGGTGAAGGCCGGGTTCACATAGAGCACCCGGGGTCCACCGGTACCGGCCTCGAACGGCTCAGCCTCCGTCACGAGCACCACGTCGTTGGCGTTCACAACCACCGATGCGAAGAGGTCCGCCGGGTCGAGGGGAAGGGTCATGCCCTGACCATCGGTCACCACGACCGAGAAGTGAGCGAGAGCGGCTCGTCGAACGGGTGACATGGTGCGTCTTGGTCCCGAGGAGGCGGACGGTTTGGAGCGTGGTCGATCTCGAGGTTGCAGCGCTGGGCCGATCCGCGGTCGGCCAACGCCTCGGGACTCGCTCGTGCGCCGGCCTGCGCACGAGCGTTCGGGTGGCGCCCCACCGTGGCATCACGCTCACCCCCCGGCACGCTCCGCGCGACGCGTGGCACTATGCCATGTGCGCGCCAATGAGACCTGGGCCAATCCGGACGAAATGAGCCAGACTCCGATGGGCCGGCGCGGCTCCGGATTCACTCTGGCACTCGGTGCGGTGGGGGTCGTGTTTGGGGACATCGGGACGAGCCCGTTGTACGCGCTCAAGACGGTGTTCAGCATCGATCACAACAGCGTTGCGCCGACTCGGGTGGACGTTCTCGGGGTGATCTCCATGGTGATCTGGTCGATCACGATCGTGGTGTCGATCAAGTACGTCGTCCTGATCATGCGGGCGGACAACGACGGCGAGGGCGGCATCCTGGCGCTGGTAGCGCTGTTGCGCGCGAAGCTCGCCGATCGGCGGCGGCTTGCCGTCGTCATGCTGCTCGGCATGTTTGGCGCGGCGCTGTTCTACGGCGACAGTGTCATCACCCCGGCGATCTCCGTCATGTCCGCGATCGAGGGCCTCGCTGTGGTGAACCCCGACCTCGACCAGGTCGTCCTACCGGCCTCGGTCGCGGTCCTGGCAGTCTTGTTCGTCGTGCAGCGGTGGGGCACCGAGGCGATCGGCCGCGCGTTCGGGCCGGTCATGGCGCTGTGGTTCGTCGTGCTCGCGGTCTTGGGCGTCCCGCACATCGTGCGGACCCCAGAGATCTTGGCCGCGCTGTCACCGACGTATGCGGTGGCATTCGTCGTCGAACATCCCTTCACGGCGTTCATCGCAATGGGAGCGGTGGTGCTGACGATCACCGGGGCCGAGGCGCTCTACGCCGACATGGGCCACTTCGGGGCCGCGCCGATCCGGCGGGCCTGGTACGTGCTGGTGTTCCCGGCGCTCGCGCTGAACTACTTCGGCCAGGGCGCGATGATCCTGCGCGATCCCGCCGCGATCGACAACCCGTTCTTCAACCTCGCCCCGGCCTGGGCGATCCTGCCACTGGTGATCCTGGCAACGTTGGCGACGGTGATCGCCTCGCAGGCCGTGATCTCGGGGGCGTTCTCGGTCACCCGCCAAGCCGTCCGACTCGGCCTGTTCCCGCGGCTCTCGGTCAAGCAGACCTCGAGGGAGGAAGGCGGCCAGATCTACCTCCCGGTCGTGAACTGGGTCTTGTTCGTCGGCGTCGTCGTCCTGATCGCCGTCTTCAAGAACTCGAGCGGTCTCGCCACCGCCTACGGTCTCGCGGTGACGGGGACGCTGATTCTGACGAGCCTGCTGTACCTGGTGCTCGCACGCCTGGTGTGGCATTGGGCAGTATGGAGGCTCGCGGCGTACGCAGTCGTCATCGGGACCCTCGAGATCACGTTCTTCGCGGCGAACCTCACGAAGGTCGCCAGCGGCGGCTGGCTACCCCTGCTCATCGCCGCCGTCGTCGTCACCCTGATGGTGACCTGGCGCACCGGCGCCGAGATCCTCTCCCACCGCCGACGTGAGCTCGAGGGGCCTCTCGACGACTTCGTCGAGATGATCCGGGTGGAGAACGTGCCGCGAGTCCCGGGCCTGGCAGTATTCCCCCACCCCAACCGCACCACGACTCCGCTGGCCCTGCGCTCGCACGTGAACTTCAACCACGTGCTCCACGAGCACGTGGTGATCCTGCAGATCATCAACGAGAACGTGCCGCACATCCATCACGTCGACCGCGTCAGCGTCGACGACCTGGGCCACGGCGACGACGGCATCGTCCACGTCACCGTGCGCGTGGGGTTCAACGACAGCCAGGACATCCCCAAGGGCCTCACGCTGGCGATTGACACGTCCCCGGAGCTCGAGCTCGATGTCGACGACGCCCACTACTTCCTGTCGGTGCTGACTCTCCATGCGACAGGCACCCCTCGCATGAGGTCCTGGCGCGCGCGGCTCTTCGTCTGGATGGCGCACAATGCCGCCAACCGGACCGAGGTGTTTCACCTGCCACCAGAGCGAACGGTCGTGATGGGCGCGAATCTCGGTGTCTAGGCCCGAGTGAAGTTCATGCCGTAGATCGCCCGCGCCCGGTCATGTGGTTTCGAAGATGTAGCCCATCCCGGGCTGGGTGATGATGTGGCGCGGATGGGCGGGGTCGCGTTCGAGTTTGCGTCGCAGCTGGGCGGTGTAGACGCGCAGGTACTCCGTCTCGGTCGTGTACGCGGGGCCCCAGACCTCCTGCAGAAGCTGATGACGGCTGATGAGCCGACCCCGGTTGCGCACGAGCACCTCGATCAATGCCCATTCGGTTGGGCTCAGGCGCACTTCGTCGCCGAGGCGCAGCACCCGGCGCCGAGCGAGGTCGATCCTGAGCCCCCCAGCCTCGACGACCGCCTCGGTCGCATCGCCTGGGACCGCCCGGCGCACGGCTGCGCGCAGCCGTGCGAGCAGCTCGTTCATCGCGAACGGCTTCGTCACGTAGTCGTCGGCCCCGGCGTCGAGGGCATTCACCTTGTCCTCCCCGTCCTGCCGGGCGGAAAGGACGACGATGGGCATGCGGCTCCAGCCGCGGATTCCAGCGATCACGTCAAGTCCGGAGATGTCGGGCAGGCCGAGGTCGAGGAGCACTACCTCAGGGTTGAACGTGGCAGCGAGACCGAGGGCCTGCGCCCCGTCCTGGGCGGTAGCGACGTCCCATCCGTGGGCGCGCAGGTTGATGGACAGGGCGTGCACGAGTCCAGGCTCGTCGTCGACGACCAGGACCCGGGTGCCGGTCATGATGGGGCCAGGTCAGCGGTCGGGATGGACAGGACCATGGTCAGCCCGCCGCCGGGGGTGTCTTCGGCGGTGAGCTCGGCGCCGACCGCTGACGCGAGGCCGTTGGCGACGGCGAGGCCGAGGCCGAGGCCGTCGGGCGAGGAGTCGCCGAGTCGTTGGAACGGCTCGAACATGTGCTCCTTCAGCTCGTCGGACAGTCCGGGGCCAGTGTCGATGACCCGGAGCTCGACCTGGCGCGACGTCGCCGACGCCGACACTCGTACCGGCATTCCGCCCGGTGCGTGTCGGACGGCGTTCGAGACGATGTTGGCCAGGACGCGCTCGAGCAGGCCGGGGTCGGTGCTCACGAGCGGCAGCGTCTCGGGCACGTCCATGTCGAACTGGCCAGGCTCAAAGCCCTCGGTCGCGAGTGGCACGATCTCGTCGAGGCTAGTGGCGCGCAGGACGGGCCGGACGCTGCCGGTCTGCAGCCGCGAGAGGTCGAGGAGGTTGTCGATGAGGCGCTCGAGCCGGGCGGTCGCGGTGCTGACCGTGCCGACCAGGATCTCGGTGTCCTCGTCGTCGAGGCGCACGTCGGGGGAGACAAGGCCGTCGACCGCTGCGCGGATCGTCGCGAGCGGCGTGCGCAAGTCGTGCGAGACGGCGGCGAGCAGTGCACTGCGTACGGCGTCGGCCTGCTGAAGCGTCTCGGCGTGCTCGGCCTGCTCGCGCAGCCGCCGGTGCTCCAGCACCACGCCGGCCTGTGCAGCGAACGCCTCGAGCACCCGCCGGTCGCTCGCCGGCAGCACGTGTCCGCACAGGGCGAGCACGCGGTGCTGGTCTATCTCCACGACCGTCTGCGCCGCTTCGGGGTCGAGCGCGGGGTCGGTTCCATCGGTGGCGAGCGCACGCCAGTGCAGTCGGTCGGAGTTCCGCTCGAGGAGCGAGACAGCCGTGAGGTTGAAGGTCTCGCGCAGGCGCGAGACGACCGCCTGGGTCGTGTCCTCACCGGACAGGACCGAGCGGGAGACCGCAGCCATGGCCGACGCCTCGGCCCGGGCGCGGAACGCCTGGGCGGTCCGCCGGGCGGCGAGGTCGACGACCGACGCGACGGCGACGGCCACCAGGACGAAAACCACCAGAGCGAGGAGGTTCTCGGGTTCGGCGATCGTCAGTCGCCCTGTCGGCGGCGTGAAGAAGTAGTTCAGCAAGCCAAAGCCGATCATCGCGCTGACGATCGAGGGCCACAGGCCAGCGACGAGGGCGACCGCGACCGTCAGCGCGAGGAACAGCAGGACATCGGTCGAGAGACCGGTGTCGTTTCGCGGCAGGTACAGGATCCCAGTGAGCGCCGCAGGGCCGACGACGGCAAGCACCCAGCCCAGGACGTTTCTTCGGCCCGACTGCGCCGTCGACCGCGCCGGGAGGCCCTTGCCGGCGCGGGCGCTCTCGTGGTTGACCAGGTGCACGTCGATGCTCTCGGCCAGCCTCGCGACCTGGACCCCGTTGCTCTCCGACAGCGCCTCGCGCCAGCGGCTGCGTCGGGACACGCCCACGACGATCATCGTGGCGTTCACCCCTCGCGCGAAGTCGACGACCGCCGACGCCACGTCCTCACCGATCACGGTGTGGAACACGCCACCGAGCGACTCGACCAGCAGGCGCTGCCTGCGGATCGCGTCTGGTCGCGCGCTCGGCAGACCATCAGTCGCGAGCACGTGCACCGCCAGCAGCTCGGACCCGGCCGCGCGCTGGCAGATGCGCGCCCCGCGGCGGATGAGCGTCTCACTCTCCGGTCCGCCGGTGACCGCCACCACGACGCGCTCGCGCGCGGGCCACGGCACCTCGATCCGATGGTCGCGGCGGTAGGTCGTCAGCGCGTCATCGACCCGGTCGGCCAGCCACAGCAGCGCGAGCTCGCGCAGCGCGGTGAGGTTGCCGAGCCGGAAGTAGGACGACAGCGACGCGTCGATCTGCTCGGCGCGGTACACGTTCCCGTGCGCGAGCCGCCGGCGCAGCGCCGTGGGCGGCAGGTCGATGAGCTGGATCTGGTCGGCGTCCCGAACCACATGGTCCGGGACCGTTTCGCGCTGGCGGACGCCCGTGATCGCCTCGACGTCGTCGTTCAACGACTCGAGGTGCTGCACGTTGACCGTCGTGACGACGTCGATCCCGGCGTCGAGCAGCTCGTGCACGTCCTGCCACCGCTTCGCGTTCCGCGAGCCCGGGATGTTCGTGTGCGCGAGCTCGTCAACCATCACCACCCGCGGCGCACGCCGCAGGACGGCGTCGACGTCGAGCTCGGTGAACTCACGATCGGAGTAGGTGATGACCCGTCGGGGAACGGTCTCAAGTCCCTCGAGCTGAGCGACGATCCCGACCCGTCCATGCGTCTCCACGTAGCCGACGACGACGTCCGTCCCGCGCGAGAGCCGGCGGTGCGCCTCATCCAGCATCGCGTACGTCTTGCCTACGCCCGGGGCAGCCCCGAAGTAGACGGTCAGCCGCCCCGGTCGGGCACGCTCACCTGAGCTCTCGTGGACCAGCGGACGCGCAGGGGCGTCGCTCGCCGGTCCACCAGCCGCGTCAGGCGCCGAGGTGAGGTTCACTGTGCCATTGCCTCCAGCGCGAGGTTGAGGCGGAGCACGTTGACCCGTGGCTCGCCGAGGACCCCGAGCGTGCGGGACTGGGTGGTCGCTTCGACGAGGGCGGTGACGTCGGCGGCGGAAAGGCCGCGCTCTGCGGCGATCCGCGCAACTTGCAGCCGCGCGTAGGCCGGGGAGACGTCCGGGTCGAGGCCCGACGCCGAGGCGGTCAACGCGTCGGCGGGCACCAGCGACGGGTCGATGCCCTCCTCCGCGGCGACGGCCGCCCGGCGTTCAACAACCGTGGCGAGCAGGTCGGGATTGTTGGGGCCGAGGTTCGACCCCGCCGAGGCGAGGGTGTCGTATCCATCCCCGGCATTCGACGGGCGCGAGTGGAACCACTCGGCCCCGTCGAAGGTCTGCCCGATCAGGGCCGAGCCGATCACGTCGGCATCGGTGGGTGCGGTGGCGTGCTCATTGGTCGACGTCAGGAGCGATCCGTTCGCCTGCCACGGGAACACCAGCTGCCCGACGGCGGTCACCGCGAGCGGGTAGGCGATCCCGAGCACCAGGGTGAAGCCGAGCAGGACCCGGAGCCCGGCCCAGGTCTGACGGGTGAACAGGACCACGATCGCCCCGAGGGAGGGCGCGGCGTGGGCGTGTTCGGTGGTGGACGAAGTGGCTGTTGCAGCGGTCATGTCAGCTGATCCCGGGGAGGAGGGAGACGAGCAGGTCGATTGCCTTGATACCGGCGAACGGCGCGATGAGGCCGCCGACGCCGTAGATGAGCAGGTTGCGGCGGAGCATCACCGACGCGTTGGCGGGCTTGTAGTGAACGCCACGCAGCGAGAGCGGGATGAGCGCGATGATGATCAGTGCATTGAAGATGACGGCGGACAAGATCGCCGACTCGGGGCTCGCGAGCTGCATGATGTTGAGGACCGCGAGTTGAGGGAAGACGAGCACGAACATCGCCGGCAGGATCGCGAAGTACTTCGCGATGTCGTTGGCGATGGAGAATGTCGTGAGCGCCCCGCGAGTGATCAGCAGTTGCTTGCCGATCTGGACGATCTCGATGAGCTTGGTCGGGTTGGAGTCGAGGTCGACCATGTTGCCGGCCTCCTTCGCCGCTGTGGTCCCGGTGTTCATGGCGACCCCGACGTCGGCCTGGGCGAGGGCGGGCGCGTCGTTCGTCCCGTCCCCAGCCATCGCGACGAGCCGGCCGCCGGCCTGCTCGCGCCGGATCAGCGCGAGCTTGTCCTCCGGCGTCGCCTCCGCGAGCACGTCGTCGACCCCGGCCTCCGCAGCGATCGCCCGTGCGGTGATCGCGTTGTCGCCCGTGACCATCACGGTGCGGATCCCCATCGCGCGCAGCTCGGCGAACCGTTCCGTCAACCCCGCTTTGACCACGTCCTTGAGGTGGATCACCCCGAGCACGCGGGCGGGGGCGGAGCCGTACTGCTCGGCGACGACCAGCGGGGTGCCGCCGGAGGTGCTGATCGCGTCGACGATCAGAGCCGTGTTGGGCCCGGTCTTCCCACCGGTGGAGTGCACCCAGGCCGCGACGGCCGCAGCGGCGCCCTTGCGGATCTGCCGCACTCCCGTCTCGGCGGCTCCGGTCGGGGCCGGCAGGTCGAGCCCGCTCATCCGGGTCCGGGCGGTGAAGGGGACGAGGGTCGCGCCGACGAGTTCTCCCGTCTCCCGGGCGCGCAGCCCGTACTGCTCCTTGACGAGGACGAGGATGCTCCGGCCCTCGGGAGTCTCGTCGGCCATCGAGGACAGCTGTGCGGCGTCGGCGAGCGCGGCGGGGTCGACGCCGTCGATCGCGAGCAGCTCGGCGGCCTGCCTGTTGCCGAGGGTGATGGTGCCGGTCTTGTCGAGCAGCAGCACGTCGACGTCGCCGGCGGCCTCCACCGCGCGGCCGGACATCGCGAGCACGTTGCGCTGCACGAGACGGTCCATCCCGGCGATGCCGATGGCCGAGAGCAGCGCGCCGATCGTCGTCGGGATCAGGCACACGAGCAGCGCGACGAGCACGATCAGCGACTGCCGTGCACCCGAGTAGATGGCGAACGGCTGCAGCGTCGCGACGGCGAGCAGGAAGATGATCGTCAAGGAGGCGAGCAGCACGTTCAAGGCGATCTCGTTCGGCGTCTTCTGCCGTTCGCTGCCCTCGACGAGGGCGATCATCCGGTCGACGAAGGTGTGCCCTGCGGGGGCCGTGATGCGTACGACGATCCGGTCCGAGAGAACCGTGGTCCCGCCGGTGACCGCGGACCGGTCGCCGCCGGACTCGCGGATGACCGGGGCGGACTCGCCCGTGATCGCCGACTCGTCGACGCTCGCGATGCCCTCGATCACGTCCCCGTCCCCGGGGATGGTCTCGCCCGCCACGACGACGACGACGTCGCCGACCAGGAGTGAGGAGGAGGACACCTCCGCCGTCGGCAGGTCCGCGAGACCGGTCGTGTTCTCCAGCTCGGACGTCGGGGCGAGCACTCTCCGCGCGGTGGTCTGCTGCTGCGAGGCGCGCAGGCTTGCGGCCTGGGCCTTGCCCCTGCTCTCCGCGACGGACTCCGCGAGGGTCGCGAACAGAACGGTCGCCCACAGCCACACCGTGATGGAGACGGCGAACACGCTCGGGTCCAGGACCGAGAGCACGGTGCAGCCGACCGCGCCGACCTCCACGACGAACATGACGGGTGAGCCGAACAGCTGCCGCGGGTCGAGCTTGCGCACCGCGGCCGGCAACGCCGCGGCGAGCTGGCGGGGACCCAGTGCCTGGCGCCCAACGCCGCGTGCCTGGGTCGGCGCGAGTGGGGCGCCGGGGTCGACCGCGGGGCCCGTCGCGTCCAGCTGGGTCGTGTTCATGAGAGGGCCTCCGCGATCGGACCAAGGGATAGGACAGGGATGTAGGTCAGGCCGACGACGACGAGGACCACGGCGACGAGCAGGCCGACGAACAGCGGCTGGTGGGTCGGCAGGGTCCCGCCGCTGGGCGGAGTGGACTTCTGGGTGGCGAGCTTCCCCGCGAGGGCGAGCACGAGGGCGATCGGCACGAACCGGCCCGCGAGCATCGCGAGGCCGAGCAGCGTGTTGTAGAAGGGCGTGGCGACGGTGAGCCCGGCGAACGCGCTGCCGTTGTTGTTGCCCGCCGACGTGAACGCGTACAGCACCTCAGACAACCCGTGGTTGCCGGCATTGAGGATGCCCGCCCGGCCGTCGGGTACGGCGATCGCGATCGCCGTACCTATCAGAACGATGGCCGGAGTCGTCAGCACGTACAGGGCGACGAGGGTGATCTCGTGGCGGCCGATCTTCTTCCCGAGGTACTCCGGGGTGCGCCCGACCATGAGCCCGCCGACGAACACCGCCACGATCGCGAGGATGAGCATCCCGTACAGGCCGGATCCGGTGCCGCCCGGAGTGATCTCGCCGAGTTGCATGTTGAAGATCGCGAGGCCACCGCCGGCGGCGGTCAGCGAGTCGTGCATCGAGTTCACCGCACCGGTCGACGTCGAGGTGGTGGACGCGGCGAACAATGCGCTGGCAGCCTCGCCGAAGCGGGTCTCCTTCCCCTCCATCGCCGCGCCGACAGCCTGCGGCACCAGCCCCGGACCGGACAGCTCGGCCCACGTCAGCAGCGCCATCGCGCCCGCCCACAGCGACCCCATGGCGGCGAAGATCGCCCAGCCCTGGCGCCGGTCGCCGACCATGACGCCGAACGTCCGGGGCAGCGAGAACGGGATCACCAGCATGAGGAAGATCGCGAACACGTTGCTCAGCGGCGTCGGGTTCTCGAACGGGTGGGCGGAGTTCGCGTTGAAGAAGCCGCCACCGTTGGTGCCGAGCTGCTTGATGGCTTCCTGCGAGGCGACCGGGCCGCCGAGCACCGACTGGGTCCCGCCGGCGAGGGTGGTGATCTCGGTGTGGGCAGACAGGTTCTGGATCACGCCCAACGCGATGAGCACGATCGCGGACACGAAGGCCATCGGCAGCAGGATCCGCACGACGGCCCGGGTGAGGTCGGTCCAGAAGTTGCCGACACGGCCGTCGGCCCGGGACCGGGCGAAGCCCCGAATCAGGGCGACGACGACGGCGATGCCGACGGCTGCGGAGACAAAGTTCTGGACCGCGAGCCCGCCCATCTGGAGCAGGTGCCCTGCTGCCGCCTCACCGGAGTACCACTGCCAGTTGGTGTTCGTCGTGAAGGACACCGCGGTGTTCCACGCCCCTGCCGGGTCCATCGCCGAAAAGCCGAGCGACAGCGGCAGGTGGTTCTGCAGGCGCGCGAGGCCGAACAGCAGGAGCACCGACGACAGGGAGAAGCCGAGCACTGACAGCAGATAGGTGCTCCACCGCTGGTCTGCGTCCGGGTCGACCCGCAGCGCGCGGTAACCGACCCGCTCGATCCGAAGGTGGTTCGGCGAGGTGAACACCCGGGCCATGTAGTTGCCGAGGGGCACATGGACTGCTGCCAGCGCCGCGACCAGCATCAGGATCTGGCCGATGGCGATCCAGGAGGCGCTCATCGGGTGCGGTCCGCTCGGATCAGGGCGAAGAACAGATACACCAAGAGTGCGCCCGTGACCACGAGACCCACCCAGTCCTCGCCGGTCACGACCGGTCCAGCTTCCGGGCAACGAGTGCGACCGCAGCAAAGAACGCCACGGTCAGCGCGATGAAGGCCAGGTCGGCCATGTCAGTTCGCCTTCGACGTCGGGGCGGCTCGCCGCGCTCGGCGGCGGGCCGGTGCACAACTGCGCACAACGCAGTCTTACCGGCCGCAGGAACGCCGCCCGCCGACATTTACGAAGCCTTAACGGTGCGGCCGACGCTCTTTACGCATCTCTGACACCTCGACGCGCCCGCTCGGTCGGCGGTGGAGCGTGGCCGTGATCCCGTCGAACCGATGCCGAGCTAGCACCGAACGCCCACGCCCGTTCCACTGAGTCGGAGCCGGGTAAAGCGGCTGTCGAGCGCTGCTCAGCCGCTCACGCCTGTGAGTGCAGCGCCGACCTGGTCGGCCAGCAGCACGACCACGCGCCGCTGCTCCAGGGACGGTCGGACGATCCTGGTCGACGACGTGAGCAGGAACCGGCCCTGCGTGACCCCACCTCGCTGGACCTCGAGCGCGATCCGGTCGTCGGTCGGTAGGCCGTCGCGGTCGACGTCGACGGATCGACCCCTCTGAAGCACCGAACCATCGTGCTCCAGGCTCGCGCTCGGCCGATCCACGGCACCCAGTGGTTCGAAGCGGCACGCGTCGATCGCGAGGATCTCGACGATCTGATGAGCGACATGATCGGTCAGCACCCTCGGCGACTTCTGCTGGACCGCGACGATGTCCGCCGTGCCGAACACGCCGTCAAGGTAGCCGGCCCGCCGGCTTGACCGAGCCTGTTGGCGGCGGCCCCAGAGCGCGATCTCGGTCACCGCCGCACCCACGAGCAGGAGCAGCACCGCGGTCTCGAGGTCGTCGCGGTCGGTGATCTTGAAGCTCCCGTACGGCTCCGTGAGGAAGAAGTCGAACCACGCACCGCAGGACAGGGCGGCGACGAACCCGGCCAGTCGGTCGCCAGCGGCCGCCGCGGCGACCACCACGAGCACCAGCACGAGCGCGGCCGTCGCCGCAGTCACGTCTTCCCGGAACGCTCCGAGCCCGGCGCACACCGCGATGGGCACAATCGCGGCGATGCCGACGAGCACTGCACCACGAGGCTGGACGATCGCTACAGCTGCCATCCCCACATCAAACCACCAGCCTCGGCGCGTGCGTGACGTGGCGGGCTGTCGATCCCACCGGTGCCAATCGGCCCGGTCTTCGACCTGGGTTGTTCGCGTTGCTCCACGTCGCTGACCTGGGCCGATGCAGCCGACTCTGAGGGCGCTCAACGTGCAGACGTTCGCGACCTCAGGTTTGGATGGCCGAATTCCACGTTTGGTGCGGAGAGCGCCAGATCGCGTGCGTGCGAGTCGACGAGGCGAACAGCCGAACGCCGGGCCGGAGAGCACGGCGTCAGAAGATCCTGCGGCCCTGCGCGTCCGGCACCCCCGACTTCCGGAAGAAGTACGTGTTGATCTGGTCGCGCCACTCGCGCGCGCTGCGGTCCTGCTCGACGAGCAGCTCGGCGACCCGGGCGAACAGGTCCCCCGGCACTCCGCCTTCGAGCTCCGCCCACTCGCGCAGCATCTCGTCCGTGCGCTCCACGCCCGCGAAGTGCGTGTCGTAGATGTGCTGGATCACCGTCGACCCCGAGTTCAGTACGTGGCCGTACGGCACGTGGTGGAAGAACAGCACGAGCTCGTCCGGGCAGGTCTCGAGCGACTCGTAGACGTCCCGCCACGGCTGCGGGTACTGGCCCGCGAAGCCCGTTCCCGTTGCACGGGTGCGGTCAACGCCGACGCCGTCGCGATCGGCGAAGTGGTACGTGCCCCAGGGGGTGTATTCGTAGCTGTCGACGCCCGGTCCGTAGTGGTGGCGGGTCGAGCTCACCATGAAGCCGACGCCGAGCGGAGCCGTGTAGCTCTCGTACGTGCGCCATGACCCGTCCATGAGACTGTGCAGCGCGCGGCGCACCCCCGCGGACGCCTGCGGAAGAGTGAGGCCGATCCATTCGTCCAGGAGCGCCGTGGGCGACGACGATGGGGCCCACGCCAGCCGCCCGAACGCATACAGGTTGGCCTGCGCGAGCGGGTGCCCAGTCCAGAACGCGTCGTCGCCGACGTTCGAGACGGCCACGACACCGCCGTCGGCGGCCTCCGAGACCGTTGACCCGGTCTGCCCCCATGGGCGGAATCCGAGCACCTCGCTCCACAACGGCGCCAGGTAGCACACATGCCGCTGCTGGCCGGTGTACTCCTGAGTCACCTGGAACTCCACCGCGAGCCTGGTAGCGCTCATCGCAGCGATGACGGGCGACACGGGCTCACGCGGCTGGAAGTCGATCGGGCCGTACTTCACCTGGAGCACGACGTTCTCGTCGAACTGCCCGTTCAGGGGCGCGAAGTGGTCGAACGCGGCGCGAGCCCGGTCCGTCGACCGGTCGCGCCAGTCCTGGCGGTGGTTGTAGACGAACGCTCGCCAGTGCACGATGCCGCCGAACGGTGCGAGCGCGCGGGCCAGCAGGTTGGCGCCGTCGGCGTGGTTGCGTCCGTAAGCGAACGGACCGGGCTGCCCCTCGGAATCGGCCTTGACCACATAGCCGCCGAAGTCACTGATGGCCGCGTAGACCGCGGCGGTCGCCGTGGCCCACCACTGCGCAACCTCCGGCATGAGCGGGTCCGCCGTGGGCAGTCCGCCAAGGCTGATCGGGGCCGCGAAGGTCACGGACAGATGCAAGCGGATGCCCCACGGGCGGAACACGTCGGCGAGGCGGCGCACATCGTCCAGGTCCGCGGTGAGCAGGCGTGCCGCGTCGGGGCCGACGTTCACGTTGTTGATCGAGACCCGGTTCACCCCCGCTGCTGCGAGAAGCCGGGCGTACCGGGCGACTCGGGAGAGGTCGCCGCGAACCTTCCCGTCACAGAAGAACAGGGAAGCGCCGGCGTAGCCGCGCTCCACCTGGCCCATCACGGGATGCACGCTCACGTTGTCCCAGTGGTCGAGCATCCGCAGGGCGTGCGCCGGCTCGTGGCGCTCGGCTGGCGCGTTCGACCCTCGGAGTGCCGTGGGGGTACGCACGAGGTGGAACCAGCCGTACAGGAGGCCGGATCCGCCACCCGCGACCACCGCGGTCACGCCATCCACGCGCGCCACGGCGAAGCCCTCAGGGCCGAGCGGGTCCCGGCCGGTCGCGAGCGCAGCGGCGACGGCCGGGTGGTGCGCCTCGGTCCCGCCGGCCAGGTCTGCCGCCAGCGCCAGGACGACGTCAGCTCCGAGGGCGAGGTCATCGAGCAGCTGGCCGCCCCACCGCGTCGTGGCCGCGAGCGCGTCGGCGCGCACGGTGTCGGCTCGCAGCTCGCTACCCAGCACGAGCACGCGCAACGCACCGATCGGGGCCAAGGCCTCGGCAGGGAGCCAGGCGGCGTGCTCGGTGGTGACGGTGTCTAGGGCAGTCATCGGGATCCTCCATCGATGTGGTCTTCTCGCAGCACGACGACGTCCGTCGGCTCGAGCCGCAGCAGGTCTCCCCGCTCGATCCGCCGCCCCGTGAGCAGGTCGGTACCCGACGCATGCGCGGGGACCTCGACCGCGTCGAGCGAGTGGTTGAGCAGGAAGGCGGTGCGCTCCCCGGCGCGCGTGCGGACTGTCATCTCGAGGTCGGTCAGGTCGGCGTAAGGCCCGACGAGCCCATGCCGGCCGACGGCGTTGCGCACGACCCAGGCCACGCCGTCGTCGTCGAGCACGGTTGCGACATACCAGGCCTCGCCGCGGCCGACGCCGCCGGGCCGGTGCCGCGTGACGGCGGGGGTGCCCGCGTAGAAGTCGGCCCCGTAGGTGCCGATCACGTCCGCGCCCTCGGGGACGACGATCTCCATGATCTGGGATCCGCCGGCGACGACGGAGTCCGCATCGTCGGGTGCGTCCGGGGCGCGCAGCGTCACGGGGTTGGTGACACCCGGCTCCTGGGAGTCCGTCTCCTCGACGCGCAGCCCGAAGAGCCCGGCGAGGGGGCCCGGGGCGTCGGCGAGGAACGCGTTGTCGGACTCGTTGACGCGGCCCGTGAGGAAAGTCGAGACCACGGTGCCGCCACGGGTCGCGACGGCGGTGAGCCGGGCGGCAAGATCGCCCTTGACCATGTGCAGCAACGGCGCGAACACCGCGTCGTACCCGGTCAGTTCTGCCGTCACCGGGACGACGTCGACGTCGATCCCCGCCTGCCACAGCGCGCGGTAGTAGGAGAGGACGACCTGCGGGTACCGCACATGTCGGTTCAGGCCGTCGGTCATCTCCACCGCCCACCAGCTGTCCCAGTCGAACAGCACCGCGACCCGCGCCGGCGTGCGCGCCCCGAGCACGGCGTCGCCGAGCCGCCGGAGCTGCGCGCCGAGCGCCGCGACCTCGCGGAAGGCGCGGGTGTTTGTGCGGCCCGCGTGGTCGAGCACTGCGCCGTGGTACTTCTCGCAGGCACCCCGGGACTGGCGCAGCTGGAAAAAGAGCACGGCGTCGGCTCCATGCGCGACCGACTGCCAGGACCACAAGCCCATCACGCCGGGCCGCTTGACCGGATTCACATCGCGGCTCGCGGTGATCGTCGGTGTCTGCTCCATCACCCAGAACGGCGCGCCGCCCTTGAGTCCGCGCATCAGGTCGTGCGCGAAGGCCATGCGGACGTGCTCGCGCGGACCCGGCGGGTAGTTGTCCCAGGACGCGAAGTCGAGGTGCTCCGCCCAGCGGTGGTAGTCGACCGGGCGGTACATGCCCATGAAGTTGGTCGTCGCGGGGCGGCTCGGGTCCACCCGACGGATCGCGGCGAGCTCGTCGGTGTAGTTGCGCAGCATCGCGTCCGACATGAAGCGGTTGTAGTCGAGCGTGATGCCCTGGAAGGCGGTGTGGTCCGGTCCCCGCCAGTGCTCGCTCAGGGCGTTCGGGGGGACGATGTGGTCCCAGTCGCTGAAGAGGTGCGACCAGAAGATCGTGTTCCACGCGTCGTTCAGGGCCGTCAGCGTGCCGTAGCGGGCCTGCAGCCATACCCGGAATGCCACCGCGCAGTTCTCGCAGTAGCAGGATCCGCCGTACTCGTTCCCGATGTGCCAGGCGATGATCGCAGGGTTGGCTGCGTACCGCTCCGCGATCCGGCCGGCGAGGGACGCCGACAGCCGCTGGAAGACCGGCGAGCTGGGGCACGCGTTTTGACGCTGGCCGTAAACGTGCCGGCGGCCCTCGAAATCGGTGCGGGTCACCTCGGGGTGCTGGTGCGCGAGCCACGGCGGCAGCGCTCCCGTCGCGGTTGCGAGGACGATCTGGCGTCCCTGCGCGCTCACGGCCTCGATGATCTCGTCGAGGCGAGAGAAGTCGTACGCGTCCTCGCCCGTCTGCACGTACGACCACGCGAAGACGCCGAGGGTGACGGTGTCGATCGACGCGGCCCCGAAGGCGGCGGCGTCCTCGTCCCACACCGGCCGGGGCCACTGCTCCGGGTTGTAGTCCCCTCCGTAAGGAGTGGACGTCGTGGGCGGCAGTGTCGCTGTCATGCGGTGAAGTTCTCCTCGAGATCCGCGATCAGGGGACGGGCGTTGTAGAGCAGGGCAAAGGCGAACAGGGAGCCGAGGCCCGCGAGCACCCAGTCGGATGTGAACAGGACGGTCCCGATCGCGACGACGAGCACGGCGAACGCGCCGACAGTGACGCGCGGCAGCCGGCCCAGGTAAAAGATGCTCAGCCGCGCCGCGTCTCGGGTGCGCAGCGCGAAGAACGACGTCGCCACGAGCATGTTGGTCGTCCAGAGCGCGAGCACGACGAGCAGCGTCACCTCGACGGCGAGGATGGCGCCGCGAACCGCCGCGGGGACCGCGACGGCGTCGAGACCGGTGAGGTTGACGGCGACGACCCCCGCGGCCACGAGCGCGGGGATCCACCAGCGGAGGACGTCCTTCGCATTCGCGCGGTAGCCCCGCCAGAACGCACGGGTCGGCTCGAGGTTGCGTTCAGCGCGGTAGGCGCGCCAGGCGTACAGCGCCGCCGACAGCGCTGGGCCGAAGGGGATCAATGCGAGCGCCGCCAGCGGGAGGTTCGAGGGATCCGCGACCAACGCCACGAGCAGGGCGATGCCGGGCGCCGCCGCGAGCAGCAGGTGCAGCTCGATGAGGAGCACCTGGTAGACGACGGACGCCCAACGAGCGAGCGCGCCGTCGCCGAACTGCTGCGGCCCGTCCATCGAGGTCCTGCTCGGCATCGTCATACGCCGCTCTCCGCCCACTGCCCCTGGCCCAGCAGCCGCGAGTCGTCGAGGCTGGGGTGCTCGCCAGCAGCCGCGGGCAGCAGTTCGATGAGGGTGACCTCGTGGCGATTCAGGCGGACGTCGAGGCGAACGCGCCCGCCGTCGCCGACGGTCATGCGCTGGTGGTGCAGCGCAGGGACCGCCGCGGCGCGCAGCAGGTCGAGCTGGTGCAGCGAGGGCTGGTGCGGGCGCCCGAGGTCGCGCCAGGCCGTCCAGGCGTTGCCGTCGTCCTCGTCGACGCTACGGCGGACGATGGCGACTGCGTCGCCCGTTGCCTGTCCGGTCGGCAGGTCGAGGCTCAGCTCGTGGTGAGCCGGGGCGGAGCCGTACGGCCCGTCGTCGGAGCCGCCGAGGGGCTGCCACGCGAGCACGACGATCCGGCCGTCGTCGTGGCGGGTCACGAGGTGATCGGCACCGCGGGCGAGGATGTGTCGCCCTGCCCGGGCCATGAACGCGTACAGGTGGAACGTCGGCTTCGGGATGCCCCGGTGGGTCAGCAGGCCGAACCCGCCGTGGAAGAAGGAGGTCGGCACACCGACCTCCTCGAAGACGTCCGCGAAGGTCCAGTACGAGAACGAGTCGACGAGATCGCCACCGCCTGCGAGCACCGGGGCGAGGTACGCGGCGTTGTACGCCGTGTCGTGGATCGGGTTGGTCGGGTTGTACGAGGTGTTGAAC
The DNA here is from genome assembly GCF_017569225.1 of Pengzhenrongella sicca. Classification (GTDB taxonomy): domain Bacteria; phylum Actinomycetota; class Actinomycetes; order Actinomycetales; family Cellulomonadaceae; genus Pengzhenrongella; species Pengzhenrongella sicca. Next base: position 4,238,588 of record NZ_CP071868.1, read on the forward strand.
TCGGTGATGTGTACCGGCAGGTGCTCAAGACCGGTGCCGGCGAGGTGCGCGCGCGGCGCCGCGAACTGATCGAGCAGGCCTTGCGGGGCCGTGAGCGTCTGGTAGACCCCGAACGGGATGTGCTGCGTCGGACCGGAGGAGTAGGCGTGCCGGGAGACGAAGTCGATCGGCACGTCGCGGGACGCGACGAACTCGGCGAATGGCGCCCACCAGTGGTCCGCACCCGGGGAGATCGCCGGTCCGCCGACCTGGAGCCCGGCATCGACGTCCTTGACCGTACGGGCCGTGACCTCGTACAGGTGCAGGTACTCGGCCTGGTCGGCGTTCTCCCAGAAGTCGGTGAGGTTCGGCTCGTTCCACACCTCGATGGGCCACGTCCGGACCTCGTCGGCGCCGTACCGGTCGATCAGGTGGCGCAGGGTCGCGGCCACGAGTGCAGCCCACTCGGGGTACGACGACGGCGGCGTGACGTTTCCGAGCCACCAGAACACGGTCTGGGTCCCCGAGGCCAGCCCCGCGGGCATGAAGCCCAGCTCGAGGAACGGTTTGATCCCCAGGCTGAGCCACGAGTCGATCACCTGGTCGACGTACGTGAAGTTGTGGTGCACCTGCCGCGTGCCGTCGACCTGGACGGGGCGGTGGACACCCATCTTGTCGTCGAATAGCCCGTGCCCACGCAGGTACCGGAAGCCGATCTGCTCCTGGACGATCGCCAAGGAGTCGCGGTAGTCGCTGCGGAGTGCGAGCTCGACGCGGCCGGTGCCGACGCACTGACGCCAGGCGTCGGTGAGCTCGCCGATCGGTACAGACGGGACCACGGTAGACATCGGTGCTCCTTTGAGCGAGGGGTACGTGGTGGGTCGAGGGGAACGTGTCGGTGCCGCGCGGGTGCGGCGGGCAAGGTGGCTCGCCCACCGCACCCGCGGACGGTCTCAGCCGGACGTCTCCTCGAACCGTTCGTGGGCAGAGTTGACCAGATCGATGTAGTCGGTCGAGCCCTTCCCCTCGAGCTCGCTGACGTAGTCGTCCCACTCGTCCAGGTCACGCTGACCGAGGATGAACTGCAGCGCCATCTGCTTGGCGTAGTCCGTGAGCGGGGTCTCCCACAGCGTCACCTGTTCGCGCTCCAGCTCGTCGAACGGGTACGACGGCGGGATGGGCGACAGCTCCTTCGTGAGCATCTCGTCCTGGAACGCGATCTCTTCGTCCGAGAACGTGGACTGCAGGAGCGCGGTGGTACCGCCGTAGGCGAACACGCCACCGGCGAACCCGAAGTCCTTCTGCAGATGCTTCGTCGCGGTGGGGTTGAGCCCGACGTAGTCGATGTCGGCGGCGAGGGTGAACGCCCCGTCGGCGTCCTTGGTGTAGGTCGTCCCCTCGACGCCCCACTTGGCCATCTCCTGGCCTTCGTCCGAGTACCACAGCCAGTCGATGAACTGCATCATGGCCACGAAGTTCTCGTTCTCGACGACGTTCGCGTTCAGCATGATCCCGTTCTCGAGACGCGAGGTTCCGACGATCGCGTCGCCGGGCAGCGGGATCTTCGCGACGGTCGCGCCGGGGACCGCGGAGGTCAGCGCGGCGCGGTAGTCGTTCACGACGATCTGAGCGTTGGTGCTGATCGCGAAGGACTTGCCCGTCGTGAACTTCTGGATGGCGGTGTCCTCGTCCTGGGTGAAGCTCTCGGGGTCCATCAGGCCCTCATCGACGAGCGATTTGAAGTACTCGATGGTCTCCTTGTACGCGGCCGACGAGCCGGTGAACTCGAACTCCTCCGAGTCCGGGTTCCAGTTCGCGTTCTTGTAGGCCCATTTTCCGGCGCTCGTCCCGAAGTCCTGGGCGACGAGGCCAAGGATGTTGTCGCCAAAGAAGCGGTCGGAGAACGGGTAGGAGTCGGGGTACGCAGCCTTGATCTCGACGAGCACGTCGTGGAAGTCGGCCCACGTCTCGGGATTCTCGAGCCCGAGCTCGGCCATGACGTCCGTGCGTATCGCCACCGTGTAGTCCTGCCACGCGGCTTCGTGCAGGCCGGGAAGAACGTAGAACTTTCCGTCCGCCTGGCGCAGGGTGTCGAGGTTCGCCTCGAGGCCCCACTCCTTGACCTTCGCCTGGAAGTTGGGCATGAGATCCACGTAGTCGCTCACCGCGAGGACCGCGCCGGACGCGACGAACGGTGTCTCCTGGCCCGGGTAGGTCTTGGGGATGATCGACGGCGCGTCACCGGCCCCGATCAGCAGGCTGCGCTTCTGGTCGTAGTCCGCCGCCGGCACGATCGTCGCGTCGAGCGTGACGTTCGTACGCCCGGTGATCTCGTCCCACACCATCCAGTCCGCGTTGTACGCGTAACTCGGGCTGTCGCTGTAGAGCATGGAGAGGTCCAGCGGCTCTGTCGCCGTGAACGTGTCCCCGACCTTGAAGTCCGTCATGGCGCCGACAGTGTTCGCTGTGGCGTCGCCCTCCTCTTCGGCAGCTCCGCCGCAGGCCGTCAGGCCCAGGGCCAGCAGTGCCGCGATCGCGACCGCCGGTGTCGTTCTCCGTCGAACAGACATTGCGTTTCCTTTCGAGTGAACGCCACCGACAGCGAGCTGCCGAGCGTCGTCAGCGCCGCCATGGCGCGTCACTGCTTGACCGAGCCGAGCATGACGCCCGACACGAAGTACTTCTGGATGAAGGGATAGATGCAGAGGATCGGCAGCACCGTGAGCACCATCGTCACGGACTTGATGTTTGCGGCCGTCTGCGCGAGGTCACTGGTGCCGGCTCCTGTCGACATCGCGCTCGACGCCCCGGAGATGAGGTTGCGGAGATAGATGGTGACCGGGAACAGCTCCGCCTTGTCCATGTACAGGAAGGCCGCGAACCACGAGTTCCAGAAGCTCACCGCGTAGAACAGGACCATCGTGGCGAGCACCGCCTTGGACAGCGGCAGCACGATCCGCAGCAGCACGCCGTAGGTGCTGAGCCCGTCGATCTGCGCGGCCTCCTCGAGCTCGACCGGCATGTTCTCGAAGAACGACTTCATCACGAGGAGGTTGAACACGGAGATCGCGTTGGGCAGGACGATCGCCCAGAGCGTGTTCTTCAGTCCGAGCCCACTGATGAGCACGTAGTTGGGGATGAGGCCACCGTTGAAGAACATCGTGAAGACGGCGATGCCTATCAGCAGGCCGCGCCCCCGCAGTCCCCGCTTGGAGATCACGTAGGCGTAGCAGGTCGTCAGCACGATCGCGATGACCGTCGCGACCACCGTGTACACCACGGTGTTCCTGTAGGAGGTCCAGAACACCGAGTCGCTCATCACGAGCTGATAGGTGGTGAGGTTGAACCCGCGCGGGACGAGGTTGACCTGCCCGGTGCGGATGTAGGTCTCTGAGCTGAACGACTGCGCGACGATGTTGACGAACGGGTACAGCGTCGCGGCGACGATCAGCAGCAGCACGATCGTGTTGAACACCTGGAAGACGCGCGAGCTGCGGGAGTCACGCAGGCCGGTCCGGGTGCGGGGCGCGGTGATCTTGTCGGCGAACGTGGCCGGATCGAGGGCTACCACAGACTTGCTCCCACCACTCGACGCGAGATCGCGTTGGCCGAAAGAATTAGGGTGAGCCCAATGAGCGACTCGAAGAGGCCGATCGCGGTGGCGTAGCTGAAGTTGTTCGACACCAGGCCGACGCGGTACAGGTACGTCGAGATGACGTCGGCCGTCGGGTAGGTCAAGGGGTTGTAGATGAGCAGGATCTTCTCGAACCCGACGGCCATGAACGTGCCGATGTTGAGGATCAGCAGCGTGACCATCGTCGGCCGGATCCCCGGCAGGGTGACGTGCCACGTCTGCTGCCACCGGTTGGCCCCGTCGATCCTGGACGCCTCGTACAGGGTGCTGTCGACCGTCGTGAGCGCGGCGAGGTAGAGGATCGTGCCCCAGCCGAGCGTCTGCCACACCTCGGACGACAGGTAGATCGTGCGGAACCACTCGGCCTGCTGCAGGAACGGGATCGGTTCCCCACCGAACAGCTTCACCAACTGGTTGACCGTGCCGTCGATCGAGAGGATCTGCATCAGCATCCCGGCAACGATCACTATCGACAGGAAGTGCGGCAGGTAGGACATGGTTTGCACGAAGCGCTTGAAGTACCGGCTGCGCACCTCGTTGAGCAGGAGCGCGAAGATGATGGGCATGGGGAAGCAGAACAGGATCGTCAACGCCCCGATCGCGAGGGTGTTGCCGAACACCCCCCAGAAGGTCGGGTCGCCGAGGAACATCCGCACGTAGTGCAGCCCGACCCACTGCTCTCCGAAGATGCTTCCTCCGGGCTGGAACCGGCGGAACGCGATCACGTTGCCGAGCATCGGCAGGTAGCGGAACACCAGGAAGAAGACGAGCGGTACGACGACGAGCGAGTAGAGCTGCCAGTCACGGTGCAGCGCAATGTGCCACGGCAGCTTGCCGTTCGCTCCGGGCCGACGGCGCCGTGGTGGAGAAGCCGGGACGATCGGCACGGCGGCACGGTCCGGTGGGCCGCTCGACGTGCCCGGCCGCACCACGACCTCGGGATCTTGGACGCTCACGGGACACTCACCTCCTCTTCCTCGTGCACTGGTGACACCGCGGTGACCTTCGCCGCGCTGACGAGCTGCCGGTCGTAGCCGACCTGCCTCTGCGCGCCGACGAGGCGCAGCGGAAGTACCGCGTGCACGTCGGCGCTGGATCGCGCGACCCGGAGCTCAACGTCGCCCGGCTCGACGATGCGCTGGCCGTCGAGCCCGGTGAACGACGTGTGGTCCGAGTGGACGGTGAACGTGACGCACGCGCTCTGCCCGGCCTCGAGCGCGACGCGCGCGTAGCCAATGAGCCGCACCACCGGGCGCGTCACCTGGGCGACGGGGTCGTGCAGGTACAGCTGGACGATGTCGGTGGCCCTGCGAGGGCTCGCGTTCGAGACGGTGAGCTCCACCTCGACGCTGGCATCGACGGCCCACTCGGGCGTCTCGGCGTCGGCCGTGGCGCAGCCCGCACGCGGGACGACCCGTGCCGGGCCCCACCGGACGGGGTCGTAGCCGAGGCCGTGCCCGAACGGGAAGGCGGGGGTCGGGTCGATGTTCGAGACGCCGGACTTGTGGCCCAGCGCGGGTGCGAGGTAGGTCGACGGTTGGCTGCCGGGATCGCGCGGGACGCTGACGGGTAGCCGGCCGGACGGGCTGATCGCCCCGGTGAGGATCTCCGCGATGGCGCGTCCCCCGAGCTGGCCGGGGAAGAAGGCCTGCACGATGGCCGCGGCCTGCCCGGTGAACTCGCCGAGCGCGTAGGGGCGCCCGGTGAGCAGAAGCAGTACGACCGGGGTGCCGGTCGCGAGCACCGCGCGGACCAGGTTCGCCTGAACGCCCGGCAGAGAGAGGTCCGCAGCGTCGCACCCCTCCCCCGAGGTGCCGCGGCCGAAGAGTCCGGCGCGGTCCCCGACCGCGACGATGCACACGTCCGCGTCCTGGGCGGCGGCGACGGCGGCGCCGAGCCCGCTGCGGTCGGGATCGCTGACGTCGCAGCCGCGCGCGCACGTCACCTCGGGGTGCAGGACGCGCAGCGCGCCGACCACCGAGGCGATGTCGAGGCCGATCGGCAGCTCGGGGTGCTGGACGCCGACGTGCGCGGGAAAGGAGTAGCAGCCGAGCATCGCCATCGGCTCGTCCGCGAGCGGGCCGACGACGGCGACCCGGGCAGCGGGTGCGAGCGGCAGAATGCCGTGCGGGTTGGTCAGCAGCACGACCGCTTCCCGGGCGAGCCGTAGCGCGACATCGCGGCTCGCGGGGGAGTCGAGGTCGATGCGCGCCACAGTGGCCGGCCCGGGTCGCCAGCTCTCGTCCAGCAGCCCGAGCTCGGCCTTCTGTGCGAGGACCCGGCGGAGCGCCCGGTCGACCAGCGCCTCGTCCACGGCGCCAGCGCGCACGGCCTGCAGCAGCGGCTCGCCGTAGGCGTCCACGGTCGGCAGCTCGACGTCGATGCCGGCGCGCAGTGCGAGCCCGGCGGCAACGGCGGCGTCACCCGCTACCCCATGCAGCGTCTCGAGGAATCGCACGGCGAAATAGTCCGCGACGACCGTGCCCTCGAAACCCCAAGTGTCGCGCAGCAGCTCGGTGAGCAGGCGGGGATCGCCGGCGACGGGGACGCCATCGATCTCCGCGTACGAGTTCATGACCGAGCGTGCACCGCCGAGTCGCAGCGCAGCCTCGAACGGCGGCAGGATGACGTCGGCGAACTCACGGGGGCCGATGGCGACGGGTGCGAGATTGCGCCCGGAGCGCGAGGCAGAGTAGCCAGCGAAGTGCTTGAGCGTGGCGATGATGCCGGCGTCCTCAAGGCCGCGGACGTACGCCGCGCCGACGGTGGAGACCAGGTACGGGTCCTCGGAGATCGTCTCCTCGGTCCTGCCCCACCGATAGTCCCGGGTGACGTCGAGCACGGGGGCGAGACCCTGGTGGACCCCCACCGACCGCATCGACGCCCCGATGAGCCCAGACATCTCCGCGACCAGGTCGGGGTCGAACGTCGCCCCCCAGGACAACGGCACGGGGTACGCCGTCGCGCCCCAAGCGGCGAAGCCTGCGAGGCACTCCTCGTGGACGAGTGCCGGGATCCCGAACCGGTTCGCTGCGACGATCGTCGACTGGAGGTCCGCCAGCGCAGCTGCGCCCGCGATCGGCTCGATCGGGGCGGTGCCGAACGGCCGGGTGAGCTGACCGAGACCCTGCTGGATCAGTGCATCCCAGTCGAGCGGGCCTCGGCTCATGGTCGATTGCATCGGGGCGACCCCTCCACCAACGGGGTTGGCGCCGACCCACACGCCGACGAGCTGGGCGAGCTTCTCCTCAAGGGTCAACCGGGGCACGAGGTCATCGGCCCGCTGAGCGGGGGACGCGAGCGGATCACGCCAGATCTCGCCGCGGGACACCGCTGCCTGCGTCAGGGCATTCATTGGGCCTCGTCATGGTGTCGGTCCACGGTGTTGCGTGCCCGCTGGCCCGGCCGAAAATACCGGAACACCCTCTACACACCGTCGTGGAGAATCTCGAAACTATCGGCAACTTTGGCGAAAATGTTCGATCCAGCCGAAAGTAGCTGCCACCTCGAACGAAGTCAATTGGGCCAAACGATTCGCCCCGAGGTGTCCTGATTAGGAAAATCGCTCCGCCGCTTCGCAGGAGAAGTTAGTTCGTGGTGGTACTCTCGGGCCGAAAGTTTCGCCAAAGCAGAGGAACGTTCATGGCCGAGTTCGACATGCCGATCGACGAGCTCCGGCGCTACCGGCCGCAGGTGGCTGAGCCCGACGACTTCGACCCGTCGTGGGCACGCACGCTGACTCAGGCCCGGCAGCACCCTTGCCTCCTAGCCGTCAAGCCGGTCGAGAACCACCTCACGCTCGTGGACTCCTGGGACGTCACCTTCGCTGGCTACGACGGCCATCCGATCAGGGCGTGGTACTCCCGCCCCGCACGCCACGGGACCGTCACTGGCAACGACGCCGGATCTGACGACGCACAGCCGCTCCCGGCGGTGGTCGAGTACCTCGGCTACGGACGCGGACGCGGGCTCCCGCATGAGCGCACCACCTGGGTGAACGCCGGGTACGCCCACCTGCTCATGGACAGCCGAGGCCAGGGCGGCCAGTACGGCAGCGGAGGCGACACGGACGACCCGGTGGGTTCCGGACCTGCGGGGCAGGGGTTCCTCACGCGCGGTATCGCGAGCACATCGACCCACTACTACCGGCGCCTGATCACAGACGCCGTGCGCGCAGTCGACGCCGTCCGGCAGCTTCCGGGCGTGGACCCGGCTCGCGTCGCCGTCGTCGGCAACAGCCAGGGAGGCGGACTGGCGCTCGCGGTCGCTGGCCTAGCCGACAACCTCACGGCGGTCCTCGCGAGCGCCCCGTTCCTGTGCCACCCGCGGCGCGCGCTCGAGCTCACGGAGCAGGACCCCTGGGGTGAGGTCATGCAGTACCTCTCGGTCTTCCGCGACGCCGTCGACGCGACGTTCCGAACCCTCTCGTACGTCGACGGTGTGAGCTTCGCTCGCCGGGCGACCGCCCCCGCGCACTTCGGGGTCGGGCTGCGCGACTCGATCTGCCCGCCGTCGACCGTGTTCGCGGCCTACAACCAGTACGGCGACGCCGTGACCCGCGCCGACGTGGCCGACTCCGGGCCGGCGCACTCGATCGAGGTCTATCCGTACAACCATCATGAGGGCGGCGAGGCGCACCACGTACGGCGCCAGCTCGAGTGGTTGCGCGCCGTGCTGCCGATCGACGCGCCTGCGTGCACGATCGAGAGCGACGGACTGCGATGAGCACCGTGGAATCCCCACCGATGACCATCTCGAAGATCGCTCTCGCCGCGGGCGTCTCGGTGCCGACCGTCTCCAAGGTGCTCAACGGCAGGGCCGACGTGTCCCCGGCCACCCGGGCCAAGGTCGAGGCGCTGATCGAGGAGCATGGGTACCGGCGGCGCCGGGCGGCGGTGACCAAGGGCTCGGGCATGATCGACCTGGTCTTCCACGAGCTCGGAAACCTCTGGGCGCTCGAGATCATCCGCGGGGTCGAACGGGTGGCCCGAGAGGAGGGGCTCGCGGTCGTCCTCGCCGAGTGCGAGGGAGGCACGAGCCCTCGGCAGGAGTGGCTCGACGGCGTGCTGGCGCGCAGGCCGAAGGGCGTCATCATGGTGTTCTCCGACCTGGACCCGTCTCAGCGGCGCCAGCTTGAGGCCCGCAACATCCCGTGCGTCGTCGTCGATCCCACCGGAGAGCCGACCGGCGACTACCCTGCGATCGGCTCGGCGAACTGGAGCGGCGGACTCGCCGCGACGCGGCACCTCTTGGAGCTGGGGCACAAGCGGATCGGTGCGATCGGCGGCCCCGAATGGGTCTGGTGCAGCCGCGCTCGCCTCGACGGCTTCCGGGCGGCGCTTGAGCATGCGGGGCTCCAGGTCGACCCCGAGCTGATCCGATACGGCGACTTCCATGTGGAGCGCGGGTACGAGCATGGCCTGAGCCTGCTGGGGCTCGACGACCCGCCCACGGCGATCTTCGCCGGGAACGACCTGCAGGCGCTCGGGCTGTACAAGGCGGCCCGCGAACTCGGCGTGCGCATCCCAGACGACCTGTCGGTGGTCGGGTACGACGACTTGTCCGTCGCCGAGTGGATCGGGCCCGCCCTCACGACGGTTCGGCAACCGCTGCTCGAGATGTCCCTGCAGGCGACGCGCCTCGTGCTCAGCTTGGCTCGCGGCGAGCACCCGCAGAGCACCCGGATCGATCTGGCGACGACCCTCATCGTGCGCCAGAGCACCGCGCGGGTCGCGTCGCCGTCCTGACAAGTTCGACCAGGCCGGACGACCACGGTCGCACCCGTGACGCCACGGTCCTTGACGTCCAGGACGCTTTCGCAGCCTGCTCGTGACCAGGCATTGAACCGAACGGAAGGGCATTCGCTGACATGCTCGACACGATCGAGATCGACGACGGGGTTGAACTCGCGCTTCGGGCCCGTTGCGCGGACGCGACGGCGTCGACCGCATATGTGAGCGTGCTCGACCACGGTTTGGAGTGCGAGACCGCCGTCGTCGGCGGTTCGGGTGCTCCGGCCGATCCCTACAGCGTGACGGTTCACGTAGCCAATCGGCGGAGCGGACCGTGGCGTGGCGTCCTCCACGCCGAACTCACGTTCAGGTGCGACGAACCGCGGTTCTTCCTGCCGGCATTCATGTACGGGCGCAATCGTGGCGAGGCTCCCCAGGGAGGGAAGATCGAGTTCCCACGCCTTCGGCGCGAGAGGGTCGAGCGCCCGTCCTCGTCATGGTGGATGGTTCGCAGCGATCGGCTGTCGCACCCGGCCGCCCTCATGCGCGACCGCGATCGAGTGGTCGGGCTCAGTGCGGCCCCCTACCTGGTTCAGGTCGACGGTCTGACCAGGCAGATGACCCCGAGCGACCCGGCGGAGGCATTCCACCAGTTCGCGGGCTTCACCTGTTCGCTCGAGCGGGGCTCTGTCGGGTACACGCTCGGGTACGAGAATGCCCCGCTCATGTTTGTGAACTCCGCGATCGTCCACGAGCGTGCGCCGTTGGGCGAGAACGTCATCGAACTGGCACCGGGCGAGGAGCTTCGTTTCACCGTCCAGGTCTACAGCTATGACTCCCCTGGTGCGCTCGGCGTCAACCGAGCCCTAGAGCAGGTCTACTGGCGCTACCACCAGGCGCCTCGGGCAGGCAGCTCTCCCGAGGTGACGGTGCGTGACCTCGCCTCGGCCGTCCACGAGCATGCCTGGCTCCCCGAGCTGAGCGCCTATGCGGGGTTCGTCTTCGAAGAGGAGACGGGCGGGCATCGGGCCAACGAGCTGCTCTCGATCAGCTGGACCAATGGCCTCGTCGTGGCCACGCCGATGCTGCTCGCCTCGCTTCGGCTCGGCGAGGAGGGCATGCGTGCGCGAGCTTTGGCATGCATCGACAACATCGTCGAGAACTCCCGTAACCCGGCCTCCGGGCTCCCGTACGACTCCTACGCGGACGGTCGTTGGCGCGTCGACGGATGGTGGTTCGACGGCGTGAACGCCCGCGGCCACTCCGGATACATTGTTGGCCAGGCGCTCTATCTCGTCCTGAAAGCCCTCCAGTACGAGCGTGAGCTCGCCGGAACGGCGCATGAAGCCTGGGAGGCCTTCGTCGGTCAGGCGCTCCGCGTGGTCGAGGCTGCCACCAATAGTGACGGCGAGTACCCGTACATGCTCTCGGAATCGACCGGTGCAGCGCTGGAGTACGACTCGTTGGGCGGTGCCTGGTGCCTAGCCGCCGGCGCCTACCACCGCTGGCTGACCAATGATCGTCGTGGCCTCGAGGCGCTCCTGGAGAGCGAGGCCCACTATCACCACGCCTACATCGAGCAGATGGAGTGTTACGGCGGCCCCTTGGATACCGACAAGGCGGTCGACTCGGAAGGCGTCGTCGCGTACATCAAGGCTGTGCGCTACCTGCACGCGTTGACCAAAGATCCGGTGCTTCTGGACCATCTGCGGGACGCATTGGACTACGAGTTCTCCTTCCGGTTCGGATACAACACGCCGGTTCAGGTCCCACCCCTGTCAACGATCGGCTGGTCGAGTTGCGGGGGCACTGTCACGTCGACTGCCAACCCCCATGTGCATCCGATGGGCAGCACGCTGATCGGTGAGATGTCGTACTACCTCGCCCACAAGGACGACGGCTACGTCACGCGGCGCCTCGAAGACGCGGTGGCGTGGGGCAATCAAACCTATAACCGCTATGACCGCGAGTTCGATCACGGCCTCAAGGGCTGGATGTCGGAGCGCTTCTGCCACAGCGAGGGCTTGCTGAAGCAGACCTACCCCGACGGCTCGCTGGCGAGTACCTGGTTTTGCCTGATGCCCTGGGCGAGCGGATGCATCCTCGACGGCCTGGTCGGCGACTACTGGGATATGGCAGGGGTCGCGGCAGGGGTCGCTCGTAGCAACGACGAGGCGCCTTTCGGAGCCGCTTCCGGGCCGGGGATCCGCCTGTGACCGGGGTGGGAAGCTTGATCCGCAGGGGCTGTGTCGCCGTGGCGGATGTTCGTGCGAGCGGGGTAGCCGGCTAGCCGTGACAGTTCAAGCCCATCATTGATCGACGTGAACCAGGTAGCGCCGGTCTAGTCAACGAGGCGTGTCGGCGAATTTGGCGATCGCGGGCACGGTGACCGGCGTGAAGAGGTTCACGAGGGTTCCGTCTGGGTCCCGAACGAGCAATGAGCGGTTCCCCCACGGCATGGTCGTGGGCGCCTGCACGATCTCGATCGGGTCGTCTGCGACGGAGTTGAACACGGCGTCGACGTCGTCAACAAGGAGCTCGATGATCGCGGTGTGATTGTCGGCGGGACGGGCAGAGCCCGACCCGAACAGCCCGACGGTGGCGGTGCTGCCGATGGCGAGGGTGCCATGGGGGGTGCGCAGCTCCGCGAACTCCGGAGTCGGACGTTCGGCCGCCATTCCCGTGATGCGCTCGTAGAAGCCGACGAGTCGAGGCACGTCGTCGGTGATGAGGCGAACGGAGACGAGGTTCATGGGGAATAGTCCTTCGGATGCGGTGGTCCTCGCGGACATCCGCGAAGACCACCATCGTGGCGACCTTCCACGACAACCCTCTGTCGGTGTTTCCACCCATCTCAAAGAAGCGTGAGCGTGCGGAGGTCTCCCTCGGGGACCTGGATCTCCTCGGGGCGCACCGCGCGACGCGGCGCGGTCTCGGCGGTCGCGGTGACCCGGTCGACCCTGTCGAGGCGAAAGGCGCGGAGCCCACCGCGCAGGCGGCACCAGCCGAGCAGGTACCAGGCGGTCGTCGATCCGACATAGCCGACGGGTTCGACGTCCCGGATCGTGGCGCGGCCCTCCCTGTCGGTGTACCGCAGCCGCAGGACTCGCCGTGCGGACACGGCGTCGGTCAGCACCGCCGGAACAGGAGGCGGGCCAGCCTCACGGCCGATGAGATGAACTCGCAACGCGAGGTCGTGCGCTGCGGATGCATCGCCGTCCTGCATCGCGGCAAGAAGCTTCCGGAGGGCGGTGCCGGCAGCGCTGTGAAACGGAGTGCCCTCGGTTCGATGGAGCGCGACGGCGACTGCGACCGCCTCGTCCGGGCTGAAGTTCACCGGCGGCAGCGTCCGGGCTCGGTCCAGGCAGTAGCCGCCGCTCCGGCCCGGCTCAGCCCAGATGGGTACCTCCGACTGCTGGAGTGCACCGATGTCTCGTTCGATCGTGCGTCGACTCACGTCGAACCGGTCCGCGAGCCAGGTCGCACTCCTCGGACGTGGCGCGACGGCGCGCAGCTCCTCCACGATCGCGTACATCCGGCCGGTCCGGTTCATCGAGTGACCCTACGGCGCGTCGGGCCGACGGAGGAAGCCGGGACGAATCGTCGTCGCCGTCGTCCCCCATCACCTGCGCAGGCGACCGACCCACCCTCGCCCACCGGCCCCCAGCACGTAGGAGCTCGGGCGCGTCCGCTCACCGATTGAGCGAGGGCGGGCGGATGGGTCAGTGGCGCCCCGTGTACGGCACCGGCGCCGGGAGCTTCGCCTCGGCGCGCACGGTGACCGCGAAGCGCTCGATCGACGCGAGCGCCGCGGCGACGTCGCCGCTGGCGACCTCGAACGGCATCGAGTGGATGGTCTCGCCCGCGACCGTGGCCGCGTCGGCAACCGTCTTGAGCGACTCGGCGTCGTCGGCCCGCAGGCCGACCTCCGTCAGCGTCGTCGGTAGCCCGACGCGTGTGGTGAACTCGATGAACTCGCGGAGGTCGCTCGTCGGTGCGCCCTCGAGCACGAGCTGCGTGATCGAGCCGATGTTGACCTTCTGCCCGTGGGCCAGACCATGCGTCCCCGGCACGGCGGTCAGTCCGTTGTGAATGGCGTGGGCCGCGGCCAGCCCGCCGGACTCGAAGCCCAGCCCCGAGAGCAGGGTGTTCGCCTCGATGACCCGGTCGACGGCTGGGGTGACCAGGTGGTCCCGCACGGCGTCGATCGCCGGCAGTGCGTTCTCCCAGAGCACGTCCCAACTGAGCTTGGCCAACGCCGTGCCGGTCACGGTCGGGAGCCCGCCGGCCATGGTGTTGGAGTTCGACCGCGACGTGGCACGCGCCTCGAGCCAGGTGGCCAGTGCGTCGCCGACGCCGGCGATGAGCAGCGAGACGGGCGCGTTGGCGACGATCTGCGAGTCCACCAGCACCAGGTCGGGATTGCGCGGGAAGAACCGGTACTCCTCGAACTCGCCGGTCTCGGTGTAGATGACGGCCAGCGCGCTCGTCGGGGCGTCGGTCGACGCGACGGTCGGGCAGTTCGCCCACCGGATCCCGGCGAGGTAGCCGGAGGCCTTGACCGCATCGATCGTGCTCCCGCCGCCGACGGCGACGGCGATGTCCGAACCGGTCTCCTTGATGATCCCCACGAGCCGGTCGACCTCCTTGGCGCTGGGGATGCCGTTGAAGTTCACCCGGTTGACCGGAAGGTCTGCCGCCTTGAGGGACGCCTCGATGTCGTGGCCCACAAGGCCCCAGACGAGGTCGTCGGCCACGATCAGAGGAGTCGATCCGAGCTGCGCCAGGAAGCTCCCGAGCTGATGGATGGCGCCCTTGCCTTGCACGTACCGGGCCGGGGAGATCACCGTTCGAACGGTCTGCACCATGTCTTGCTCCTTAGGTCGGTTCTGTGTGCCGGGCCACGACGGTGTGGGGCCGGATGCCGTACCGCTTGATGCGCCGAAAGATCGTGGCGCGAGAGATTCCGAGGTCGTTCGCCGCGTCGGCCACGCTGTCCGGGTTCCGCTCCAGCGCGAGAGCGATCGCGTCACGCTCGATGACCTCGAACCGGGTGAGCCGCGGACGGCGATCCCCCGGAAGGGTGCGCCCCTGGGAGACCACGTGCGCCTCGATGTTGGCGGAGGTCTGGACGGCGACCGCGAGCAGGAGCCCGGTGCCCGACGACGACCACGTGGTCAGGCTGATCGCGCCGATCACCGCGCCGGTGGCAAGGTCGTGGATGGGTGACCCGGCGCAGGTGTACCCCATGAGCTGCGCTGAGTAGTGCTCGTCGCCGGCGACCAGCGTGAGCCGGTCGTCGGCGAGCGCGAGACCGAAGCCGTTCGTACCCACGGCCGCCTCGGAGTAGGTGGAGCCCGGCGCGAGCGCGACCTCGTCGAGGGATCGCAGGACCGCCGGATCGCCGCACTCGCGCGACAGAACCAGGCCGGTCTCGTCGCACAGCATGACGCTGACCGGCTCGTCGGCGAGATGCGACCAGAGCGCACTGAGGACGGGGCGCGCCGCCGACATCAGCGGCGACTCGTCGTCGAACTCCCCGTCGACGGGAACCTCGAGGTGCTCGATCTGCAGGCCCCCGGCGGCCGAACGCGCCCACGACGCGCGGATCTCCGGACGGACCGGGGAGCCAGCCCCGCCTCGGCCGAGCTCCAGCGCGAGGGACTCACGATCGGAGGCCGCGCGGTCACGGGGCGAACCGGGTTCGCGCGCGAGGACGGGTGATCCACTCCCAGGCATCGTCGCCTCCTCGTGCGGGTCGCGAACACCGGAAGGCCGGTCCGCGCCGATCACGCTACACACGGCCCGCAGGTGTGCCTAGGCCAGTGGGGGTCTCACATTGAGACGCGGTTTGGGCTGCTTTGCGAGGTCCCGCAGCAGTTCAATGGGCATTGCCCGGCAACGCCGCCGTGGCGGCCACTTGAGGAGACGGCATGTATTCGAAGGATGGCGAGGACTACTTCATCGTCGATGCTCACGTGCACATGTGGGACGGCTCGGACGAGAACCAGCGCAACGTCCACGGCAAGCAGTTCATCGAGTGCTTCTACGACTACCACCGGAACCTGTCGCCCGCCGAGTACGTCTGGGAGTTCAAGAAGTACCAGAAGTACACCGAGCAGGACTTCATGACCGACCTCTTCGGCAACGGCTACGTCGACCACGCGATCTTCAACCCCGCGGCACTCACCGACTTCTACGTGAACGGCTTCAGCCGCGACCTCGCCTGGGACATGACCCAGCGCAACCCGGGCCGGCTCACGTACAACCACAACTGGGACGCGCGCGACGGCGAGGTCGGTCTGCGCCAGCTCGAGGAGGACGCCGCGAAGTACGACCTCAAGGGCGTGAAGATCTACACCGCCGCCTGGCACGGTGAGAGCCGCGGCTTCAAGATGAGCGACCCGTGGGCGTACAAGTACCTCGAGAAGTGCGCCGAGCTGGGCATCAAGAACATCCACATCCACAAGGGCCCGACGATCCTCCCCCTCGACCGGGACGCCTTCGACGTCGCCGACATCGACCACTGCGCGACGGACTTCCCGCACCTCAACTTCATCGTCGAGCACGTGGGCCTGCCGCGGCTTGAGGACTTCTGCTGGATCGCGACGCAGGAGCCGAACGTCTACGGCGGGCTCGCGGTCGCCATTCCGTTCATCCACACCCGCCCGCGGTACTGGGCGCAGATCATCGGCGAGCTCCTGTACTGGCTGGGCGAGGACCGGATCCTGTTCAGCTCCGACTACGCCCTGTGGCAGCCGAAGTGGCTGATCGAGAAGTTCGTCGACTCCCAGATCCCCGAGGACATGCAGGGCGAGTACGCGCCGATCACCGTCGCGCAGAAGAAGAAGATCCTCGGCCTGAACGCCGCTCGGCTGTACCCGCACATCGAGGTCCCGGCCGCGCTGCGGCTGCCGGAGCCGGCCGGGGCCGAGACCGGCGTCGCGGTCGGGGCTGAGGTAGGGGCGTGACAATCGCCGTCGTCACCTGGAAGGAGGTCGACGCCGCCCTGTCCACGGTGATCGACCCCGAGCTGGACGAGCCGATCACGGACCTGGGCTTCGTGACCGAGCGAGTCGTCACCGGCGGTGACGTGCTCGTCCGGCTGCGGCTGCCCACCGCGTTCTGCTCGCCGAGCTTCGCCTACCTGATGGCCTCCGACGCCGAGGACGCCATCGCCCGCCTGCCGGGCGTCGCCAGCGTGCGGGTGCTGCTCGATGACCATCACGACTCCGACCGGATCAACGCCGGCGTCGCCGCGAGGAACGGATTCGTCGCGGCGTATCCCCGCGAGGCCGCGGGTGAGCTCGACGAGCTGCGCAAGGTCTTCCAGGTGAAGGCCCATGCGGCGTACATCGAGCGCGCCTGCACGGTGATGCTGCGCGAGTACGGCTGGGAGGTGGCGGACCTCGGCCGGCTGACCTTCGGCGACCTGCCGACCGAGGGCGTCCGGGAAGGCCTCGGAAGGCGGCGATCCGCGCTCGGGCTGGACACCTCGACGGACTCCCTCGTGATGGTGGACGCGGACGGCACCGCGTGGCCGGCGGACCGCATCGAGCTCCGCCTCCGGTTCGCGAAGGCGATCCGGATCTCTATCGACGGAAACGCCCACTTCTGCCGAGGTCTGCTCCGCACCCGGTACCCCGAGTCGGCCGCCGACCAGCGTGCCCGCGCACAAGACGCCACCCCCCACGAGAGAGTCGAGGCATCATGAGAGCCGTACGCGTCGTCGAGTACCACAAGAACCTCGAGCTCGTGGAGCTCCCTGAGCCGGAGATCACCGGCCCGCTCGACGTGATCGTCAGGGTCGGCGGCGCCGGGGTGTGCCGCACCGACCTGCACATCCTGGACGGCCAGTGGGCGGACAAGTCCCAGGTGGCCCTGCCCTACACGATCGGGCACGAGAACGCGGGGTGGGTGCACGCCGTCGGCTCGGCCGTGACCGGCGTCGTTCCTGGCGACAAGGTGATCCTGCACCCGCTGCGGACGTGCGGTCAGTGCCGCGCGTGCCGGTCCGGGGACGACGTGCACTGCGTCGCGAGCGAGTTCCCCGGCATCGACACCGACGGCGGCTACGCCGAGTTTCTCAAGACCTCCGTCCGGAGCGTCATCAAGCTCGACAACTCTCTCGAGCCAGCGGACGTCGCGGCCCTCGCGGACGCCGGCCTGACCGCGTACCACGCCGTGGCGAAGGCGAACGCCCTGCTGCGGCCGGGCCAGTTCGCCGTCATGATCGGCGCTGGCGGCCTCGGCCACATCGGGGTCCAGGTGTTCAAGGCCATCAGCGGAGCCTCGCTCATCGTCGTCGACCGCAACCCGGACGCGCTGGCCCTCGCCGCCGACCTCGGCGCCGATCACACGGTGCTCGCCACGGCCGACGGCGACCACGTCGCCCAAGTCCTCGCGCTGACCGGCGACAACGGGGCCGAGGCGGTGATCGACTTCGTCGGCGAGGGTGGCGCGACTGCCGAGGGCGTGCGCATGCTGCGCCGCGCCGGCAGCTACTTCGTCGTGGGGTACGGGGAGAACATCAACATCCCCACGATCGACATCATCTCGACGGAGATCAACTTCGTCGGCAACCTCGTCGGCAGCTACAACGACCTCGCCGAGCTGATGGCGCTGGCGGCCCAGGCCAAGGTCACCCTGCACACGAGCAAGTACGCCCTGGCCGACTTCCAGTCGGCCCTGGACGACCTCGACAACGGCCGCGTCCGGGGCAGGGCGATCCTGGTTCCCTAGGTGACCGGGCGGGTCCGTGCCTCGTGCGCCACCACACCCCGGCGGGCGCGGACCTCGTGGTCACGCCCGGTCCGCCAGCAGCACGCCGTGCTGCCGGTCGGGCCGGGCGGGATTCGGGCGGGTGTGAGCGTGCCGGACCACGAACCCGGCGTTCTCGACGTGCTGGGTCAGCTCGTCGACCGGCCACGAGTAGGCCGTCGTGAACGCGTGCGGGAACGGCTCGAGCCGGGCGCTCGCAAAGAACCCGAGGACGAGGGTGCCGTCGTCCCGCAGGCAGCGCCGGAACTCGTCCAGGACGGCGGGCACCCGCACGGGCTCGAGATGGATCAGCGAGTACCAGGCCAGGATCCCGGCGGCATTCTGGTCGGGCGTGCCGAGGGCGTCGAGGCGAGCCACCCGGTAGGACGCCGTCGGGAAGCGCGTCCTGGCCAGCTCGACGAACGCGGGGACGAGATCGACGCCTTCGACGTCGGCCCCGAGCTCTGTCAGCAGGTGGGTCCAGTGCCCGGGGCCGCAGCCAGCGTCGACGAGGGGGCCACGGCAGCGCGCCGCCCACTCGGAGATGAACCGGACGTCGAGGGGATCCATCGCCGAGATGGAGCCGAGCGCCGCGGCGTACTCGGCTGCACGCTCGGAGTACGCGGCCCTGACGACGTCGTCCGCTGACGGCGCCCGCGACGGAGGTCTGTCGGCCATCACGAGGCGGACGTCCAACTCGCGTTCGAGGGCGAGGGATCGGTCACAGAGGCTGACTGTAGGTCGTCAGGCGGCTGGTCTGGGACGCTGCCGCCCGGCGACGCCGCCATCGTTCATTCTTGAGCTGTGGTCCGGATCGGCGCCTCGCCCTCACACATTCGAACCACAACCGGATCGAGCCTGGGCGCGCCT
This sequence comes from Pengzhenrongella sicca, assembly GCF_017569225.1. Lineage (GTDB taxonomy): Bacteria > Actinomycetota > Actinomycetes > Actinomycetales > Cellulomonadaceae > Pengzhenrongella > Pengzhenrongella sicca. The sequence goes on from NZ_CP071868.1 coordinate 4,257,563, forward strand.
CGTCGATCAGCGCCGCACGACGACTCAACCGGTCAGGGGCGGGGTAGCACGCCCAGGAGGGTCGCCGTCAGGGCCAGCTTCAAGGAGTCCCTCAGGTCCAGGTGGAAGCGGGCCAGGTCGGGCTCGGCCTCGTAGGCCGCCTGCAGGCTGGGCGGGGGCGTGCTGTAGGCCGACAGCGCGCCGGCCATGACCATGGTTTGCAGGCTGAACAGTGCCGCGTTCTCGCCCAGCTCCGGCAGGTACTCCTGGACCAGGGCGGTCATGGTTGTCAGGCGGTCCAGAGAGGCGCGCTTGTAGCGCGCGACGACCTCGACGGAGACGTTGTGCTCCAGCACACTGCCCTGGGCGCCAAAGAGGTCGCACAGCACCGCTCGCCCGGAGAGCGAACGGCTGAGGATCTCCGCCACCGCTGCCGCTCGCTCGGCCATCGGGAGCTGTTCGTCGATGCCAGCGGCGGCCAGCTCGCCCGCCAGTTCCGTGAGCCACTCCTGCACGAAGTGGTCCAGCAGTTCCAGCAGCACCGCCTCGCGAGATTCGAAGTAGCGGAGCACATTCGGCTTCGCCAGGCCCACGCGGCGACTGAGCTCGTTCAGGGTGAGCTCGGCCACGGGCATCTCGTCGAGCATCGCCGACGCCATGTTGAGGATCGCCCGTCGGCGGATCTCCCGCTGCTCTTCGGTTCGCGCCCGCTGGAACGTCACATTCGCCAGCCTAACTTAGGTACCTGCGGTACGTTGACAACATACCGGTAGTACCTTAATGTCGTCGACACAAGATACCTTCGGTACGTTAGTGGGGAGCCTGACATGAGCGAGCAGTGGACGACGGCGAGCATTCCGGACCAGCACGGGCGGGTAGCGGTGGTGACCGGGGCCAACACCGGGCTGGGGTATGAGACCGCGGCGGCGCTCGCCGAGCGCGGGGCCTCCGTGGTGCTCGCCGTCCGCAACGTCGCCAAGGGCGAGCAGGCCGCGGCCCGCATGACCGGCGACGTGACCGTGCAGGCGCTGGACCTGACGTCGCTCGACTCCGTCCGGACCGCGGCGGCGGCGCTGAGGTCCCGGCACCACCGGATCGACCTGCTGATCAACAACGCCGGCGTGATGTACACCCCGAAGCAGACCACCCGGGACGGCTTCGAGATGCAGTTCGGCACCAACCACCTCGGCCACTTCGCGCTCACCGGGCTGCTACTGGACCTGATGCTGCCGGTGCCGGGCTCGCGCGTGGTGACGGTCAGCAGCGCCGGCCACCGCATCCGGGCCGCGATCCACTTCGATGACCTGCAGTGGGAGCGGTCGTACGGCCGGGTCGCCGCCTACGGGCAGTCCAAGCTGGCCAACCTGATGTTCGCGTATGAGCTACAGCGCCGGCTTGCCACTCACGGCACCACCATCGCGGTGGCCGCGCACCCCGGTCTTTCCAGCACCGAGCTCGCCCGCAACTCCCCCGCGGCCCTCCGGCTTCCGCTCACCTGGCTCGCGCCTCTGATCAGCCAGACGCCGGCGATGGGCGCCCTGCCGACCCTGCGCGCCGCCACCGACCCCGCCGTGCTCGGCGGCCAGTACTACGGTCCCGGCGGACGCTTCGAGGTCACGGGCCACCCCCGGCCGGTCACCTCCAGCCCGGACTCGTACGAGGTGGCAGTCCAGCAGCGGCTGTGGTCCGTCTCCGAAGACCTCACCGGGGTCACGTTCCCCGTCGGGTCGGCGTCGGTTCAGTCGGCCCGGCGCGAGGCGTGAGTTCGGCGCAGCACCGGGTCGCCTCCCGGCTCAGCGCACGGAGAGCGCCTTCCCCATGGCTTCGATCGTCTGCTCCATGATCGGTCGAGGCGTGGCGAAGTTGTACCGGACAAAACCGCGGCCGGCGTCGCCGCACTTGGCCCCGTCGGTCATCGCGACCCCGGCGTTCTTCATGAAGAAGTCGGCGGCCGGCTCGCCGAGGTCGAGTGCGCGGAAATCGAGCCACGCCAGGTAGGTCCCCTCGGGCGGCGTGTAGCCCACGCCGGGCAGGTGCTGCCGGACGAGGTCCGCGAGCGCGAGCCGGTTGCCGTCGAGATAGGCGATGACCTGGTCAAGCCACCCACCACCGGCCGTGTAGGCGGCGGTGTTGGCAATCACGCCGAGGTTGGCTGCGCCGTGCTCGGCCATCGTGCCGACCGCCGCCCACACCTGCATGTCGGCGTCGTTGGACAGGATGATCTGGGCGCACTTCATCCCCGGGAGGTTCCACGCCTTGGAGGCCGAGGTGGCCGTCACGGTGTGGCCCGCGGCGACGGCGGAGACGGACGCGTACGGCGTGTGCGCACGCCTGGGGTAGACCAGCGGGGCGTGGATCTCGTCGGCGAACACCCGGCCGCCGTGCCGCTCGACGATCTCGGCGATCGCCTGCAGCTCGCCGGGCTCCAGCACCCGGCCGACCGGGTTGTGCGGGTTGCACAGGACCAGCAGGTTGCCCCCGGCCCTGAAGGCCGAGTCGAGGGCATCGAGGTCATAGACGTACCTGCCGTCCTGCACGGCCATCGGCACCTGGATGAGGTCGCGGTCCAGCGCGCCCGGCACGGTCAGGAACGGCATGTACGCGGGGGTCGGGACGATGACGGCGGAGCCTGGTGCGGAGAAGTACCGGATGGCGACCTCGAGGCCGGAGATCACGTCGGCCAACGGTCGGACGTTGTCGGCCGGCACGACCCACCGGTACCGGTCCCGGGCCCAGTTGCTGAAGGCGGAGGACATGCGCCTCGCCACGGCTGGCGGCAGGTATCCAAACCCGCCGATCTCGACGGCGGCGTGCAGCGCCTGGGTGATCGGCGGCGCGATCCCGAAGTCCATCTCCGCCACGAACGCGCCGATCTTGTCCGGGAACGTGCTCCACTTCAGGCCACCGATCTCGCGCAGGTCCTCGATCTGGACCTCGTCGAAGTGCGTCATCCGGGTCACCTGGTCGCAATCTGGTGGAGGTGCCGGGGTACCGGCTCAGCCTGAGCACGTGCGCGGAGCGGAAGCCTGGTCACCATAGGTCTTCCGATTCACGACACAGCAGAGCGGGCCCCAAGCCGGGTCTCTCGAGGACGTCTTCCTCATGGTCTCAGGGAGTGCGCCGATTCTTGTCGAGCGGCGGGGCCGCGAGCCGCCTGCGCGGCTCAGTGCGCGTGGCCGGAGTACTCGTCCTTGGCCTCGCGATGGCGTGCGGAGTGCCGCGCCCCCGCCCCGGCAGCTGCGGGGGCGGCGCTGACGATCACCGCGGCGATCAGCGTGGTCAGGGGGATCGCGAGCACAAGCCCGATCGACCCGACCAGGGTGCGGACCAGCTCCTCGGCGAACTCGCCGCTCGTCAGGGTCTGCAGCAGCGGGAGCTGATAGAACTGCAGCAGCAACAGGACCGGCAGCGCGGCCCCGCTGTACGCGAAGGCGATCGTGTAGACGGTCGAGGCGATGTGGTCGCGGCCGATGCGCATCCCGCTGACGAACAGCTCCCGGCGCGTCGCCAGCGGCGCCGAGGCGCGCAGCTCCCACACGACCGAGGCCTGGGTGATGGTGACGTCGTTGAGCACCCCGAGCCCGGCGAGCATGATCCCGCACAGGAAGAGCGCACGAAGGTTCGGGGCCTCGGTGAGCTGCGCGAGCTGGTAGCCGTCCTCTGTGGCGGTGCCGCTCAGGTGAGCCGCGGACGCGGCGAGCGCACCCAGCCCGGCGGTCAGACCCAGGCCGGCCAGGGTGCCGAGCAGCGCCGTGGTGGTACGCCGTGAGAAGCCGTGCGCCAGGTACAGGACGACGAACATGATGGCGCTGCTGCCCACGAGCCCCACCGCGAGGGCGTTCTCCCCGCGCAGGATCGCCGGCAGCATGAAGGTGGCGATCACGACGAACGCCAGCGCGAGCCCGATCAGGGCACGGGCTCCGCGCACGCCCGCGACGGCGACGACGACCACGGCGAACGCGCCTGCCAGCAGGCCGAGGGGAAGGCTCCGGGCGAAGTCGTGCCACGCCCACGTCTCGGGCTGGCCGCTTGTCGCGGTGTATCGCTCGAGGACGATCGTCGACCCCTCGCGCAGCCCCAGCGATGGCCCGTTCGCCGGCGCCCACACCTCGACGGTTCTGCCCGACGCGTCACCTGAGGTCACCCGCGCCTGCGCCGAGAGGCACGTGACGCTCTCGGGGACCGTCCCGTCGGGGAGCCGATCCTCGCTCGTTCCCTCGCAGCTCTTGCGGGTCAAGGAGAGCACCGTCGCGGTCGGGTACTGGGTGTCCACGACGACCACTTCACGCCCGCCCTGCACCGCCCCGTGCGGCCACAGCGCAACAAGCCCGACGATCGTGGCGAGCGCGAGCGGCAGGAGGATCGCTGCGAGGAGGGTCGTGATGCGATCGGGTCGTCGTCTGGTCGCCACGAGCACCGATTCTGCCCGCCTTTTGCGATGCCGACACGCCACCCAGGTGAGGTGCGCACACAGCCTGACGGGCGATGCTTGGCCTCGATGAGCGAGTCAACGCGTCACGGTAGCCACGGCCACGGCCACGGCCCGGCGCCGCGAGCCTCGCGACGCGTGCGACTTCTCCTCGCTGCGGCGCTTCTACCGGTCCTGCTTGCAACCGTGCTAGGCCTTGTCGCTCTGTGGCCTACCGGGGAGCCGGTGCTCGGCACCGTCCCGGTCACCGTGGGAGCAACCCAGATCATGCAGGCAGAGGTCACCGCGCTCCTGCCGGAAGGCGTCGGCGACGGGGTCGGCGGCGTCACCGCCCGGCTCGAACAGACAGGCAAGAGCGTCAAGGTTCAGGTCACACCGGAGTACCTGGCCTCGGGCCTTGGGTCGGGCGACCGCATCAAGGTGGTCTACATCCCCGAGGCCGAGAGCATGACGATCGGCACCCCCTACATCTTCATGGACTACGTGCGGTCGGTGCCGATCGCTGTTCTCGGAGTCTTCTTCGCGGCGTTGGTCGTGGCCGTGGCGCGTTGGCGCGGACTCGCGGCACTGGTCGGACTCGGCGTCGCACTGACGGGAATCGTCACCTTCACGCTCCCCGCCCTGCTGGCCGGCTCAAATGCGCTCGCCGTCGGTCTCGTGACCGCTTCGGCGGTGATGTTCGTCGTGCTCTACCTCGCGCACGGCTTCTCCGCGCGCACCACGACGGCGCTGCTCGGAACGGTCGTCGGCCTCGCGGCCACAGGAGCGCTCGGCTACTGGGCGTCCGACGCCGCCCACCTGACCGGATTGAGCGACGAGGTGGCGCTGCAGCTTCCTGCGTACGCTCCCGAGCTCAGCCTGCGTGGAGTAGTCCTGTGCGGGCTGATCCTGGCCGGCCTCGGGGTGCTCAACGACGTGACGATCACCCAGTCCTCCGCCGTCTGGGAACTGCGCGCGGCCGACCCGGCGGCGAGCCGACCCGCGCTGTTCGCCCGCGCGATGCGCATCGGCCGCGATCACATCGCCTCGACGGTCTACACGATCGCGTTCGCGTACGTCGGCGCGGCGCTCCCGTTGCTCCTCATGGTCGCGCTGCTGCAGAACTCCTTCATCGACACGCTCACCAGCGGGGAGATCGCCGAAGAGGTGGTCCGCACCCTCGTCGGGTCCATCGGGCTTGTGCTCGCGATCCCCATCACGACAGCGGTCGCAGTGCTCGTCGCCTGCGCAGACCAAGTCACTCCGCCACGCTCACCGGCAGCGGTCGCGCCGGTAGGTGTGCCCGTGGCGCCCCGCGTGTGACCAGGCGCGCGAGCTCGCGCGCCTGGTCGCGACCGCGAGCCTCGCAAACCCCGCATTCCCTACCCGGTGCAGGTCAAGCCGCCGCGCAACGACTCAAGATTCGCGCGCATCGTCCCCAAGTAGTCCACTGCGTCGTCGGTATGTCCTTCGATCGGGTCGAGGACGGCGGTGCGAACACCGAGATCCCCCGCGAGCACCGTGGTGACCTTGGGGCTCACGAGGACCTCGAAAAAGAGGGTCTCGACGCCGTTCTGCTCCACGACGGCTCCGACCTCACGCAGGCGCGCCGGGGACGGCTCGGCAGCGGGGTCAATGCCGGAGATCCCGACCTGTACCAGGCCGTACCTTCGCGCGAGGTAGCCGAACGCCTCATGGCTCGTGACCAGGGTCGCGCCGGCGCAGTGCGCAAGGCCGACCGCGAACTCCTCGTCGAGTGCGTGAAGCCGGGTCTCGAGGTCGTGAGCCCGGGCCGCGAAAGCGCCGGCGGAGGCCGGTTCGAGTTCCGTCAGCGCGTGCGCGACGTCGTCACCGACCTCGGCGAGAAGGGTGGGGTCGAGCCAGAAGTGTGGGTCGCTGGCCAGTTCCGAGGTGTCGTCGCGGCTCCCGGTACCGGCTGCGACCACATGCTCCGGTTGCCGCGCGGCGACGGCCTCATCCGTCGCGGCCTGGAATCCGGGAAGGTAGGCCACGAGGTCAACCTCCCCGACGCGGCGTACCTGAGCGGGGGAGAGCGCAACGTCGTGGGGCTCCGCCCCGGGTGGGGTCAGGCTCGTCACGTCGACCCGGTCGCCGCCGACCTGCTCGACGACGTACTGCAGCGGGTAGAACGCGGCGAGCACCTCGAGGCGGTTCCCGTCAGGTTGTGCTGCCGGGACGCAGGCAGTGACCAGCGCCATCGCGCAAAGTGCACAGACAGCGGTGACCCAGGCGCGGGCGGCGCGCGGTCGGAGCGTGAGCATGGTGTTCCTGAAGGTCGAGGGCAGGAGGTGCCCACTGGTGAACGTCAGCGCCTTCCCGGTGTGACGGCCCCGGAGAGCCGTCACACCGGACAGGTCAGTCGGTGTGCTCGCCTTCGCCGTGCTCGTCGTCGGACACTGCTGCCGCTGCGCCCGAGACTCCGGTGATCTCGTTCGGTGTCTCAGCCAGTTCGACGCTGTTCCAGATCTCCCCGGTCTCGATGTCGACCGCGTACAACGTCTTTGCCGAGGGATCGGTGATGTACGCCGTGCCGTCGGCCACGAACAGCGCGGGCCTCGGCGCCTGCCATTCCAAGGGCTCTTCCCACGCCTCAATCACCGGAATGGACCTGACCAGCGTCTTGGCCTCCGGATCGATCACGTGCAGCTGGCCATCGGTGCCGAGCACCAGCGCCTCGCCACCCGCGCCTCGCCCGAGCGAGCGGAAGCTGTAGCTCGAGGGAAGGTCGACGAGGGAGAGCTGGGCGGTGCGGGTGTCGATGAGAGATACGCGGGTCGGGCGCTCGAGCTCGGCGTCCGGATCCGTCTTGTAGTCGCCGAGGTTGACCGGCGAGGCCTCGCTGCCGGCCTGGTTGCCGATCCGACCATAGGGGTCAGGGCTGGTCACCTTGGTGATCGTCGCCTCCTGGTAGATCAGCACGCCGTCCTCGCAGCCGATCACGACAGTCTCATCAGCTGCCATTGCCTCGCCGTGCACGCCAGGGCACTCGTCCGAGCGTGCGATCTCGGCGTTGTTCGCGTCCAGCACCCGGATTCCCGTCCGGGCTTCCTCGGTTCCTTCGGAGACGACGAGGCGGCCGTCCGCCAGCTCGACAGCGACACCGTGGTGCGCGCTCGGCGTCGTGTACTCGCGCACCTCACGGTCGCCGTCAGCGACGGTTCCGGAGTCGTAGACGACGACGTTGCCGGTGCCGTCATCGAACAGCGCGGTCCGACCCGCGTGGACGACGACGTGCCCGGGCTTCTCGGCGCCGAACGCCGCGTTCGTCAGGGCCGGGTCGGCCGTGTAGTAGTGGCTGTGGTCGCCATGCGGCTCGGCCCACGTGCCGGCGTCGAGCACCTGGAACGCGCCCGCGGTCGAGACCAGCACGTGCTGGCCATCACCTGCCGAGTTGATCCGGTTGAACCCGTCGAGCTCGAGCGTGGAGATGGTCTCGAGCGTTGTCGCATCGAGCACCTCGATCCCGCCGTCGAACGTCAGCAGCAGTCGAGGCGTCGTCGCCGCCGCCTCGGACGCCTCGCCTCCAGACTCCCTGTCGGGGGTCGGCTCAGTGGCCGCTGAGGTGTCCGAGTTCACGGAGGAGCAGCCGCCGAGAAGAACCAGGGGCAAGGCAAGACCAAGGACGGCGTAGCGCTGGCCAAGAGTTGGACGCTTCATGCTCACGCTCATGTGTACGGCGGGCGCCGCTCGCCGAGGTCGGCGTCGGCACCCTCTCCCTTCGGGTAAGCCACCGGGTTGGTCGGCTGAGGTCCGCAACTTACCAGAGAACGAGAATCGTTATCATCTATGACTGGGCTGCCCGGGCACGGGGTGACGTGGCCGTCGCGGGCGTTCCCCGTCGGCGACGTCGGCGGCGCTGCGTTTGGCATGCTTGCGGGCATGCGACACACCCCCCGCTTCGTCGTCGACGACGTCCTCGAGGTCAAGCGCCTGATACGCGAGAACCCCTGGGCGACCTTCGTCTCGAACACCGCGAAAGGGTTGGTCGCCTCGCACTATCCGGCGATCCTCGAGGAGGGCCCGGGCGACGAGATCAGCATCGTGAGCCATTTCGGGCGCCCCGACGAGCAGGCGCACGAGCTGGGCCAGCACGAGGTGCTCGTCATCATCCAAGGCCCGCACGGATACATCTCGCCCCACTGGTACCCGGCGGGGCAGCTGATCCCCACCTGGAACCACGTCACGGCCGACCTGTGGGGAACTCCCGAGATCCTCTCGGACAGCGAGAACTTCCGGGTCCTCGGGGAGCTGGTCGACACCTTCGAGTCCCGCATGCCGCATCCCGTGAGCTTGCGGACCGATGAGGAGGCCTCCCGCGGCGCCGCCCGGGGCACGGTCGGCCTGCGCCTGCGGGTCACCCGTTTCGACGCCCGCCTCAAGCTCAGCCAGAACAAGCCGCCCGAGGTCGTCGATCGCATCGTCGACGAGCTGACTCACGGCGAGCACTACGCGAACCCGGCGCTGGCTCGCGAGATGCGGCGCGTCCGCGGGCGATAGCCAGGCGATCCGCCCCGGTGCGGGGTCGCCGTCTTCTCGCTGGCGTGCGTCACCGAGACATCCAGCGGGTGGCGCCGCGCGCAGCCCCGGGTGAAAGCGCTTACCTCTTTCGGATGAAAGACTCATTTCGGGCGTACGAGCGGCCCTACGTTTGTCCTGACTCGCGTGCTAGCACGAGGTCGGGGCGCGCCCCGACAGACCGGCGCAGGTGGGTTCCGCCCCTCCTTTCCCCTCGTCTGGAGACCCGATGCGCGCCCCGAGCTCCCCCGGTCCTGCCTCCCGCCCGCGGCTCGCTGCGGTCGGGAGGCGGCTCGTCGCCCTCCTCCTGGTGTCGGTCGTCGCACTGACGACGTTCGCCCTGGGGGCGCTGCCCGCCTCCGCTGCGTCCGCGCCGTCGACCCCGAGCGGGACGAAGGCCACGTTCTACGGCCGCGTGGGCACCGCGCTCGCGTGGTCCAAGGTCTCCTCGAGCGGTCTGACCGGGTACGACGTCTACCGGCTGGCGACGTCTGCGGAGAAGCCGAGCGCCGCGAACCGCATCGCGCAGCTACCTAGCACCGCCTTGAGCTACACCGACACGTCCACGGCGGCCGCCGCCGCGGGGACCAAGGTGTACTACGCGATCGACGCAGCCGTCGGCACCCTGCTGTCGAAGCCCTCTGGCGTCCTGACGGTCACCACGACCGACAAGGCCGCGCCGGCGACGCCGAGCAGCCTCGCGGGCAAGGCGTCCAGCGCGGGCGTCGTCCTCACGTGGAAGGCCCAGACCGAGCCCGACCTCGCGGGCTGGAGGGTCGTCTCCGGACCGTCGTCGTCCGGGCCTTGGAGTGCCGGGACCGCCGTCACCGTGAGCAGCACGCCCTCATGGACGGACACCGCCGCCTCCGCCGGCGCCAAGACCTACTACCGGGTCACCGCCTTGGACCACGCCGGCAACAGCTCCTCCTACGCCTCGACCTCCGCCACCCGTCCGGCCGACGGGACCGTCCCTACCCCGGCTGGGGTGAAGGTCGTCGCCGCAGCCGGCAACGCCGGCGCCGTCGTCTCCTGGACCGCCAACCCGTCCGGCGTCACCAAGGGTTACGCAGTCGAGCGCGCCGCCGCGCAGGCTGGCCCGTACGCCGTCGTCACCCCCGCCACCGTCACGACCACCTCGTGGACCGACGGCACCGCCCCCGCCGGCGCCACCTCCTGGTATCGCGTGCGCGCCGTCGACGGCGGCGGTGCCACCTCGCAGCCGAGCGCCGTCGTGTCCCTCGCGCTGCCCGCCGACACCACGCCGCCGAACGCCCCCACGTCGCCGGTCGTCAAGGTCGCGACCGGCGGCCTCCAGGTCACCTGGACCGCCCCGTCGGCCGCCGACCTCGCCGGCTTCCGCGTGCTCAAGCGCATCGAGGCCGCCGACGGCACCCGCACCTACCAGCCGTTCCTCGACCTCGGCGCGACCGTGAAGACCTTCACGGACGCCGCGGCCACGGAGGGCACCGTCACCTACTACCGGGTGTACGCGATCGACCGGGCGGGCAACAGCTCGACGTACCTGTCCGTCACCGGCACCAACCCCATGGTCAAGCCGGCCACGCCGACGGGCCTGAAGGCCGCCACCGGCGCCGCCGTCCAGGGCATCCGCCTCACATGGAGCGCCAACAAGGAGGCGGACCTGGCCGGCTACGTGGTGTGGCGGGCGACGACGAGCAGCGGCGCCTACAGCCGCCTCGCCACGGTGACCGCCGCCGCGGCGGGTACCGTCCCGACCTTCGCCGACGTGAGCGCCCCGCAGGGCTCCGCCCGGTACTACAAGATCACCGCGGTCGACCTCGTCGGGAACGTCTCGTCCCTGACTGGCGCCGTGAGCGGGACCTCGCAGACCCCCGCCCAGCCGCTGCCCATCGCCTACAAGATGCTCTTCGTCTCCGCCGACGGCGCCGGTGGCGCGTTCGCCACGATCGCCGCCGCGCTCGCCACGATCCCGGCAACGAACCTCGAGCCGACGCTCGTGAGCATCGCGCCCGGCACGTACCGCGAGCAGCTGACCGTCACGCAGCCGCACGTCACCCTGGCCGGGACGACGGGCAACCCCGCAGACGTCGTCATCAGCTCGGCCGTGGCCTCGGGCACCACGGTGCCCGGCGCCGGCACGGACCCGGACACCGGGCTGCCCGAGACCTACGGCACCGCGGGCAGCGCCAGCGTCACCGTGACGGACACCGCGACGGACGTGACGTTCCGCGACCTCACGATCGAGAACGCGTTCGACGAGGCCGGGCACCCCGAGATCACCTCGAGGCAGGCCGTCGCGCTAGCCGTCCTCGGGGACCGCTTCCTCGGCCAGCACGTCCGCCTGCTCGGCAACCAAGACACCCTCCTGGCCGACACCCCCCGGGCCACCGCCCGCGTGCGCCAGTACTACGTCGACTCGTACATCGAGGGTGACGTGGACTACGTGTTTGGCGGCGCCACCGCGGTGTTCGAGCGCACCACCTTCCGCTCCCTGACCCGCGGCTCGAAGACGAACAACGGGTACGTCACCGCGGCGAGCACAAACACCGGCAGCAAGTACGGCTTCCTCATCACCGGCAGCCGGATCGTCTCCGACGCCCCGGCCGGCACCGTCAGCCTGGGCCGCCCCTGGCACCCTGACGGCGACGCGTCCGCCGTCGCGTCGGTGGTCGTGCGGGACACGATCCTGAGCGCGGCGGTCAAAGCCGCCCCGTGGACGGACATGACGACCGCGGGCACGCTGTTCTCCTGGAAGGACGCCCGGTTCTCCGAGTACCACAACACCGGAGCCGGAGCCCTCGTCGGCGCACCCACGGCGGACCGCCCGCAGCTCACCGACTCCGCCGCGGCCAACGCCACGGTCGCCAAGTACCTCGCCGGCTCGGACGGCTGGGCCCCCGTGGTCACGACCGTCGACACGGTCCCTACCGCCCCCACCGGCCTGACGACGACGGGCGGGTTCGAGCAGGTCACGCTGACCTGGGCCGAGTCCGGCGAGACGGACCTGGCCGGGTACCGCGTCTACCGAGCTGTCGGCACCGAGGTCACGCCCTCGGCGACCACCCTGGTCAGCGGGGCGGAGCCGGTGCTGAACCCGTCCTTCACGGACACGGGCGTCGCCGACGGCGTCACGTACGCCTACGTGGTGACCGCCGTGGACTTCGCCGGCCACGAGTCGGCCGCTTCCACGGTCGTCACCGGCGCCCCCGACGTCACGCAGGCCGACGTCGTCGTGGCCGCGGACGGCAGCGGCGACGCCACGACCCTGACGGCGGCGCTCGCCTCGATCCCGGCCGGCCGCATCGGCCGCGTCGTGATCCTGGTCCAGCCCGGCACCTACCGCGAGTACCCGGTGATCAGCCGGTCCGACGTCGTCGTCGTCGGCGCGACGGGCGACGCCCGGGACGTCGTGTTCACCGGCGACCACGCCGCGGGCACGCCCACGGGCGCGACGAACGCCGACGGCACCCCGGCGACGTACGGCACGTCGGGCAGCGCGACCGTCCTCGTCTCCGGCGACCGCGTCGAGGTCCGGGACGTCACCGTCGAGAACGCGTACCGCGAGGGCACCTACGCCAACGGCCAAGCCGTGGCGCTGCGCTCGACCGGTGACCGCCTCGTGTTCAGCGGTGTCCGGCTGCTCGGCAACCAGGACACCCTCTACGCCAACTCACCCAACGTGAGCACGCCGTCGCGCCAGTACTTCGTGGACTGCTACATCGAGGGCGACGTCGACTTCCTGTTCGGGCGCGCCACCGCCGTCTTCGACCGTTGCACGCTCAACGCGCTCGACCACGGCACGACCCCCAACGGCGCGCTCACCGCCGCGAGCACCCAGAAGACCCAGGCGTACGGCTTCCTGATCACGAACAGCCGGGTCGTCGGGTCCGCGCCGGACGGCTCGCAGAACCTCGGCCGCCCCTGGCAGCCAGGCATCAAGCAGGACGACGACACGTCGGTGGCGGACACGAACGCCCTCGGTCAGGTCCTGGTCCGCAACTCCTGGCTCGGCCCGGTGGTGAGCACCACCTCCACCTGGACGAACATGACCAACAGCGGCGTGGTGACCGACTGGCACACCGCGCGGTTCGCGGAGTACGGCAACTCCGGCCCGGGCTCCGCCTTGGGCGGGGAGCGCCCGCAGCTGTCCGACGCGGAGGCAGCCACCCACACCGCGCAGACGTACCTGGCCGGCACGGACGGCTGGGACCCGACGACTCCGGCCCCCGCCGACGTCGCCCCGGCGACGCCGACCGGGGTGACCGCGGCCGGCGACGACGCGAAGGCGACGCTGGCCTGGGCCGAGTCCGTCGAGCCCGACGTCACCGGGTACCGCGTCTACCGTGCCGAGGGCACCTCGGTCCCCGTCGACGAGGCGCACCTGGTCGCGAGCCCAGCCAAGGCGCTCGTCGTGGACACCGCCGTGACCAACGGGACCACCTACGCCTACGCCGTCGTCGCGGTGGACGCCGCCGGGCACGCCTCGGCGCCGACCGGCCCCGTCACCGTGACGCCCGCACCGGCACCCCTGGTCGCGGATGTCGTCGTGGCCGCGGACGGGTCCGGCGACGCCACGACTCTCGCCGCCGGTCTGGCGAAGGCCCCCACCGGCACCGCGCTCGACCCCGCGGTCGTCGTGGTCAAGGCGGGCACGTACCGCGAGGTCGTCCAGGTGGCCAAGCCGTGGACGACAATCGTCGGGGCAACCGGCGACGCCGCAGACGTGGTCCTCACCTTCGACAACGCCAACGGCACGACGAAGAGCGCAGCCACCTGCCCGGCGGTCTCCACCGCCACCTGCGGCACCGGCGGCAGCGCGAGCGTGTGGGTCAGCGCGTCCAACGTGAGCGTCCGCGACCTCACGATCAGCAACACGTTCGACCCGGTCACCAACCCGGCCCTCTCGCCGCAGGCGGTCGCGCTGCGGGCCACCGGTGACCGCCAGGTCTACGAGAACGTGCGGGTGCTGGGCCAGCAGGACACCCTGCTGGCCGACGGCGCCGGCGCGGTCGGCCCGCCGTACGTGCGCCAGTACTTCGTGCACAGCTACATCGAGGGGACGGTCGACTTCATCTTCGGTCGCGCCACCGCGGTGTTCGACCGCTCGACGATCGCCGCGGCGGCCCGCAGCGGCGGGACGGTCTTCGCGCCGAGCACCGCCGCCCAGAACCCGAACGGGTACCTCGTCGTCGACAGCCGCCTGGTCAGCGCCAACGACCCGGGCCGCTTCGCGCTGGGCCGGCCATGGCGCGGCTGGTCCGACGCCACGCAGGTGGACGACTCACGCGGCAAGACCGTCATCGCGCACTCCTGGATCGGCGACGGCTTCACCGTCGACCAGCCGTGGATCGACTTCACAGGCGGGCTGTCCTGGACCGCCGGGCGGTTCTTCGAGTACGCCAACACCGGCCCGGGCGCCACGGTCAACGCCAACCGCCCGCAGCTGACCGACGCGCAGGGCGCCCAGACGACGGCGCAGGCCTGGCTGGCCGGCACCGACGGCTGGAACCCGGTCCGCGCGGCCGACCCGGACGCCGCACCGGCTGCTCCGGTCCGCGTGACGGGCGGCGCCGGCGACGGCACCGCCTCGCTGACGTGGGCGGAGGCCGTCGAGGCGGACGTCGTCGGCTACCAGGTCTACCGGGCCGCAGGGCCGGCCGGGACCACCGTGCCACTCGACACCGCGCACCGCGTGACGGCGTCGCCGCTGACGAAGCAGGGCTTCGCGCAGGCGGGGCTCACCAACGCCACCGCGTACACGTTCGTCGTGACGGCGGTCGACGCCCCGGGGCACGAGTCCGCCGCCTCCGCGGCCGTTACGCTGACGCCGGCCGTCCACATCGACCTCACGGTCGCCGCCGACGGGTCCGGGGATTTCACGACCCTGCAGGCGGCCGTGGACTCCGTCACCACCGGCGCGGCGACGACCACGGTCATCGCCGTCGACGCCGGCACCTACGCCGGTGCGACCGTGGTACCGGCGGGCAAGAACATCGCCGTCCTCGGCGCCACCGGGGACCCGGCCGACGTCGTCCTCACCAACGGCACGGCGACCGCTACCCTCGCGGTGGCGGCCACCGGCTTCACCGCCTCCGGCCTCACCCTGGAGAACACGACCGCCTCGGGTGCCGCGCCCGCCCTGTCCATGACCGGGGACAAGGTCGTGGTCCGCAACGCGGTCCTGCGGGCCCGCAACCGCACGGTCTTCGCCGACACCCCCAGCTACACCATCAGCGCCCGCCAGGTGCTCGACCACGTGCAGCTGTCCGGCAACGCCGACCTGGTGCTGGGCCGGGCGACACTCGTCGTGAACGCCAGCACCGTCACGGTCGGCGCGGCCAACGGCGCCGCCTTCACCCCGAGCACCGCCGGCACGTTCAAGGGCTTCCTCGTGGTGGACAGCACCGTCACCACGGCGGCCGGCGTCACCGGTGCCTACCTGGGCCGCCCGTACCGCGCCTGGGCCGACCTTCACCCCGCGGTCCGTCGGCCAGGTCGTGGTCCGGGAGACCGAGCTCGGCGCCGGCCTACGCACCGCGACCCCGTGGGGCACCGGCCCGGCGGGCGAACCCTGGACCCTCGGCCGAATGGCCGAGTTCGCGAACACCGGCGCCGGGGCGACCGTGAACGACGCCCGGCCGCAGCTCACGCCCGCCGAGTCGGTCACCACGACCGTGACGGACTGGCTGGGCGAGGGCAGCTGGTACCCGGCCGTCGCGGCCCGGCCCACCCCGGCCGATGTCACCGCCCCGGCGGTGCCCACCGGGCTCGTGGCCGCCGGCCTCGATGCCAGCCTCACCCTCGGCTGGGACGAGGGCACGGAGCCGGACCTGGCCGGCTACCGCGTGTACCGCTCGGCCACGGCGCCCGTCGCCGTCGGACCGACGACGAAGGTCGGCGCCACGGTGCGCCCGACCTTCATCGACACCGGCCTGACCGCTGGGACGGCCTACTCGTACGCCGTCGTCGCGGTCGACGCGGCGGGCAACGTCTCGGCGCCTGCCACCGTGACCGCCACCCCGGCGGACCAGGTGGCCCCGGCGGCGCCCACCGGCGTCACCGGGACGGGCGCCGACAGCCGAGCCGTCCTGACCTGGGCCGCGAGCCCCGAGACCGACCTGGCCGGGTACCGCGTGTACTCCGCCGGCGAGGCCACGCCGCTGACCGCCGCGCTGCTCACGGCGCCGGAGTACAGCCGGCTCGGTCTCACCAACGGGGTGCCCGCCGGCTTCGAGGTCACCGCGGTCGACGTGTTCGGCAACGAGTCCGCGCGCTCCGCGGCCGTGACGGTGACGCCTGTCGCCGGCGACAACGAGGCCCCGGCCGCGCCCAACGCGGCGCGTGCCGTGCTGGGCAAGGGCTCGGTGACGGTCACCTGGGCCGCGGTCCCGGACGTCGACGTCGTCGGGTACGACGTCTGGCGCTCCACCGCGGGCGGCGACTTCACCAAGGTCACCACGACCCGCGTGACGGGCACCTCGTGGACCGACACCACGACGGCGGTCGGCACCGCCTACCGCTGGGTGGTCACCGCAGTGGATGCCACGGGCAACGTGTCCGACAGCTCGGCCGCGACCGGCGCCACGCCGGTGGCCGTCGACGTCGTGGTCGCCGCGGACGGCAGCGGGGACTTCACGACCGTGCAGGCCGCGATCGACTCCCTGCAGAACAACACCTCTTTCCCGGCCCCCGGGAAGACCATCCTGGTCAAGCCCGGCACCTACGTCGGCACCGTCAGCGCGTCTCTGGGCGCGGACGGGGTCACGAGGGGCAACCGGTACGGCGTCAACATCGTGGGCGCCACGAGCAACCCGGCCGACGTGGTCCTCACCGCGTCCGGTACCGCGGCGGGCGGCACCGTGACCATCAGCGGCGACCGCTGGTCGCTGCGCAACCTCACGGTCGCCAACACCAACGCGGCGGGCTCCGGCACCTACCAGATCGCGCTGGACGTCAAGAGCGGGGACAAGCACGTCTTCACGAACGTCCGCTTCCTGGGCGACTACCGCACGCTGAACCTCAGCACGGCGAACACCACGACCTACAGCCGCAGCTACTTCCGCGACGTCTACGTCGAGGGCGGCTCGGACATGGTGTTCGGCCGGGCGGTGGCCGTGTTCGACCGCAGCACGTTCCACGTGCTCAACCGGGGCGGCGCCGCCGTCTTCGGATCGACCATTGCCGCGGGCAGCGCGTTCGGGTTCCTGCTGACGGACTCGACCGTCCTGACCGACGGCGCCGCGAGCACCGTCTTTCTGTCCCGGCCGTACAACGTAACCACCTCCCAGGTGGTCGTGCGGTCCACGGAGCTGGGCGCCGGCGTCACCGTCGCGCAGCCATGGAAGGACTGGAGCACCACGCTGACCTGGAACCAGGCGCGGATCTCCGAGTACCGGAACACCGGCGCGGGGGCGGCGATCCCCACGCCGGCCACGCGCCCCCAGCTGTCCGACGCCGACGCCTACCGGTACACCAAGTGGACGTACCTGGCCGGGGCCGACGGCTGGAACCCGACGGGCGAGTCCGCCCCGGCGGTCCCGACCGACACGGCGGCGCCGACGGCTCCCGCGGCGCTCACGATCGCGGCGGGCGCCGGCGAGGCGGCCCTGGACTGGACCGACAGTGCGGACGCCGACCTGGCGGGCTACGCGGTATACCGCGCGGTCTCGGCGGCCGGACCCTGGGCGCGGCTCACGTCCGCCGTGCTCACGTCCTCGGCGTTCACCGACACCACCATGACGATCGGGTCCGAGGTCCAGTACCGGGTCGTCGCGGTCGACACGGCCGGCAACGAGTCCGCGCCGGCCACCGCGGCCGCCACGGTCACCACGCCGCCGTCAACAACCCGGCCGCTCACGGTCTTCGTCGCGGGCGACTCCACGGCGGCCACGTACGACACGAGCGACGCCCCGCGGGCGGGCTGGGGGCAGGGCCTGGCCCCGTTCCTCACGGCGAACGCCCGGCTCGTGAACTACGCGCAGTCCGGCGCCAGCACCAAGAGCTACATCGACGCCGGCCTGCTCGACCGGATCCTGGCCGAGATCAAGCCGGGCGACGTCCTGCTCGTCTCGTTCGGGCACAACGACGAGAAGACCGACGACCCGAACCGCGGGACGCTCGCTTGGTCGACGTTCAGCCAGAACCTGCAGAAGTTCGTCGACGGGGCGCGGGCCAAGGGCGCAACCCCGGTGCTGGTCACGCCGGTGGAGCGGCGGCAGTTCAGTGGCGGGCACGCCGTGGCCACGCACGGCGACTACCCGGCGGCCATGCGGGCGCTGGCGACGGCTCAGGGCGTCCCGCTGATCGACCTCCAGGCGCTGAGCCTGGCCCGGTTCGACGCGCTCGGGGCCACCGGGACGGTGGACTGTTTCCTCCAGCTCTCGGCCGGCCAGTACCCGAACTACCCGTCGGGGGTCACCGACAACACCCACTTCCAAGCCCGGGGCGCCCTCGAGCTCGGTCGGATGGTGCTGACGGCGGTGCAGCAGCAGGGAATCCTGCCGACGGGTGGGGATTACGTGCAGCATCTCTCGGACACGGGGCTGGACCCGGTGACGGCCCTGGTCTGGCCGGCCAAGCGCCCGGTCTGACCGACGCCGCTGCCGGTCACCCCGGGACGGGGAGGTGAACGACGACCGACCTGATCAGTGCGCTGGGCAAGGACGTAATCCCGCCGCAGCCCACCCGGTGCCTGTGGGCGCGGAATCCGGCCCGACCGGGCCGACCGGCCCCGTAGCCCTGGCGATCCCCGTCGGCAGACTCACCGACCGGGCTGACTGGCCAGCACGACGACCTGGCCGCCGTCGTCGTCGGTGCTGGTCACCGAGTACGACGCGTCGGCGACGTCGAAGGAGAGTTCGGCGCGGTGGGCGCCCGCGGTCCACGTGAGCCAGGCCCGGGTGGCCTGCACGACCCACGAGAACGAGCCGTCGAAGGCGGGGTGCGCGGCGCGCAGCCGAAGCGCCTCGAGCTGGTCGCGCACCGCGGGCCGGTCGAGATCGCTGGTGACCTCGGCCGGCGTGTAGACGTGGCGGTTGACGTCCCGACCGACGCCCGTGCGCGCGAGCAGCTCCATGTCGTTGGCTCCCGCGAGCAGCCCCACGTAGTACACCTGCGGAACGCCCGGGACGAAGAGCTGGATCACGCGGGCGAGGACGTAGCGACGGTCGTCGCGGGCGAGCGCGTCGTAGAAGGTGCAGTTGACCTGGTAGAGATCCAGGTTCGATGCCGCCACCCCGGTCGCCAGGCGAGAGGCGCCGCCGCTGTTGGCATGAATCGCCTCGACGAGGGCGTCGATCTGGCCGGGCGTGAGCAGGCCCGGCTCTCCCGGACGCAGGGCCGAGGGGCCGACGTCGACGATCCCGATGCCGTCGTGCGTGTCGAGAACGGTCATCGCGTTCGCCGGCCGGATCTGCAGCCAGTGATCCAGGGGCCCGAGGTCCTGCGCGGTCAGGGCGTGCAGCACGAGCGGCGGCAGCGCGAAGTCGTACACGTAGTCGACCGTGCGGGCGATGTCGATCTGCTGGGTGTGGTGGCCGTGGACCTCGACCAGCACCGTCGCGCCGCGCGCGTGCGCCCGCTGCACGATCCGCCGGGTGTACTCGTCGGTGGCGGGCGTCATGAAGCAGTTCGTGCCCGGCTCCTTCCCGGTGTACCCGACGGCGTCCAGCCGCAGCTGGGTGACCCCGCCGGCGACGAGCGCGTCCACCACCGAGTCCAGGTACTCCCAGGACTCGGCCGTGCGCAGGTCGAGGTCGACCTGGTCCGCGGTGAACGTCGTCCAGACGAGGCGCACCTCGTCGCCGAGCGTCATCGCGGTGAACGGCAAACCCGGCCGGGGGCGGTAGATGCGGGCCAGGTCGGCCTCGGTCGCCCCGGCCGGGAAGATCGACGAGAGCGTGAGGAACATCGGCGACCACGGTGACGCCTCGCCATGGGCGCGAACGTCGCGGAACTGCTCGGACTGCACCGAGATGTGGTTGACGATCACGTCGGCCACCACGGTCCGGCCCTGGGCGAGGGCGCGGACGTCGGCCCACGTGCCCAGCCGCGGGTCGACGGCGCAGTGGTCGCGGGGGTCGAACCCGGCGTCCACGCCGTCGAAGGGGAGAAAGAAGGGCAGTAGGTGCACCCCGCCGAACGCTCCGGCGAGCGGCCCGTCGAGCAGGGCGGTCACTCCGGCGACGCTTCCGGCGAGGCGGTCCGCGTAGGCGATCAGCTGGGGGCGGTTGTTCACGGGCGGGGCTCCGTCGGGGTGGGGTGCGGGTAAGGGGTCAGCGGGTGGCGAGGGTGTCGGCAGTGCGCGGATCAGATGACGGTGCGGGACAGCAACCGTTGGAGCCAGTCGGCACGGGTGGATCGGGCCGCCAGGGACAGCAGGGCCGACGGCACGAGCCCGTCGAAACCGTGGCAGCCGCCCGGCCAGACGTGCAGCTCGGCGTCGGCCCCGTCGGCCCACAGCCGGGCCGCGTACTGCACGCACTCGTCGCGGAACGTCTCGGCCGAGCCGACGTCGAGGAACGCCGGCGGCAGGTCGCGCAGGGAGCCGGCGCGGGACGCAGACGCATACCCCGGCGTGTCCGGTCCTCCCGCCTGGCCGTCCAGGTAGGCGCCCCAGCCGGTCGCGTTGGCGTCCCGGTCCCACGACCCGAGCCCGGCCATCTGACGCCCGGAGGGGCTGTCGTTGCGATCGTCCAGCATCGGGCAGACGAGCAGCTGGCCGAGCAGGCGCGGGCCCCCGCGGTCGCGCGCGAGCAGGGCGAGGCACGCCGCGAGGCCGCCGCCCGCGCTCACCCCGGTCACGACGACCCGGCCCGGGTCGAGACCGAGCTCCGCCGCCTCCGCGACGAGCCACACGAGCGCCGCGTAGGCATCCTCGATGGCCGCCGGGTAGGGATCCTCCGGCGCGAGCCGGTACTCGACCGACGCGACGGCCCAGCCGGGAGCGACGTCCAGGGCGGCGTCGACGTCGTCGGTCACGGCGCCGACGACGAAGCCCCCGCCGTGCAGATGGAGCAGGACGGGGACCGGGCCGGTGACGTGCGCCGGCCGCAGGATCATGACCCGCACCCCGCCGGCCGGCCCCGGCGCCCGGTGCTCGCTCACCGTGCACCCCGCGTGCGCCGCGACCGGCCGGATGTCGGGCGGAGCGGCGCGATCCCGCAGCGCGGCGATCTCGTGCGGGTGGAGCGAGGTCACCACGAGCTCCGCCTGATCGACGAGGGCCGCGGCGATCTCGGCGTCGAACGCAGGCACGCGAGCGCTCATCCCTTGACCGCTCCCTGCAGCAGCGCGGAGACGAACTTCCGCTGAAAGATCAGGAACACGATCAGGGTGGGCGTGAGGATGAGCAGCGACCCCGCGCACAGCAGCGGGATGTCCGTGCCGTACTGGCCCTGGAATGCGCCGAGGGCGCCGGCCATCGTGCGCTTGGTCGCGTCGTCCACGAGCACCACCGCCAGGAGGAACTGGTTCCACGTCCACAGGAAAAGCAGGATCGCGAGCGACGACAGGGCCGGCATCGACAGCGGCAGGTGGATCTTCGTGAACAGCTTCCAGGTGTTGGCTCCGTCCATCCGCGCGGCCTCGGACAGGTCCTGCGGCATGTTCACGAAGTGCGCCCGCATCCACATCACGGCAAACGGCATGTAGAGGCCGATCAGCGGCAGGATGATCGCCCACCGGATGTTGAGTAGGCCGAAGTCACGCATCTGGAAGTACAGCGGCACGATGACGCCCTGGAACGGCAGGGTCAGCCCGAGCAGGAAGGCCACGAAGATCGCGCGGCTTCCCGGCGGGCGCAGGTGGCCGAGCGCGAAGCCGGCGAGCGTGGAGATGAACAGGGAGATCGGGACGACGCCGAGCACGATCAGCGCGCTCGACCACAGCAGCTGCCCCATCTTCGCGGACTGGAAGGCGGTCGCGAAGTTCTCCCAGTGCAGCGTCTCGGGCAGTTCGAGCCCCGACGGGTAGCTGCCCGCCGGGTGCAACGCCGTGACGAGGAGAGTGATGAACGGGATGATCGTCACGATCATGAGCAGGACGAGCAGGCCGTTGCCGATCCACTTCTCGCGGCGAGCGATGATCATCAGTCGGCGTCCCTCGTCAGTCGTTGGATCGGCCAGATGATCGCGAGCACCAGCACCATGAAGGCCACGGCGAGCGCGGACGCCTGCCCGATCTCGCGGCTGAAGAAGGCCAGGTAGTAGATCTCGAGGCCCGGCACGAGCGTGCTGTTGCCGGGGCCGCCCTGCGTCGAGATGTAGATGATGTCGAAGCTCGCGAGCGCGGCGATCACGGTGACCGACACGCACACCCCGATCTCCTGCTTCAGGCTCGGCAGGGTGATGGAGAAGAACTCGCGGATCGCCCCCGCGCCGTCGATGCGCGCCGCCTCGAAGAGCGCGGGGTCGATCTTCGTCATGCCTGCGAGCAGCAGGAGCATGCACAGCCCGAGCGCGACCCACGCGCCGATGACCCCGACGGCCGGCAACGCGGCGTCGAAGTCGCCGAGCCACGGCCTCGCCAGCGCGCCGAGCCCGACCGCGCGGAGCGTCTGGTTGATCACGCCGTCCGAGGCCATGAGCCAGGTCCACATGATGCCCGCGGCCACGAGCGGGATGACTTGGGGCAGGAAGAGCACGGTGCGGGAGACGACGGCCAGCCGGCTCATCGCGAACTTGCGGATCGTCGCCGCGGTGAACAGCCCGAGGATCACCGGCACGAACGAGAAGTAGATGATGAGCTCGAGGGCGTTGAAGATCGACCCGAGCATCTCGTCGTCGTGCAGGAGGCGGGTGTAGTTGTCCCACCCGACCCACGTCGCCTCGGTCACGCCGTTCCAGTCGTAGAACGAGTACTGGAACGTCAGGGCGAGCGGCCGCAGGACGAACACGCCGTAGAACAGGGCCGCCGGCACGATGAGAGCCAGCGCGACCCACCCGCGGCGCAGGCGCCGCACCCGGAGGGCGCGGCGCCTGGCCTGCAGGCTGGTCGTGGAGCTCTCGACCGTCTCGCGGCGACCCGACGTCCCGGTCGTCGCAGTCATGTCAGCCGCCGATCTGCTCTTCGTAGTCGGCCTGCACGTCGGTCAGGAGGCCCGCGGGTGTCTGCTGACCCGCGGCAAGCTTCTGCAGCTCCGGCGTCCAGCTCTTCGCATAGATCTCGCCGGTCGCGTTGGCGATGAACTCCATCGCGCCGTCGTCCTCGCCGATGGTCGTCCCGGCGGCGAGGGTCGCCGAGGTGACGGAGTTCGCGTCGACCTCAGGCATGAACGCGTCCGACGGCCCCATGGGGCGCGAGCCGCCGATCTCGACGCCGATCGTGCGTGCCTCCTCGTTCGTCGCGACCCAGTCGAGGAAGAACGCGGCGCAGTCGGGGTGCTCCGCCGTCGCGGCGATGCCGTAGGTCAGCGGCGCGGACATCGCGCCGACCTCCCCGCCCTCCTCGACGGGCGGGAGCAGGAAGAAGCCGACGTTCGCCGGCATCTGGGTGTCGAGGTTCCCCGACTCCCAGTCACCGTTGAACATCAGCAGGGACTCGCCGGCGACGAACCGGCTCATCATCGTGGAGTAGTCGAGCGAGTTGATGTCGTCGGCGAAGTAGCCCGCCTTGATCCACCCGTCCAGGTGCTCCGCGGCCAGCAGGGTCTCGGGGGTGTCGATCGTCGCGTCGGGTTGCTGGAACGTCCACGCGTTGATCTCGGCCGGATCTCCGTAGGAGGCCATCAGGGCTTGCAGCGGGAAGGCCAGGCCGCCCGTGGCTCCCCCGTTGAACTGCGCCATCGGCGTGATGCCGGCGTCCTTCGCCTTCTGCAGGTAGCCGTCCAGCTCGGCGAGGGTCGTCGGCGCCTCGGTCATGCCGATCTGCGCGGCCAGGTCCAGGTTGTAGAACACGCCGGTCATCGACTGGTTCAGGCCCATCGCGTACAGCGGGCCGTCGCCCCGGCGGCCCTCGTCGTCGACGCGCATCTGGGACAGCTGCGACGCGGGCCACTGGTCCCACCCGAACGCGGTCGCGTACGAGTCGAGGTTCAACAGGAGCCCGTCGGTCGCGAGGTCGGAGACCTGGGGCAGGCGCATGAGGTCCGGCGGGTCGTCGGCCAGAACGCGCGGCGCGTTCTGGGTGATGACCGCGAACTGGTCCTCCCGGATGTCGAAGGTGACGTTCGGGTACTGCTTCGTGAACTCTTCGCTGAGAGACTTGGGCAGCGGGAAGCCCGTCTCGATGTAGGTGCTCAGGACGACGGGATCCGACCCGCACGTGGGTGCGGCGCCGGAGGCGCTGGTGCTGCCCGCCGTCGGGTCCTGGTCGTCAGACGTGGTCTCGCCGGGTGTGCTGCACGCGGCGGCGGTCATGATGCTCGCGAGGCACAGGGACGCCGCGATCGCGGTGCGCCGGTTCCTCTCGCTGGCTCGAGACAACGGTGTCTCCCTCTCGTCGAAGCGCATCCGGTTCGGAATCCGGATGATTGCTAAATCGTCTTAGCATGGTGAATACTGACCATCGGACGGGCGTCGTGTCAAGGGGTGCCGGGCGACCCAGGACGGTCATGGTGGCACCGCAACCGTCGCGAACCCGCGCGCCGCGCGGGCAGCGCAGACGTCTAGGATCCCTAGGCGACGAGAGGAGTCCGGTGGGCCGCAGACGGGTGACCCTGGCGGACGTCGCGCAGGCCGCGGGCGTCTCGTCGCCGACCGCCTCCCTCGTCCTGTCGGGGCGCGGCGACGAGCTCCGCATCTCGCAGGCGGTCCAGGAGCGGGTGCGCAGCACGGCGTCGGACCTGGCGTACCGGCCGAACATCGTGTCGGTCGGCCTGCGCAAGGGCAAGACGCGCACCCTGGGCCTGGTGTCCGACACCGTGGCGACCTCGCAGCTGGCGGGCGACATGATCAAGGGCGCCATCGGCGCCGCCCGCGAGCACGGCTTCATGCTCTTCATCGGCGAGACCGAGGGCGACCTGCAGATCGAGGGCGCGCTGCTCGAGGCGATGCACGACCGCCAGGTCGACGGCATCATCCTGACGTCGATGTTCACCCAGACGCGGCCGGTGCCGGCCCTGCTGGACCGGGTGCCGACGGTCCTCCTCAACGCGCTCGCGGCCGGTCCCACCAACGCGCCGGCGGTCGTGCCGGACGAGATCGAGGCCGGCCGGTCCGCCGCGCGCCTGCTGCTGGCGGCCGGTCACCGCGAGATCCACCTCATCGGCGCCGGCCCCGAGCCGACCGACATGCCCCCGGGCACCGTTGCCGGGGTCGAGCGGTTGGCCGGCATCCGCGAGGAGCTGCGCGCCGCGGGGCTGCGACCCGCATCGGGACGCCGGCTCGACAGCTGGTTACCGCCGGACGGCTGGCGGGCGACGCGCGAGCTGCTCGCGGCGCACCCGCACCCCCATGCGATCATCTGCTTCAACGACCGCCTGGCGTTCGGGGCCTACCAGGCGCTGCACGAAGCGGGGCTCACCATCCCCGTCGACGTCTCGGTGGTGTCGTTCGACAACTACGCGCTCGCCGAGTGGCTCCGCCCGGGCCTGTCGTCGTTCGCCATCCCGCACGAGCAGCTCGGGCGGCGCGCGGTCGAGCTGCTCATCCAGACGGTCCGTGACGGCGTCGCGACGGCACCCGGCCAGGTGCACCGGTACCCCCTGCCCCTGTACTCGCGGGGATCGGTGGCGCCGAGCCGGGCGTGACGGCGGCTCGCGGGCGTTGCGCCGCGAGCGGGGGTTAGGCCGCGAGCGGGAGGTCGGTGCGGCCTGCGGAGGCCCGGCGCGGGACGACGGCACGGTCGGGCACGACGGCGTCGGGCAGCACCCGCGCCCCGCGGCCGATCACGACGTCGGCGCCGACGCGCGCGCCGGTGCCGATCCGCGTGCCGCTCTCGGCCCGCGTGCG
The DNA here is from genome assembly GCF_017569225.1 of Pengzhenrongella sicca. Classification (GTDB taxonomy): domain Bacteria; phylum Actinomycetota; class Actinomycetes; order Actinomycetales; family Cellulomonadaceae; genus Pengzhenrongella; species Pengzhenrongella sicca. The sequence goes on from NZ_CP071868.1 coordinate 4,283,357, forward strand.
CCGTCCGAGGTGCACGTTCCGCGCGACGACGACGTCGGTACCGACGATCACGTCGTGGTCCAGCCAGCTGCCGGCACCGATCCGCGAGCGGTTGCCCACCCGCGCGCCGGCCTCGACATACGCGGTCGCGGCGACCGCCGCCCCCTCGTGCACCCGGGCCTGCGGCGAGACCAGCCCGCCGCCGTTGGGGTGGCGCTCGTACCGCACGACGCGCCCGTCGTCGTCCTCGAACTCGATCGTCGCTGCCATGCTTCCCTTCTCTCACCACGGTTCGGTTGGGTTGACATAACACCGGAGCGGGTTCCGTGATTCCGGCGCGCCGAGCAGGCCAAGGTCAGGGCCATGCACTTCGTGCCGGGGAGCGAGGACGACGACGGGCAGGCGTGGCGACGGCGCGTGGTGCCGGACAACGAGCGCCGACACCCGGGACGGCGGGGACCTCGACACGGGCGGCATCCAGATGCCGTTGCTCCAGCCGCGCGGTGGCGGCGGCGGGGGCAGGGAGAACGAGCAGACCTACTGGTTGACGCCGGTGCCGGAGGGCGACCTGATCGTCGTCGTCGCCTCGGTGCCTCTCGCGCTCGCGAAGGGGCGGGTCGTCGTCGCGGCGCAGACCCTCGCCGCGGCGGCGGCACGCAGCGGGCCGCTGTGGCCGCGGGAGCCCGACCCCCCGTACGACCAGTTCCCCGGGCCGCGCCCGGAGGTGCCGCCCGGCGGCTGGTTCGAGCGGGCGCTCGGCCCCGCGGCCGGGGCCGGCCAGTTGCTGGCCGCTAGTAGATCCCGAGCCGGCGCGCGCGCTGCACCGCCTGTGCCCGGCCGCCGACCTCGAGCTTGCGGTACATCGAGCGCAGGTGGGTCTTGACGGTGTTCACGCTGATGACGTGCGCGTCGGCGATCTCGGTGAGCGTCAGGACGGAGGGGAGGTCGCGCAGGATCGTGAGCTCGCGGTTCGTGAGCGACAGGGACCTGCCGGCGGTGTCGCGCGCCGCGAGTGTGACCGCGACGGCGTTGGCGAACGGCTCGAGATGCCCAAGCCGACCGTGCGCGCCGAGCAGGAGTTCGGGCACCTCGAGGCCGGCCTAGAGGAACGGCCGGACGGGGTGCAGCGGCATCGCTTCCTCCAACGCCTGCCGCAGCGCGTCGTCGGCGGCAACCCGCTGGCCCCGGCGCGCGGCCGTCTCGGCCAGCACCAGCCAGGCGGCGGTCCGCGTCGTGACCGCCCAGCTGCGCTTGCGGTCGGCGAGCGCGGCGTGGAGCCGGGGCACCGCCGTCGGCGAGTGCGCGTTCACGACGGACTCGATCAGGTCGGCCTCGAGGCAGTCGGTGCTCGAGATGCGGAAGATGCCCGGCGGGGTGCCGGTGATGTACGGGCCTGTGATCGACCAGGCGCCCCTCGCGCTAGACATGATCGCCCACCCCTACCTGCCCCGGTCGCGATCGCATTCAACCGCTGGTTCGGGCGCGAGACCTTCCACGCCGGCGGGTTCGTCGCCGCCGGCCGGGCCTGGCTGGCGCCGTCGTCACCGACGGGACCGTCGCCTTCCGCGGTCCGCGGTGCCTCGACCTGCGCGAGCCGCCGTCGTTCGCTGCCCTGCACCTCACTTCCTCTCGGCAGGGCACGAGGCTGGGGCTGCGGCTGCCACCTCGGTCCGACGCGGTGCCGATCGGGGGGTGGTTGTTCCTTGGGTGGTCGTCCGCACTCGCCGCCCGTCGGATCCCCGCGCGACCTCCTCGCCCGGCTCGCGGCGCTGCGGTCCTGGCGCGAGCACCCCTCTGATCCCGCGATGCTGCTCGCCCTCGCCGCCCTGGCGGCGTGGGACCTCACCCGGCCGCAGGACTGGACCGCTCTGGACGCCGTCGTCGACCTGATCGGGGCGACCGTGCGATGACGACGGCCGAGCTGGAGCGGATCAGCTCGCGTGCCTGCCCTGAGCGGTGAGCCAGAGCTGTTGGGCCAGCAGCGCGGTCACGGCGGGGATCGGCCAGCTTGACCACACGCGTCGCAGCGCTTGCACGTCGACGTACCGATCATCGACTCCGGTGAAGTCCCCCGACTGAACGAACTGCCGAGTCGGTTCCCTGAAGAACACTTCGTTGAAGCGCGCCTTGGGCCGCGCGGCGAAGACCTCCGGCGCGATCTGACTCGCGGCGATCGCCTCGAGCAGCTGGGGCCGCCGCGGCCCCGTCGCGCCGAAGGCGTGCGCCAGTGACTGGACGAAGCCGGGGTCCAGGATCGGGTGCCGCAGCTCGACATCGACGTCAGCCGCGATGGCGTCGAGGCTTGAGAGGGTCATCACCATGGCTCGGCGGGCCGCGTGCCAGGCGACGCGGCGGTCAAACCGCTGCGGCTGAACCCGCCTCTCGTTCAGGTATGCCCCCAGGACGCGTCGGGCCGCGTGCGGGTGCAACCACGGGAACGGCGCCGAGCCGCGCCGCACCGAGACCCACGAGCGCACCCCGACCGGAACGACGTCCTCCGTCAGCACTCGCCTCAGGCTCCGACCTGGGCGCGTCGGCCACCCCATGAGCACCTGGTCTCCGCCGGCACCGGTGAGCAGCGACCCGCCCGTGGCCCGTTCGAGGAGGGGCAGGTGCAGGTGCGCGTTCGCCGGGTAGACGACGCCGTGCGCGCGCAGCACCCGCTGCGCAACCGGACCGAGAAGGTCGAGCTCGTCGGTCGCGTCCAGCCGCACCCAGTCGGGCAGCCCGAGCGCCGTGACCACCGTCTCCTGCGACGGCGACTCGAAGGCTTCGGGGGCGTCCGGGAAGCGCCAGGTGCAGGGCACCGGCAGCTCCAGGCCCTCCCGGCGGGCGACGCGGGTAGCCACCGCGAGGACGAACGACGAATCGAGCCCACCGGAAAAACTCACCAGGCAGGGCGCCCTGCGCAACGCCGGCAGCACCGCGAGCTCGAGCGCGGCGAGCGGCGATTGCGGCTCCAGGAGACCGTCCGGCAAGATCTCTCGAACGGGCAGGCCCAGGCGTTGCTTCCACGGTCGTGGGGCCTCAGCAACCACTCCAGACGCGACCTCAAGTGCCGTCAGCGTGATCACAAGGGAGGTGAGTTCCGAGGTTCGCCCGCTCAGCCGGGGATACCTGAGGGATCCTGGAGGTCGAGTCCATCAGATTGATCGAAGCCAAACCCCTGGGTGAGTTCTGCCAGGGTGCCCAGGCGGTCGAGACGCGGCGGCTCGTAGTCGGGGACGTGCGGGGACGGGTGGTCGGTCGTCTGCATCAGGATCTTCCTTCCAGGGCACATCCACCGAAAGAGCGATCCGAAAAGCGTACTGCCTAGGTCACACCACTGGACAGGGGTCGCCGGTAGCCTGGATCGATGCCCGACCGGCCAGGACAGCCCGCCTACGGTCCGACCTTCTACGCCCTCCCTCGGGTCGAGGAGGTCCTCGCCGGGCCAGCGGCCGCGCTGGACGCCGTCGTCGACCTGATCGGGGCGACCGTCCCATGACGGCGGCCGACCGCGCGCCCGTGAGCATCCTCGAGGCGGCGCGTTGCCTCGCGCTCGACCAGGCGGCCGCGGCGGCGAGCGCCGCGCTGACGGAGCGCGACATCCGCAGCGTGCTGCTCAAGGGCTCCGGCCTCGCCGAGCGCCTGTACCCCGACCCGAGCCGGCGCGCGTACCTCGACGTCGACCTGCTCGTCGCGCCGGCGGACTTCGACCGGACCCAGCAGGTCCTGCGCGACCTCGGATACACGGACCTGACCGCCGGCATGCGGGCGGACGAGCTGCTCTGGTACGAGCGGCAGTGGCGGCCGCCGGGCGACGGGTGGCTCACGATCGACCTGCACCGCGGCTTCGCGGGCGTCGGCGACCCGGACGCGTTCTGGCGGGAGCTCCGGTCGGGGGCGCAGCAGCGCACGCTCGCGGGCGGAGTCGTGGCGGTGCCCGACGCCGCCGGCTGCGCGCTCGTCGTCGCCCTGCACGCGGCCGCGCCCGGCTACGGGGACAAGGCCGCGCAGGATCTCGCGGCCGCGCTCGCGGTGCTGCCCGCGCCAGTGTGGACGGCCGCGGCGAGCCTCGCCCGCGCCGCGGCGGCCGAGCAGTCGTTCGCCGAGGGGCTCCGGCAGACCGCCGACGGCGCGGCGGTGGCGGCGTCGCTCGGGCTCGCGAGCTCCAGTTCTCCCGTCACCATCCTGACGGCGCACCGCGTGGAGCCCTCCGCGCTGTCCCTCGCTCACCTCGTCGCTCTGCGGGGCGCCCGGGCGAGGTCCGTGCACGTGGCACGCCGGCTGGTGCCGTCCGCCGCCGCGATGCGCCGCTCGAGCGCGCTGGCCAACCGGGGCCGTCCCGGCCTCGCGGCGGCGTACCTGCTGCGGATCGGCAATCTCGCCGCCCGCGCCCCGGCGGCGGCGCGCGAGCTGCACCAGGTCCGCCAGGCGCGCGCGGCCGGGTCGACAGCACCCGGGCCGACGGCGCCCGCGGCGCAGCTCCCGACGCTCGGCGACGGCCTCCGGATCGTCCGCCGGCTGACCTGGGCCGAGGCACGCACCTGCGGCTGGGCGCTGTGGGCGCTCCTGCGGGTGCGGCGCGCGCTCCGCCGCGGTCCGCTCATCGACGTCGAGGTCGCACCGCCTCCGCGGGGGACACGGCGGGAGCTGCGCGCGGCGCAGGCCGTGCTGCGCCGGACTCGCGCGTCGTGCCTGGAACGCTCGCTGCTCCTGCAGCGCTGGTACGCGCGGCACGGGGTCGCGTGCGACCTGGTGATCGGGGTGACGGCCCCGGGCTCGGGCTTTCACGCCCACGCGTGGCTCGAGGGCGAGGGACTCCCGGCGGCGCGGGTCGTCGGCACGGAGCTGCTCCGGCGGCCGACGCCGGAACGCTGGCTCGCGGGGTCCTGAGGCAGCCGCCCGCCCGGACCGCTGCGAGCGAATCCCGAGCTCAGAACCTCAGCGGGTCAGGACGTCAACAGCCCGTACGACCCGAGCTCGGTGAGGAACGCATCGACGTCGGCGGACGCCCGCTCGGCGGGTGCGCCGCTCGCCACGAGCATGCCGACGAGGTCGCGCCGGGTCGCGCCCGCGGCCAGTCGCTTCCACAGCAGCACGCCGGTCGGGTTCAGCCCGTAGTACACCGAGTCCTCGAGGTCGAGCACGACCGCCTCGTCGTCCGTCTGGCGCCACGCGACCCGATCGCCGACCACCTGGTAGGTCCGGCCGTCGGGGTTCGACTCCGTGCTGGTCATCTCCTGCTCCTCTCATCAGCGGACAGCCAGAGCTGTTGGGCCAGGCCGGCAGTGCGGAACGGGATCGGCCAGACCGACCACACGCGGCGAAGCGCGCCCTGGGGCAATTCCGCCAACGTCCCGAGGCGATCGGCGCGCGGCGGCTGGTACCGCACCGCAGGAGACAGAGACCGCTCGGTGCCTGGCATCGGGAGCCCCTTTCAGAGGCGTTCGCCGGAACCGATCGAAAAAGCGTACCGCCGCACACAGCCACCTGGACAGCACCGTCGATCGCGCCGGCCCGCGGTCCCTCACCCGTGGATCACCGCTACCCTGGGTCGGTGCCCGAACGGCTCGGACAATCCGCCTACGGCCTGACCTTTCGCGGCCTGCCTCGCCTCGAGGAGCTCTCGCTCGCTCCGACGCCCGCCACGGGGCCCGAGGTCACGATCGGCGTCGACCCCGACCGCGCGCACACGCCGGCGGCTAGCAAGCTCGACGATGACGGCGGGGTCGCGGAGCTCGCGGACGGCCGGGTGCTCGCGGTCGACCGCCAGGCGGCCACCGCGACGTTCTTCGGGCCGCCGCTCGAGCTGGACATGATCGCGCACCCCTACCTGTCCCCGGTCGCGATCGCGTTCAGCCGCTGGTCCGGGCGTGAGGTCTTCCACGCCGGCGGGTTCGTCTCCGCCGGGCGGGCCTGGATAGTCCTCGGCCCACGGACAGCCGGCAAGAGCACGCTGCTCGCGGCCCTCGCCGCCCGCGGGGTCGACGTGCTGAGCGACGACGTCGTCGTCACCGACGGGGCCGTCGTGTTCCAGGGCCCGCGGTGCATCGACCTGCGCGAAGCTCCGCCGTCGAGCTCCCGGCACCCGACACACTCGCTGCACCTCACGCGCGCGCGGCAGGACACGCGGCTGCGCATGACGCTGCCGGACCGGGCTGACCCGGTGCCGGTCGGGGGATGGCTGTACCTGCAGTGGGCACCCGCGGTCGCAGCGACGCGCATCGCGGCGCGGGACCTCCTCGCCCGGCTCGCCGTGGGGCGCATCGCTCGGTTCAGCCCCTCCGATCCCGCGACCCTGCTCGCCCTCGCCGCGCTGCCGGCGTGGGACCTCGCTCGACCCCGGGACTGGTCGGCACTCGACGACGTCGTGGACCTGATCGGGGCGACCCTCCGCTGACGGCGGCGCCGGGCGTGGGTACCGAAGAACTCAGGGGATGCCGGACGGCAGGGTCAAACTGGGGGCCTCGCGCTCGAGGACGCCGCGGGTTCCCTGGGTGAGCTCGGCCAGGGTTCCCAGCCGGTCGACGCGCGGGCTTTCGTAGGCGTTCCTCGGCAGGTGGTGAGGCGAGAGTGCGTCATGAGGCGACAGGTCGTCACGAGGCGGAAGATCGTCCGGGTGCATCATCAAGTCCCTCCTCCTGAGAATGATCCGAAAATCGTACCGCCGATGCGCCAATCACCGCCGCGGGCGCAACCGCCCGTTCGGCAGCTCCGGGGCGGGCAGCGGCGGGCCGTCGAACCCGTCGACCTGGCCGAACCGGTCGGAGCCGCCCACCAAGCCCGCCTGCCATTGCGCTCGCGCGGCCACGATCTCCTCGTGGCTGCGCCCGACGAAGTTCCACCACATGACGATCTCCGCGCCGAACGGGACGCCGCCGATCAGGATGAGCCGCGCGTCGTCGTCGGCCCCGGCCTCGAGGCCGATCTCGGCCCGGCCCGGCGGCAGGTACGCGAGCGACGACGGCGCAACCGCGGTCCCGTCGATCCGGAGCGTGCCGCGGTCGACCAGCACGGCGTGCTCGAACGTGGAGTCGACCGGCAGGACGGCGCGCGACCCGCGGGGTAGGTCGACCTGTGCGCCGACGCTCGGGGTGAACGTCGTCGCGGGCGAGCGCACGCCGGCGAGCTCGCCGACGAGCAGCCGGACCCGCGCGCCCGGGAGCTCCAGGACCGGCAGGTCGCCGTGATGTTCGAAGGCCGGCGCGCCGTGGCGGGCCGACTCGGGGAGCGCGATCCAGAGCTGGACGCCGTGCAGCAGCGGCGAGCGGACCGGCGGGGACTGCTCGGAGTGCGAAATCCCCGCGCCGGCGGTCATGAGGTTGAGCTCGCCGGGGCGCACGAGGGCCGCCGACCCGATGCTGTCGTGGTGCTGCACCTCGCCCTCGAACAGCCAGCTCACGGTCTGCAGGCCCGTGTGGGGGTGCGGGGGGACCTGCATGCCCGCCGACGCCGTGACGTCCGCGGGGCCGTAGTGGTCGAGGAAGCACCACGCGCCGACCATGCTGCGATCGCGCTGCGGCAGCGTCCGTCGCACGGACATCGCGCGCGGGCCGCCCAGCGGGACGTCACGCGGTTCGAGGATCTCGAGCCCGCCAGCGGGCGCCCCACCCGACGCGCACACCCGCTCATCCGGTCGGGCCTCGAGGTTGCTCATCGGCGCGTCCCCAGCGTGTCGGCTACCGCACCCCGGGCGAGGGGCGCCTACCCTGGAACCAGCGAAGGCCCCTCGGAGTAAGCGTCCGAGGGGCCTTGCTGCGATCGCCAGTCTCACAGACCGGTTGCCCGGCGCTTGCCTGACACCGCTTTGACGATGCGGCGTGGTGCCTACCCTCGGTTGCCCGAGTGCGGAACCTCTCGCGATCAGTCCGTCCGGTCCGTGCCGACACCTGCGTCGTCACCCGCAGCCACGGGATCTCCCCCGTGAGATGGTCGGCCGTTCTCCGGCCGCACAGCCCCTCGAATGTCGCCGCGTGCCCCGGGTTTCCCCGCTCTCCACGCCGGTCCGAAAAGGCCGATATAGACGTTCTAGACCCCGCGAAGACCGCCCCGCAACCCCCTGAGAGCGGCAGTTTGTGGGCCGGCTCTACCCACAGGACCGTCCACAGGTGTGCACGCCTGTGGACCCCGGAACGCACAGCCTTGTGGATAAAATTTGTGGACAATTCACGCCACGTTCACGCCGCGGCGACGTCGTGCAGGTGGTGCACCACGTCGTGGAGGTAGTACCGGCCCAGCGTGATGACCGTGAAGTCCGACCCGTTGGAGCGCCGGCCGGGACGATCGAGCTGGTCCGGCTCGACCGCGTCGAACCGGTCCGCGAGCACGGCCGCGGCGCGCACGAGCTCGCCCGCGACGGTCTGCGGGTCCTGCAGCTCGTAGTGCTGCTCGACGGCGGCCGCGTCCTGGTCCCAGTTGGCGAACATCGGGTAGTCGAGCTCGAGGATCGCGCGCAGCCGCTCGGCGAAGATCCGGTTGACGTCGCGCACGTGCGCGCCGTACTCGAGCACCGACCAGGTGCCGGGATCGGGACGCACGGCGACGTTCGGGCGGTCCAGGGCGACCTGCCAGCGCGCGGCGAGGGCGCGGGCGGTGGCTCCGATCGCGTCGGGGGGAGTCTCGGCGGCCGCGAACCCGCACTCGGGGCACGGCCGCGTGATCACCCAGGTCCAGTCCTTGGTGTCGGGCTCGATCGGCGGGGCGGTGCGTGTCTCGGCGGCGCTCGTCGGCTCGGCGGCCGGGCGCGCGGGGAGCGTGCCGGCGGTGCGGACCGGCTGATCGGCAGGCTCGAGGTGCTCATTGGTCATACCTGTAACGCTACCGACCCGGAGAGGGTGGGGCACTCGCCCGTGCGGGGGTATTTTTCTGGCGGATCGTGACGGAATGTCGGGCTCAGAGCGCGCCCGCGGCGTCGAGGGCCCGCCACTGCTCGTCCGTGAAGAGCCGCGACCGGATCAGGAACCGCACCCCCTCGGGCGCCTCGAGCGAGAAGCCTGCTCCCCGGCCGGGCACCACGTCGATCGTCAGGTGCGTGTGCTTCCAGTAGGCGTACTGCGCCCGGCTCATCCAGACCGGGACGGTGAACCCGGCATCGGCGGGGTCGGCGGCGCCGGCGGCCGTGAGATCGGCGTCGGCGGCGACGGCGGTGCCGGCGGCGACGGCGGTGCCGGCGGCGGGCGCGATCGCGAGGTCACCGAGGTGCACGTCGGCGTCGCCTGTGAGGAGGTCGCCGTCCGGGTAGCACATCGGGGACGAGCCGTCGCAGCACCCACCCGACTGGTGGAACATCAGCGGCCCATGCTGCCCGCGGAGCTGCCGCAGCAGGTCCGCCGCGGCGGCCGTCACGGCGACCCGCTCCGGCAGCGCCGGCACCCCATCGGGCACGACCCCGCCCGGCGCCGCGCGGTCGTCGTCCATCGACCCCACCCTTCCCACTCCCGACACCCCTTCCACTCCCGGCTCCGTTCGAGCTCCGTCTCGGCTCTGTCCGCCGGTCCCGTCCGCCGAGTGCGACGGTGTGGTCGCCCGCGCGCGTGAACGGGGGACACAACGTCACACTCGGCGGAGGATCCCGCGGCGGCAGATCCCGTGCGGCAGATCCCGCCGTGGCAGATCCCGCCGTGGCAGATCCCGCGCGGCTAGAAGAAGCCGTCCGGCTGGGCGGAGTACGAGACCAGCAGGTTCTTCGTCTGCTGGTAGTGGTCGAGCATCATCTTGTGGTTCTCGCGGCCGATGCCAGAGCCCTTGTACCCGCCGAACGCCGCCGCCGCGGGGTAGGCGTGGTAGCAGTTGGTCCAGACGCGGCCGGCCTGGATCTCCCGGCCGGCCCGGTAGGCGAGGTTGGCCTCGCGCGACCACACGCCGGCGCCGAGGCCGTAGAGCGTGTCGTTCGCGATCCCCAGCGCGTCGTCGTAGTCCGAGAAGTTCGTCACCGCGAGCACGGGGCCGAAGATCTCCTCTTGGAAGATCCGCATCGAGTTCTTGCCCTCGAAGATGGTCGGCTGCATGTAGTAGCCGCCGGCGAGGTCGCCCTCGAGGTGGGCCCGCTCGCCGCCCGTGACCAGCTTGGCGCCCTCGGCCTTGCCGATCTCGACGTAGCTGAGGATCTTCTCGAGCTGGTCGTTCGACGCCTGCGCGCCCATCATCGTCTCGGTGTCGAGCGGGTTGCCCTGCTTGATCGCCCGGGTGCGGGCCACGGCGTCGCCCAGGAACTGGTCGTAGATCGAGTCCTGGATGAGCGCGCGGGACGGGGCCGTGCAGACCTCGCCCTGGTTGAACGCGAACATCGTGAAGCCCTCGAGCGCCTTGGAGTAGAACGCGTCCTGCTCGCGCGCGATGTCGCCGAAGAAGATGTTCGGGCTCTTGCCGCCGAGCTCGAGCGTGACCGGGATGAGGTTCTGGCTCGCGTACTGCATGATCAGCCGGCCCGTGGTGGTCTCGCCGGTGAACGCGATCTTCCGGATCCGCGGCGAGGACGCGAGCGGCTTGCCCGCCTCGACCCCGAACCCGTTCACGACGTTGATCACGCCCGGCGGGAGGAGGTCGGCGATGAGCTCCATCAGCACCAGGATCGACACGGGCGTCTGCTCCGCGGGCTTGAGCACGATGGCGTTGCCGGCCGCGAGCGCCGGGGCCAGCTTCCAGATCGCCATGAGCAGCGGGAAGTTCCACGGGATGATCTGGCCGACGACGCCGAGCGGCTCGTGGAAGTGGTACGCGATCGTGTCCTCGTCGATCTGCGAGATCGAGCCCTCCTCCGCGCGGATCGCGCCGGCGAAGTAGCGGAAGTGGTCGATCGCGAGCGGGAGGTCGGCGCCGATCGTCTCGCGGATCGCCTTCCCGTTCTCCCAGGTCTCGGCGACGGCCAACATCTCGAGGTTGGCCTCCATGCGGTCGGCGATCTTGTTGAGGATGACGGCCCGCTCGGTCGCGGTCGTCTTGCCCCACGTCCGCGCGGCGCCGTGCGCGGCGTCGAGCGCCCGGTCGATGTCGGCGGCGTCGCCCCGGGCGACCTCCGTGAAGGTGCGGCCCGTGACGGGCGTCGGGTTCTCGAAGTAGCGGCCCGCGGCGGGCGCGACGTACTCCCCCCCGATCCAGTGGTCGTACCGCGGGCGGAACGTCGCGAGGCTGCCGGGCTGGCCGGGTGCTGCGTACACAGTCATGTAGATCCTCCAGGCAGGTGTTCCGGGCCGCCAAGCTCGCGGTTCCCGGGGCGCCGCACCGTTGCGGCGTGCCACGAATCGGGACGTTAGGCCTACGGACGTTGCGCGGGCGTTGCACGGCCGGCGGGGCCGGTCCGGGCCGCGGCGATCCGGGCCGCGGCGGTCCGGGCCGCGCCGGCGCGGGCCGGCGGGCCCGCCAGCTCGCGGTCGAGCACGTCCACGTGGGCACGCGCCCGCAGCCACCCCGGGCTTCCCTCGGCCTGCACCTGCACGAGGCGCCGCCAGGCGGCCCAGTCGTCGGCGCCGGCCGGGCTCAGCGTCCAGGCCTCGAGCGCGCCGACGTCGGTGCTGCGGCCGAGCGCGGTCCGGAGCTCCGCGGCGAGCTCGTCCCGCAGGGCCTGCACGCCCGGCGCCTGCGAGCGCGGCAGCACGGGCCCGCGGTATGCCTCGACCGCGCCGGCGACGTCGGCTCGCGCGAGCCGCTGCCGGACCTCGTCCACGTCCGTTCGCAGGGGGGCCGCCAGCCGGTAGGGCCGCGACGGGCCGAGCAGGGGCCCGACGGCGCGGCGCAACCGGGAGACCTCGGCCCGCACGGTCACGGCCGAGAGGGTGCCGGGGTGGAGCAGCGCCGCGAGCTCCTCGCCCGTCGTCCCGCGCGGGCGCGCGCCGAGCAGCAGCAACAGCTCGGCGTGCCGGAGCGTCAGCGGCTGGCGCTGCCCGCCCCGCACGAGCGCGCCGGACGACGTCCCGAGCACCTCGAGCCGCGCCGTCGGCCACGGCGCCGGGTCGGCCGGACTGCTGGCGAGCAGGGACCGGAGCGCACGCACGGCGAGCTCGGACTCCATCGCGGCGACGGTGGCCCGCACGAGCCTGAGCATCTGGGGCGAGGCCGCCGGGTCGCGCCCGGTCACGTCGAGCACGCCGAGCGTGCGGCCCGTGACCGGGTCGTGCACCGGCGCCGCCGAGCAGCTCCACTGCTGCACGGAGCGCGTGAAGTGCTCGGCCCCGAACACCTGGACGGCGTGGTCGGTCGCGAGGGCGATCCCCGGGGCGTTCGTGCCAGCGTCGCGCTCGCCCCAGCGCGCCCCTGCGACGAAGCCGACCCGCTCGACGTCGCGCCGCACCGCGCGGTCGCCGTCGACCCACAGGAGCCGGCCGGTCTCGTCCGCCAGCGCGATGATGAGCCCGTCGGACTCCGCGCCGTCGAGCAGGAGCCGACGCACGATGGGCATGAGCGGCGCGAGGACGTGCTCGCGCCGATACGCGGCGAGGTCCGGACCGGTGAGGTCGACGGGCGGGCTCACCCGCTCGGGGTCCACGCCGCTGCGCCGGCTTCGCAGCCACGAGTCGAGCACGACCCGGCGCACCGGTGCGAGCCGCGCCGGTCCGGTCGGGCCGGTCAGGAAGCGCTCGTGCGCCGCGCGCAGGTCGACCGCCAGCGCGGCCGGGTCCGACCCGACGGGCCAGGCGACCCACGGATTTGTGCGCACGCGACCAATCCCCTCGACGACGGTGTCCCGGTGGGGCTTCTCCCGAAGGTTAGCCCGGACGGATCGCCGTCGCCCGGCGCAGGTGCTGACGGATCGTGAGACAGTGTCAGCATGCCCAAGATCATCGGCGGTTCCCTGCACGAGCACCGGGTCCGGACGCGCCAGCAGCTCTTCGCCGCCCTCGCCTCGCTCATGGCGGAGCGCGGGTTCGACGCGATCACGCTCGCGGACATCGCCGCGACGGCCGGCATCGGGCGCACCGCCGTGTACAACCACTTCGCGGACAAGGAGTCGCTGCTGCTCGAGTTCATCGCGCACGAGACCCAGCAGTACGTCGAGGCGCTCGAGGCCGCGCTGAGCGGCGTGACCGACCCCGTCGCCCAGGTCAGGACCTACGTCCGCCAGCAGACGCAGCTGGCCCACGCCTTCCACCCCGGCTCCGGCACCGACCTGCGCCCGATGCTCTCGCGCGGGACCCGCCCGCGGCTGCGCGATCACGCCGTCGACGTCGAGGCGATCCTGCGCCGGATCGTGGCGGCCGGGATCGCCTCGGGCGCCTTTCCCGAGCAGGACCTCGACACGACGGTCTCGCTGGTGCACGCGTGCCTGACCGGACGCGGCGTTCCGGCAGACGGCCCCGCGCGTGAGCACACGCTCGAGGCGACCGAGGCGTTCGTGCTACGCGCGGTCGGCGCCCGGGTGCCCGCGCTGGCCTGAGCCGGTCCGAGCCGCGCGGCGCCGCAGGCCGTCAGCCGTGCAGTGGCAGGACGAGGGTCGGCTCGGCGCCGGTGACCACCCGCACCGGCACGCCCCAGTCCTGCGTGTTGAGGTGGCAGGCGGGGTACTCGATCGCTGGGTCCGCGTCGCAGCTCGCCGCCTTCGCGGTCACGTGCAGCACTCCCCCGGCCACGTCCGGGTCGAGCCGCAGCTCGCGCACGAGGTCGACGCCGTCGCCCGCGCCGGCCAGGAGCAGCCCCGGCGGCGTCGCGGAGACGCGTAGGTGCGTCGACGGCCCGTACCGGTCGTCGTACTTCTGGCCCGCGGCGGGCGCGAACACGACCTCGAGCCGCAGCGCCCCGGACGGGACCTCCGTGACCGGCCGCTGCGTGCGGTGCGCGCCGGCGTCCAGGATCTCGCCGGCGAGCCCCTGCGGCAGCCGGATCCGGGTCAGCCGGTGCGCGGCCGACTCCACCACGAGCAGCTCGACCCCCGCGCTCGTCCCGCCGGCACCACCCGCGGCGCCCGTCGACAGGACGACGACGCCGCTCGGCTCGGCCAGGTCGCGCGCGAGGGTCGTGACCTGGGCCGGGCCGCCGTCGGCCGCCGGGGCGTACCGGCGGATCGCGCCGTTGTAGGTGTCGGCGACGACGACCGAGCCGTCGGGCAGGACCGCGACCCCGAGCGGGTGCTGCAGCAGCGCCTGCGGCGCCGCTCCGTCCCGGAAGCCGAAGTCGTACAGGCCCGCGCCCACGGCGGTGCCCACCACACCCTCGGTGCCGACCCCACCCACCTCCAGGTCGACGTACCGCAGCGCCGAGACCTCGGAGTCGGCGAGCCAGATCCGGCCGCCGGCGTCGACCGCCAGACCGGACGTCTGCGCGAACCAGGCCTGCGCGAGCGGGCCATCCTCGAGCCCCTCGTTCATCGTCCCGGCGAGGCGACGCACCGTCGCCGCGACCGGGTCGAACACCCACAGCGTGTGGCTGCCGGCCATCGCGATCACGAAAGCCTCCGCGGCCGGCGACCACACGACGTCCCACGGGGAGGACAGCCGCACGGCGCGCGCGTCGAGCGGGCGCCACGGCGGGGCGTCCGCGGCGTCGTCACCGTTGTCGGGACCGCCGACGAGGTACTGCGAGCCCGTGCCGGCGAGCGTCGTGACGGCGCCGTCCGCGAGCCGAAGCCCGCGCAGCGCGTGGTTGACGGTGTCGGCGACCACGACGTCGTACCCGAGCGCGGCGCGCAGCTCGGCCGGCACCGCGCACAGCCCGTTCGGCTCGCTGAACCGGGCGGCCTGGGGGCCGCCGTCGACCCGCCCGCGCTCGCCCGAGCCGATGCGCCGCACGAGCGTCTCGCCGTCGGCGGCGAGCTCGGCGAGGCTGTGGTGCCCGGCGTCGGCGACCAGGAAGGTGCCGCCGGGCAGCGCGATCGCCGCGGCCGGGAACCGCAGCGTGCCAGACGCCGGCGCGGGGGCCACGTACGGGCCGTCGCCGCGGCGCAGCGTGCCCTTCGCCTCGTGCTCGCGCACCAGGTCGCCGATCAGGATCGACAGGTTGTGCGCGTGCCCCTCGCCGGCCAGCTGGGCCACGATGTAGCCCTCGGGGTCGATGACGACGAGCGTCGGCCAGGCCCGGGCGGTGTACGCAGACCAGGTCACGAGCTCGGGGTCGTCGAGCACGGGGTGCCGCACCTCGTACCGCTCGACGGCGGCCGCGAGCGCGGCCGGGTCGCCCTCGTGCGCGAACTTCGGCGAGTGCACGCCCACGATGACGAGCGCGTCGGCGAACTCGCGCTCGAGGTCGCGGAGCTCGTCGAGCACGTGCAGGCAGTTGATGCAGCAGAACGTCCAGAAGTCGAGCAGCACGATGCTGCCGCGCAGCTCCGCAAGCGTCACGGCGCGACCGCCGGTGTTGAGCCAGCCGCGCCCGACGAGCTCGGAGGCGCGGACGCGGGGGAGCAGTCGGGGCGAGGTCACGACACCCATCCTCGCCGACGTCGCGGCGATGCCCGCGCGGACGCCCGGCCGGGCGGATAGCGCGTGGGGGATCGCGCAGGCGGATCGGGGCGGTCAGGCGCCAGCGCGCAGCGGGACGATCGTGCCGGCGAGCTGCACGCGCACGGCGACGCCGTTGATCGTGGCGGGCAGCCCGGCGCCGTCCGCCCCGGCGGCCACGTTCACCTGCAGCCCGAAGCCGTCGTCGGTCCGGGTGATCCCGATGCCGGCGATCCCCCGGCGGCCCGCGAGCTGCGCGCGCAGCCGCTCCTTCGCCGCGCGGGCCCGCTCGAGCTCTGCCATCGCGCACCTCGCCTCGCGCACCTCGGCCCCCCGGGCCCCGGGTGGGCCGGTCGGCGGGCGACCGCTCACCCGACCAGCTCGGCCCCCAGCAGGTCCAGGACCGTGCGGATCGGGTTGACGTACGTCAGCCCGGTCCCATTCTCGCCCCCCGTCTCGCTGCCCGCAAAGAGCAGGCCCACCGCCGCCGCGCCGCCGGTGCCGCCGGCTTCCCCGACCCGGTAGACGAGCGAGCCGCTGTCGCCGCCGCGTGAGAACGCCCCCGCCCCGATCCCCTCGACCTCGATCTGGTCGTCGAACCGCAGCTCCCCCAGCCCGTCGCCGTAGCCGACGACGACGTCGTCCAGCTCGATCGCGGTGACCCGCCCGCGCGTCACCCCGGTCGTGCGGCCGATCTTCTCGACCTCCTCGGCGCCGAGCACCACCGCCGTCGTGGTGATCGGCCCGGCCGGGTAGTCGAGGTCGACGACCGGGTCGGCGAGCCGGGCGACCGCGGCATCGACCAGCGCGGTGCGGCCGGCCTCGAGCGGCGCGAACGCGGCGAGCGCGCCGACCCGGTCCCGCGGATCCCGGCCGCCATCCGCCGGTCCGGGCTGGAGCACGGCGTCGCCGACCGTGCCCGCCGGGGAGCCGACGAGCACGTGGTAGTTCGACAGCGCGTGCACGAGCCCGTCGACGCGGACGAACGCGCCGAGCGTCCCCGCCGTCACGGCGACGTTCGCGATCGAGACGCCCGGCCGCAGCGGCCGGACCCGCCCGGTCTCGCCGGCCGCGCGCGCGGTCACGACCGGCGGCCGCGGCCCCGCCACGCGCTGCGCGAGGGGGCTGATCCGGCCCGTGCGGCGCACGTCCACGGTGGGCCCCACCTGCTCGGTCACCCGGCGCGCGACCATGCGTGCCGCGGGCACGCCCAGCCGGTAGCGGACCGCGACCCCGAATCCGCCGTCGGGCAGCGGGGCGAGTCCGAGCGAGACGCCCGCCGCCGACGGCGCGTCCGTCCCGCGCGCGGCGCTCGCCTCGACCCGCGCCGCCAGCAGCTCGCTCACGTACCCGGTGAGCTGCCGCTTGATCGCCCGTGCTGCCGCCTGGTCCATCGGGGCCCCCTGTCGTCTCGGTGGTCCGATTCTGGCCGCGGGCACCCACATGCGCTCGATCAGGGCCGAGACAGCGCGGGGGCGGAGTCGGCCGGCGGGGTGCCGACGTCGGCGACCGGGCGCGGTTCGTACGGCTCGCGGGTCAGATCCGCCCGCTCGATCCGGTCCAGCCGGAACCACCGGACCGCGAGCCGGTCCCGGCACCACGCGACGAGGTACCACCCCTGTTCGGTCCGGGCGAGCAGCACGGGTTCGACCGTGCGGTTGGTGACGACCCCGGACCGGTCGCGGTAGCGCAGGGCGACCACGAGACCGCGAAAGAGCGACTGCTCGGCGACCCGGAGCACGCTCGGGCTCGGGCGCAACGACGGACCGGGGCCGCTCGTAGGACCCGAGCCACCGACCGGCCCGGTGCCCGCGAACCAGACGCGCCCCGCGACGTCGTGCGCCCGCGCGCGGTCCGGCGGGGCGAGCGCGTCGAAGACCTTGCCGCGGGCGACCGCGCCGTCGACCGCGAACGGGCTGCCCGGCGCGAGCGCGGCGAGCGCGACCGCCACCGCGACCGCCTGCCCGGGCGAGAAGTTCACGGGCGGAAGGCTCGCGGACGCCGCGAGCACGTAGCCCCCGCCGGGTCCGGCCTGCGCCCACACGGGCGCACCCGCCTGCTGCAACGCGGCGATGTCGCGCTTGATCGTGCGCGGGCTGACCTCGAGCAGCGCGGCGAGCCGGCCACCCGTGCGGCCGCCGGGGCCCGCCCGGCGCAGCTCCTCGCGAATCGCGTACAGCCGCTCGGTCCGGTTCATGACCCCTCCGTCCGGTTGCCCCGCGTTCCCTCCACCCATGGTGACAGACCGGTGTCACCGGGCGCCCGGCACGATGGGTCCATGACTACCGCAGAAGCTCCGATCCAGGTCGTGCTCGTCCCCGGATTCTGGCTCGGCGCGTGGGCGTGGGACGACGTCGTCGGGCCGCTGCGCGCCGCCGGCCTCGTCCCGCACGCCGTCACGCTGCCCGGGCTCGAGAGCGTCGACGCCGACCGGTCCGCCATCACGCGCGCGGACCACGAACGCGCCGTGCGCGAGCTCGTCGAACGGCTGCCCACGCCCGTCGTGCTTGTCGGGCACAGCGGCGGCGGCGCCGTCGTCGAGACGGTGGTCGACCAGTTGCCCGACCGGATCCGGCGCGTGGTCTACGTCGACAGCGGCCCGCTCGTCGACGGCGCCGCGCTGTTCCCGGACCTGCCCGCCAGCGCGGTCGACCTGCCGCTGCCGCCCTGGGACGAGCTGGAGGCGAACGGGTCGAGCGCGGCGGGCCTCGACGACGCAGCGCGGGCGGAGTTCGCCGCACGCGCCGTGCCGCAGCCCGCCCGGGTCGCCCGCGAGCCCGTGCACCTGACCGACCCGCGCCGGCTCGACGTGCCCGTGACCGCGATCTGCACGAGCCTGCCGGCCGAGGTGCTCAAGACGCTCGCGCACCCGGGCCCGCCGCTGCACACCGAGCTCGGCTCGCTGGACGTCACGTACGTGGACCTGCCGACGGGGCACTGGCCGATGTTCTCCCGGCCGGCCGACCTGGCCAACGAGATCGCTGCGGCCGCCCGGGCCTGAGCCCGTGGCCCGCTAGGGCTGCGTGGGCGGCGCCGTCGCGGGCGGGATCGTCGCAGGTGGGATCGTCGCAGGCGGGGCAGCCACCGGCGCAGCCGCCACCGGCGGCGCAGCCACGGGCGCAGCCCCCGCCGGCGCGGGCCGGGTGTCGTCGTGGCGCTCGACGACCTCGCGGTGCGTGGTGTTCGCGCGCTGCGAGCTGATCACCAGCGAGATCACGAGGGCGAGCGCGCCGGCCGCCATGCAGATGTACCCGACCGCGGTCAGGTCGACCGCCTCGACGCTGTCTTGCACGGCGAACGCCAAGATGGCGCCCACCACGATCAGGAAGATGCCGCCACCGATACCCACGTCGCACTCCTTCGTCGCGACCGGGAGGATCCCGGCGTCACCCCCGAGTGTGACCCGCCCGACCGCCTCCCGCGATTTCTGGGCGTGGGGCTAGCCGAGGACCTCCGGCAGGTCGCGCTCCTCACCGAGCACGTGTCGAGCCAGGAAGGCGTCCACCACCTGGTACCAGACGATCGCGTGCTGCGGGCTGAGCACCCAGTGGGTCTCGTCGGGGAAGTACAGGAACCGGTGCGGCGTGACGCCGTCGTCGTCGGCCGCAAGCTGCGACTTCGACAGCAGCTCGAACCACAGCCGCAGCCCCTCCCCGATCGGCACGCGGTAGTCCCGGTCCCCGTGCACCACCAGCATCGGGGTGCGGATCTGCTCGACGAACCGGTGCGGGGAGTTCGCGAGCGCCATCTCGTCGGTCATCTCGCGCGCCCAGTAGTACGCCACGTCGGTCGTGGGGCCGAACTGGTCCAGCGCCCACAGGCTCGCGTGGGTGACAACCGCGCGGAACCGGTCCGTGTGGCCCGCGACCCAGTTGGCCATGTAGCCGCCGAACGAGCCGCCCATCGCCGCGGTGCGGGTCTCGTCGATGTCGGCCCGGGCGCACGCGGCGTCCGTGATCGCCATCAGGTCGGTGAACGGCGCGCCGCCCCACGCCCCCCAGCCGCGCTGGACGAAGTCCTGGCCGTACCCGGTCGACAGGGCCGGGTCCGGCAGCAGGACGGCGTACCCGCGCGCCACGAGCAGCCACGGGTTCCAGCGCCAGGACCAGGCGTTCCACGACCCGAGCGGGCCGCCGTGGATCCAGAGCACGAGTGGCGCCGGGCCCGCCTCAGCCGGCGCCGGCGGCACCGCGAGCCAGGCGCGCACCCGCGCGCCGTCGGGCGTCGTCGTCTCGATCTCCTCGAGCGTGCCGGGCAGGGTCGGCGCGGCTGCGGGCCCGCGCAGCGCGACCGCCTCGACCGGCCCGCCCGCGGCGGCCGCGAGGTCGATCGACACGGGGTGCGCGGGCGCGAGGTAGGACGTGCGCAGCGCGTACGCCACCTGGCCGCCGGGGTCGATCTGCAGGTCCGTGAACGCGGCGTCGTCGCTCGTCACGCGCGCGACGGCGGCGGTGGCGAGGTCGATCCGGAACACGGGCGAGCGGCCGTCGTCGTCGGCCACCACCAGCAGCGCGCTCGAGTCGGGCAGCCACTGCGCACCCTGCGGCCAGCGATCCCAGTCGGGCGCGAGGGTGCGCCACGCGCCGCCGCCGAGCGGCACGACCGCGAGCGTGACCCGCGGCGCCTCGTGCGGCGTGCTGATCGACTCGCGGGTGAACGCGACCCAGGCCCCGTCCGGGGACACGACGGGGCTCGCGACGTCCGCGCCGTCGTCGTCGACGAGGGTGCGCCGCTCGCCCGTGGCGACGTCGATCGCGACGAGCACCGACCGCTGGGCCCCGCGCGCGAGCGGCCGCAGCCAGCTCGTGACCACGACGGACCCGTCGGGCGCGAGCGCGGCGGTGGTCTCGGTCAGCGCCGCGCCGACGCCGGGGGTCAGGTCCGTGAGCTCGACGTGCGGATCGGGCTCGCCGGCAGCGCCCTCGAGCGCCACGGCCGGCAGCGGCGCCGTGAGCAGGTGCGGGGTCGCCGGCCCGAGGTCCTGGTCCCAGTACCGCACCGGGTACCCCGTGTGCAGGATCGCGGACACCTTCGCGTCCTTGCGGGCCGCGTGCAGCTTCTCGTCGTGCGCCGCGTCCCGCGCCGACGGCAGCACGTCCGCGGTCACGAGCAGCACGGGCACGTCCCGGGCGACGACGGGCTGCCCGACGCCGCCGGCCCGGGTCGCGAGCACGCGCGCCTCCGCGCCGTCGGCGGGCAGCAGCCACAGCGCCGACGGCGCGTCCTCGGCCGGTGCCTTCGCGGCCGGGTCGGGGCGCGCCGAGGTGAACAGCAGGTCGCCCGCGGCGGTGAACGCGGCGCCGCGCTCCCCCGCGCTCGACCGGGTCAGCCGCCGGGCCCCGAAGGAGCCGGTCGGGTCGACCTCCCACAGGGCGGAGCCGTACGTCACGCGCTTGTCGTCGAGCGTCGCGACGGAGGTCACCAGGCGCTGACCGTCCGGCGACAGCGCCAGGCCGGAGACCCGCGGGAGCGCGACGTAGCGGGCGAGGTCGTGGAACGGCGTCGGCGACTCGGGCTCGGGCGTCGGCTCGGCGCTGCCGCGTGCGGGGGGCTCTGTGCTCATCGGTCCGTCCTACCACGCGGGCCCGACGCGCGGGGGCCTCACTCCGGGCGTCGGCCCAGCACGATCACGTCGGGGTCGCCCCGCGTCGCGGCGAGCTCGGGGACGTCCGTGACCTGCACGTGCGCAAAGTGCTCCGACATCCGGGCGACGAAGGCGGGCGACGGCGCCGCGCTCCAGATCGCCAGCGCACCGCCGGGCGCGAGCCCGCGCGCCGCGGCCGCGAGCCCGGCCCCCGAGTACAGCCACGCGTTCCCGGGCGACACGAGCCAGTCGGGCCCGTTGTCGACGTCGAGGCAGATCGCGTCGAGCGAGCCGTCGGTGGCGGCGGCGAGCCAGTCGACGACGTCGGCCTCGGCGACCCGCACGCGCGGGTCGCGCAGCGCCGCGCCGTTCACGGCGGCCAGCGGCCCGCGGTTCCAGTGCACGACGGCGGGCTCCCGCTCGACGACGTGCACCTCGCTGACGCGGGGGTGCGCGAGGGCGGCGGCGAGCGAGAAGCCCACGCCGAGCCCGCCGATCATCATCCGGCCAGGCGCCGGCATCGCGTCGGCGGCCGCCGTGACGTGCAACCGCTCGGACCGGCCGCCCCGGGTGTCCATCAGGAAGACACCGTTCGCCACGATCTCGAAGTGGCCGCCGCCGCGCCGCAGCACCAGCTCGCCGGCCCGTCCGGGCACCCGCTCGACGACCGTCATCTCCTCTCGCCTCATGGCCGCAGGCTACGGCCGGTCGGGCTGGCGCGCGTCGCGCTCGGCGATCCGCGCGAGCTCGGCGTTGTAGGCGTCCATCTCGAGGTCGCCGTCGCGGTCGACCCGGCGGTCGCGCTGGCGCGCGGTCCGTTCGTCGGACCGCGACCAGGAGAACGCGACGACGAGCGCCAGCGCGAGCGTCGGGAGCTCCCCGATGCCCCAGGCGATCGAGCCCCCGATCTGCTGGTCCTCGATCGCGGACACGCCCCAGGGGCGCCCCGTCAGCCCGAACCAGTCGGCCACGAGCAGCGTCGTCGAGCTGACCAGGGTGATGCCGAAGAAGGCGTGGAAGCCCATCGTCGCGAACAGCAGCAGCAGGCGCTGCGGGTAGCCCGGCCGCCGCGGCCCCGGGTCGATCCCGATGAGGGCGTTGGCGAACAGGTACCCGACGAGCGTGAAGTGCACGACCATCGCGAGGTGCCCGGCGTAGTACCGCAGCGAGTACTCGAACAGGTCGGTGTAGTAGAAGACCACCATCGAGCCCGCGAAGTTGACCGCGGCGACCAGCGGGTTCGCGAAGAACTGCGCGACGTGGCTGGTGACGAGCGTGAGGATCCACTCGCGCGGGCCGCGCGAGTCGTCCGGCCGGCCGGGCAGGGCGCGCAGGGCGAGGGTCACCGGCGCCGCGAGCACCAGGAAGATCGGCACGACCAGCGCGAGCACCATGTGCTGGACCATGTGCGCGCTGAACAGGACGTGGCCGTAGGTCGCCGCGCCGCCCGAGGTGATCCAGGCCAGCACGAGCATGCCGACGAGCCACGACGCGGTCCGCAGCGGGGGCCAGGCGTCCCCCCGCGCGCGGAGCCGTCGGACCCAGCGCAGGTAGACCACGACGCCGGCCAGGCACGCCCCCGCGAGCAGCACGTCCCATCGGAACTCGGTCAGCCACCGCGCCGTCGTCAGCTCAGGCGGCAGGACGTGGCCCGTGACGAGCTCGGCGGGGGTCGGGTCGATCGGCGGCGCGATCGCGATGGGCGGGGCGGTCGACGCGAGCGCGACGGCGACTCCGGACACGGCACCCATCACGAACAGCTCGACCGCGATGAGCCGCCAGAGCACGCGTGTCGCGGCGGCGGCGGAGCGAGCCTGGCCGGCGCGGGTGCCGCCGTCGGCCCCGAGGAGCCGCGCGATGACCGAGCGCCGGTACGCCCACCCGAGGCCGCCGAGCACGGCCATCAGCGCGACCTTGACCACCAGGAGCGCGCCGTACCGCGTTGCCAGCCCGTCGAGCCCCCCGAGCCGGGCCGCCGAGTTGACCACGCCGGACAGCGCCACGGCGACGAAGCACCAGGCGGCGATCGGGGAGTAGCGGGCGATCGAGGGGCCGAGGTCGGCCCCGAGCCGCCGGGCCAGGACGGCGAGCGCCGCGAGGGCGCCGATCCACACGGCGGCGCCCGCGAGGTGCGCGAACATCGACGAGATGGCGAGCTCGTGGTTGGCCGCGCCGGCGACGTGACCGCTCTGCGCCTGCAGCGCGAGCGCGACGGCCGCGAGCGCGGTGGCCCACGCCGCACCCGTCGGGGTGGCCACCGCGAGCGCGAGGGCGCTCGTCGCGGCCGCCACGAGGGTGACCGCGAGCAGCGTGCGCCCGAGCGAGATCTGGCCGACGAAGACGCCGAGCTCGGCGCCGAAGGTCGCGCCACCGACGGGCCGACCGGCGACACTCGCGTAGGTGAGGATCAGCTGGGCGATCGACAGCCCGGTCCAGGCGGCCGCCGCGCTGCCGGCGAGCGTCCCCGCCGCCGGGTACGCCCGCCCGTCGACGACGGTCCGCGCGCGCCGGGACGAGGAGGGCCGCGTGGTGGCCGACGCCGCGCCGTCGGCCAGCGCGACCCGGCGCGGCAGGACGCAGACCATCAGCACGAGCGCGCCGATCGTCACGGCCCCCGCGAGCTGCGTGAGCGTCTCGACGACCGGCAACCCCCAGCGCACGAGCGCGCCGGGGTCGCGGAGCACGGCGGGCACGGCCGCGCCCGAGAACGCGACGCCTAGGGTCACGGCCGCCGCGGCCGCGCCCGCCATGGCGATCAGGCGCCGCACGCTCCACCGGTTCCGCACCCGGCCAGGGTAGGCGCTCGGCCGCCGCCGCGGGCCCCACGGCGCCGGCGGCGGAATACCGCACGCTGGCCGCATCGTTGCGACACGTTGTCCGGAACTTCTGGGCACCCCGATGCGAACGAGAGGCGCCCCGTGCGCAAAGCAACCACCGAGGCCGCCGCCCCGGCTCGGGCCGCCGTCGCACCGCCGACGCACCGCCAGATCCTCGCGATCCTCGGCGGCCTGATGATCGGGATGTTCCTCGCGGCGCTCGATCAGACGATCGTGGCGACCTCGATCCGCACGATCGGCGACGACCTGCACGGGCTCTCGCTGCAGGCGTGGGTGACGACGGCGTACCTGGTCACTTCGACGATCACCACCCCGCTGTACGGCAAGCTGTCCGACCTCTTCGGCCGCAAGCCGCTCTACCTGCTCGCGATCGTGCTGTTCCTGATCGGCTCCCTCCTGTCCGGCACCGCGGACTCGATGTACCAGCTCGCGATGTACCGCGGCGTGCAGGGACTTGGCGCCGGCGGGCTCATGTCGCTCGCGATCACCATCCTCGGCGACCTCGTGCCGCCGCGGGAACGGGCCCGGTACCAGGGGTTGTTCCTCGCCGTGTTCGGTACGTCATCCGTCCTCGGGCCCGTCATCGGCGGGTTCTTCGCGGGCACCGAGACGATCCTGGGGATCGACGGCTGGCGCTGGGTCTTCCTGGTCAACCTCCCGATCGGCATCATCGGCCTCGTCGTGATCACGCGGGTGCTGCACCTGCCGCCGCTGCGCGCGGTGCGGCACCGGATCGACTGGCCCGGCGCGCTCGCCCTCGTGCTGGGCCTGGTTCCGCTGCTCGTGGTCGCCGAGCAGGGCCGGGTCTGGGGCTGGGGCTCGGGCTTCGCGCTGGCGTGCTACGGCCTCGGCGTGGTCGGGATCGCCCTGTTCCTGCTCGCCGAGCGCGTCGCGGGCGCCGACGCGCTGCTCCCGCTCTACCTCTTCCGCAACCGCACGTTCGCGATCGGCGCGGGGGCCAACACCATCATCGGGCTCGGCATGTTCGGCGGCCTCGCGACGCTGCCCCTGTACCTCCAGATCGCCAAGGGCATGTCCCCGACCGAGGCCGGCCTGACGCTCATCCCGCTGACCGCCGGGATCATGACCGGCTCGATCGTCGCTGGGCAGCTCACGTCGCGCACCGGCCGGTACAAGATCTTCCCGATCATCGGCACGACCCTGCTCGCGACCGGGGCGCTGCTGCTGTCCCGGCTCGAGCCCGGCACGACGCTGCTGAGCGTGAGCGGCTTCTCGATCGTCTTCGGCCTGGGCCTCGGGCTGTGCATGCAGCCGCTCATCCTCGCGGTGCAGAACGCCGTGCCCCCGCAGGAGATGGGGGTCGCGACGTCGTCGTCCCTGTTCTTCCGCCAGGTGGGCGGAACCCTGGGCACGGCGGTCTTCCTGTCGATCCTGTTCTCGACGGTCGGCGACAAGATCGCCGCGGCGTTCCGGCAGATCGCCCCGACGGCGGACTTCCAGGCGGCGCTCGCCGACCCGGCCGTGCTGGCCGACCCCGCCAACGCGCCGGCGCTCGACATGCTCGCCGGCACGCCGGGCGGCTCCGCGTCGCTGCTCAACGACTCGTCGTTCATCAACGCGCTCGACCCGCGCCTGGCCCGGCCGTTCCTGGTCGGCTTCGCGGAGTCGGTCGACC
Source organism: Pengzhenrongella sicca (assembly GCF_017569225.1). Lineage (GTDB taxonomy): Bacteria > Actinomycetota > Actinomycetes > Actinomycetales > Cellulomonadaceae > Pengzhenrongella > Pengzhenrongella sicca. The sequence goes on from NZ_CP071868.1 coordinate 4,308,743, forward strand.
TCGTGCTGCTCATCGCCGCGGCCGTGATGGTGCTCGCCATCGTGCTCACCGCGCTGCTCCCGGAGCTTCCGCTGCGCAACGTCTCCGGGATCCAGGGCCGGCTCGACGCCGAGGCCGGCGCGGCGGAGCCCGTCGCTGCGCCGGAGCCGGCCGGGCCCGAGGAGCCCGCCGGGCCGGAGCCGGCCGAGCCCGAGGAGCCCGCCGAGGTCAGCCCGCGGGCGACGCCTGCGGGCGGGTGAGCTCCTCCAGGAGCTCGAGGACGTGCCGGTACGGCTCGCCCGTCGCGCGCGTCAGGCCGAGCTCGCACGTCCGGTTGCACGAGGCGTGCGCGCTCGCGCCCATCGCGGCGACATCGGCGGCCTCCGCCTTGGTCGCGGACGCCGTGAGCTCGGGGTGCAGCAGGCCGCGATCGCCCGCGAACGCGCAGCAGCCCCAGTTCTCCGGCACCTCGACGCGGTCGGCCACCGCGTGCGAGACGGTGTCCAGCGCGCCGTTCATGCCCATGCGCGTCGAGGAGCACGTCGGGTGCACCGCGAGCGAGTCGAGCTTGGCGTAGCCCCCCAGCGTCGGCAGGACGTGCGTGACGGCGAACTCGACCGAGTCGATCACGGTCATCGGCCGGTCGCTCGGGTCGGACTCGATCGTCTGACGCAGCCCCTCGGTGCACGACGACGCGTCGCACACGACCGGCAGCTCGCCGTCCCGGGTCGCGATCCGCAGCGCCGCGAGCGTCTTCGCGCGCATCGTCGCCTGGCCGTCCGTGAGCCCCTTGGACGACCACGGCGTGCCGCAGCACAGCGCGTCGATGCCCCGCGGCACGAGCAGCGTGACGCCGGCGCGCTCGCACAGCTGCTCGAAGCTCTGCTGGATGCCGGGCGCCGAGTCGGTGGCCGGCCCGAACATCGTCCCGACGCAGGCCGGGAAGTAGACGGCCTGCGGCTCGCCGGTCGGGGCCGGCCGCTTGCGCGAGCTGCCGCCGCCCGGGAGCTCGGCCGAGTACAGCGGCACGGTGTCGGTGCCGAGCACGGCGCGGGCCAGCTTGTCGGGCGGGAGGATCACCGCGGTAGGGACCTTGCGCACGACGTCGAGCGCCAGGCTCGCGCCCTGCGTGACGACGCCCCAGTTCTTCGCCGCGGCGCCCCAGACGCCCTTGACCACGGGGTTCACGTCGCGCTTGCGGAACTTCTTCACCAGCGTCGCGGTGTTGATGTTGACCGGACAGGCCGTCTGGCACAGCCCGTCCACGGCGCACGTGTGCACCGCGCCGTACTCCCAGTCCTTCTCCAGCTCCTTCGCGAGCGCGACGTCGCCGTCGAGCGTGGCCTGCTTGATCGCGCGCAGCGTGACGATGCGCTGACGCGGGGTCAGCGTCAGGTTGCGGCTCGGGCACACCGGCTCGCAGTACCCGCACGACACGCACCGGTCCACGGACTCGTCCACGGGCGGCGCCGTCTTGATGTGGCGCAGGTGCGCCGTCGGATCGTCGTCCATGAGCACGCCCGGGTTGAGCATGCCGGCCGGGTCGAACAGCACCTTGATCTGGCGCATCACGTCGTAGAGCTCGTCGCCGTACTGGCGGCGCACGTACGGCGCCATCACGCGGCCCGTGCCGTGCTCGGCCTTGAGGGAACCGCCCTCGCCGAGCACGACGTCGACCATGTCCTCGGTGAACGCGGCGTACCGGTCCAGCTCGGCCTGGGCCTGGAAGCCGTCGGTGAGCATGAAGTGGATGTTGCCGTCCTTGGCGTGCCCGAAGATCACGCTGTTCGCGTAGTCGTACTTGTCGAACAGCTTGATGAGCTCGATGCAGGTGCGCCCCAGCGCGGGCACGGGGACGACGACGTCCTCGAGCAGCGCCGTCGTGCCCTGGGCCCGGGCGCCGGCGACGGCCGCGTAGAGCCCCTTGCGCAGGTGCCACAGCTGGGCCCGCGCGGCGGCGTCCGCGCTGAACGCGTGCGGCGCGCTGAGCGGCAGGGAGTCGATCAGCGCGAGCCCGCCGCGCTCGAGCTCGGCGAGCCGCTCCGGGGAGTCGGCGTGGTACTCCACGAGCAGCGCGGCGTGCTCGCGCACCGCGAGATCCATGATGATGCCCGGCGTGCCGGGCAGGGACTGGCCGACCCGCAGGGACAGCGCGTCCATGAGCTCGAGCGTTGCCGCACCCGTGGCGACGAGCGCGGGCAGCGCGGCGTTCGCGGCCTCGAGGTCGGCGAACACGAGCAGCCCGGTCGTGACCTGGGTCAGGCGCGGGATCGTCCGGAAGACGGCGCCGGCCACGAAGCCCAGCGTCCCTTCCGACCCGACGATGAGGTGGGCCAGGATGTCGGCCGGCGCCTCGAAGTCGAGCAGCGCGTTGATGGCGTAGCCCATCGTGTTCTTCATCGAGAACTGGTGCCTGATCGTGGCCACGGACGCGGGGTTGTCCTTGATCCGCCGGGACAGCCGCGCCAGCCCCTCGTACAGGGCGGGTTCGCGCGCGCGCAGCGAGGCGTCGGCGTCGACGGCGCCGGTGTCGACCACCGTGCCGCTCGGCAGCACCACTGTCAGCGACTCGACCGTCTGGTAGGTGTTGTCGACGGTGCCGCAGGCCATGCCCGAGGAGTTGTTGGCGACGACGCCGCCGATCGTGCAGGCGCCCTCGCTCGCCGGGTCCGGCCCGAACTTGCGCCCGTACGGCGCGAGCCGCGCGTTCAGCGCCCGGACCGTGACGCCGGGCTGAACGCTGACCCGCGCGCCGCCGTCGAGCACCTCGATGCCCTTGAAGTTGCGCCGGACGTCGACCAGGACGCCGTCCGTGAGCGCCTGCCCGCTCAGGCTGGTGCCGCCCGAGCGGAACGTGAGCGGCACGCCCTGCGCCGCGCTCGCGCGCAGCAGCCGGCCGACCTCGTCGGCGCTGCTCGCGACGACGACCGCCTGCGGGATGAGCAGGAAGTGGGACGCGTCGTGCGCGTTCGCGTGGATGTCGAGGGCCCGGGTGCTGACCTGGGCCGGGTCGGCCACGGCGCCGCGGAGCGCGTCGAGCATGCGGGGGTCCTGCCGGGTGGGAACGGTCACGGGGGTCATCAGGGCACCATCCAGCCGAGGATCGGGGTGGACTGCAGGAAGACGAAGCCCGCGAGGACCGCGAGCAGCCCCAGGCTCCACCACAGCAGCTTGCGGAACAGGATGCTCTCTCCGCCCTCCAACCCGACAGCCGCGGACGCGATCGCCAGGTTCTGCAGCGACACCATCTTGCCGAGCGCGCCGGCCGTGGAGTTCGACACCGCCATCAGCACGGGCGACAGGCCCGTCTCGTGGGCGGCGCTGACCTGCAGCTGGCCGAAGAGCGCGTTCGACGACGTGTCGGAGCCGGTGAGCGCGACGCCGATCCAGCCGATCACCGGCGAGAGCACCGCGAAGAAGCCGCCGGTCGCCGCGAGCGCGACGCCCATCGTGGCGGTCTGGCCGGACAGGTTCATGACGAACGAAAGTGCGAGCATCGTGCTGACCGTGACGATCGTCCAGCGCAGCAGGTAGACGCCCTCGCGGTAGACGTGCCAGCCCTCGCGCGGGGAGACCCGATACAGCGCCATCGTCGCGAGGCCCGCGATGAACAGCAGCGTTCCGGTCGCCTTGAGGTGGTCGAGATGGAACGTCGTGGCCGTCACGGGCTCCCCGGCCGCGTTCGTCACGTCCAGTCCCGGCCACTCGAACGTCACGGAGCCGATCTCGGTGAGCCAGGCCTTGACGGCCGGGATCATCGCGACCGAGAAGATCGCCACGATGATCAGGTACGGGGCAGTGGCCATGAGGATGTGGCGCCCGCTCGGGCGCTCGGTCCGCTCGAGCGGGGCATTGCCCGAGATCGGCCCGGCACCCGCCGTCGCGGCCGCGGCGAAGGCCTCGGTCACCGACCGGCTAGAGGAGTAGGCGACCGGGGCGTGGCCCGCGGCGACGAGCCGGTCGGCGTCGGCGTCGGCAGAACGCGTGGACCGGACCTCCTCGCCGCCGTCGCCGCCGACGAGCTCGGCCGGCTGCCAGAACCGCAGCATGAGCAGGACCGCGGCGACCGTCAGGACGGCGGCGACGACGTCGGTCAGCTCGAGCGCCAGGTAGTTGGACGTGACGAACTGCGAGAGCGAGAACACGAGCCCGGCCACGAGCGCGATGGGCCAGGTCTGGCGGAAGCCGCGCCGACCGTCGACGACGTAGATGAGCAGCAGCGGGACGATGAGCGAGATCAGGCCCTGCCGGCCGGCCATCGCGGCGAGGTCGTCGATCGGCAGCCCCGTCACGCCGTGCAGCGCGACGACCGGCGCGGCCATGGCGCCGAACGCGACGGGCGCGGTGTTGGCCACGAGCGACACGATGGCCGCCTTGAGCGGCTTCATGCCGGCGGCCATGAGCATCGCGGCCGCGATCGCGACGGGCGCACCGAAGCCCGCGACGGACTCGAGCAGCGCGCCGAAGCCGAAGGCGATGAGGATCGCGAGGATGCGGTGGTCGTTCGTGACCGAGCGGATCGTCCGGCCGAGCACCTCGAACCACGGCGTCGCGACGGTGAGGCGGTAGACCCAGAGCGCGTTGATCAGGATCCACAGGATCGGGAACATGCCGTAGAACGCACCCTCGACGGTCCCGCTCAGCACCTGGCCCAGCGGCATGTTCCAGCCGACGACGGCGAGCACCATCGAGAGCCCGAGGCTCAGGAGCGCGGCCTTGGGCGCCTTGACCCGGAACCCCCCGAGCAGGACGAACAGGAGCACCAGGGGCAGCGCGGCGCACAGCGCGGAGAGGGTCAGCGAACCCGCGACGGGATCGGTGATCTGGCGGAACGTGAACATGGCGGAGCCTTTCACTGACATCGTCGTCAGCTGTCATCGCATCGGAGTGCGGGCGGTGTGTTCCCAGGCCTGCTGGCCGACGCCCAGGGCGCAACGCAGCGCCCTGATCCGCATGGTCACCCTCGATGGGGTGCACCTCAGGGAACCAGTGGCCGAGCGCCGCCCTCTGGGTACTAGGTCCCGGCGGAGGCAATGCGCGGGAAGGCCGGCGTCGGTTTCGTGACCGCGGCGGCCAGCTGGTCGGCCAGTCGGGCCGAGCCGTCCGGGACGAACGGCTCGAGCTCGGCGGCCGCGACCCGGCACAGGTCGAGGAGCGCGTCGATGACCGCCTCGAACCTGGCCGCTGCCGCGAGGTCGCCCGCGTCGGCCGCCGTGGCGAGCCGCCACGGCGCCTCGCTCTCGATGAATCGGTTGCCCGCCTCGGCCAGTCCTGCGATGGCCTCGCACGCCGCCCGGAAGTCGAAGCGCGCGAGCGCGCCGTCAACGATCGCGGGGAGGGCCGCCGCGGCCGCACGGAGGCTGGCTCCGACGCGGGTCGTGGCGGGCCGGTGCCACGCCCGGTCCCGGGCCGACAGGGTCAGGGTGCGAGAGGCGAGGTTTCCCAGGCAGTTGGCCAGGTCGCGGTTGTAGCAGGCGATGAGGCGCTCCGGCGTGAAGTCGGTCGTTCCGACCGGGGCCGGGTCGCGCAGTAACCACCACCGCAGGGCGTCCGCCCCGAAGGCGCCGACGACGGCGGCCGGGTCGGCGGCCTGGGCGCCGCTCTTGGCGATCTTGGCTCCGTTCACCGTGAGGTAGTCGTGCACCAGGACCCGGGTCGGCAGCGGCAGGCCGGCGGAGAGCAGGAACGCGACCCAGTACACGGCGTGGAACCGGGCGATGCCCTTGCCGATGACGTGGGTCCGCTCGACGTCGCCTGCCCACCACAGCTGGTAGTCGGCGTCGTCGCTGCCGTAGCCGAGGCCGGTGAGGTAGTTCGTGAGGGCGTCGAACCAGACGTAGACGACCTGGTCAGGGTCGCCGGGGACCGGGATGCCCCAGCCGCCGGCGCGAGTCGACGGGCGAGAGACGGACAGGTCGCGGACCTCGCCGGCGAGGAACCCGAGGACCTCGTTGCGGCGCTGCTGGGGCTCGACGGTCAGCCGGCCGTCCGTGATCAGCTCGACGATCGCGTCGCGGTAGCGGGAGAGCCGAAAGAACCAGTTGGTCTCGGTGACCTCCTGGACCGGCGCTCGGTGCTCCGCGCACAGGCCGTCGGTCAGCTCGTCCGGGGCGTAGAACTGCTCGCAGCCCGGGCAGTACAGGCCGGTGTAGTCCTGCTGGTCGAGGTCACCGGCCGCCCGGCAGGCCTCCCACAGCGCGACGACGCCCGGCGGGTGCCGCGGGTCGCTGCTCGTGCGCAGGAACGCGTCCGTTCGGACACCGAGGGCCGCCGCGAGGTCGACGAACCGGTCGGCGTTCACCGCGACCAGGTCGGCCACGGCCACCCCGGCGCTGGCCGCCGCGCTGACATTCTTGATCGCGTGGTCATCGGTGCCGGACTGGACGCGGACGTCCCCGCCGCGCAGTCGTCGATGCCGGGCGAGCACGTCGACCTGGACGAACTCGAGCGCGTGCCCCAGGTGGGGGCTGCCGTTCACGTACGGGATCGAGGTGGTGATGTACAGGCTGCTCATGGTGGCCTCCGGGGCGTGGTGTCGTGAAGACACCGGTGGCGGCGACGGGGACCAACGCAGCGAAGGCCCCCGCGGTGCGGGGGCCTTCTGCGTCACACGAACGCGCGAATCAAGCCCCCGGGTGGAGGCGCATCATCGTGGCGGCGCGCGTGACGTCCATGAACGCAGTATCGCCGCACCCGGGGCGGGTGATCAAGCGCATCAACCCCAGACGAGGGCCTGGGCCGGGTCCTCGAGCACCGCGGCGACGTCGGCCAGCAGGCGCGAGCCGAGCCCGCCGTCGACGAGGCGGTGGTCGAACGACAGCGCGAGCTGCGTGACCAGGCGCTTCTTGATCTTGCCCTTGTGCACCCACGGCTGTTCGCGGATCGCGCCGAACGCCAGGATCGCGGCCTCGCCCGGGTTGAGGATTGGGGTGCCCGTGTCGATGCCGAAAACGCCCACGTTGGTGATCGTGATCGTCCCGTCGGACATGTCCGCCGGGCTGGTCCGCCCCGCCCGAGCGGTCGCCGTGAGCGTCGCGATCTCCTGCGCGAGCTCCTTGAGCCCGAGCCGGTGCGCGTCCTTGATGTTCGGCACGACGAGGCCGCGGGGGGTCGACGCCGCGATGCCGAGGTTGATGTAGTGCTTGTAGACGATCTCCTGCGCGGACTCGTCCCAGCTCGCGTTGATCTCCGGGTGCCGGTGCACCGCGAGGAGCAGCGCCTTCGCCGTGATCAGCAGCGGCGTCACGCGGACGTCGGCAAACTCCTTGTCGGCGCGCAGCCGGGTCACGAGCTTCATCATCTTCGTGACGTCGATGGTGTGGAAGACGGTCACGTGCGGTGCCGTGAACGCGCTCGCGACCATCGCCTCGGCGGTCCGCTTGCGGACCGACTTCACTGGCACGCGCGTCTGGCGGCCGCCGGCCGAGACCTTGCCCGACGCGAGCCACGGCTGGTCGTCGCCGGCATAGGTGGCGAGGGCGCGCGCGGACCCCTGCGCGGACATCGCGAGCACGTCCTCGCGGGTGACGATCCCGCCCGGCCCTGTCGGGCTCACGCTGTCGAGGTCGACGCCGAGGTCGCGCGCGAGCTTGCGCACGGGCGGCTTGGCCAGGACCTGCGCGGACCGGTTCAAACGCACGGCGCCCGCGGAGGCGATCGCCGCCGACGGCGCGACGAGGGTCGGCACCCGACGCGGGCGGCGGGCGGTCGGCTGGCCCGCGACGCCGTACCCGACCAGGACGGCTCCGCTGGCCTCGTCGGCCGGCGCCGCGGGCACCGCCACGGCAGAAGCGACCGGCTCCGTCGCCGCCGGCACCGCGGGCGGCGCGCCGCCGCTGGCGGCCGGGGCAGCGTCTGTCGGGCCCGCGCCGGCCGGGGCCGCGCCGGTCGGGGCCGCGCCGGTCGGGTCGACGTCGAACACGATGATCGGCGTGCCGACCTCGACGGTCACCCCCGAGGCGACGAGCAGCTCTGTGACGACGCCGTCGAACGGGCTGGGCAGTTCGACGATCGACTTGGCCGTCTCGATCTCGACGATCGTCTGGTTCACCGTGACGGTGTCGCCGACGACGACGTGCCACGCGACGATCTCGGCCTCGGTGAGACCCTCGCCCGCGTCGGGAAGGCGGAACTGCTCGAACGTCGGCACAAGGGCTCCCAGTACAGCGGTCAGAATTGAAGCGTCGGGCGGGCGGGCGGGGACGGTCCGGTCGAACGATCCCCGTCGGTCGGCCCCGGTCAGTAGGCCATCGCGCGGTCCACGGCGTCGAGGATGCGGTCGAGTCCCGGCAGGTACGTGGCCTCGAGCTTGTTGACCGGGTAGGGCGTGTGGAAGCCCCCGACCCGCAGCACTGGCGCCTCGAGCTCGTAGAAGCAGGCCTCCGTGACCCTCGCCGCGATCTCGCCGCCCGTGCCGTAGAACACCGGCGCCTCGTGCACCACGACGCAGCGGCCCGTCCTGCGCACCGAGGCGATCAGGGTCTCGGCGTCGAGCGGGGAGATCGAGCGCAGGTCGACGACCTCGACGCTGACCCCCGCGGCCGCGGCCGACTCGGCCGCCTTGAGCGCCGTCGAGACGGTCGCGCCGTAGGCGGCGATCGTGAGGTCGGTACCGGCGCGCGCGACCCGCGCCCGGTCGAGCGCGACGACGCCCGCGGGGTCGGTCGCGACGCCGTCGGCCAGGGCGCTCGCGACGGCGTCGGCGGTGACGGTGATCGCCACGTCGACCTCGCCCTTGTCCCAGTACCGCGCCTTCGGCTCGAAGAAGAGCACCGGGTCCGGGGACGCGACGGCCTGCTGGATCATCACGAACGCGTCGGCCGGGGACGCGGGCGAGACCACGCGCAGGCCCGCGGTGTGCGCAAACAGCACCTCGGGTGACTCGCTGTGGTGCTCGATCGCGCCGATCGCGCCACCGTAGGGGACCCGGATGACCACGGGTGCGCTCAGGCGGCCGCGGGAGCGGTAGCTCAGCTTGGCGAGCTGCGTCGTGATCTGGTTGAACGCCGGGAAGATGAACCCGTCGAACTGGATCTCGAGCACCGGTCGGTACCCGCGCAGCGCGAGCCCGATCGCGGTACCGACGATGCCGGACTCCGCGAGCGGGGTGTCCACGACTCGATCCGCGCCGAAGTCCTTCTGCAGGCCGTCGGTGACGCGGAACACGCCGCCGAGGGTCCCGATGTCCTCGCCCATGAGGATGACCTTCGGGTCCGTCTCCAGCGTGCGCCGCAGCCCGGCGTTGATCGCCTTGGAGAACGTCATCCGTTCCGTCGTGCCCATCAGTGGCTTCCTCCCTCGGCCGCCGCGCCGTCCAGGAACGACGCCTCGTACTCGGCGAGCCAGGCCCGCTCGGAGTCCACGATCGCATGCGGTGCCCCGTAGACGTGGTCGAACATCGTCCCCGTCGGGGGGCGGCCCAGACCCTTGACGGTGGCCCGGACCCGCTCGGCGAGCGCCGTCGCGTCCGCCTCGAGCTCGGCCGCGAACGCGGGCGAGAGCTCGCCGGCACCCTCGAGAAGCAGGCGCATCCGCTCGATCGGGTCGCGCTGGCGCCAGTACTCGTCCTCGGCCGCCGACCGGTACCGCGTCGGGTCGTCGGACGTGGTGTGCGCGCCCATCCGGTAGGTGAACGCCTCGATGAACGTCGGCCCGCCGCCGGACCGCGCGCGCTCGAGCGCCTGGGCCGTGACCGCGTACGTCGCGAGCACGTCGTTGCCGTCGACCCGCACGTTCGGGATACCGAAGCCGTCCCCGCGCCGGGCAAGCGGGATGCGCGCCTGCTTCGTGGTGGGCTCCGAGATCGCCCACTGGTTGTTCTGGCAGAAGAAGACGATCGGCGCGTTGTTCACCGCCGCGAACACGAGCGACTCGTTCAGGTCGCCCTGCGAGGTGGCGCCGTCGCCGAAGTACACGACCACGGCCGCGTCACGCTCAGGGTCCCCCGAGCCGACCAGGCCGTCGCGCTGCAAGCCCATCGCGTACCCGGTCGCGTGCAGCGTGTGCGCCGCGATGACGAGCGTGTAGAGGTGGAAGTTGTGCTCGGCCGGGTCCCAGCCGCCGCCGTGCTCCACCCCGCGGAACAGCCGCAGGATGTCGGCGAGGTCGACCCCGCGGGTGTGCGCGACGCCGTGCTCGCGGTAGGACGGGAAGACGTAGTCGTTCGGGCGCAGCGCGCGCCCCGACCCGATCTGGGCCGCCTCCTGGCCCAGGCTCTGGACCCACAGCCCGAGCTCGCCCTGTCGCTGCAGCGACGTCGCTTCGTTGTCGAAGCGACGCACGAGCACCATGTCGCGGTAGAGCCCCCGCCGGGCGGCGGCGTCGAGGTGGGCGATGCGGGGCGTGTAGTCGGGATGGGCCAGCAGCTGCCCACCGGGGGTGAGGAGCTGGACCAGGTCGACATCTGTTGCGTGACCAGTGGGGCTCACGTCGTGTCTCCTTCGCGCGGGCGGCGCCGAAGCGCACAGCATGCGGTCCATACGAACCTACGTCAGCGTAGGCTACGGATGCGTAGGTTCGCATCCGCCTCGGCCCAGTGTGATCGCCTGGCCCACCGCGGCGCCAGCGGCGCGCCGCGCAGGGCGCCGCGCCCGATGCAGGCGTCGCGGTCCGAATTGATGGGCTCTGCCGCGAATAGGCTGGTTTATGCGCAATAAATGGCGCGATCCAACTCACACTAGCGTTTTCTGTGCACGGCTATAGCGCTTTCTGTGCGCCGGCTATAGCATTTGATGTGCGTCAGCGCCGACGCCCATCGCTTGTTCTTCTTTCCTCGAGAGGCGCCACCCCAATGAACCGATTGCTTCCCAGCGCAGCTGCGATCCTCGCGGTCGCTTTCGTCCTGACCGGCTGCTCGGGGTCGGACGAGGAGCCGGCCGCGACGGAGTCGGCCACCGCCGAGGCCAGCAAGCCGGCGCCGGAGAAGGCGGAGGAGACCGAGGAGGCCACCGCCGCCGAGGAGCCGGCCGCGGCCGCAACCGGGCTGTCCGAGCCGGGCACCAAGGCCGGCATCGGCGAGGCCCTGACCTACGAGTTCACCGGTTCCGACGACATCACGGCCGTCGTGAGCACGAAGCTCGTCTCGGTCGAGCCGGCATCGGCCGACGAGGCCGCGTTCCTGCTGGAGCAGATCCCCGCGCTCAAGGGGTACAAGATCACGCTGATCCGCCTGGAGCAGACCAAGGTCTCCGGCGGCGCGGTCGCCTACAGCGCCGACTACACGTCGTTCTCCCCCGTCGACACCGAGGGTGAGGCCGCTCAGGAAGTGACGATGATCGGCTGGGACGTGTGCGAGTCGAACTCGTTCCCGACGGAGTTCGACGAGAGCGCCGGAATGGTCACGCAGTGCCTGGTCGGCGCCTCGGTCGAAGGCGGCAATGACATTGCTGGCGCCATGTGGGACGGCGGCTACGCCGACCCGAACCCCTACGACAAGTACCAGGGCAAGCCGCTGCTGTTCATGAAGTAGCAGCCGCTGCTGTTCATGGAGTAGCCCAGCTGTTCATGACGTAGCCCAGCGTCGCGGCCTACCGGCCGCTGGTGAGCCAGTCGTGGGCGACCTCGAGCGCGAGGTCGTTCGCCTCGGGCTCGCCGACGCTGACGCGGACGCCGTCGCCGGCGAACGGGCGAACCAGGACCCCCGCCCGGGTCGCGGCGGCGGCGAACGCGTCGGCGTGGTCACCGAGCGGCAACCACACGAAGTTCGCCTGGCTGTCCGGGACGGTCCAGCCCTGCGCCCGCAGCGCTGCGAGCATCCGTACCCGCTCGGCGACGATCGCGTCGACGCGGTCGAGCAGCTCGCCGCGGGCCGCCAGCGACGCGAGCGCCGCCACCTGGGCGAGGTGGGACACGGAGAACGGGGTCGTCGCCGCGCGGATGCCCTGGGCGAGACCCGGCTCCGCGAGCGCGTACCCGACGCGCAGCCCGGCGAGCCCGTAGGCCTTCGAGAAGGTCCGCAGCACGACGACGTTCGCGAACTCCGCGAGCAGCCCGAGCGCGTCGGGTGCCTCGGGGTCGCGGACGAACTCGACGTAGGCCTCGTCGAGCACGACGAGCACGTGGGGCGGAACGGCCGCGAGGAACGTCGCCAGCTCGGCGGCGCGCACGGCGGGGCCCGTCGGGTTGTTCGGCGTGCACACGAGAACGGCGCGCGTGCGCGGGCCGATCGCCGCGGCCATGGCAACCAGGTCCAGCCGGCCGTCGACCGCCAGCGGCACCCGGGTCGCCGCGGCGCCGGTCAGGGCGACCGCGATCGGGTACGCCTCGAACGACCGCCAGGGGATGACGACGTCGTCGCCCTCGCCGCAGACCGCCGTGAGCACGTGCCCGAGCACGGCGACCGAGCCGCACCCCACGACGACCGAGCTCGCCTCGAGCCCGAGCGACGCCGCGACCGCCGCGGTGAGCTCGCTCGCGTGCATGTCCGGGTACCGGTTCACGTCGCTGGCGCCGTCCACGATCGCCGCGACGACCGACGGCAGCGGCGGGTACGGGTTCTCGTTGGAGGACAGCTTGAACGCGGCGGCGCCGACCTGGACGCGGGCGCCCGGGACGTAGGCGGGCAGCCCGGCGATGGCAGGACGGAGCGGGACGCGGGGGTCAGTCACGGCGCTCAGCATGCCACCGAGCCAGCACCGGACCCACAGACATTCGCGCGGCGAGGTGCGAGGATCGCCGCATGGGATTCGTGCTGAGAGTGATCATCAACGGCATCGCGATCTGGTTCGCCACGCTGCTGCTGTCGGGGCTGGAGATCGTCGGCGGTGCCGACACGGCGCAGCAGATCGGCATCATCGCGCTGATCGCGCTCGTGTTCGGGATCATCAACGCGATCGTCAAACCGGTCGTCGTGCTGATCTCGCTGCCGATCTACATCCTCACGCTCGGGTTGTTCACGCTCGTGGTGAACGCCCTCATGCTGATGCTCACGGCCTGGATCACCGAGCAGACGGACTGGGGCCTGCGCGTGGACAGCTTCGGGACGGCCGTCATCGGCGCCCTCATCATCTCGATCGTGAGCTTCGTCCTGAGCGTCCTCACGGGCGCGAACCGGGACCGCTGACCCGCAGCGCGTCGCCCGGCACCAGCCGGGTGCCGGTGAACTCCCACCTGCGCGCGGGCGTCCCCGGGGTTCCGAGCACCCGATCGGCCGCCGCCTCCCACGCGCGCACCGAGGCAGCGCCGGCCGTCGACGCCGCGCCTGCCGTGCGCACGTAGGCACCGATCCGGTGCGCGGCCGCCGGGTCGCGCGCCGCCAGCCGATCGGCCGGGTCGGCCGACGCGGCCAGGTCGCGGATCGCGGTCGTCCGGGTCGACACCGCCGGCGCCGGGGTGCCGTCGAGCGCGGGCACGAGGTCCTGCCGGTGTTCCAGGTGCAGCACGGGGATCCCGGCAGGCGTGGCCTGGCTGCCGGCGGGCGACCCGGCCGTCAGCACCGCCTCGACGCGGTACCGGTCCCGGAACGCGTCGTCGCCCGCGAGCGCCATCGCCACCATCCCGCCCTGGCTGTGCCCGGCGAGCAGCACGCGCTCGCCCCGGCCGACCCCGGCCTGCGCGAGCGCCCGCAGCACGAGCTGCGTGCCGTCGTCGGCCACCCCGGCCATCAGGCGCACGTTCGTGGCCATGTCCATCGGGTTGCTGCCCCACCCGAACGCGCCCGTCTGCATGCCCGGGATCGCGACCACCCAGGTGAGCTGCCCGTCGGCCTGCTCGATCCGCTCGATCCCGACGGTGCCCGCGGTCCCGCCGGCGGCCGGGTACAGGGCGCCGAGGTCGCGGAGCACGTCGGCCGCCGACGTCGGGGCGGGGCGCCCGGAGGCAGCGCCGAGCCGCGCGGTGACCAGCAGCGGGCGCTGGCCCAGCGCCGGCAGGACGACCGACGCCGCCGACGCCGCGGCGGTGGCCGTTCGGGCGACGTCGGGGACCGCCGCGGCGCTGGCGCCCTGCCAGCCCGGGGCGGCACCCCGCAGGACCCCGCCGGCGAACGCCATCAGCTCCTGCGCAGGCAACGCGACCACGACCTCGCGCGGGCTCGGCAGGCCCCCGCCGCGCAGCAGCCGCCACCCGAGCGCGAGCGCGCCGAGCCGGAACGTGACGTGCGCGAGCAGCGCCGCCTCGAGCGCGGCCGCCGCGGGCCGGTCGGCCACCGCCGTGCCGATGCCGGACAGCAGCAGCCGCATCGCCGCGCCCACCCGGTCCTCGGCCTGGCCGTACAGGTCGGCCGCGGCGTGGAGCCCGCGCCCGAGGTCCCGCGCGCGCTCGGACGCCGCCCGCAAGGAGCCCGGCCCCGCCCGCAGGTCGGCGAGCGCGGCGAGCGCGACCTGCGCCGAGGCCGGGGAGTCGCCCGCGCCGAGGCGTACCGCCCGCGTCCCGGCGTCGACCTGCTCCGCCGCGTCGGCCAGGTGCTCGGCCGCGCGCTCCAGGGCGCGCGCGGCGCCACGGAGCTCGGCCAGGTCGGCGTAGGCCGGGCCGGCGCCGCCCCGGATCGTGAAGCCGCTCGGCGGCGGTGGTTCCCCGTCGCCGCTCACCCGGCGCCGCCGTTCATGGGACGCCGCGGTTCACTGGAGGCCGCGGTTCACTGGGCGACGCCGTGCACTGGACGACGCCGTTCACTGGAGGCCGCCGAGCAGCCACGCGCGCGCCTGGGCCTCGATCGCCCGCCGCTCGGCGTCCCGCGCGAGCGTGACCTCGACGTCGTGCCGGGCCGCCAGCCCGTGCGCGGCCGCCAGGCGGCCCTCGGCCCGGCGGACGCCGTCGGCTGCCTCGGCCAGCACCGCGCGGTACCGGACGGACGCCGGGGTCGACCACGCGACGCCGTCGGCCGCGACGAGCCCCCGCCGCGCCGCCGTCACCGCGTCCGCCGCCCGCTCGATCGCCGCCGCCGCGCTCGGCCCACCGGATTCCGGGCTCGGCCTCGGCGCCCATCCCACCGGATCCCAGGTCATGCCGGCACCGTAGGCGCCGCATCGTCGGCGCACCGCGGCGCGCCGTCCCCACTGTGCACGCACCCGCCGCGCGGCCGGCCGGGGGGTGGGTGAGCAGCGCGCGAGACGGCGTTCGCCGGCCCGCGCCGCCGGCGATACTGTCTCGTCCGTGCCCACGCCAGCGCCCCGGCCCGCGTCGCTCGGCGTCCTCGCGGTCGCCGTCGCCTCCCTGCTCTTCGCCGTCAACGGCACGGTCGCCAAGCTCGCGATGCAGGCGGGGCTGAGCCCGACGCGCCTCGTCGAGCTCCGCTCGGTCGGCTCGGCGGTGATCCTCATGACCGTCGCGCTCGTCGTGCTCCGCGGGCGGATGCGGCTGCGCCGGCACGAGCTGGCCGTGATGGCGGTGCTCGGCATCGTCGGCATGGCCCTGGTCCAGTGGTGTTACCTCGTGGCGATCTCGCGGCTACCCGTCGGGCTCGCGCTGCTGATCGAGTACACCGCGCCGCTGCTCGTGGCCCTGTGGGTGCGGTTCGTGCGCGGCGAGGCCGTGCGCCCCCGCGTGTGGTGGGCGCTGCTGGCCTGCCTGGGCGGCCTGACGCTCGTCGCGCAGGTGCGCCCGGGGATCGTGCTCGACGCCGTCGGCCTCGCGGCGGCGGGTGGCGCCGCGATCTGCCTGGCCACGTACTACCTGCTCGGGGAGCGGCTGGTCGCGAACCGCGACCCCGTGTCGACCCAGGCCTGGTCGCTCGCCTTCGCGGGCATCTTCTGGCTCGTCCTGCAGCCGGCCTGGACCTTCGACGCCGCCATCCTTGGCGACGACGTCGCGTTGCCCGGCGCGCTCGCCGGCTCGGCCCCGCTGTGGCTGCTCGTCGCCTGGATCGTGGTGCTCGGCACGGTGGTGCCGTACACGCTCGTGCTCGCCGGGCTCACGGTGATCGGTGCCGCGCGCACCGGCCTGATCGGGATGATCGAGCCGGTCGCCGCGGCGGCCGCCGCGTGGCTCGTGCTGGGCGAGACGATGTCGGGCGTGCAGCTCGTCGGCGCCGCGGTGGTGCTCGCCGGCGTCGCGATGGCCGAGACCGCGCGGCGAGCGCCCGAGGCGGTAGGGGCGATCGTGGGACCATGGGGCCGTGCCTGAGACCGCCGTGCCCCCGTCCACCCGCCCTGCGAGCCCCGCCGCGACGCCCGGCCGGGTCACCCTCGCCGACGCCGTGCCGCCGATCGCCCTCGGCCCGCTCGACGGCCGCTACCGCGGGGCCGTCGCGCCGCTCGTGGATCACCTCAGCGAGGCCGCGCTCAACCGCGAGCGCCTGCACGTCGAGGTGGAGTGGCTGATCCACCTGACCGCGACGGGCGCGGTGCCCGGCGCGCCGACCCTGTCCGGGGCGGAACGGGACTACCTGCGGGCGGTCGTCGCGACGTTCGGCGCCGAGCAGGTCGCCGAGCTCGCCGCGATCGAGAAGGTCACGGTGCACGACGTCAAGGCCGTCGAGTACTTCCTCAAGGACCGCCTCGCCGCGGCGCCCGCGACGCTCGGGGCGGGCACCGTGCTGCCCGGCGCGAGCGAGCTCGTGCACTTCGCGTGCACGAGCGAGGACATCAACAACCTGTCCTACGCGCTGATGGTGCGCGGGGCGGTGCACGACGTCTGGCTGCCCGCCGCGCGCGCGCTCGTCAGCCAGCTCGCCGACCTGGCGCGCGAGCACCGCGACGCGGCGCTGCTCGCGCGCACCCACGGCCAGCCGGCGACGCCGACGACCCTCGGCAAGGAGATCGCCGTCCTCGCCGCGCGCCTCGACCGCCAGCTGCGCCGGATCGAGCGGGCCGAGTACCTCGGCAAGCTCAACGGCGCGACCGGGACGTATGGCGCGCACTTCGCGGCGGTGCCCGGCACCGACTGGCAGGCCGTCTCGCGCGGCTTCGTCGAGGGCCTCGGGCTCACCTGGAACCCGCTCACCACGCAGATCGAGTCGCACGACTGGCAGGCCGAGCTCTACAGCGACGTCGCCCGGTTCAACCGCGTGCTGCACAACCTCGCCACCGACATGTGGACCTACATCTCGATGGGCGTGTTCATCCAGACCCCGGTGCCCGGCGCCACGGGGTCGTCGACCATGCCGCACAAGGTCAACCCGATCCGGTTCGAGAACGCCGAGGCCAACCTCGAGCTGTCGAGCGCGCTGCTCGACACGCTCGCGTCGACCCTGGTGACCAGCCGCCTGCAGCGCGACCTCACCGACTCCACGACCCAGCGCAACATCGGCCCGGCGTTCGCCCACTCGCTGCTCGCGATCGACAACGTGCGCCGCGGGCTCGGCGGCCTGCACGTCGACCACGAGGTGCTCGCGCGCGACCTCGACGCCAACTGGGAGGTGCTCGGCGAGCCCATCCAGTCGGCCATGCGCGCGGCCTCGGTCGCCGGGGTGACCGGCATGGAGAACCCGTACGAGCGGCTCAAGGAGCTCACGCGGGGCAAGCGCCTCGGCGCCGCCGACATCGCCGAGTTCATCGCGGGCCTCGGCCTGCCCGCCGACGTCGCGGCGCGCCTCGCGCTGCTCACCCCGGCGACGTACACGGGCCTCGCAGCGGACCTGGTCGACCACCTCGAGGTCTGATCGTCACCGCGGCCGGTCGAGGTAGTCCGAGGACAGGCACTACCTCACCGCAGATGGACTACTTCACCGCGCGCCCCCGGCCGTTCGCGCACGGCGGACGGGCGCGGCCGGCTCCGCCGCGCTCGCCGCTGCTACGTTCGAGCGATCACGTTGGTCGGCGCGGCGGAGGGAGCCACGGATGAGACCCGAGCCGCTCCTGCGCCGCCTGGTCGGCGCGATCCTGCGCACACGCCGCGAGGACCAGGGCCGCACGCTGCGCGACGTCGGCGCCGCGGCGCGCGTCTCGGTCGCGTACCTGTCCGAGGTCGAGCGCGGCCGCAAGGAGGCGTCCTCCGAGGTGCTCATCGCCATCTGCGGCGCCCTGGGCATGCGGCTGATCGACCTCGTCGACGCGGCGCACGCGGAGCTGCTCGCCAACGCGGTGCCGGCCAACGCGGTGCCGGGTCACTCGGTGCCGGGTCACGCGGTGCCAGGTCACGCGATCGTGGTCGACCTGACCGAGCGCCGGGCCGCGGCCGCCGACGGCGCGCCCCGCGTTGCCGGGCACGGCGCCGCGCTCGTGGGCCCCAGCTCCCCTCACGCGACCCTCCTGGCGGCCTGACCGTCGGTCAGCTTGACCGAGGTGACGATGTCGTCGATCAGGCCGTACTCCACGGCCTCGCGCGCGTCGAAGATGCGGTCGCGGTCCGTGTCGATCCGGAGCTTGTCCACCGCGTGACCAGTGTGCCGGGACAGGATCTGCTCGACCGCGGCACGCAGCCGCAGCACCTCGCGGGCCTGGATCTCGAGATCGGCGACCGTGCCCTCGCCCCCGCCCGACGGCTGGTGCAGCAGCACGCGCGCGTGCTCGAGCGCGAACCGCTTGCCGGGGGCGCCCGCGGCGAGCAGCACCGCGGCGGCCGACGCCGCCTGGCCCATGCAGAACGTCGAGATTTCCGGCCGGACGAACTGCATCGTGTCGTAGATCGCCATCAGCGCCGTGAGCGAGCCGCCCGGGGAGTTGATGTACAGGCTGATGCCGTCGTCCGGGTTGGCCGACTGCAGGTGCAGGAGCTGCGCGATGGTGACGTTCGCGACGTCGTCGTCGATCTCGGTGCCGAGGAAGATGATCCGCTCCGAGAGCAGCCGGCTGAAGATGTCGGCCGTGCGCTCCCCCGTCGGCCGCTGCTCGACGACCATCGGCACCGTGTAGTGGCCGGCCATCACAGGCCTACCTTCGGCCGGGCGCCGTCGGGTCGGACGTCGCCGAGCTGGGTCACGACGCGGTCGACGAGGCCGTACTCCGCGGCCTCGGGTGCGGTGAACCAGCGGTCGCGGTCGCTGTCCCGCGCGATCGTCTCGACGCTCTGGCCGGAGTGCTCGGCGATCAGGGCCTGCATGGTCGCCTTCACGTGCGCCATGTTCTGCGCCTGGATCGCGATGTCGACCGCCGTGCCGCCGAGGCCGCCCGAGGGCTGGTGCATGAGGATGCGCGCGTGCGCGAGCGCGAACCGCTTGCCGGGCGTGCCCGCGCAGAGCAGGAACTGCGCGGCGCTTGCCGCGAGCCCCATCGCGAGGGTGGAGACGTCGTTCGGGATCAGCCGCATGGAGTCGTAGATCGCGAGCCCCGCGCTCACGGAGCCGCCGGGGGAGTTGATGTACAGCGCGATGTCGAGTCGGGGGTCCTCGGCCGACAGCAGCAGGAGCTGGGCGCAGATGCGGTTCGCGATCGCGTCGTCGACCTCGGCCCCGAGCACGATGATGCGCTGGTGCAGCAGGCGGGCGGCGAGCTGGTCGTCGAACGGGGCGGGCGGGGCGTCGAGCCGGGCGCGCGGACCTGTGCGGGCGTCGGCCCGGTCGGCGGGGGCGAGGTTCATGGCGGGGTTCCTTTCGCGAGCGGGGTGCAGGCCTCCACCGTCGCCCCCCGGGGCGCCCGAACGGGCCCGCGTCTGCCGGCAGCGGATTCGCCCTCGGCAGACGCCCCGCGACCCGGCTCGAGCGAGTCCGCGATTTCGCTGCGGCGCCCGCCTCCCGTCTGCCAAACTGTCGGCTTTGGCCTGTTTTCCGCCGCGCGAGAGGGGCTTGGCATGCTCCTGGAGAAGGTGGTCACCCCCTGGATCACGCGCGGCTACCTCCTGGACGGCAACGACCGCGTCGCCGGGTACGTCTCGCGCGCCGTGGACGTCGAGGGTGCGGTGACCCCCGACCAGCTGATCGCGGCGCACCGGCTCACGGGGGCCCGGTTCCCGTTCCACGCCGGGGCGCCCTGGCTCGACGTCCTGCGCTTCGAGAGCTCACCGCAGCTGCACTACATCCCCGGCCGGCCCGGCGCGCCGGAGCCCCCGTGGTGGCTGCGGCACTCGCGACTGACGCCCGGCGCCGAGCTGCTGCGCCGGTTCGACGACGGCTCGTTCGTCGTGCTCGGGCGCTACCTCGACCTGGGCGCTGGCTGGCAGGTCGTGCACGCGGCGGTACCGCGGCCCAGCGCGCCGGCGCTGTCGCGCTGCGTCGGCCCGGTCGCGCAGTGGCACGGGAGCTTCGTGGACGCCGACGTCGTCGACGGCGGCCGCTCGGTCGTCCTCGCCCTCGCCAGCCCGCCGCTCGAAGAGCCCGGCTTCGCCCCCGGAGCGCGGGGCCGCTGGCGGCGGGTCGTGCCGCGAGCGGACGTGACCGAGCTGTTCGAGCTCGACGTCACGGCGGCCTGGCGCGGCCTGCCCGTGCGGATGGTCGATCAGTGGATGGGCCGCGACCGGGACGTCATCGCCCGGATCTCGTCGCTGAGCGACGACGACGCGGCGGCCTCCTCGCGCGGGATGCCCTGCGTCGACCCCGGACTGTACGAGCTGACCGTCCCCGCGGCCGAGCTCACCGACCTGGTCGCGCTCCGCCTGCCGATCGAGCCGGAGCCCGCACCGCCGCCGACCATGACCCGGCGCACCTCTCGTGACGACCGGCGCAGCAGCGACCGGGCGGTGCCGAGCGGGCGGTAGGCCGACGGACCGCTACGCCGTGGGCGGCACGGGCGGGGAAGGAATCGACGCGAGCTCGGCGAGCGCCGCCGCGAACGCCTGACCGTCGCCGGCCCGGGCGGCGGCCCGCGCGCGCACCGTGGGGGCGTGCAGCTGGGTGCGCGTGCGGCGCCGCAGCGTGCGGACCGCGCGGTCGGCGGCGTCCTCGGGCCGCGCCGTGGCCCGGATCCGCGCCGACTCGGCCTCGAGCGGGCCGAGCACGCGGCGTCGCTCGATCGCAATCAGCGCGTCGCGCTCGCGCGCTCCGCGGGCCGACTCGAACTCGCTCGACGCCGCGCGAATCAGCGCGCGCGCCTGCTCGACGGGTTCGGAGTGCTCGGGCGGCGCCTGCTCGCGGACGGTGGCCAGGTCGATCAGGCGCACCCCGGGCAGGTCCCCGACCGTCGGCTCGACGTCGTGGCGCAGCGCGAGGTCGACGACGACGCGCGGGTGCCCGGTCGCGGCGCGTGCGTGCGCCACCGTCTCGGCGTCCAGCACGCCGCCCGCCGCGCCGCTGCACGCGACGACGAGGTCGGCGGTCGCGACGGCGTCGGCCAGACCCCCCTCCGCCACCGCCACGGCGTCCCGCGCCTGCGCGAAGACCGCGGCCCGGCCCGACGGCGAGTAGACCCGGATGCCGCGGCAGCCGCGCCGGCGCAGCGCCGCCAGGCTCGCGCCGGCGTACGAGCCGGTCCCCACGAGCACGACCCGCGTCTGCGCCCACGGCGGCAGGTCGGGCTCCGCCAGGTCGAGCGCGACGCCGACGACGGAGCGGCCGGCCGCGCCGAGGCCCGTGCGGGTGCCGACGTCGCGGGAGGCCCGCGAGGCGGACTGGAACAGGCGTTCGAGACCCGACGACGTCGTCCCGTCGGCGCGGGCCGCCGTGAGCGCGCGGCGGACCTGGCCCGAGATCTCCCGCTCGCCGACGACCATCGAGTCGAGCCCCGCGGCGACTGCGAACAGGTGCGCGGGCACCTCGTCCCCGCTCAGGACGCGCAGGTGCGCCGAGACGTCGGCCGCCCGCAGCCCCGTCGCGGCCGCGACAACGGCCGTCGCGGCCGTCGCGGCCGCCGCCTCCTGCCCGGGGGCGACCTCGAGGTAGATCTCGAACCGGTTACAGGTCGCCAGGACGACCGCGCCCGTCTGGGCAGCACCGTCCGCCGCGACGGCTCGTCCCACCGAGTGCGCGTCGGCACTGAGCCGCTCGAGCACGTCGAGATCGAGGTCGCGGTGACTGGCGATCAATGACATCAGCACCACAGCACCCCGATTCAACCAGGCCGGACAATGGACGGCACAATTGCCCGCGTGCCCCTGACTTCGAATCACCCCCTCAACGACGGCAGAACGGCCGGCTCGGCCGTCGTTCGCGCCTTTTCCGCCGACCGCCCCGAGCGCCTTCCGGTCTGGTTCATGCGCCAGGCGGGCCGGTCGCTGCCCGAGTACCGCGCGGCCCGCGAGGGCACCGGCATGCTCGAGGCGTGCCTGCGCCCGGAGCTCGCGAGCGAGCTCACGCTGCAGCCCGTGCGCCGCCACGGCGTCGACGCCGCGATCTTCTTCAGCGACATCGTCGTCCCGCTGCTGCTGGCGGGCGTCGACGTCGACATCGAGTCGGGGGTCGGCCCCGTCCTCGGCGCCCCGATCCGCACGGCCGACGACGTCGCGCGCCTGGTCGACGCCGGGCCGTTGACGCCGGCGGCGCTCGCCCCGGTGACGGGCGGGGTCGAGCTGACGGTCGCCGAGCTCGGCCGGACCCCGCTCATCGGCTTCGCCGGGGCCCCGTTCACCCTCGCCGCCTACCTCGTGGAGGGTCGGCCCTCGCGCGACCACCTCGCCGCGCGCACGCTCATGCACGCCGACCCGGCGACGTGGGCCGCGCTGACCGACTGGGCCGCCGATGTCACCGGCGCCTTCCTGCGCGCGCAGGTGCTCGCGGGCGCGAGCGCCGTGCAGCTGTTCGACTCATGGGCCGGCGCGCTCTCGGCCGCCGACTACGTCGCGCACGCGGCGCCCGCGAGCGCGCGTGCCCTCGCCCAGGTCGCCGACCTCGGGGTCAAGGTCGTGCACTTCGGCACCGGGACCGAGCACCTGCTGACGGCGATGCGCGAGGTGGGCGCCGACGTCGTCGGCATCGACTACCGCACGCCGCTCGACCACGCCAACCGGCTGCTCGGCGGCGCGGTCCCGCTGCAAGGCAACCTCGATCCCGCGCTGCTCGCCGCGCCGTGGGACGTGCTCGAAGCGCACGTGCGCGACGTCGTCGGGCGCGGGTCCTGGGCCCCCGCGCACGTCGTCAACCTCGGCCACGGCGTGCCGCCGGGCACTGACCCCGGCGTCCTGACCCGGGTCGTCGAGCTCGTGCACCGGCTCGGCCACTGAGGTGGACGACGCACCGGACGTCCTCGTGATCGGCGGCGGCATCGCGGGCCTCGTGGCCGCGCGCGAGCTGGCCGTGGCCGGGCTGCGCCCGATCGTGCTCGAGGCGTGGCAGCGCCCGGGCGGCGCCGTGGGGCGGCACACGGTCGCGGGCCTGCAGCTCGATGCGGGCGCGGAGTCGTTCGCGACGCGCGGCGGGACGGTCGCCGCCCTCGTCGGCGAGCTCGGCCTGGGCGCCGCGATCGCCGCGCCGGCGCGCCGGGGCGCGTGGGTGCAGCTCCCCGGCCGGGCCGGCACGCTGCCGCGCACCGGCCTGCTCGGCATCCCGGCGCACCCGTGGGCGTCCGACGTCCGGCGCACGATCGGCGTCGCCGGCGCGCTGCGCGCGAGCGTGGACCGGTGGCTGCCCGCCGCGGTCGGCGCCACGGGTCGCGACGGCTCGCCCGCGAGCCTCGCCCACCTTGTCGCCACCCGGATGGGCCGCCGGGTGCTCGACCGCCTCGTCACCCCGGTCGTCGCCGGCATCCACGCGGCCGACCCGGGCGACCTCGACGTCGAGTCGGTGGCCCCCGGGCTGCGGGCCGCGCTGGCCGCCCGCGGCTCGCTCGGCGCGGCCGTCGGCTCGCTGCGTGCGCTCGCCCCGGCCGGCGCGGCCGTCGCCGGCCTGACCGGCGGCATGTTCACGCTCGTCGACGCCCTGGTGGCCGACGTCCGCGCGCGCGGCGGACGCGTCGAGGCGCACGCGCGCGTCGTCGCGATCGACCGGGCGCCGACCGCCGACGCCGCGGCCTGGGTCGTGCGGATCGCGGCCAGCCCGGCGGGTCCCGGCCGCGACGCCCGCCCGGAGCGCGTCCTGACGGCGGCCGGCGTCGTGCTCGCGCTGCCCGGCCCGGCGGCCGCCGAGCTGCTCGCGCCGCACCTGCCGGCGCTCGAGCGCGCGCGACCCGACCCTGGCGCCGACGTCGTGCTCGCGACCCTCGTGCTCGACGCGCCCGCGCTCGACCGCGCGCCCCGCGGCACCGGCGTGCTGGTCGCGCCCGGGGTCGCCGGCGTGCGGGCCCGGGCGCTCACCCACGCGAGCGCCAAGTGGGCCTGGCTCGCCGCCGCCGCGGGTCCGGGCCGGCACGTGCTGCGCCTGTCCTACGGCGCCGCGGCCGCACCGCTCACACCCGACGAGCTCACGGCGCTCGCGCTGCGCGACGCCGCGACGCTGCTCGGCGTGCCGCTCGACGCCGCCCAGGTGATCGCGTCGGCTCGCGTGCGCTGGTCGCAGTCGCTGCCGCAGCCGAGCGCCGCGCACCGCGCGACGGTGGAGGCGACCCGCGTGGGCGCGGGCGGGCTGGCGGGCCTCGAGGTCTGCGGGGCCTGGCTCGCGGGCAACGGGCTCGCGGCCGTGGTCGCGGACGCGCGGGCGGCCGGCCGGCGCCTCGCGGAAAGCTCGCACAATGCCCACTAGCCGTTCCTGACAATGCGTCACGAACATTCATGGCGTACGCCCAGAAAATCCGCTCCCGGCGCACCGGCACACGCGAGGTGACATTCCGTCAGGTCGAGGGTTGTGGTGCAGATCACCCTGCGGCCACACCTTTCGACATCCCCGCGCCGGGCGCGCAGACTGACCCCATGCCGCCCCCCGCCCCGCTCGCCATCCGGGTGGGGACACGGGCGAGCGCGCTCGCGCTGACGCAGACCGGGCACGTCGCCGCGGTGCTCGAGGCGGCGCCCGGGCTGTCCGCCGAGCTCGTGCGCATCACGACCGACGGCGACCGCCTCACCGGGTCGCTCGTCGCGCTCGGCGGCACCGGCGTGTTCGTCACGGCGCTGCGCGACGCGCTGCTGGATGGCCGCTGCGACGTCGCGGTGCACTCGCTCAAGGACCTTCCGACCGGTGCCGCCGCCGGGCTCGTGATCGCCGCGATTCCCGAGCGGGCCGACCCACGCGACGCGCTGTGCGCGCGGGACGGACTGACCCTCGCCGAGCTCCCGGCGGGCGCCCGGGTCGGCACCGGCTCGCCACGCCGCGCCGCCCAGCTGCTCGCGGCCCGGCCGGACCTGGCCGTCGTCGACATCCGCGGCAACGTCGACACCCGCCTGCGCCGCGTCGCGCCGGGCGACCTCGACGCCGTCGTGCTCGCCGCCGCCGGCCTGGCCCGGCTCGGCCGGCTCGCCGCCGCGACCGAGCTGCTCGACCCCGCCGTCATGTCCCCCGCCCCCGGCCAGGGCGCGCTGGCCGTCGAGGCCCGGGCCGCGGACGCGACCGGCGCCGGGGACACAGGCCCGCGCTCGGCGCTTGCGCGGGCGCTCGCCGCGCTCGACCACGCGCCCTCGCGCCTGGCGGTCACCGCGGAGCGCGCGCTGCTGGCGCGGCTCGAGGCCGGCTGCGCCGCGCCGGTCGGGGTGCACGCGCGCGCCACGGCCGCGGGGCTCGTGCTCGAGGCCGTGGTCTGCCGGCCCGACGGCGGCGCCCAGCTGCGCCGCAGCCGCACCGCCGCGCTGCCGCCCGAGGTGCCGACGGACGGGTCCGTGGTCGCGGCCCGCCTCGCGGCCGCGCACGCGCTCGGGGTCGAGCTCGCCGACGTGCTGCTGGCGAGCGGCGCGGCCGCCCTGGCCGGGCTCGGAACCCGATGACCGGGCCGGCCACGCCCCGGCCGCTCGAGGGGCTCGGCGTCTTCGTCCCGCGGACCCCGGCCCGCGGCGCCGCCCTGCTCGCGGCACTGCGCGCCGCCGGGGCCGACCCCGTCGCGGCGCCGCTGATCACCATCGGAGCGCCGGCGGACCCCGAACCGATGGACGCGGCGATCGCCCTGCTCGCGGGTGGCGGCTACGGCTGGGTCGCGGTCACGAGCACCTTCGCGGTCGACGGGCTCCAGGACGCCGCCTACCGCCGGGGGCTCACGCTCGGGCGCCTGGTCGAGGACGGCCGGGCCGCGCGGCCCGGAAGCACCCTCGTGGCCGCGGTCGGCGACGCGACAGCGGCGGCGCTCGCCCGCGCCGGCGTGTCGGCGGACTTCATCCCCGCGACCGAGCAGTCCGCGCGCGGCATGCTCGCCGACTGGCCGTCCGCCGCCCCGGCCGCGCCGACGGACGGCGCCGTGCTGCTCCCGCAGAGCGACCTCGCCGAGCCCGACCTCGCCGCCGGGCTCGCCGCGCGCGGCTGGCGTCCGCAGGCCGTCGTGGCGTACACGAACAGCGCCGCGCCGGCCCTGCCGGCTGCGCTCGTCGCCGACCTGGCGTCGGGCCGGCTGCCCGCGATCGTGCTCACCTCCGGCAGCGCCGCGCGCCGGCTCGCCGAGCAGGTCGCCGTTCCCGCGTCGACCCTCGTGTGCTGCATCGGGCCCCGCACCGCGCAGGTCGCGGCGGGCCTGGGGCTGGCCGTCTCCGCGGTCGCGAGCCACCCGAACCCGGACGCGGTCGTCGCAGCCCTCAGCGCCGCCGTCGGCCGCCGCGGACCCGACCCCGGCGCCGGCCCCGAACCCACCCCCACCGCACCGCCCACCACCCCGAGGTGACCTGCATGAACCCGCAAGACCCCGCTGTGCACCGCCCTGACCAGCGCGACCGCCCGCGCCGGCTGCGCTCGAGCGCCGCCGTGCGAGCCCTGGCGACCGAGACGCGCGTGCACCCCGGCGACCTCGTGCTGCCGCTGTTCGTCAAGGAAGGGCTGACCGAGCCCCGCCCGATCGCGTCGATGCCGGGCGTCGTCCAGCACTCGCGCGCGAGCCTGCGCGCCGCGGTCGAGGCGGCCGCCGACGCCGGGCTCGCCGGCGTGATGCTGTTCGGAGTCCCGCTGGTGCGCGACGCCGTCGGCTCGGGCGCGACCGACCCGGCCGGGATCCTCAACCTCGCGATCGCCGACGCCGTCGACGCCGCGCGCGGCCGGCTCGTCGTGATGGCCGACCTGTGCCTCGACGAGTTCACCGACCACGGCCACTGCGGCGTGCTGCGCACCGCACCCGACGGCACCGTCGTCGTCGACAACGACGCGACGCTCGAGCGCTACACCGCGCTGGCCCTCGTGCAGGCGCGCGCGGGCGCCCACCTCGTCGGGCTCAGCGGGATGATGGACCACCAGACCGCCGCGGTCCGGGACGCGCTCGACGCGGCCGGGTTCGCCGACGTGCTCGTGCTCGCATACGCGGCCAAGTACGCCTCGGCGTTCTACGGCCCGTTCCGCGAGGCGGTCGAGTCCACGCTCGAGGGCGACCGTCGGGCCTACCAGATGGACCCCGCCAACCGGCGCGAGGCCGCCCGGGAGGTCGCCGCCGACGTCGCCGAGGGGGCCGACGTCGTCATGGTCAAGCCCGCGCTCGCCTACCTCGACGTGCTCGCCGACGTCGCGGCGACGAGCCCCGTCCCGGTCGCCGCGTACCAGGTCTCGGGGGAGTACGCGATGATCGAGGCGGCCGCCGCGAACGGCTGGATCGACCGGCGCCGCGCCATCGAGGAGTCCGTGCTGAGCATCCGCCGCGCGGGCGCCGACCTCATCCTCACGTACTGGGCCACCGAGCTTGCCGGCTGGCTGACCGAAGGGACCACCCCGTGACCGACCCGACCACTCCGTCCGCGACCGCGACCGCCACCGCGACCGCCCCGGCCGCCGCGCCCCGCTCCGCCGAGCTGTTCGCGCGGGCCCGGGCGGCGCTGCCCGGCGGGGTGAACTCGCCCGTGCGCGCCTACGGGTCGGTCGGGGGGACCCCGCGCTTCCTCGTGTCCGCGCACGGCCCGTACGTCGTCGACGCCGACGGCCGCGAGTACGTCGACCTCGTGTGCTCGTGGGGCCCGGCGATCCTCGGGCACGCCCACCCCGCCGTCGTCGACGCCGTGCAGCGCGCCGCCGCGCGCGGGCTCTCGTTCGGGGCGCCGACACCGTCCGAGACCGAGCTCGCCGAGGAGATCCTGCGCCGGGTGCCCGCCGCCGAGCGGGTCCGGCTCGTCTCGACCGGCACCGAGGCGACGATGACCGCGGTCCGGCTCGCGCGCGGGATCACCGGCCGCGACCTCATCGTGAAGTTCGCCGGCTGCTACCACGGCCACGTGGACGGGCTGCTCGCGCAGGCCGGCTCCGGGGTCGCGACTCTCGCCCTGCCCGGCTCGGCCGGCGTCACCGCCGCGACCGCCGCGGAGACGATCGTGCTCCCCTACAACGACCTCGCCGCCGTCGAGGCGGCGTTCGCCGAGCGCGGCGACCGGATCGCGGCGGTCATCACCGAGGCGTCCCCGGCCAACATGGGCGTCGTCCCGCCGCTGCCGGGGTTCAACGCCGCCCTGGCCCGGATCGCCCACGCGCACGGCGCGCTGCTCATCCAGGACGAGGTGCTCACCGGGTTCCGGGTGAGCCCGGCCGGCTGGTGGGGCCTGGAGGGCCGGGCGGAGGGCTGGGCGCCGGACCTGTTCGCGTTCGGCAAGGTGATCGGCGGCGGGCTGCCGGTCGCCGCGATCGCCGGCCCGGCCGCGCTCATGGACCAGCTCGCGCCGCTCGGGCCGGTCTACCAGGCCGGCACGCTCTCGGGGAACCCCGTCGCGACGGCCGCTGGCCTCGCGACCCTGCGCGCCGCCGACGCCGGCGTCTACGCGCGGATGGACGACGTCGCGGCCCAGCTCGGCGACGCCGTCTCGGCCGCGCTCTCGGCCGCGGGGGTCGCCCACGGCATCCAGCGCGCCGGCAGCCTGTTCAGCGTCATGTTCGGCGCCGACGCCGCCGCCGGGGTCCGCGACTACGCGGGCGCGCAGGCGCAGGAGACGTACCGGTACGCGCCGTTCTTCCACGCGATGCTCGCGGGCGGCGTCAACCTGCCGCCGTCCGTCTTCGAGGCCTGGTTCGTCAGCGCCGCGCACGACGACGCGGCGCTCGACCGCATCGTCGCGGCGCTCCCGGCCGCGGCCCGCGCGGCCGCCGCCGCGACCGCGCCGCGTGCGTAGGTTGGGCGCATGTCCGCCGACTCCGACGTCCCCGCCGCTGCCACCCCCGCCGCGGCGCCGCCCCCGGGCCGGGGAGCCCTGCGCCGTCGCCTGACCGCCGAGGTGTGGATCGTGCTCGGGCTCTCGCTCGGGCAGTCGGGCGTGTACGCGATCGTCAACATCGTCGCGCGGCTGACGGCGGGGACCCCGCTCAAGGACCAGGCGACCACGCTCAACCCGAGCCTGTCCCCGCGGCCCTACCTCGACCTGACCTACCAGGTGCTGGGGATCGCGTTCGCGCTCGTGCCGGTCGCGCTCGCGCTCTACCTGCTGTCCGCCAACGGGCGCAGCGCGGTGCGGCGGCTCGGGCTGACCACGGCGCGGCCCCTGCGCGACCTGGGCGTCGGGGTCGGGCTCGCCGCGGCGATCGGCCTGCCCGGCCTCGCGCTCTACGCCGCCGGCCGCGCGCTCGGGATCACCGTCCAGGTGCAGGCCTCGGCGCTCAACGACGCCTGGTGGACCATCCCGATCCTCATCCTCGCCGCGTTGCAGAACGCGCTGCTCGAGGAGGTGATCGCGGTCGGCTACCTGATGGAGCGGCTGCGCGAGCTGCGCTGGTCGACGCCCGCGACCCTGGCCGCGAGCGCCCTGCTGCGCGGCTCGTACCACCTCTACCAGGGCTACGGGGCGTTCGTAGGCAACGTCGTAATGGGCGTCGTGTTCGCCGAGTACTTCCGGCGCACGCGCCGCGTCCTGCCGCTCGTCATCGCGCACACGCTGCTCGACATCGTCGCGTTCGTTGGCTATGCCCTGATCCCCGCGCACTGGCGCGCCGCGCTCGGCCTCAACTGAGCCGGGCGCCGGGCGCCAGCCCATCGCCGAGCATCGGCGCCGCGCTGGGCGTCAGCCCCGACCGAACCGCGTGCCGCCGTACTTGTGGTGGACCGCCTGCCTGCTGACGCCGAGCATGATCGCGATCGCCGCCCACGAGACGCCGCCCACGCGCGCGCGGCGCACCGCTAGCTCCTCGCGCCGGTCCACCTCGCGACGCAGCTCGGCGAGCGCCGCGAGCGCGCCCAGCGGATCGTCGTCGTCCGCCCGTTGTGCCAGTGCGCTCAACGTGATCTCCTCCATCCGTCCGTGCCCCGCTCTGCGCCCGTCGGGCCCTCGGATGTCAATCTAGATTGACGATCGGTAGGGTGTCAATCCATGTTGACACTCGGAACCCCGTCCCCGACCTAGACTCCCCCCATGCCCGAGTCGATCGCGCCCGTGTTCCGTGCCCCGCAGCGGGCGCGGGCAGGCGAGGACGCGCCGAGCGTGCAGATCGAGGACACCCCGACGGCGCGCGTGCACCACCCGAGCGACCTGGTCGGGCTGGTCCTGACGGTCCTCAGCGCCGCGGTCGTGATGCTGCTCGCCGTCTACGCGCACGGCACCACCGCGGGGGTCGCGGCGGACGTGCAGGGCTTCAGCTCGATCGTGCGCCGCATCCTCGTCTTTCCCGTCGCGGTTCTCGAGGCCTCCATCGCCCTGATCGCGCCGATCGCGGTGCTGACCGAGCTCGCCGTCCGCCGCCTCGGGCGCCAGATGTTGGAGGTCGTCGCGGCAGGGGTGGCGGCGCTCGTGCTCTGCGCCGGGGTGCTCGCCGCGGTCGCCGCGTTCGGCTCGGACGACCTCGTGCGCGGCCTGTCCGTGTGGCGGGGAGGGCAGTGGACGCTCTCGATCCCGGCCTCGCTCGCGGCGCTCGCCGGCCTGCTCACCACCGCCGGCCCGCGGGGCCGACGGCGCTCGGTGGACTGGTCCTGGAACCTCGTGTGGGTCTCGCTCGGTGTCGTGCTCGTCACCGGTCAGGTGTCCCTGCCCGGAGCGGCGCTCGCGCTGCTCATCGGCCGGGCCGGCGGGCTGACGGTCCGGTACGTCTCGGGCGTGCAGTCCGAGCGCGCGTATGGGCCGGCACTCGTCGCCGGGATCCGGCGCGCGGGCTTCACCCCGGCGCGGCTCGTGCGCGTCCCGGAAGCCGGAAGCGACGTCGACGGCGTCGGCGGCGCGGACGGGCCGGACGAGTCCTCCGTCGCGATCGCGGCCGACACCAACAACCGCGTCTACGAGCTGACGACCGACGACGGCGAGGAGCTGTCCGTCGTCGTGCTCGACGGCGACCGCCAGGTGATCGGCGGGCTGAGCCGGCTGTGGCGCTCGCTGCGCCTGCGCGGGATCGAGGGGCGGTCGTTCGTGTCGTTGCGGCAGGCCGCCGAGCGCGCCGCGCTGCTGGCCTACGCCGCGCGCGCCGCGGGCGTGCGCACGCCCGCGCTGCTCGCCGTCGCCGAGGCCGAGGACTCGATGCTGCTCATCCAGGCCCGCCCCGGCCACGCCGTCGCGCTGCGCCACCTCGACCCTGCCGACCTCGACGACGAGCTGCTGCGGGCGATCTGGGCGCAGCTGCGCCTCGCCCACGACGCCGGGATCGCGCACCGCGCCCTGACCTCCGACACCGTGCTCGTCGAGCCCGGCCCGCTCGAAGCCGGGGGGCCCGGGGCCGAGCCGCGCGAGCCGCTCGTCTGGCTCACCGACTGGGACTCGGGCGACATCGCGTCGTCCGAGCTCGCGCGACGGATGGACCTGACCCAGATGCTCGCGTTGCTGGCGCTGCGAGTGGGGGCCACCCGGGCCTTGGAGTCCGCGACCGCCGTGCTCCCGGACGACGACATCGCCGCGCTCGGGCCGATGCTGCAGACGATCGCCCTGCCGCACCGCACGCGCGAGGAGATCCGCGCCCACCGCGAGGTCCTCGCCGACGTGCGGTCCGCTCTCGTCGAGCGGCTGCCCGAGGCCGACGTCGAGCCCGAGCGCCTCGTCCGGTTCGGCGCCCGCACCGTGATCACCGTGATCCTGCCGGTCGTGGCGGTCGTCGTCGTCCTCGCCACGATCAACGTCGAGCAGATCGCGTCCGCGCTGTCCACGAGCGACTGGCGCTGGAGCGTCGTCGCGTTCGCGCTCGGCCTGCTCACCTTCTTCGGCGCCGCGCTCGCGTTCGTCGCGTTCTCGCCCGTCCGGCTCGCCGTGTGGAACGCGACGCTCGTGCAGACGGCCGGCGCCTTCGTGGCGCTCGCCGCCCCGGCGGGCATCGGGCCGGCCGCGCTCAACCTTCGGATGCTCACCAAGCGCGGCGTGACCACGTCGCTCGCCGTCGCGACCGTCGCGCTCGTGCAGGTCTCGCAGTTCGTCGTGACCATCGCGCTCCTGCTCGTGCTCTCGATCGGGTCCGGGACGAACGAGGCTTCCCGCTTCACGCCGAGCCCGGTGACGCTGCTGATCATCGGCGTGCTCGCGGGCCTCGCCGCCTCCTCGCTGCTTGTGCCCGCCGTGCGCCAGTGGCTCGTGCGCCGCACGATGCCCACGATCTCGCAGACCTGGCCCCGCCTGATCGAGGTCGTCGGGCAGCCGCGCAAGCTCGCCCTCGCGCTCGCCGGCAACGTCCTGATGACCATGGGCTACGTGCTCGCGTTCGACGCCTCGCTGGCGGCGTTCGGCCAGGAGTTGAGCCTCGTGCAGGTCGCGCTCGTGTACCTGATCGGCAACGCCGCCGGCGCGGCCGTCCCGTCACCCGGCGGCATCGGCACGATCGAGCTCGCCCTCA
The DNA here is from genome assembly GCF_017569225.1 of Pengzhenrongella sicca. GTDB lineage: Bacteria > Actinomycetota > Actinomycetes > Actinomycetales > Cellulomonadaceae > Pengzhenrongella > Pengzhenrongella sicca. The sequence continues at coordinate 4,341,159 of NZ_CP071868.1, forward strand.
TCGGCGGGCTCACCGCGGCGGGCCTGAACCCCGGCGTCGCGACCTCGGTGGCGATCCTGTTCCGCGTCCTGACGTACTGGCTGCGCATCCCGATCGGCTGGGTCGCGATGCGCACCCTCCAGCGCTCGGGCGAGCTCTAACGGACTGGTTCCGGCGGGCGTCAGTGTGCGCACCGGTTCTGCGCCTGCGCACAGGGTGGGTTTCGGGGTGGGGTGCGTGTGGGTGGTCCGTCCTAGTCTGTACACATGTTCGAACCGAGCGATGACGAGGTACCGGGGGCCCCGGCGGGCGCGGGCGCCACCGCCACGGGTGTCATTGCGCCGGCGTTCTCGGTGGATGTGGCGTTCGGGCTGTTGCTTGGGCGGGTGTTTGCGGAGGCGGGGGCGGCGTTGGCGCAGGCCGCGGCGGCGGGGTCCTGCATCGCGGGGCCGATCGATCAGGTCGCGTTGTCCGCCGCGTTGATGGACCAGGCGCCCGGCTCGCCGCTGGTCGAGCTGCTCGAGGGTCTGTGCCCGTCGGATGTGCATGATGCGGTGTTGATCGAGGCGATCGCCGCCTGGGAACGCGTCACCTCACTCGCTGCGGCGCGGCAGGGCGAGATGATCGCCGAGCTCGCCCGCCGCCGGGATGCGCAGCGTCTGGGTGAGTTCGTGGGTGATGAGGTCGCGTCGGTGCTGGTGATGTCCCGGTCGGTGGCGGAGGCGAAGGTCAGCCTCGGGACGTCGCTGGCGGCGTGGCCCGCGGTGCGCGAGGCGCTGGCCTCCGGGGTGATTGATCACCGCAAGGCCACCGCCCTGGTCGACGGGGTCGGGCACCTCGACGACGACGCGGCCGCGGCCGTCCTGGACGCGGTGCTGCCGGTCGCTCCGGGTTTGACGGTGCCGGCGTTGAAGGCGCGCCTGCGCAAGGTCGAGCTGACCGTGAACCCGGCCGCCGTCGCTGAGCGGCGTGCCCGCGACGCCGCGGACAGGAATGTGCGGGTCAGCCCGGCGCCGGGGGTGATGGCGTGGTTGACCGCGTACCTACCCGCCAAGGACGCGATGACGATCTACACCGCGATCGACGCCATCGCCGCCTCCGCCGACCCCGCCGACCCACGCGGTGTGGCGGCGCGGCGCGCGGACGCCCTGACCGACCTCTGCACCGACATCCTCGACACCGGCATCGCACCCACCACCGCACTACCCGGCACAGCGGGACAGGAGCCCGGGCAGGCGGGTCAGGCTGGCGGGGTCTTGAAGACCGAGCAGCGGCGTCGACCGCACCTGCAGGTGACCGCCGCCGCGACCACGCTGTTGGGGTTGGATGAGGTGCCCGGGGAGCTGGCCGGGTACGGGCCGATCCCCGCAGACCTGGTCCGGGCGATCGCGGCGGACGCGACGTGGCGGCGGATCTTCACCGACCCCGCCACCGGGTGCGTGACCGGGATCGGGCCGCGCGGGTACCGCCCCGGCGCCGACCTGACCGGCACAATCCTGGCCCGAGACAAGACCTGCACGTTCGTGGGGTGCCGGATGCCCGCGTGGCGATGCGACCTGGACCACCGCGACCCCTACGACCACGACCACCCCGACCTCGGCGGGCAAACCTGCGAAGAGAACCTGCACTCGCTGTGCCGCCACCATCACCGGGCCAAGACCTACGGCGGCTGGCACCCCGACCTCGACGCTCGCACCGGCGACACGTGGTGGACCTCACCGACCAAACACCGCTACAAGCGACCAGCCGACGTCAACCCCGAACCGCCGCCACCCGACCGGCCCTGGCTCCACGAACCCCAGCCCGACGACCCACCCTTCTGAACCGCGAGCCCGTCGAGCCGCGAGGCCTTCTGAGCCGCGAGCCCTCCGAGCCGCGAGCGCCTGAGATGCGAGCCCTTCTCGCCGGCGAGCCCTTCGCGCGGCGACCCGCCTTGCGCGACCGGTCGCGTTCGCGCTCACGCGCGGTCAGAACTGGCGGCGGCGCTCCAGGACGAGGGCGGCGGCCGACAGGACGATGGCGCCGATCTCCGACCACGCGGACAGTTGCTGCGGCACGCCGTTCCAGGTCTCGTGCACGCCGAAGAAACCCCGGGCCGTCGTCGAGACGATGAACGCGCCCAGCGTCGCCGCGCCGAACGCCATCGCACCCAACAGCGGCAGGGGGTGCTGCCAGCCGACCACTAGCATCCCGAGAATGATGCCGCCGACGCCGTTGAGCAGGAACGCCGGCCCGACCACGTCGACCGCGCGCATCCCGTCGGCCCACAGGAACAGGTGCGCGACGGCCGACAGCAGCACGCACGTCGCGATCAGGGGGCGCAGGATCACGGCCGAGACCCGGCTGCGCGCCGCGGTGCGGCCGGGCGCGGTCGACGACTGGGTGGACGCGGACATGGGAGCCTCCGGGTGAGCGGGTTCGGCGAGCCGGTCACCCTGCACCACGCGCCGGCCCGGCGTTCGGTTCACGACGCGACTCAGCCCGCACGATGAACCGCCGGGGCCGCCCGGACGTGAAGGGGGAAATGGCAGCGACCCGGGTCGACGAGACCGTGCTGCGCGCGCTCTACACCGAGCACGGCGCCGCGCTGCTCGGGTACGCCACCCGGCTGTGCGAAGGCGACCGCGGCCGCGCGGAGGACGTCGTCCAGGAGACCCTGCTGCGCGCCTGGCAGCACCCCGACGCGCTCGCCCCGGAGCGTGGCTCCGTACGGGCCTGGCTCTTCACCGTCGCGCGCAACCTCGCGGTCGACGCCCACCGGGCGCGGTCGGCCCGGCCGGCGGAGATCGGCCCGGCGCCGCTCGAGCACCTCGCGGTCGACGACGACGTCGAGCGGGCCCTCGACGCCTGGCTCGTCGGGGAGGCGCTCGCGACACTCACCGACGCCCACCGCGCCGTCGTGGTCGAGACGTTCTTCCGCGGCTGCTCGGTCGCGGAGGCCGCCGCCAGGCTCGGCGTCCCGCCGGGCACGATCAAGTCGCGCGCCTACTACGCGCTGCGCGCGCTGCGGGTCGCGCTCGCCGAACGAGGGGTGGAGTCGTGACGGCCCCCGAAGCGCCGGACCCGGTTGCGACGGCGCACCTCGAGGCCCGGCTCGCGCTCGGGGCCCTGGTGCTCGGCGCGCTCGCGCCCGTCGATCGTGCCGCGGTCGAGGCGCACGTCGCGAGCTGCGCCGAGTGCACGCGCGAGCTCGCGGGATTCGCCGTGCTGCCGGGGCTGCTCGGGCGGCTGTCCCTGGACGAGGCGCTGGCGCTCGATCAGCTGCCGACGCCCCTCGCGGGGTCGGACGTGCCCCCCGACGAGCTGCTCGAGCGGATCCTGACCCGCGCGCACGACCACCGGACCCGCCGCGCGCACCACCGGCGGACGATCGCGAGCTGGTCCGCAGCCGCCGTCGCCGTCGCCGCGGGGGTCGCCTGGCTGCTGGTCACCGGGCCGCTCGCGGGCGCGGACCGCGAGCCCAGCGCCGTCGTCGTCGCCACGGACGACGTCGTCGTCCAGGCGCGCGACGACGCCTCGGACGTCTGGGGCGAGGTCACGCTGAGCCCCACGGCGAACGGGACGCGGGTCGCGCTCGACCTGACGGGCGTCTCGCCGGGCGAGGACTGCGAGCTCGTGGCGTGGACCGCGGACGGCCGCCGGGAGGTCGCTTCGACCTGGCGCGCGACGTACGACGGCAAGGCCACGGTGACCGGCAGCACGAGCCTGCCGCTCGCGGAACTCGCCGGCCTGACGGTCAAGACGCCCGACGGGCGCCGGCTGCTGAACCTGCCGGTCCCGGAGTAGGCGATTCAGGCCTCGAGCGCAGCGGTGCTCGAGCGATTCAGGCTTCGAGCACCTCGCCGTTCTCGACGCGCACCGCGAAGGCCGGCAGCGGCTCGGACGCGGGGCCCGAGACGGTCGAGCCGTCGGCGGCCTTGAAGACCGACCCGTGGCACGGGCAGTCCAGCTCCTCGCCCGCGGGCAGGACGGTGCAGCCCTGGTGGGTGCAGATCGCGGACATGCCGACGATCGTGCCCTCGGTCGGCTGCGACAGGATGATCGGCTCCCCGGCCGAGTCCGTCGCCGAGATCGCGCCGCCGACGGGGATGTCGGCGACCTTGGCCAAGGCCCCGGTCGCAGCGCCGGCCCCCGCGTCCGCCGACCCCGAGTCGGTGGGATCCGCCGCGCCCGACCCGGCGGACGTCCCGGTGGAGCCCGCGTCGCCGTCGGTGCTGCAGGCCGCGAGCGTCCCGACCGCGACGGCGCCGAGGGTCGCGGCGCCGACGCCGCGCAGCAGGCCGCGCCGACTCAGGCCAGGTGCGGGCGGCACCGGGGCGAGGAGGTCAGGGCTGACGAGGTCGGGGCTGACGAGGTCGGGGCTGACGAGGTCGGGGTCCAGCAGGTCCAGCTCACGATCGCTCACGGTGGTCTCCGTAGGTCGGCGCCAAGGACGGCGGGTTGCGGGTGCTGCGAGGGCACTGCGGGTCCAGCGGGTGCTGCGGGGTCCAGCGGGTCCAGCGGGCAGCCCTGCACGCAGCGTGCCCGTCCTTGACACGGACCGCAGCCGGTTGGGGTTCAGTGGCGCGACGAGAGACCGCGGGGCGGGCGCGCCGGCTGGGCCGGTCCGGCCGGGACGGCCGGATAGGGTCGCCCCATGACCGACCTGACCTGGCCCTCGACCCAGCCGACCCTGCACGCCGACGGCCTCACGCTGCGCCCGTGGCGCCCGAGTGACGCCGTCGCCGTCTACGAGGCCTGCCAGGATCCGGAGATCGTGCGATGGACGACGGTGCCCTCGCCGTACCTGCTCGAGCACGCCGAGTCGTACGTCGGCCCGATGAGCGCGACGGCCTGGGTCGAGAAGACCGCCGCGAACTTCGCGGTCACCGACGACGACGGCGCGCTCGTCGGCTCGTTCGGCCTGGTCCGGATGAACCCCGGGCAGGGGGTTGCCGAGGTCGGGTACTGGGTGGCGCCCGCCGCCCGCCGCCGCGGGGTCGCCCGCCGCGCGGCCGCGGCGGTGACCGAGTGGGCCCTGCGCGACGTGGGCTTCCCCCGCGTCGAGCTGCTGGCCGCGGTCGACAACGCGGGCTCGCGCCGCGTCGCCGAGCTGATCGGCTTCACCCTCGAGGGCGTCCTGCGCAGCGCGGCCCCCGGCCGCACGACCCGCGTCGACCTCGCGATTCACAGCCGCCTGCCGACGGACTAGCGCCCGCCGATCCGCGCGGACCGAGCGCTCCGCGCGAACCCGTCTCAGCTCGGACCCATCCGGACGTCGCACGGCTCCGAATCACCCTCGACGGCCCCGCACACGCGGGACGACCACCGCCGGCCGGGAAGACCTCGGCCGGACCTGACGAGGGAGAGTCCGATGAGAACCATGAAGCGCACCCCGATCGCCGCCCTCGGGTTCATCGCCATCGCGACGCTGGGCCTGAGCGCCTGTAGCTCGGGCACCGACTCCGCCGACACGGCGGACTCGACGACGTCCGAGTCCCCGGCGATGACGCCCGAGCCCGAGGCGGACGAGATGGACACCGACATGGCCTCGGGCCTCGTCGGCCCCGGCTGCGCCGCCTACGCGGAGCAGGTGCCGGACGGCGCGGGCTCGGTCAACGGGATGGCGATGGACCCGGTCGCCGTGGCCGCGTCCAACAACCCGCTGCTGACGACCCTCACCGCCGCCGTCTCCGGCGGGCTCAACCCGGGCGTCAACCTCGTCGACACCCTCAACGGCGACGAGTTCACCGTCTTCGCCCCGGTCGACGACGCCTTCGCGGCGATCGACCCCGCGACCATCGAGTCGCTCAAGACGGACACGGCGACGCTCTCCAGCATCCTCACGTACCACGTCGTGCCCGGGCAGCTCTCGCCGGACGAGATCGTCGGCGACCAGACGACCGTGCAGGGCGGGACCGTCACGGTGACGGGCGAGGGTGACTCGCTCATGGTGAACGGCGCGAACGTCATCTGCGGCGGCGTGACCACCGCCAACGCGACCGTGTACCTGATCGACTCGGTCCTCATGCCGATGAGCTGACCACCGGCTCATGCACCAGCAGCCCGCCTCGCGGATCGTCGCCGAGGCGGGCTGCTGAGCGTCCTGTGACGCTTCCCACACGGGGTTCGCGGAAGCCTGCGCCCGAGCGGAGGTTGTACCAAGGGACCGCGCAACCCAAGGAGCCCCTTTTCATGACCGATCTTTTCGCGCCGTTCCAGCTCGGCACCCTCACGCTCGCCAACCGCCTCGTGATGGCGCCCCTGACCCGGAACCGGGCCGGGGCTGGCGAGGCCCCGACGGAGCTGGCGGCCGAGTACTACGCCCAGCGCGCGGGCTCCGGCCTGATCGTGACCGAGGGAACCCAGCCGTCCGCCGTCGGCCAGGGCTACCCGCACACCCCGGGCCTGCACACCGACGCGCAGACCGCGGGCTGGCGGCTCGTCGCCGACGCCGTGCACGCCCGCGGCGGGAAGATCGTCGTCCAGCTCATGCACGCAGGCCGCATCAGCCACGAGTCGATCACCGGGCTGCAGCCGGTCGCGCCGAGCGCCGTGACACCCGCCGGCGAGGTCTACACCGAGCAGGGCATGCAGGCCTTCCGCGAGCCGCGAGCGCTGGAGACCGCCGAGCTTCCGGGCGTCGTCGCCGAGTTCGTCGACGCCGCGCGCCGCGCGGTCGAGGCGGGCCTCGACGGCGTCGAGCTGCACGCCGCCAACGGCTACCTGCTCCAGCAGTTCCTCGCCGAGGGCAGCAACCAGCGCACCGACGGGTACGGCGGCTCCGCCGCGAACCGGGCGCGCCTGGTGATCGAGGTCGCGACCGCCGTCGCCGCCGCGATCGGCCCCGACAAGGTCGGCATCCGGATCTCGCCCGCGGGCAAGATGAACGACATCGCCGAGGTCGAGACCGCCGCGACCTACGCCGCGCTGCTCGACGGGCTGAACCCGCTCGGCCTGCTCTACCTGCACGTGCTGGAGAGCCCGGAGACGAGCTTCCACGAGCAGCTGCGCGCCCGCTGGGACGGCCCGTTCATCTTCAACACCGGCTTCACGGGTCCCTCGGACCTCGCGACGGCGCAGACCGCCGTCGACTCCGGCGCCACGGACCTGTTCTGCATCGGCCGCGCCTTCCTGGCCAACCCGGACCTCGTCGAGCGCCTGCGCACCGGCGCCGAGCTCAACGTCCCGGACACGTCGACGTTCTACGCCGGCGGCGCGGCCGGGTACACGGACTACCCCGTGCTGGTCTAGCCGGCTGGTCTAGCCAGCTGGTCTAGCCGGCCGGCCTCGCCGGCCGGCCTCGCCGGCCGGCCTCACAAGCCGGTCTCACAAGCCCGTCCGGCGCGGCCGTCAACGCACGGGCGGCGCGAGTGTGGGCGTTCTGCTGCCAAGCACGCGAGTGTGGGCGAAATGCTGGTCAACGGCCCGTTCCGGGGACCGATTGCCCACACGAGCGGCCCCGGCGACCGAACGCCCACACTCGCGGCGGCCGGCGGGCAACCCCAGGCAGCCAACCGCTCGCGGGCGGTGGCGGCCGGCGGGCAACCGCCGGCGGGCAACCGCAACGCGGGCACCCCCACAGGCAAGCTCAGGCGGACTCGAGCACGACGAGCGGGTCCGTCGTCGGCTGGGTCGACCCGCCGGCCGGCTCGACCGTCACCGCGAGGGAGTCGCCGGGCGCGAAGTCCGCTGCGATCGCTCGGACCTGGCCGTCGTCGTCGGCCAGCACGCCGGCGGACGCCGCCGCGCCGTCGTGCAGCACCCAGAGCTGGTAGGCCTTGCCGTCGCCCGGCTCCGCCAGCCCACTCGCCGAGAACAGCGCGCTGTCGGCCGCGAGCACGGCCACGGCCGTCCCGCCTCCCGTGACCTCGGAGCGCACGAGGCGCGCCTGCGGATCGGCGAGCAGGTCGGCGACGGCGCGAGCCTGCTCCTGGGCCCGCTGCGTCTGCTGGGCCTGCTGCCACGCGAGGCCGCTCGGGATCAGCGCGGCACCGACGGCCGTCGCCGCCACGGCGAGCCACACGGTCCGTCGCGGCACGCCGGGGCGTCGCGCCGACGCTCCGGAACCGCGCGCGCCCGCCGCGGCCGGGCGGGAGACCTGGGCGGTCCGGGCGGCCTCGGCGAGCACCGCGGCGCGCAGGTCGGCCGGCGGCCGGGCGGCAACCGCGGCACCGAGCATCGCAGCGGTCGCGGTGAGGCCCGCGAGCTCGTGCGCGGCGGCGGGGTCGGTCGCGACGAGCCGGTCGACGGCGCGGCGCTCGATGTCGTCGACGGCGTCGAGCGCGTAGGCGCCGAGCAGGTCCCGGGCGTCGGTCGGTCCGTGCTGGTCGGCGGTCATGCCGCCACCCCCAGGCAGTCGCGCAGTCGGATGAGGCCATCCCGGATCCGGGTCTTGACGGTGGCCAGCGGCGCGGCCAGCTGCTCGGCGACCTCGCGGTAGGTCTGGCCGCCGTAGTACGCGAGCACGACCGCCTCGTGCTGGGTCGCAGTGAGCCCGCCGAGGCAGTGCCGCACGCGGGCGCGGTCCATGCTCTCCTCGACCTCCTCGGCGACGACGTCGAACGGCCGTTCGCCCTGCTCGTCGAGCACGCGCTGGTCGCGGTTGCGCTGCGCCTGCACCGAGCGCACCCGGTCGATCGAGCGCCGGTGCGCGAGCGTCACCGCCCATGCGCGAGCGGAGCCCCGCTCCGGGTCGAACCGGACCGCGGTCCGCCAGACCTCGACCATGACCTCCTGGGTGACCTCGGCGGCGTGGTCCCGGTCGCGCAGCACCGCCAGGCACGTGCCGAAGACGGCGGGCGACACAGCGTCGTAGACCTGCGCGAACGCGCTCTCGTCGCCGCGCGCGACGGCCACGAGCAACGCGTCGGTCGAGACGACGTCGTCAATCTCGGGCGCGCCGGGGGCGCTGCCGCTGGAAGGGGGCACAAGGGAGAGTGTGCCCCAGCGTCGGCTCGCGCGCTCCGCCGCCCGCGCCGCAAACGGGCGGGCCGGGAGTGCGGAGGCGCTGGCGCTGGACATGGTTCCTCTCCCGGGTCGGGGACGCTCCCGCGCGGGTGCGCGGACGGGACGGGGCGGCGGTGTCACCGCGGGGTCAGCGGGAGTTCGGAGCCGGCGCGACGCCGGATGGGTCGGGCCCGCCACGTCCGCCACGTCCGCCTCGTCTCCTCATCCGCCACGGACGGGACGCGACGAGCGGGCACCGTGCACAATGGCGCGATGACGCCCGTCCGCTACGGCGAACCCGCCGGCCGCTGGGTGCTGCTCGCCACGGTGCTCGGCTCGGGGATGGCCTTCGTCGACGCCACCGTGGTCAACATCGCGCTGCCCCACATCGGCGCCGAGCTGGACGCCAGCGCCGCCGCGCTGCAGTGGACCGTCAACGGGTACACGCTCCCGCTCGCCGCATTCATCCTGCTCGGCGGCTCGCTCGGTGACCGGTTCGGCCGGCGCCGGATCTTCGTCGTCGGCGTCGCGTGGTTCGCCGCCGCGTCGGCGCTGTGCGGGCTCGCCCCGAACATCGAGACCCTGATCGCCGCGCGCGCCCTGCAGGGCGTAGGCGGCGCGCTGCTCACGCCCGGGTCGCTGGCGATCCTGCAGGCGTCGTTCGACCCCGACAGCCGCTCGCGCGCCATCGGCGCGTGGTCGGGGCTCGGCGGCATCGCGGGTGCGAGCGGGCCGTTCCTGGGCGGCTGGATCGTCGAGCAGGCGAGCTGGCGCTGGGTGTTCGGGATCAACCTCCCGCTCGCCGCGGTGGTCATCGCGGTCGCCCTGCGCCACATCCCCGAGTCGTCCGATCCCGACGCGGCCCGGTCGATCGATGTCGCCGGCGCGGTCACCGGGGCGCTCGGCCTCGCGGGGCTGACCTACGGCTTCACCGCGTGGCCCGACCGCGGCGGGCTCGATCCGCTTGTGCTGGCCGCGCTGGCCGCCGGGGTCGCCGGGCTCGTCGGCTTCGTGCTCATCGAGCGCCACTCGCGGCACCCGATGCTGCCGCTCGAGGTCTTCCGCTCGCGTGCCTTCTCCGCCACCAACCTCGTGACCTTCGTGGTCTACGCGGCGATCGGCGGGGTCTTCTTCTTCCTCGTGCTCACGCTCCAGGTCGTGACGGGCTTCTCGCCGCTCGCCGCGGGCCTGGCGGCGCTGCCCGTGACCCTCCTGATGCTCGTGCTGTCGGCCCGTTCGGGCGCGCTCGCCAGCCGGATCGGCCCACGCCTGCCGATGTCCGTCGGCCCGCTGGTGTGCGCGGCCGGGGTCGCGCTGCTCGCGGGCGTCGGCGCGGACTCGACGTACGTCGCGGACGTGCTGCCCGGCGTCGTCATCTTCGGGCTCGGACTGTCCCTCACGGTCGCGCCGCTGACGGCGACGGCGCTCGCCTCGGCCTCCGACCGCCACGCCGGGATCGCGAGCGGCGTCAACAACGCCGTCGCCCGCGCCGCGGGCCTCATGGCCGTCGCCGTGCTGCCGCTCGCCGCGGGCGTCGGCTCGAGCCTGCTCGACCCCGCGATGCTCGGGCCGGCCCATCGCACCGCGATGCTCCTGTGCGCGGGACTGCTCGCGGCGGGTGGGCTGCTCGCGTTCGCGACGATCCCGGCCAGCCTCGCCGCGGTCCGCCCGCCCGAGGCCGCGCGGCTCTACATCGGCCCCGGGTGCGGCACGCGATGACGACGCCCGCCCGCCCGGGCCCGCCGCTCCGGGTGCGCCTGCCCCCGACCTCCCCCGCCGTGACGCGCTTCCTCGCGAACGAGGCCAGCGGCGCGATGCTGCTGCTCGCCGCGACGGTCACCGCGCTCGTCTGGGCCAACTCGCCCTGGGCCACCTCGTACGAGGACCTGTGGCACACCGTGGCGGGGTTCCGGATCGGGTCGCTCGGCCTCGAGATGGACCTGCACGCCTGGGTCAACGACGCCGCGATGGCCGTGTTCTTCCTCGTCGTCGGCCTCGAGATCAACCGCGAGGTGACCAGCGGCGAGCTACGGGACCGGCACTCGATCGCCGCGCCCGCGCTCGGCGCGATCGGCGGCCTCACCGTGCCGGCCCTCATCTACGTCGCGTTCAACCACGGCGGCGCCAGCTCGCACGGCTGGGGCGTCGTGATGAGCACGGACACGGCGTTCCTCGTCGGGATCCTCGCGCTGTTCGGCCCGCGCTGCCCCGACCGCCTGCGCCTGTTCCTGCTCACGCTCGCGATCGTGGACGACATCGGCGCGATCTCGGTGATGGCGATCTTCTACACCGACGACGTCGACGGCGCGGGCCTGGTCGTCGCGGCCGCGCTCGTCCTGGCGTTTCTCGCGCTGCGGTGGCTCGGCGTCTGGCAGCTGCTGCCCTACGGCGTCGTGGGCATCGCGCTGTGGCTCGCGGTGTACACCTCGGGCGTGCACGCGACGCTCGCGGGCGTGCTGGTCGGGCTGCTGCTGCCGTCGCGACCGGCCCGGCAGGAGGAGATCGACCGCCTGTCCCGGTTCACCCGGCGCCTGCAGGAGGAGACGACGGCCGAGCGCGAGCACCTTGCGGAGCTGGCCGCGCGCGCGACGGTTCCCCCGAGCGACCGCCTGCAGCGGCTGCTGCACCCGTGGAGCGCCTTCGTCGTCGTGCCGGTGTTCGGCCTCGCGAACGCCGGGGTCAGCCTCGACGCCGAGTCGCTGCGGACGGCCGCGTCCTCACCCGTGACGATCGGGGTCGCGGTCGCGCTCGTCGCCGGCAACGCGATCGGCGTCTTCGGCGGAGCAGCGATCGCGATCCGGACGGGCCTCGGCCTGCTGCCCGGGCGCGTGCGGTACGGACACCTGCTCGGCGGCGCGATGCTCGCCGGCATCGGCTTCACGATCTCGCTGTTCATCGCCGAGCTCGCCTTCACCGACCCGGACCTGCAGGAGCAGGCGAAGATCGGCATCCTCGCGGGCTCGCTCACGGCCGCGGTGCTGGGCACGATCGCGCTCCGGGTGCTCGGGGAGCGGCTGCCGCTGTGCACGCCCGGAGAGGACCTACCGGCCGCCCTCCCGCCACTGCCGTGGCGTGCGCCCGTCGACGGCTGACAGCTGCTCGGCGACCACGACCCGCAACGCCTCGAGCTGCACCGTGCCGGTGTACCGCTCGCCGTCGATGAGCAGCGTCGGGGTGCCGGCCACCCCGAGGGCGAGCCCGGCCGTGTAGTCGGCCGCGACGCCGTCCGCGAACGCCTGCGCCCCCTCGCCAGCGGCGCTCTCGGGATCCAGCCCCAGCGCCTCGGCATGCCGGCGCAGGTCGTCGTCGGTCAGCCGGTTCTGGTGGGCGAACAGGCGGTCGTGCATCGGCCAGAACTGCCCGGCCGCGGCCGCCGCCTCGGCCGCGAGCGCCGCGGTGAGCGCGTGCGGGTGCACCTCGAAGAGCGGGAAGTGGCGCCACACGAGCCGGACCGCGCCGTCGGCCCCGTCCACGAGCTCCCGCAGGACCGGCGCGGCCTTGCGGCAGTACGGGCACTCGAAGTCGCCGAACTCGACGATCGTGACCGGCGCGGCCGGATCGCCGTACCCGTGCTCGCCGGGCTGCTGCGGGCCGGGGGAGGGCGCTGATCTCGGCATGCTCGTAGCATGCCAGTGGACGCGGCGCCGGGCAGGCGCAGCGCCGGCGGAGGGGAAGGGGACCCGCGCATGAGCGGTCACGTGGCGGCGGCGGAGGTCGAGATCGAGGCGACGCCGGAGCGGGTGTGGCGGACGTTGGTCGACCCCGACTGCGTGCGCCAGTACATGTTCGGGTCCGAGGTCGTGACCGACTGGCGGGCGGGCAGCGCGATCCTCTTCCGCGGCCAGTGGGAGGGAAAGGCGTACGAGGACAAGGGCGTCATCCTCGACCTCGACGAGCCCACCCTGCTCCGGTACACCCACTACAGCCCGCTGAGCGGGGCGCCGGACGAGCCCGCGAGCTACCACACGCTCACCTACGCGCTCGAGCCGGTCGGCGCCGGCACCCGCCTGACCCTGACGCAGGACAACAACGACACCGAGGCCGCCGCCGAGCACGCGAGTGGGATGTGGCGGCAGCTGCTCGAGAGCGTCAAGGCGCTGGCCGAGGAGTAGTCGGGCGTCCGGGGCGACCCGGGTTTAGCCGGCCGATCCAGCGGTCAGGCCAGGCGCCCAGCGGTCAGGCCAGGCGCGGAGGCTTCGTCTCGTCGCGCAGGCGCGGCTCCGTGCGGTTCTCGGGCGAGAAGCCGCTCTTGTCTGCGTAGAAGGCGCGGATGCGGTCCATGTCGGCAGCGACGTCGCCCGTGAGGTGGAAGGTCGGGCCGAGGCCGGTCGTCATGGTGGTCCGGTCGACGTAACCCAGGGTGATCGGCAGGCCCGTGTCGAGCGCGATCCGGTAGAAGCCGGACTTCCAGCCGGCCGTCCGTGCCCGCGTGCCCTCCGGGGTCACGACGAGGAAGAACCGCTCGCTCGCACGCGCCCGCTCGACGACCGCGTGAACGAGGCCCATGGGGTGGCTCCGGTCGACCGGGATCCCGCCGAGCCAGCGCATGATCGGCCCCAGCGGCCCCCGGAACAGCGACTTCTTGCCGAGGAACCGCGCGGAGATCCCCGCATCCCACGTGATGGCGAGCATGAAGAGGAAGTCCCAGTTGGAGGTGTGCGGCGCACCGATGAGGATGCTGGCGCTCTCGGGCGGGACGGGCTCGGACTTCAGCGTCCAACGGCTCACGGACCAGAAGACCCGGGCGGCGCTGCGGCGGATCATTGCGCCCACTTGTCAACGATGAGGGTGGCTCCAGCCGAGGTCGAGGGTGCGGTCGCGCCCGGAGTCCCGGGCCCCGGACACCTTACCGACGCTCTCACCCCGGGCGGGCCACCTGCGCGAAACCAACGCGAACCCTTGGCGCGACCCCCGGCGGGGTGGCCCCGCCGGGCACGGAGTCCGGCCGCCGGGCCTAGCCGAGGAACTCGCCGTCGTACGTCTCACGCGCGTGCTGCCGGGGGTCGCGGGCGTCGCCCGCTGCCTCGCGGTCGGACTCCGGCCGGGGTGCCGGCACCTCCGCTGCCGCTGCCACCGGCGCGACGTCGGCTGACGCGACGGCGTCGGCCGGCTCGACGCTCCAGGTCACAGCCCCGAGCTCGCCACGGCGCACTACGGTGAGCGCCTCGTTGATCGCCTGGTCGGGGTCGCTGGCCGTCGCCCGGATGTCGAGGTGCACGATGTACTGCTGCTGCTCGGTCTGGGTGCTCATGAGATCTCGCTTCTGGGTGTGCGGGACGGGTGTTGCCCTGCGCGTGCCCGGGGTCAGGGAGCCGGTCGGCCAGCCCTGAACGCGACACGCCGAGTCGGCCCTTCATCGGGCGGACGACGGCATCGCTTGAGGCCACTCCGGCTCGCGACCGGGAAGATCTCGTGCCCAAAATCTATACCCGGCGGGCGCGAAGCGGGTGGCGAGTGGCGGCATGCGGGTGGCGAGTGGCGGCATGCGGGTGGCGAGCGGGACGATGACTGCGCTCGCCGGCGGCGGTCAGACTGTCGGAACGGACGTGCAGAGACAGCGGACGAGGGAGCGGCGAGGGTGACCAACCGTGAGCACGACACGATCAGGATCCGGGGCGGCCGCGAGAACAACCTGCAGGGCGTCGACATCGACATCCCCAAGCACCAGATCACCGTGTTCACGGGCGTCTCCGGCTCGGGCAAGTCCTCGCTGGCCTTCGACACGATCGCGGCCGAGTCCCAGCGCCTGCTCAACGAGACGCACACCGCGTTCGTCCAGAACTTCCTGCCCCAGGCCAGCCAGCCGGACGCGGACTCGCTCACCGGCATGACGGCGTCGATCGTCGTCGACCAGCAGCCGATGGGCGGCAACTCGCGCTCGACCGTCGGGACGGCGACCGACGCGTACTCGATGCTGCGGCGCGTGTACGCGCGGGCCGGGGTGCCCGGCCTCGGGTCGCCGCGGGCCTTCTCGTTCAACGACCCGACCGGGATGTGTCCGGTGTGCGAGGGGATCGGCTCGGTCGACGACGTCGACATCGACGCGCTCGTGGACCGAACCAAGTCGCTGCGCGAGGGCGCGATCGACTTCCCGAACTTCCAGGTCGACTCCTGGTATTGGAAGGTCTACGCCGAGTCCGGGCTGTTCGACCCGGATGCGCCGCTGTCGTCGTTCACCGACGCGCAGTGGAACGACCTGCTGCACCGCGCCGAGGGGAAGGTCGCCGTCAGCGGCATGAACCTGACGTACGAGGGCCTGCTGCCCAAGATCAAACGGCTCTACCTGTCCAAGGACCGCGAGTCGATGCAGGCGCACGCGCGCGCCGCGGTGGAGCGGATCTCCGTGCGCCGGCCGTGCGACGAGTGCGGCGGGTCCCGCCTCAACGCCGCGGCTCGCGGCAGCCTGATCGCGGGCACCAGCATCGCGGACTGCGCAACCATGCAGGTCAGCTCGCTGGCCACCTTCATCCGCGGCGTCGACCTGCCCGAGTACGGTCCGCTGCTCGACGACCTCGCAACCCGGCTGGAAAGCCTCGACAGGATCGGGCTCGGGTACCTGTCCCTGTCCCGCGAGACGTCGAGCCTGTCCGGGGGCGAGTCGCAGCGGGTCAAGATGGTGCGCCACCTCGGCTCGGCGCTGACCGACGTCACCTACGTCTTCGACGAGCCGAGCGTCGGGCTGCACCCGCACGACATCCACCGCATGAACGAGCTGCTCGTCGCGCTGCGGGACAAGGGCAACACCGTGCTCGTCGTCGAGCACAAGCCCGAGGTGATGGCGATCGCGGACCATCTCGTCGACATGGGGCCGGGGGCCGGGTCGGCGGGCGGCCGGATCGTCTACGAGGGCGACCTGGCCGGACTGCGGGCGTCCGGCACGCTGACCGGCCAGCACCTCAGCAACCACCAGCGACTCAAGCGCGACGTGCGGACGCCGACCGGCTCCCTGCCGATCACTGGGGCGTCCCTGTACAACCTGCAGGACGTGTCCGTCGAGATCCCCACCGGCGTGCTCACGGTCGTGACGGGCGTCGCCGGCTCGGGGAAGAGCTCGCTGATCCGCGGCGTGCTGCCGCGCCTGGTGCCGGGCATCGTCGTCGTCGACCAGGCCAGCACCCGCGGCTCGCGGCGGTCGAACTCCGCGACCTATACCGGGATGCTCGACCACATCCGCAAGGCGTTCGCGACGGCGAACAAGGTGAAGGCGGCCCTGTTCTCCGCGAACTCCGAGGGCGCGTGCCCCGAGTGCCACGGGCTCGGGGTGATCTACACCGACCTCGGCAACCTCGAGCCGATGGCCACCCCATGCGAGCTGTGCGGCGGCCGCCGCTACACCGACGCGGTGCTCGAGTACCGGCTGCGCGGCAAGTCCATCGCCGACGTGCTGGACCTGTCGGTCATCGAGGCGCGGGACTACTTCACCGAGAAGCCCGTGGTCGCGACGCTGGCGGCGATGGACGACGTGGGGATCGGGTACCTGACCCTGGGCCAGCCGCTGTCGACCCTGTCCGGCGGCGAGCGCCAGCGGCTCAAGCTCGCGATCGAGCTCGGATCCCCGGCCGACGTCTACGTGCTCGACGAGCCGACGACGGGCCTGCACATGTCCGACGTCGACCGCCTGATCGGGCTGCTCGACCGGTTCGTCGACGCCGGCTCGACCGTCGTCGTGATCGAGCACAACCTCGACGTCGTCTCGCGCGCCGACCACGTCATCGACCTCGGCCCGGGGGCAGGCTCGGACGGGGGGCGCATCGTGTTCGAGGGGCCGCCGACGGCGTTGGCTGGGGCGACCGGGTCGCTCACCGGGGAGTACCTGGCCAGGCGGCACGCGGCGGCGTGACCGGACGGGCCGCTGGGCCAAACCGACGGGCCTAGGCGCCCGTCCTGCCGTCGATGCACTCGCGCAGCAGGTCGGCGTGCCCGTTGTGCCGCGCGTACTCGCCGATCAGGTGGACGTATACGAACCGCAGCGAGTACACCTCGCCGCGAACGGTGAACGTGTCGTCGAACGCGAGCGTCGCGGCCGCGGCGTCGGCGAGCCGGCACTCCGCGAGGAACGTCGCGACGTCGTCGGCCGCGAGCGCCGGGTCGAGGTCGTCGAAGTCGGCGTCGCGGCCCCGCGCCGGGTCGAACAGCGGCTCGATCGCCTCGCCGGCCGCCCGGATCCGGAACCAGGTCCGCTCGACCTTGGCGAGGTGGCGGACGAGCCCGAGCAGGGACAGGCTCGACGGCGGGACTGCGCGCAGCGCGAGCTGCTCGCCGGTCAGGCCCGCGCAGATGTTCAGCAGGGTGGCCCGCTCCCACGCGAGGAAGCCCTCGAGCATGGGTCGATCGGCGCCGACCAGCGGACCGTCGACGGCGTGCGGGGTCGGAGCTGTCCAGGTCATGGGCCCAGTGTCCCGCGCTCGTGGTACGGCCCGTCACGGCCGCGCGGAGTCAGTCCTCCAGCGCTTCGGCGATGCGCGCGATCCCGGCCAGCCGCCGGTCCCACTCGGCGCCGATGGCCTCGAGCGCCCTCGCCGTGTCGCTCAGCCGGGAGCCGAGCGCGCGATACCGGATCTCGCGCCCGACCCGGACCGCCTCGACCAGCCCGGCGTCGGCGAGCACCGCCAGGTGCTTCGCGATCGCCTGCCGGGTGACCGGCAGGAGCGTGGCCAGCGCGGACGCCGACAGGTCCGCGCGGCCCAGCTCCTGCAGGACGGCCCACCGGGTGTCGTCCGCGAGCGCGGCGAACACGGGTGCCAGGGTCTCGCTCACGCGCCGCCCTCGAGGTAGGCGACGAGCTCGTCCAGCTCCTGGGTCCAGCCCTGGCGGTTCTCGGCCATCGCCGTCGCGGGGTCGCGACTGAGGGTGGCGAAGCCGGACTCGACGACGCTGAGCATCGTGGCGTCGCCGTCCGGGACGAGGGTGAACCGGACCTGCGTGGAGTTGCTCGGGCCCATCGGCTCCCCGCCGGCGCGCGGTGCGGGCGGCGTGCCCCAGGTGAAGGCGAAGACCGACGGCTCGTCGTACTCGTCGATCCGCACCGGGAACTCGCCGTAGCCCTCGAAGCCGAAGGTGCCCTCGCCCCCGACCCGCAGGTCGGGCAGGGAGGCGCTGCTGCCGAACCACTGCGTGATGAGGTCGTCGCGCGTGAGGGCCGCCCACACGCGGGCGGGCGTCGCTTGGATGTGGACGGTTCGCGTGATGGCGAAGTTCTCCGTGTCGACGACGGCGGGCTGGTGCGACATGGTGTGGCCCTTCGGTTCGCTGAGTTGCTCGGTCGGTGACCTGCGCGATGCAGCCGGTTGCTGCAACTCAAGAGTTGCACATGGTCCCATCCTTCCGCAACCCTTCGATTGCACTTTCGCGGAGGGCGTCAGCGCCGAGACTTAACTTGCCTCGAACAGCCCGGTAATGACGCCGGTCAGCCGCGCGATGCCTGCCGATCCGCCGCCGAGGACCGGCGGCCACAAAGACTCGGACGTGCCGCGAGTGCAGCCGGCTAGTTGTTCTGCATGTCAACAAAGCGCGAGTAGTGCCCTTGAAAAGCGACCGTGATCACGTCAGTCGGGCCATTTCTGTGCTTGGCAACAATAAGGTCCGCCTCGCCAGCGCGCGGTGATTCTCTTTCATAGGCATCTTCTCGATGCAAAAGAATAACGATATCCGCATCCTGTTCTATACTGCCGCTTTCACGAAGGTCACTCATTGCAGGGCGCTTATCTGTTCGCTGTTCTGCACCACGGTTGAGTTGGCTGATTGCAATGACGGGGACTTCGAGTTCTTTCGCCAGCAGCTTGAGCGCACGAGAGAATTCCGAGACCTCCTGCTGACGTGACTCAACGCGTTTGCCCGAGCTCATGAGCTGCAGGTAGTCGATGATCACGAGCTTGAGGTCGTGCTTCTGCTTGAGCCGGCGGCACTTCGCCCGGATCTCCATGAGCGACATGTTGGGGGAGTCGTCGATGAACAGCGGCGCCTCGGAGATCTTGCCCATGGTCCCGGCCAACTTCTGCCAGTCGTCCTCGCCCATGGTGCCGTTACGCATCTTCTGCAGGTGGATCTTCGCCTCGGCCGAGAGCAGGCGCATCGTGATCTCGTTCCGGCTCATCTCGAGCGAGAAGATCACGGAGGTCATGCCGTGCTTGATCGATGCCGAGCGGGCGATGTCCAGGCCCATCGTCGAGTTGTGCGTCGGCACCATCGCGCGGCCGGCGAGATACAGGTGGTCGGCGTGCTCGATCTCGACACAGCGGACCGGAACCGACGCGACCCGAGTCGCAGACACGATGAAGCGCTGCGTCAGCCGCGCCGTGCTCGCGCGGCGACGCTCCTTGTGGGTGAGCTGCTTCCGCGACAGCGCAAAAACCTCGTCGTCGGTCGTGAACGTCACCTCGACGACGCTCGGCGATTCACTGCGGTAGCCGAGCGAATGCACCAACTCGCGGACGTCGTCCGCTAGCCGCTGGCTCGACACCGTCAGGCGAAGGCCACCGGTTGAGTCGATGGTCCCGAGCGTGTCCATCAACCCGGCGAGCAGCGCACGGCGCTGCCCTTCGCCCGCCCGCAGGTAGGCCAAAGGGAGGCGATCGTCGTCGATCTCGTAGTCGGCCGACGCGCCGTTGGTCCCGTGCTGCCGGACGGCCAGACCGAGGCCCTCGATCCGCATCGCGATCTCTGGGTCGGCAGACGCAGCACCCGCAGCGGACGAGTGCCCGTCGCCCAGCCACACCCCCAGCGCGTACGGGTGGAGGGGAAGCGCTGCATCGGGAAGGTCGAGTGGCGCCGTCGTGCGCACGGCGTGGTTCGCCCGCTTGTCGGCCGACGCGCAACGAACCGTTGCGGCGATCTCCTCGGTCGTGCGGACCTGGGCGGGACCGGCCGTGCGGCGAGACGCCCGCGTCGTGGTCGACCACTGGTGCTGGGCGTCGGCGACGATCGTGGTGCCGTCGTCGAAGGTCACCTCGAAGCAGTCACGGTCGACCATGACCTCGGTCGCGGCCACGACGCGCGTCGGGGTCCCGTCGGCGGCCAGGAGCTCGTCTCCGACCTGGACCGTGCCCATCGTGGTCCAGCCGGTCGGGGTCGGGAGCGGGGTGTCAAGCGCGAGCGCCTTTCCGATGGCCGGCCGCGCCGCCAGCACGACCATCTGGCCCGGGTGCAGCCCGTTCGTGAGCCGGTCGAGGTCGGCGAAGCCCGTCGGCACGCCGATCATGCCCTCGCCGCGGTGCCCCGCCGCCTCGATCTCGTCGACCGTGCCGCCGATCACGTCGCCCAGGCGCAGGTAGTCCTCCGACGTGCGCTGCTCCGTGACCGCGTAGACCTCGGCCTGCGCGTTGTTGACGATCTCGTCGACGTCGCCGCCCTCGGTCGCGTAGCCGAGCTGGACGATCCGGGTGCCGGCCTCGACGAGGCGGCGCAGCACGGCGCGCTCGCGCACGATCCGGGCGTAGTACCCGGCGTTGGCGGCGGTCGGGACCATCGAGATGAGGGTGTGCAGGTACGGCGCGCCGCCGATCCGGCCCATCTCGCCGCGCTTGGTCAGCTCGGCCGAGACGGTGACGGCGTCGGCGGGCTCGCCGCGGCCGTAGAGGTCGAGGATCGCGTCGTAGACGCACTCGTGGGCCGGCCGGTAGAAGTCGGTGCCGCGCAGCTGCTCGACGACGTCGGCGATCGCGTCCTTCGAGATCATCATCCCGCCGAGGACGCTCTGCTCGGCGGCGATGTCTTGTGGGGGCGTGCGGTCGAAACCACCGCGCGGGGGACCCGAGAACCCCTGCTCGAGCTCATCGATCGACAACCAGACCAACCCCAGACTTGTCATACTTCGTCGTACACATGTTCTACCGGGTGGGTCAGACACTCATCGTCCCGGGTCCCGCTCCAGACCTTGGGGCGACGTGCCTACGCGAGGTTAGGCGCCTGTTCCGGAGACCACAAAAGAGCCTGTGCGCGGCCCTGTGGGCAACTTGTGGACGGCTGCGCGCGCGACTGTGCACAGGAGGTGGACATCCCTGTGGATAGTCTTGTGGGTGTCGGCGGAACCCCCAGGTGAGCGGCCCCGACGTCACGCTGAGCTGTGGACGGGAGATCGATTGTCGAACGATCCAAGGCGTGGACACGGTGCTCGCGAACTGGACGTCCGGATCCTCGCGCTGGCCGTGCCGGCGCTCGGCGCACTGGTCGCGGAGCCGCTGTTCGTGCTCGCCGATTCCGCGATCGTCGGGCACCTCGGCACCGCCGAGCTGGCCGGGCTGTCGCTGGCCTCGACCGTCCTGCTGACGCTCGTCGGCCTCTGCGTCTTCCTCGCCTACGCCACGACCGCGGCCGTCGCAAGGCGCATCGGCGCAGGTGACGCGCGGGGCGCCCTCACGCTCGGGGTCGACGGCATGTGGCTCGCCGCCGGGCTCGGCGTCGCGCTCGCCGCCGCCTGCTGGGCCGGCGCCCCCTGGGCCGTCGGCGCCCTGGGCGCGAGCGCCGAGGTCGCGCCCCACGCCGTCGCGTACCTGCGGTGGTCCGCCCCCGGGCTCCCCGGCATGCTCGTGGTGCTCGCCTCCACGGGCGCCCTGCGCGGCCTGCAGGACACCCGGACGCCCCTGTGGGTCGCCGCGGGCGGCGCGGTCGCCAACGCCGCCCTCAACGTCGCCCTCGTGTACGGCGCGGGGATGGGGATAGCCGGCTCCGGCCTGGGGACAGCGCTGGCGCAGCTGGGGATGGCCGCCGTGCTCACGACTGTGGTGCTGCGCGGGGCGCGACGGGCCGGCGCGGCCGTCCGCCCCGCCGTCGGCGGCATCTGGGCGAACGCCCGAGCCGGGGCGCCGCTGCTCATCCGCACCCTGTCGCTGCGGCTCGCGATCCTGCTCACCGTGTTCGTCGCCGCCGGCCTCGGCGAGGTCGCGCTCGCCGGGCACCAGGTCGTCGCCTCGGTCTGGGGCCTGACGGCGTTCGCCCTGGATGCGCTCGCGATCGCCGCGCAGGCGCTCGTCGGCCGGGCACTGGGGGCGGCCGACGTCGCCCAGGCCCGCGCGGTGCTGCGCCGCACTCTGACCTGGGGAACGGGCGCGGGCGTGGTGCTGGGCGTCGTCGTCGCGGCGAGCGGCTGGTGGCTCGCGCCCCTGTTCACCGCCGACCCCGAGGTCCGCACGGCCGTCACCTGGGCGCTCGTCGTCGTCGGCGCGGCGATGCCGATCGCCGGGTGGGTCTTCGTGCTCGACGGCATCCTCATCGGCGCCGGCGACGGGCGCTACCTCGCGGCGGCCGGGATGCTCACGCTCGTCGCCTACGTCCCGGTCGCGCTCGCCGTCCGGGCGTTCGCACCCGACGGCGGCGGCGGGCTCGCGCTGCTGTGGGCGGCCTTCGCGGGGGTCTTCATGCTCGCGCGCGCGCTGACGACGGGCCTGCGCGCCCGCGGCACGACCTGGATGGTCACGGGCGCCTGACCCGGTCCCGAGCCTCGGGCTCAACCCGGGCTGGGCCGTCCCTGAACGCACGAGGACCCGGTCCCCTCGGGGGCCGGGTCCTCGCGGTGGGCGCTGGCGCTCACCACATGCTAAATCAGGCAGCGACGACCTTGATGGCGATCGACGCGGTGACCTCGGGGTGCAGGCGAACCTGGACCGTGAAGTCGCCCAGGGCCTTGATCGGCTGACCGACCTCGACCTTGCGCTTGTCGACGGCGGGGGCCCCGGCGGCCTTGACGGCGTCGGCGATCTCCGAGGTCGTGATCGCACCGAACAGGCGTCCACCGTTGCCGGCCTTCGCCGTCACGATGACGGTCTTCGACTGCAGCGAGTCGCGAATCGACTTCGCCTCTTCGAGCGTCTCGATCTCGCGGGCCTTGCGGGCCTTGCGAATCGAGGTGATCTGCTTCTCTGCGCCCTTGGACCAGGCATGCGCCAGGCCGCGCGGGACGAGGTAGTTACGGGCGAACCCGTCCTTCACCTCGACGACGTCGCCCGGGGCACCGAGACCGGTGACCTCGTGGGTCAGGATGATCTTGGCCATGAGTCAACCTCCTTCTCAGCGTGCGGACGACGAGTACGGCAGAAGCGCCATCTCGCGGGCGTTCTTGACGGCGCGCGCGATCGCGCGCTGCTCCTGGACGGTCACGCCGGTCACCCGGCGAGCGCGGATCTTTCCACGGTCGGAGATGAACTTGCGCAGCAGCGCAGTGTCTTTGTAGTCAATGACGGTGATCTTCGCCGCCTTGAGGGGATTCAGCTTCTTCTTGGGCTTGCGAACAACGGCCTTGGCCATCGTGGGGCTCCTTGTAGAGAATTCATGGAGCCCGGGGCTTGCCATGGCCCCGGGATGGGTGGTGAAACGGGCTTGGCGCCCGGTTGACTCAGTTTCAGAGCAAACAGTTCAGCGCAGGTCAGAACGGGGGCTCGTCCGAGCCGCCGGCCGAGGAGCCGCCGGGGGCCGACGTGGCCCACGGGTCGTCCTGCTGGCCGCCGCCGGAGTGCGAACCGCCGCCGAAGCCACCGCCGGAGTTGCCCCCGGAGTTGCCGCCGCCGGAGTTCCCGCCGCCGCCACCGCTGTTGCCGAAACCGCCACCACCGCCGCCGCCACCGCTGCGCTGGGCGCGGGTGACCTTGGCGCTGGCGTACCGCAGGGACGGACCGATCTCGTCGACCTGAAGCTCGACCACCGTGCGCTTCTCACCCTCGCGGGTTTCGTACGAGCGCTGGACGAGCCGGCCGGACGCGATCACGCGCATGCCCTTGGTGAGGGACTCGGCGACGTTCTCGGCCGCCTCCCGCCAGATCGAGCAGCGCATGAACAGCGTGTCGCCGTCCTTGAACTCGTTGCTCTGGCGGTCGAAGGTCCGGGGCGTCGAGGCCACGGTGAAGTTGGCAACAGCCGCACCCGACGGGGTGAAGCGCAGTTCCGGGTCCCCCGTGAGGTTCCCGATCACCGTGATGACGGTCTCGCCAGCCATGCCAACTCCTTGCTTGTCGTCTCTGAGTCAGGATGTGCGCGGTTGCCCTCAGGCGTCGGCGCGAAGAACCTTGGTCCGCAGCACGACCTCGTTGAGGCCCAGCTGGCGGTCGAGCTCCTTGGCCGTGTCCGAGGTCGCCGTGAAATCGACGACCGCGTAGATGCCTTCGGACTTCTTCTGGATGTCGTACGCCAGCCGGCGCCGTCCCCAGATGTCAACCTTGTCGACGCTACCGCCGTCGTTCTTGATGACGGTGAGGTACTTGTCGAGCGAAGGAGCGACGGTGCGCTCTTCGACCTCGGGGTCGAGGATGATCATGATCTCGTACTTGCGCATGCGTTTACCCACCTCCTGTGGACTTTGCGGTCACGGTCTCTCCGTGACAGGAGGGCTGTTGCGTCGCCGTACCCGGGTCGCATCGATCTGCGACGACACCCGATGGGCACGGCAACCAGCCACGATAGCGGGTCGCCGCTCCGCCACGAAATCCGGCCGACGACCTGTGGACGACGCCGTCGGCCGGGTCGCTATTGGACCGCGACGTCGGGCGGATCGATCGGCGCGGGATCCGCCGGCACCGGGTCCGCCGGAGCGGGTCCGGACGAGACGACGAGCGAGACGGTCGACCCGGCCGCGACCTCGCTGCCCGGCGCGGGGCTCGAGCTCAGGACCGTGCCCGCGGGCACGGTCGCGTCGGCTTGCTGGCTCGAGCTCGGGGTCAGGCCGGCGTCCAGGATCGCGGCCTCCGCGTCGGCCTGCTTCATCCCGGCGAGGCCGCTGGGGATAGCGACCGTCGTGGGCGCCGGCGGCGCCTCGACGGCTGGCTCCTCGGTGGGCGTCGGCGCGATGGTCGGCGTCGAGGACGGCACGGCGCGGTTCACGTTCGTGCGCGCCGGGAACTCGACGACCGTCGCGTACTTCGGCAGCCCGAGCACCGGCTCCATGTACGACGCCCAGAGCGCCGCCGGCCACGTGCCACCCGTGATCTCGTCGACGTTCCGGCCGAACGGCGTGATCGCGTCCTCCCCCGCGCCGTCGGCGGTCGGCTGGTAGAACGCCACCGCCGTCGCGAGCTGCGGCGTGAAGCCGACGAACCACGCGGAGTGGTTGTCGGACGAGGTGCCGGTCTTGCCCGCGATGGGCCGGTCGAGCGGCTTGATCCAGGTCTTGCCGGACCCCACCTGGACCACCTGCGTCATCGCGTACGTCGTGTCGGCCATCACGTCGGCCTGGAACACCTGCTCGCGCGTGCCGGCGCCGCGGTACGCGACCGCGCCGTCCTTGAGGTAGGTCGCCTCGCGCACGATGAACGGCGTGCTGTGGAAGCCCTGCGCGGCGAACGTCGCGTAGGCGCTCGCCATGTCGAGCACGCGCACGTTGTCCGTGCCGAGCACGTTCGCGGGGTTGTCGCCGATCTCGGTCGTCAGGCCGGCCCGCCTGGCGGCGTCCGCGGTCTTCGCCGGCCCGACCTCGAGGTTGAGCTGCGCGTACACGGTGTTCACCGACTGGGCCGTCGCCTTGACCAGGTCCATCTGCCCGTAGCTCGTGCCACCGAAGTTCCGGACCGCGTCGCCGCCCCAGCCGTCGAGCGTCATCGGGCTCTTGCCGCTGTAGGTCTTACTCAGGCTCACGCCGTTCTCCAGCGCCGCGACCAGCGCGAACGGCTTGAAGGTCGATCCCGCCTGCGCGCGGTCCTGGGTGACGGCGTTGCGGGACTGGGTGATGTAGTCCGGCCCCCCGTAGAGCGCGACGATCGCGCCGTCGGCCGGGTCGATCGAGGTCAGGCCCACCTTCGTCAGGGGGTCGGGCGCGACGCCGGCGAGGGTCCCGTCGCGCAGCCCGGCGACGGCAGCCTCGGCGACCTGCTGCACCGGCTGCTCGATCGTCGTGACGATGTTCAGGCCGACCGTGTCGATCATCGCGTCGTCGAACGACGCTCGGTCGATGAGCTCGTCGCGCACCATCTTGAGCAGGTAGCCCTGCGGCCCGGCGTACGTCTCGGACGCGACGACCTCGACCGTGGGCGGGAACACCTGCGCGGCGCGATCAGCGGCCGTGAGCCAGCCGCCCGCGACCATGTTGTCGAGCACCCGCTCCCAGCGCTGCTGCGCCTTCTCCGGATTCACCGCGGGGTCCCAGTTCGACGGCGAGGGGATGATCCCGGCGAGCAGGGCACCCTGCGCGACCGTCAGGTCCTTGGCGTCGACGGCGAAGTACGCCTGCGCGGCCGCCTGGATCCCGTACGTCCCGCGGCCGAAGTAGATGGTGTTGAGGTAGTTGCCGAGCACCTCGTTCTTGTCCTGGCTCTGCGTGACCTTGACGGCGAGCAGCGCCTCGCGGAACTTGCCCACGTAGTCGGTCGTGGTCTGGTCGCTGTAGTACCGCTCGACGTACTGCTGCGTGATGGTCGATCCGCCCTGGGTCGCCCCGCCGCGCACGTTGTTGACGAACGCGCGGACGATCCCGACGGGGTCGACGCCGGCGTTGTCGTAGAACGACTGGTCCTCGGACGCGACGACGGCGTGGCCGACGTGCTCCGGGAGGGTCGAGGCGTCGACGATCTGGCGCTTCTGCTCCGCGAAGGTGCCCATGACGGCCCCGGGGCTGCCGTCGTCGTTGTTCGCGTATCGGACGGTCGTCGTCTGTGCCTGGGCGAAGTCGCTCGGCTTGGGCACCGTCGTCGTCGCGTAGGCGGCGACCACGAGGCCGAGCACGAGGAACCCGAGCGTGAGGAACGAGCCGAGCACGAGCCGCCAGGACGGCAGCCAGCGCCGGACCCCTCGGAGCCCGGCGCGCGGGTAGTCGATGAGGCGGCGCTGCGCAGCATCCTTGCGGGGGGCCGGTCCTGAACGGCGGCCCGCCCCTGTCGACCGACCCCGCTGATTCGCGACTGCCACGTCCTGCCTTCCCGCCGTCCACCGGACCGGGGCGACGCCATGCATGGCTACGCCCGCTCGTTTCGCCCTCAGTATGCGTGAGCGCGCTGGGCGAACCGACGACGGCGGCGCTCTGGCGGGATCCTTCACACGATCGGCACGGGGTTCGCGCGCGGCAGATGGTTGCCTCGGGCACGAACAGGCCCTACTCTCTCGATATATCCATTCGATACATCGAGTGACCGGAACACGACCAGCGTAGAGGAGGGCGACGATGCGCGGACGATCAGACGTGCTGGAGCCGGCCATCCTCGGGCTGCTCGATCAGGCCCCGCTGCACGGGTACGAGCTGCGCAAGCGGCTCAACCTCGTGCTCGGATCGTTCCGGGCCTTCTCCTACGGCTCGCTCTACCCGTGCCTGAAGCTGCTCGTCGCTCGAGGTTGGATCGCCGGGACGGCCTCGACGGACGCCCCGCCGCACGCACTGTCGGGCAAGCGAGCACGGATCGTGTACGAGCTCACCGCCGACGGCAAGGAGCAGTTCCAGCAGATCCTGGCCTCCTCCGGCCCGGCGACCTGGGAAGACGAGAACTTCGACGTCCGGTTCGCGTTCTTCTCGCGGACCGACGCCGAGACCCGGCTGCGCATCCTGGAGGGTCGGCGCAGCCGGCTCACCGAACGGCTGGAGACCGTGCGCAAATCCTTCAACCGAACCCGTGAGCGCATGGACGAGTACACCCTCGAACTGCAGCGCCACGGGCTCGAGAGCGTGGAGCGCGAGGTCCGCTGGCTCGACGACCTCATCGACAACGAGCGCGGCACTCGTCGCGTGAGACCTACCGGCGCTGGTCATCCGACCGACGCCGATCCCGCCGACGACGCCTCGCGTCTCGGCACCGAACCGAAGGAGCGAGGATGACTGACATCCGCGTCGCCATCATTGGCGTAGGTAACTGCGCGTCGTCGTTGATCCAGGGCGTGCAGTTCTACGCCGACGCCGACCCCGCGGACAAGGTCCCCGGGCTCATGCACGTCACGTTCGGGGACTACCACGTCTCCGACCTGAAGTTCGTCGCCGCGTTCGACGTCGACGCGAAGAAGGTTGGCTTCGACCTCTCCGAGGCGATCGTCGCGAGCGAGAACAACACGATCAAGTTCGCCGACGTCCCGCCGCTCGGCGTGACCGTCCAGCGCGGCCACACCCACGACGGGCTCGGCACGTACTACCGCGAGACGATCGAAGAGTCCGACGCCGAGCCGGTCGACATCGTCGCCGCGCTCATCGAGGCCCGCGTCGACGTCCTCGTGTGCTACCTGCCCGTTGGCTCCGAAGACGCCGCGAAGTACTACGCGCAGTGCGCGATCGACGCCAAGGTCGCGTTCGTCAACGCGCTCCCCGTGTTCATCGCGTCCGACCCGGTCTGGGCCGCGAAGTTCGAGGCCGCCGGTGTCGCCATCGTCGGTGACGACATCAAGTCGCAGGTCGGGGCGACCATCACGCACCGCGTCCTCGCGCGCCTGTTCGAGGACCGCGGCGTCGTGCTGGACCGCACGTACCAGCTGAACGTCGGCGGAAACATGGACTTCAAGAACATGCTCGAGCGCAACCGGCTCGAGTCGAAGAAGATCTCCAAGACGCAGTCCGTCACGTCGAACCTCGACCACGAGCTGGGTGCGCGCAACGTGCACATCGGCCCGTCGGACTACATCCCGTGGCTCGACGACCGCAAGATGGCGTTCGTGCGCCTCGAGGGTCGCGCGTTCGGCGAGGTCCCGCTCAGCCTCGAGTACAAGCTCGAGGTGTGGGACTCGCCCAACTCGGCCGGCATCATCATCGACGCGGTCCGCGCGGCGAAGATCGCCAAGGACCGCGGCGTCGGTGGCCCGATCATCTCCGCCTCGACGTACTTCATGAAGTCGCCGCCGGTGCAGATGGAAGACATCAAGGGCCGGGCGCAGCTCGAGTCCTTCATCGCCGGCGACGTCGAGCGCTGACGCGCCGCTCGCGGTGAACGGCTGAGGTCCCCGGCGCTCGTCGCCGGGGACCTCGGTCGTTGCGGGCCGGGCCGGCTACCGCCGCCAGGTGCCGCTGCGCCCGCCCGTCTTCTCCTCGACCCGCACGTCGGTGATGACGGCGGCCCGATCGACCGCCTTGACCATGTCGATCATCGTCAGGCCCGCGACGGCGACGCAGGTCAGCGCCTCCATCTCGACGCCGGTGCGGTCCGCCGTGCGGACCGTCGCCACGATCGAGACGCCGAGGTCGGTCACCTCGAGGTCGACCGTCACCCCGTGGATCGCGATGGGGTGGCACAGCGGCACCAGGTCGGGTGTGCGCTTGGCCGCCTGGATCCCGGCGATGCGCGCCACGGCGAGCGCGTCCCCCTTCGGGACCCCCTCGCCGCGCAGGAGCGCGATGACGGCGGGGGTCGTGGTGACGAAGCCGCTCGCGGTCGCGCTGCGCACCGTGACGGCCTTGGCGCTCACGTCGACCATGCGGGCCGCCCCCCGCTGGTCCACGTGGGTAAAGCGCGTCCGCTCGCTATCAGTCATCGGGCCATTCTCGCCGACGCCGACCCCCGGTCGCGTTGTGCCATCCTTCGAGTCAGGCCTGCCGGGACGAACGCGCTCCGGGGCACGACGACGAGGACAGCGATGAGCGGCGACGAGACCGAGAAGATGGCCACGATGGACCGGTGGCTCGACGAGGTGTGCCGGGAGCTCGACGTCGACCGATCCGTCCTCGACGCAGGCACGGTGAGCATGCTGCGGCTGATCAAGGACGTCGCGCACGGTCCCTCGCGCCCCGGAGCGCCGATGACGGCGTTCCTCGTCGGCCTGGCCGCCGGGTCGGCGGTGGGCGCGCAGGCCCAGGCCGCCGCGGTGGCCGACGGCATCGCCGGCGTGGACCGGGCGCTCACGCGCTGGGACGCCCCGGCCCCGAACCCCTGAGCCCCGCAGGCCTGGACAGGAAACGGCGGACGATGACGAACGCGACCGATGCGCGGGCGGCGCTGCTCGCCGAGGCAGTCGCCGCGGCCGCGGATGCGTGGCTGCGGGACCCGCAGGACGCGCGGGTCTACGGCCGGCTCGTGGCGGCGACGCTGGCCTGGCGCGACGCGAGCGCGGCGTCGGCATCGGCATCGGCATCGGCGAGGCTCGGGGCGGGGCCGTCGCCTGAGTCGGGCGAGCCAGGCCGGGCCGACGACGGCGCGACCGGGGCGGACCCGGCCGTGACCCTGCCGCCGCGCGTCGGCGAGGCACTCGGCGACCTCGTCGCCGCCCTGCACCGGCGCCAGGTTCCGCAGGAACCGCCGAGCCCCACCCAGCCCTGACCTACCTTCGCCGACCCACCCCTTCGGCGGCGGGTGTTCTTACATGCCGATGCGGGTCATGGAGTCGTAGAACAGGGAGCGGCCGATGAGTTCGCTGGCGAGGACGAGGACGAATGCGGTGGCGGTGAGGATCGCGAGGGTGCGGGGGTTGGTGCGGGTGGTGGCGTAGCGCAGCACGAACGCGGCGAGCAGCCCGGCGCCGGCGAAGACCAGGGTGAGGCGGGCGATGAACCAGGCGCCGGTGAACACGGTGGCGGACTCGGCGGCGACGCCGCCGGTGGCGGTCAGGGTCGTGATCGACAGGGGGATGATGAGGAACTCGACCCCGAGCAGGACGACCGCGGCGATGCCCAGGCCGCGCAGGCAGGACGCGAGCAGGTCGGTGGTGGGGACGGTGGCGCCGGCGCTGGCCGCGTCGTGGGCGTCGGCGGTGGTGCGGTGGCGGGTGCGCCACATCACGGTCCCGGTCAGGGCGGCGCCGACGGCGAGGGTGCCGAGCAGGAACGTGGTGGTGAAGAACTGCACGGGGGTGGCCCAGGTGTGCCAGGCCGGGACGGTGACCAGGGTGTAGTAGATCATCGACATCGACGCGACCAGGGCGATCCCGACCAGGGCGGTGACCGCGGCCAGGACCCGGCGCCAGGTGGGGGTGGCCCACTTGAACCACTGCGCGGCGGCGAACACGAACCCGAGGCCGGCGAACGCGATCCCGCACACGATCTCCGCGCTCAACCACGACGTGCCCAGGTGGCGGACCACGTTCAAGGTGTTCGTCACGTCGTTCATGTGCAGCATCGACGCGGCCAGGCCCGCCACGAGCGCGGGCCCGATCGCGTACAGGGCGGGGTCGGTGACCTTGTCCACGGCGGCGGCCCCGAACCGGCGCGCGGCGACGACCTGCACGACGCCGAGCACGACGAACGCGCCCACGGACATCTGGGCCAGCACGGTGAAGATGATCATCGGGAGTTCTTCGGTGTTCACGGGTGGACTCAGAGCTCCTCGGGGTTGGCGATCGCACCGGTGCCGGTGCCGGTCGGTTGCGCGTCGCGGTGGGGGGTGATGACCAGGCGCGGGCGGGTGATCGCGGGGTCGGGCAGCGGCTCGACGCCGGCCAGGTCACCCAGGTCCGCGCGCAGCTCGTCGATCGGGCCCCAGCCCAGCGCCCGCGAGGGGCACGCGGCCACGCACGCGGGGTCCTGGCCGTCAGCGCGGTAGTCCGCGCACAGGTCGCACTTGGTCATGTGCCCGGACGCGGGGTCGAACTGCGGGGCGGAGTACGGGCACGCCCACTCGCAGTACCGGCACCCCACGCACTTGTCCGCGTCCACGCTCACGACCCCGTCCGGGCCCTGCGTCATCGCCGTGGTCGGGCACACCCGCACACAGATCGGGTCCTCGCAGTGGTTGCACGAGATCGACGTGTAGTACGAGAACACGTTCGGGGTGAACGTGTCCCCAGCCTGCTGCCACGACCCACCCGAGTACTCCACCACCCGCCGCCACGAGATCCCGACCGGCAGATCATTCTTGTCCTTGCACGCCACCGAGCACGCCTTACACCCCGTGCACAACGACTGATCAAACGAAAACCCGAGCTTCACATCCACCGGACTCACTTGGACACCTTCTCAACCTGCGCGAGCGTCGTGTGCTGGGCATTGCCCTTGGCGATGGGCGACGGGTGCCAGCTCGTCAGGGTGTTCATCGAGCCGCCCTTGTCGAGGCCGGTGGAGTCCGGCGCGTACCAGGCGCCCTGCGGCACCGACATCACCCCGGGCGCGATCCTCGTCGTGACGTGGGCCGGCGCCTGGATCCGGCCGCGGTCGTTGAACACCTCGACCAGGTCGTCGTTCTCGATCCCGCGCGCCTTCGCATCCAGGGAGTTGATCCACACCCGCTGCGGGTGCGCCTCCTGCATCCAGTCGACGTTGCCGTACGTCGAGTGCGTGCGCTGCTTGTAGTGGTGCCCGATCACCTGCAACGGGTGCTTGGTGTCGGCGCGCGCCGCCTCGGCGCCCTCCCAGGTCGCGACGTACTCGGGCAGGGCCGTGATCTTGTCGCCCTCGGGCAGCTCCCAGGTCTTGGCCATCTCCCACAGCAGCTGGGAGAAGATCTCGATCTTCCCCGACGGCGTCTCGAGCGGGTTGGCGACCGGGTCCGCCCGGAAGTCCTCGAGCGCGACGTTCCCGCTGTCGGTGGGGCTCGCGGTCTTCCACACGCCCATCTCGCGCAGCTCGTCGAAGCCCGGCAGGCCGGGGACGTCGGGCTGGGACTCCTCGACCGTCTGGCGGACCCAGTCCTCCTGGGTCTTGCCCTCGGTGAACTGCTCCTTGACCCCGAGCCGGTCGGCGATCTCGGTGCACATCTCGTAGACCGTCTTGCAGTCGTAGAGCGGCTCGATGACCTGGTCGGCGACGATGGTGTAGCCCATCTTGCCGGCGCTGCCCTGCTGGATGATGTCCAGCTGCTCGGCGTTCGACACGTCCGGCAGCAGGATGTCCGCGTACCGCGCGGACACCGTCATCTGGTTGTCGATCACGACGATCATCTCGCACAGCGAGTCGTCGGCGAGGAGCTTGGCCGTCCGGTTGATGTCGCCGTGCTGGTTGGTCAGCGCGTTGCCCGCGTACTGCCAGACCATCTTGATCGGGACGTCGAGCTTGTCCTTGCCCCGCACGCCGTCGGCGAGCGCCGTCATCTCGGCGCCGCGCTCGATGGCGTCGGTCCACGTGAAGAACGAGATCGAGGTCTCGATGGGGTTCTCACTGACGAACGGGTTCGCCATGGCGAGCCCGTAGGAGCTCTCGCGCTCCCCCGTGCCACCCCCGGGCACGCCGACGCTGCCCGTCAGGGCGGCGAGCGTGAAGATCGCGCGGGCCTGGTTCTCGCCGTTGGCGTGCCGCTGCGGCCCCCACCCCTGCGTGACGTGCACGGGGCGTGCGGCGCCGATCTCGCGCCCGAGCCGCGTGATCGTCGCGGCGGGGACGCCGGTGATCCCGGCGGCCCACTCGGGCGTCTTCGCGACGCCGTCGGGCCCGTCGCCGGTGAGGTAGCTCCGGTAGGAGCTGCCGGCCGGGACCCCGGCGGGCAGGTGCTCCTCGTCGAAGCCGACGGCGTAGGTGTCCAGGAACGCCTGGTCGTGCAGGCCCTCGCGCACCATGACGAACGCGAGGCCGGCCACGAGCGCGGCGTCGGTGCCCGGCCGGAGCGCGACCCACTCGTCGGCGAGCCCGAGCGCGGTGTCGGAGTAGCGCGGGTCGATGACGAGCGTGCGGACGTTGTGCAGCTTCTTCGTCTGCTGGGTCACGAACGTCTCGCCGCCGCCGCTCATGCGGGTCTCGAGCGGGTTGTTGCCGAACATGATCTGCAGCTGGGCGTTCTTCGCGTCGTCGAAGCTGTTCGAGCCGATCCACCCGCCGTACTGGTACGTCGCGGCGCCGGCGATCTGGGCCGAGCTGTAGTCGCCGTAGTGGTTGAGGTACCCGCCGACGCAGTTCATCAGGCGCGCGATCGGGGTGTCGCTCGGCGGCCAGCTGCGGGTGATCGTCCCGCCGAGGGTGCCGGTGCCGTAGTTGAGGTAGATGGACTCGTTGCCGTAGTCCTTGATCAGCCGGGTCACGGTGCCCGCGATCTCGTCGAACGCCTGCTCCCAGCTGATCTGCTCGAACTCGCCCGAGCCGCGCTTGCCGACCCGCTTCATCGGGGACTTCAGGCGGTCCGGGTTGTAGATGCGGTGCCGGATCGACCGGCCGCGCACGCAGGCCCGGATCTGCTGCGTGCCGATCTCGTCATCGCCCGTGTTGTCGGGCAGGATGCGCACGATCCGCCCGTCCTTGACCTGCATGCGCAGCGGGCAGCGCGAGCCGCAGTTCACGTTGCAGGAGGACCAGACCGTGCGGTCGGCGCCCGCGCCGCTCGTCGCCTGCGCCGCGTTCGCGGCCCCGACGCCGGGCAGGACGCCGAAGTGCGCGCCGCTCGTGACGAGCGCCGCGGCGCCGCCCGCGACGCCCGACCACGCCAGGAAAGAGCGGCGAGGAACGCCGCCGGTCGACTGGGCCTGTGTCGATGGAGCGGTCATCGGGCGTCCTCTCGGGTACAACGGGGTCAAACACACTCCTGCCATGGTCGCGGCGGGCTGCCAGGGCCCCTGGGCCGATGGTCCCGGCCGGCACCGCAAGGGTGTGACGTGCGCCCGGCCGCCCCCGCCGCCGTCGGACGAGTCACCTGAAACGCGACAATCCGTGGGGGCGGTAAGGCATGCCTGGCCTTCGTTCGGGGCGGGCCGGGCGGCGGCTACGCTGGCGCGATGCAGGTGATCGAGGACCTCAAGCGGCTCCTGCGGCTCCCCGACTTCCGCCGGCTCTTCGCGGTCCGCCTGACGAGCCAGACCGGCGACGGGATGTTCCAGGTCGGTCTCGCGACCCTGTTCTTCTTCTCGCCGGAGAACGCGAGCACCGCCGCGGGGGTCGCCGCCGCGTTCGCGGTGCTGCTGCTGCCGTTCACGCTGGTCGGCCCCTGGGCGGGCGTGCTCCTGGACCGGTGGCGCCGGCGCCAGGTGCTGTTCCTGGGCAACCTCGTGCGCTGCGGGCTGACCCTCACGATCGCCCTGCTGCTGCTGACCGGCGGCGTCGGGCCCGCGGTGTACGTGCTCGCGCTCGTCACCCTGTCGATCAACCGCTTCCTGCTCTCGGCCCTGTCCGCCTCGCTGCCGCGCGTCGTCGACGGGCCGCTGCTGCTCACCGCCAACTCGCTCACCCCCACCCTCGGGGCGACCGCGGCCGGCGTCGGCGGCGCGATCGGCTTCGCCTTCGGCCTCCTGCTCGAGCCGGGTCGCGGCAAGGACGCCGCCGTCCTGGCCGTCGCGGGGCTGGTGTTCGCGGCGGCGTCGGCGCTGGCGACCCGGATGCCCCCCGACCTGCTCGGCCCCGACCGGCGCGCCGACGGTGCCGCCCTGTGGCGCTCGGTGCGGACGCTCGCCCACGGGCTGGCCGACGGCGCACGGCACCTGCGCGGCCGCGGGACGCCCGCGCGCGCCCTCGCGGTGATGGCCACCCACCGCTTCCTCTACGGTGTCGTGTTCATCGCGAGCATCCTGATCAGCCGGAACCTGCTCGAGGACCCGGCCGACGCCGCCGCGGGCCTGCGCACGTTCGGGGCGGTGCTCGCGGCCTCCGCGATCGGATTCGCCCTTGCCGCCGTGCTCACCCCGGTACTCAGCCCGCGCACCGGCCCGCACGCCTGGATCGTCGGGTGCCTCGCCCTCGCTGCGGGGAGCCAGGTCCTGCTCGCCCTGACGATCTCCCGGTGGGCCTTCCTCGCCGGCGCGCTCGCCCTCGGCCTCGCGGCCCAGGGCGCCAAGATCGCGGTCGACACCATCGTCCAGCGGGACACCGACGACGCGTTTCGGGGGCGCGCTTTTGCCCTGTACGACGTGCTCTACAACGCGGCGTTCGTCGGCGCGGCGGCGCTCGCGGCGCTCGTGCTGCCCGACACGGGCTACTCGCGCGCCGTCTTCGCCCTGCTCGCCCTCGCCTACCTCGCGACCGCGGCCGTGTACGGTCACCGGTCCCGGGCGACGACGGCGTCGCTCGCGACCGCCTGACCCGCCCGCTACTGCGGCGGCGCGCCCTCGTGCGGCCGTGCGTCCCACCACTCGACGAGCGCCGCACGCGCCGCCTCCTCGGGCAGCGGCCCGCGCTCCATCCGCAGCTCGAGCAGGAAGGCGTAGGCCGCGCCGACCACCGGGCCCGGCCCGATGCCCAGGATCGACATGATCTGCGCGCCGTCCAGGTCCGGCCTGATCGCCGCGAGCTCCTCGTGCTCGCGCAGCACCGCGATGCGCACCTCGAGGTCGTCGTAGGCGGCCGACAGGCGCGCGGCCTTGCGCCGGTTGCGCGTCGTGGAGTCCGAGCGCGTGAGCCGGTGCAGGCGCTCGAGCAACGGGCCGGCGTCGGTGACGTACCGCCGCACGGCCGAGTCCGTCCACGACCGGTCGCCGTACCCGTGGAACCGCAGGTGCAGCTCGGTCAGCCGGGCGACGGCCCGGACCGTGTCCTTGTCGAAGCGGAGCGCCCGGAGCCGGCGCGCGACCAGCTTGGCCCCGACCATCTCGTGGTGGTGAAAGCTGACGCCCCCCTCGTCCTCGAACCTGCGCGTCGCGGGCTTGCCCACGTCGTGCAGCAGCGCGGCGAGCCGCAGGACGAGGTCTGGCCCGGGCACGGCGCCGGTCGGCCCCGTCTCCAGCGCGATCGCCTGCTCGAGCACCTGGAGCGAGTGCTGGTAGACGTCCTTGTGGCGGTGGTGCTCGTCGATCTCGAGGCGCAGCGCCGGCAGCTCGGGGAGCACGTGGTCGGCGAGGCCGGTGTCGACGAGCACCTCGAGGCCGCGCCGCGGGCGGGTCGACATGAGCAGCTTGACGAGCTCGTCCCGCACGCGCTCGGCGGACACGATCGTGATGCGCTCGTGCATGTCCTCGATCGCGGCGCGTGCGGCGTCGTCGAGCGTGAAGCCGAGCTGCGCGACGAACCGCGCCCCGCGCATCATCCGCAGCGGGTCGTCGTCGAAGGACTGCCGCGCCGCGACGGGGGTCCGCAGCGTCCCCCGCGCGAGGTCGGCGAGGCCGTCGAACGGGTCCACGAACGTCAGCTCCGGCAGCCGGACCGCCATGGAGTTCACGGTGAAGTCGCGGCGGGACAGGTCGCCCTCGAGCGTGTCGCCGAACACGACCTCGGGCTTGCGCGACGACGCGTCGTACGCGTCCGTCCGGTAGGTCGTCACCTCGACGATGGTGTGCTCGCCGCCGCGCTGGCGCGCCGCGCCGATCGTCCCGAACGCCCGGCCGATGTCCCAGTGGGTGTCGCCCCAGGTCGCCAGGAGCGCCTGGGTCTGGTCGGGGGTGGCCGAGGTCGTGAAGTCCAGATCCGCGCTGGTCCGCCCGAGGAACGCGTCCCGGACCGGGCCGCCCACGAGCGCGAGCTCGTGGCCGGCGGCGCGGAACGCCTCGCCGAGCTCGAGCGCCGCGGGCGCCAGGGAGGTCAGGACCTCGAGCGCTCGCCGGCGCAGGGCGTCGAGCGCGGCCGCCTCGGCGGGCTCGGCGGCGGCGGCTCCCGGCGCCGGCTCGACGGGCTCGGCGGGGTTCTCGATCGTGGGCACGACATCCAAGCCTGCCAGATGTCGGCGCGGGCCAGTGCGGCCGGTCGTTAGAGTTGCCGCATGTCCAGCGTCGCGCCGACCCCACGCACGCCCGGCGTGCCGGCGCCACCCGGCGGTCATGCCCTGCGCATCGACCCCTCGGCGGCCCGCGCCGTCGCGCCGAGCCTTCCCGTTGTCGACGAGACCTCGGCCGGCGGGCTCGTCGTTCGCGTCGTGGCGAACGTGCACTTCGCGGCCGTCATCGCGCGCCGCAACCGCGCCGGCCGGCTCGAGTGGTGCCTGCCGAAGGGTCACCTCGAGGGCGCGGAGACGCCCGAGGAGGCCGCGGTCCGCGAGATCGCCGAGGAGACCGGGATCAACGGGCAGGTCGTGCGCCGCCTCGGCGTCGTCGACTACTGGTTCACCGGCGACGACCGCCGCGTCCACAAGGTCGTGCACCACTTCCTGCTCGACGCGCTCGGGGGCACCCTGAGCGTCGAGGGCGACCCCGACGGCGAGGCCGAGGTGGCCGAGTGGGTCGCCCTGACCGAGCTGCCCCAGCGCCTGGCCTACCCGAACGAGCGCCGGCTCGCCGAGGCGGCGCGCCTCGTGCTCGTCAGCGGGGCATGACCGCCGCTCCCCGGCGCGCCGCGCGGCCCCGCCGCCTCGGACCCCTGCGCGTCCTCGTCACGACCCTCCTCGCGGCGGGACTCCTGCTGTCCGGCGCCGCGCTGCACCCCCTCGCCGCCGACGCGGCGCCCGAGCCCGCCCCGGTGGCCGCCGCCGCGGATCCGGCCGCGGCCGCCACGCCGTCGCCGGCGCCGTCCACCACGGACGACGACGCGGCCGACGCGCTGCCCGTGCAGGTGGCCATCACGCAGGTCTCCCCGCAGGTGCTCCGGCCCGGCGACGACCTCGTGGTGCGCGCGACCATCCGCAACACGAGCGACGGCGAGATCGCCGACCCGCGGGTCGCGGTGCGGATCAGCCGGTTCCTGCTGTCGACGCGCAGCGAGCTGAGCGCGTGGTCGGACGCCGAGCCGACCGACCCCGCGGGCACGCCGGTCCAGCAACTGACGCTCGAGGGCACGCTCGCCGCGGGCGCCGAGACGGAGGTCGAGCTGACCGTGCCCGCGGCCGCCCTGCGCCTGTCGTCGGCGCAGACGTCGTGGGGGCCGCGCGGCATCTCGGTCGAGGTGACCGACGCCGGCAGCCGGCGCGGCCTCGAGCGCACGTTCGCCCTGTGGTACCCCGCCGACGAGGTCACCACGACGCGCCTCAGCGTCGCGCTGCCGTTCACCGGCGACGCCGTCGACCCGGACTCGTCGACCGACGCGACGCCGGCCTCCCCGGCCGCCGTCGCGCGGGTGGACGACATGCTCGACGTGACGGAGGCCTTCCCGCAGGCGGGCTGGGTCGTCGACCCCGCCCTGCTGGCGGGCCTGGCCACCCAGGCGGCGACCACCGACGCCGCCGACAGCACCGACAGCGCCGACAGCACCTCGAGCCCGAACGCCGGGGCGGTGTTCCGCGCGAACCGCCTCACCGGCACGGCCGCGGGGCGCGACGTCTTCGCGCTCGGCTGGCTCGACCCCGACCTCGGCGCGCTCGCGCACGCCGCCTCCCCCACGCTCGCGCAGACCGCTGCCGGCCTGTCGAACGCCGCCGCGCTTCCTCTGCTCGGAACCCCGCCGCGCACCGACCTCGCCTGGCCGGCCAACCCGATCCCCGACCAGGCGACGGTCGACCTCGCCGCCGCCACGGGCGCCCGCGCCGTCGTCGTCGCCGACGGCCTCGCGGCGGTCGACCTGACCTACACCCCGACCGGCCGCGCGACCGTCGCGACCCCGACCGGGGGCGTGGCCGCGCTGATCACGGACCCGGCCCTGACGGCCATGCTGACCGATCCCGCGGAGTCCACCCCCGCGACCGCGGCGCAGCGGATGCTCTCCGAGACGGCGGTCGTCGCGCACGAACGCCCGAGCGACCCCCGACACCTGTTCCTCGCGCCCGCACGGGGCTGGGAACCCGACGTCGCGACCGCGTCCGCGCAGCTCGCCGCGCTCGCCGCGGCGCCGTGGATCACGCCCACGCCGGTGTCGACGCTGATCGGCACGGCGGATCCGGGCGTCGAGCGCGCCGCCCTGCCGGCGGCGGCGCCCGCCCAGCCGGAGCTGCCCGCCGGGTCGGTCCGCAGCCTCACGTCGGCCCGCGACACGCTCGGCGTGTTCTCGGCGATCGTCGCCGATCCCGCCGCGCTGACCGCCGACGCGGATGAGCGGGTGCTCGCCCCCGCCTCCGTCGCCTGGCGGGCCGACGCAGCCGGGCGCGCCGGCGTCGTCCGGTCCGTGGTCGCCGACCTCACGGGCGTGACCGGTTCCGTCTCCGTCGTGCCGGGCAGCTCGCTCAACGTCATCTCCCAGTC
Organism: Pengzhenrongella sicca; assembly: GCF_017569225.1. Taxonomy (GTDB): domain Bacteria; phylum Actinomycetota; class Actinomycetes; order Actinomycetales; family Cellulomonadaceae; genus Pengzhenrongella; species Pengzhenrongella sicca. The sequence continues at coordinate 4,380,759 of NZ_CP071868.1, forward strand.
CGGCACGCTGCCGATCGGCCTTCGCAACGACCTCGACCAGGACGTGACGGTGCAGGTGTCGCTCGCCGCCGAGAACCGGCTGCTCGTCGCCGACGCCGCCGAGACGATGCTCGTCCCGGCCAACTCCGAGGTGCAGGCTCGGGTCCCGTTCCAGGCCGTCGGCAGCGGGGACGCGCGCGTGGCGGTCACGCTGCTCGCGCCCGACGGCACCGCGATCTCCGCGCCCGAACGGTTCACCGTCCGGATCCGCGCCGACTGGGAGAACATCGGTACGGGCGTGGTCGCGGGCGTGCTCGCGCTGGCCTTCGTGTTCGGCATCGTCCGCACCATCCGACGCGGCCAGACGACCCGGCGTGGCGCGAGCCAGGCCGAGATCGCCCGGATCGCCGACCCGAGGGAGTTCCCGTGAGCGTGCCGCCGGCCGACGACGACGCGCCCGTCGCCGGCGTTCCCGTGACCGCGGCGTCCGCGCGCACCAACCTGGGCCGGCACACGTCGCTCATGGCCTCGGGGACCGCGGCCTCGCGCGTCCTCGGCTTCGTCCGCGGCGCGCTGCTCGTGTACGCGATCAGCGCCTCCGGCCAGGCGGCCAACGCGTTCGCGGTCGGCAACAAGCTGCCGAACATCCTGTACCTGCTCATCGCGGGCGGCGTGCTCAACGCGGTGCTCGTCCCGCAGGTCGTGCGGGCCTACCAGCGCGCGGACGGCGACGAGTACGTCAACCGGCTGCTGACGCTCGGCGGGGTGCTGCTCGCGGCGCTCGCGGCGGCGCTGACGCTCGGCGCACCGCTGCTCGTGGCCGTCTACACCGACATGAAACCCGAGCAGACGGCTCTCGCGGTGCTGTTCGCCTACTGGTGCCTGCCCCAGGTCTTCTTCTACGGCCTGTACACGCTCGTCGGCCAGGTGCTCAACGCGAAGGGCAGCTTCGGCCCGCTCATGTGGGCGCCGGTGGTCAACAACCTCGTCGCGATGGCCGGCATCGGCGTGTTCATCGCGGTGAACGGGCTGTCCCGGGACAACCCGGCGCTGACCCACGACCCGACCTCCTGGACCGGCGCTCAGGTCGCGCTGCTCGCCGGCACCACGACCCTCGGCGTCATCGCGCAGGCACTCGTCCTGCTCATCCCGCTGCGGCGCAGCGGCTTCCAGTACCGCCCTCGCTGGGGCGTGCGTGGCGTGGGGCTCGGGCAGGCGGGCCGGGTCGCGTCCTGGACCTTCGTCGGCCTCGTCGTCGGGCAGCTGGGCATCATCGTCGTGACGAGGGTCGCGAGCGCGGTCGCCGCGGCGGTCGAGCCGGGCGCGGCGGCCGCCGGGCCTGCCATCTACGACCTGGCGTTTCTCGTCTTCATGCTGCCGCACTCGCTCGTGACCGTCTCGCTGCTCACCGCGCTCTTCACCGGGCTGTCCGCGCGCGCCGCCGCGGGCGACGTGCCCGCCGTGCGCGCTGACCTGTCGTTCGGGTTGCGCACGGTCGGGCTGTTCACCATCATCGCGGCGGCGGTGCTGATGGTGCTGGCCGTGCCCTTCGTGCGGGTGCTCTCCCCCGGCCTGACGACGGCGGAGGCCTCGGCCCTGGCGACCGTCATCGTGGTGATGCTCGCCGGGCTGCCCGCCTTCGGCGCCTGGTCGATGGCGCAGCGGGTGTTCTACGCCTACGCCGACGCGCGGTCGATGGTGCCCATCCAGGTCGCGATGGCGGCGGTCGTCGCGGGTGGCGCGCTGGCCGCGCAGGCCGTCGCGGAGCCGCGCCTGTGGGTCGCCGGCGCGGGCCTCGCGATGAGCGTCTCGTACGCGATCGGGGCGGTCGTGGCGCTCGTCGTGCTGCGCCGCCGGCTGCGCGGCGTCGACGCCAGCCGCGTGCTGCGGCTGTACGTGCGCGCCGGCCTCGCCGCCGCGATCGCGGCGGCGGCCGGCTGGGCCGTCGTGCACGCGGTCGGCCCGTCGGACGGCATCGTGCGCTCGCTCGTGCTCTGCGTCGGCGTCGGCGCCGGCATGACCGCAGCGTACGGCGGCCTGCTCACGCTCATGCGCGTGCGCGAGCTCGACGACCTGGTGCGCCCGATGCTCCGCCGGCTGCACCGCTCCGCGTAGCATGGCCGCACGCATGTGACGAGCGAAGGGGGCCAGGTGGACGGCACGGTCGGACGCGGAACGCTCTTAGCTGGCCGCTACCGGATGTTCCAGCCGATCGCCTCCGACCTCGCCGGCGCGACGGCCTGGGCGGGGAACGACCAGATCCTCGACCGTCCGGTCCGGATCGCGATCCTCTCCGACGGGCACGTGGCCCAGGCGCTCGACTCCGCGCGCCGGGCCGCGCTGGTCACGGACCCCCGCCTCGTGCGCGTCCTCGACGTCGGCGAGCACCAGGGCATCTCGTACCTCGTGACCGAGCCCGTCACCGGGCCGTCGCTCGCGCAGCTCGTCGCGCGCGGCCCGATGCCCGCCGACCAGGCGCGGGCGATCATCGGCGAGGCCGCGAGCGCGCTCGAGACCGCCCGCCGGCGCGGCGTCCACCACCTCGCCCTGCGCCCGTCGGTGCTCCACCTTGGCTCGGACAACCGCGTCCTGCTCACGGGTCTCGCGGTCGACGGCGCCCTGCTCGGCAAGGGGCTCGGCGACGCCCGCTCGACGACCCGGGCCGACACGGTCGCGCTCGTCGCGCTGCTCTACGCGGCGCTGACGGGCCGCTGGCCCGGGGCCCGCTACGAGGTGCCGAGCGCCGACGCCCCCGTGGTGCCCGAGCTGCCCGCCGCCCCCGTCGTCGGCGGCGTCGCGGTCGCCCCGACCGAGCTGGTCGCGGGGATCCCCAACGATCTCGACACCCTCTGCGCCGTCACGCTCGGCTCGCACGACGACGGCCCGCACAGCCCGGCCGAGCTCGTGCTCGAGCTCGAGCCCTGGGGGAACATCCAGGCCGCCAGCCTGCTCGCCGCGACCACCCGCCCACGCACCGCGCCGACGGCGGCGACCCCCGCCGCCCGGCTGGCCACCGCCCGGCCGCTGTCCGGCGATCCCGCCGGCACCCACCCTTCGGAGAGCACCGTCACCACCGACCGCACCACCTCGCCCGAGCCCCAGGACCAGCCCCCGATCGGGGCCGACGCCGCCCCCCCGGCGGTGCGGCGCACGTCGGTCCGCTCGATCTTCGCCGGCCAGGCCCCGGTGACCGCCGCCCGGCCCGGGACGCCGCCGCCGGCCTCCCCCGCCCGCACCTCGACGTTTGGCTCGGCCGAGGCGCCGCCCACCGCGCCGACGACGCCGCCCGCGGCCCCGGCGGCACCCGCCGACGCGACCCGCGTCCTGCGCCCGGCAACCGGCGCGGCCTCGCTGCCGACGCCGCCGACACCCGCCGCCGGGCCGGCCCCCACGAGCGCCGCGCCGCGGCGGACCTCGGTTCGCCCCGCGGCGGCGCCCGCTGCGGCGCCCGCTGCCGCTCGGACCGCGACCCCCGCACCGCGCACCCCGACCCCGACGCCCGCGCCCGCGCACCATCCGCGCGGTTTCGACGAGCTCGTGGCGGCGCGCGAGACCATCGTCACGAAGCGGTTCGACCCGACCAAGCTCGTGCTCGCCATCGTCGTCGTCGCGGTAGTCCTGGGGCTCATCTTCGCCTTCCGCGCGCTCACCAGCCCGACGTCGACCCCAGAGCCGGGCCGCGACGTCGCGTCCGCCGCCGCAACCGCACCGGAGAGCGCGCCCGCCCAGGCTCCCGCCGCGGAAGAGCCGGCCGCGCCCGACGCGGCCGCGGCCGCCCCCGCGATCGCCTCCGCCCAGATGATCGACCCCCCGCCGGGCGGGGACGACAACGAGCACCCCGAGGCCGCCCCGCTGGCGATCGACGGCGACCCGACCACGGCGTGGTTCACCCGCACGTACAAGTCGGCCGACTTCGCCGGGCTCAAGCCGGGCGTCGGGTTCGGGATCAACCTCGCCGCACCCGCGACCGTCACCACCGTGACCCTGCAGGTGAACGGCACCGGCGGCATGGTCGAGGTCCGGGCGACCGACCCCGCCAACCCGACCGCCGGGGACGTCCTCGCCCAGGGTCCGCTCAGCGCCAGCACCGTGCTGACGCTCTCGGCCCCGACCGAGACCCAGAACCTCGTCCTGTGGTTCACCGCCCTGCCGCAGACGGCGGACGGCAGCAACCGCATCGAGCTCGCCGACGTCGCGGTGTCCTGAAACCTGACGCCGACCCCGGCCACGACGCCTGCGCCGGAACAGAACTCCGCCGTGTTTCGTTCTTCCCACGGCGGTCCCCGGGCCGCACTCCGCACCAACGAAGGATCTGACGTGAGCGAGCAGACAGACGTCCGCATCGAGCCGACCGGCCCCGCCGTCGGCCCCGACCCGAGCGACGCCGGCGGGCAGCGCCTGCGGGACGTCATCATCGTGGGTTCTGGACCCGCCGGCTACACGGCCGCGCTGTACGCGGCCCGGGCCGGCAGTGCGCCCCTCATGCTCGCGGGGTCGGTGACCGCGGGCGGCGCGCTCATGAACACGACCGAGGTGGAGAACTTCCCCGGCTTCCCCGAGGGCATCCTCGGCCCGGAGCTCATGGAGGCCATGCAGAAGCAGGCCGAGAAGTTCGGCGCCGAGGTCCTGTGGGACGACGCGACGGAGCTCGACCTGCGCGGGCCGATCAAGACGGTGCGCACCGGCAACGGCGACACGTTCACCGCGCGCACCGTGATCCTCGCGACGGGCTCGGCCTACCGCGAGCTCGGTCTCGCCGACGAGAAGCGCCTGTCCGGGCGCGGCGTCTCGTGGTGCGCGACGTGCGACGGGTTCTTCTTCCGCAACCAGGAGATCCTCGTCGTCGGCGGCGGCGACTCCGCGGTCGAGGAGGCGACGTTCCTGACCCGCTTCGCCGCGAAGGTCACCATGGTGCACCGCCGGGGTGAGCTCCGGGCGTCGAAGATCATGGCCGACCGGGCCTACAACGACCCCAAGATCGACTTCGCCTGGCACAGCGAGGTGGCCGCGATCCACGGAGAGGGCAAGGTCTCCGGGGTCACGCTGCGCGACACGCGTACCGGCGCTGAGCGGGAGGTGGCCGCGGGCGGTGTGTTCGTCGCGATCGGGCACCTGCCCCGCACCGAGCTGCTCGTGGGCCAGGTCGACCTCGACGAGAACGGCTACATCACCGTCGCCGGGCGCACCACCGAGACCAGCCTGCCCGGCGTCTTCGCGTGCGGCGACGCCGTCGACCACACCTACCGGCAGGCGATCACCGCGGCCGGCTCCGGCTGCGCCGCGGCCCTCGACGCCCAGCACTACCTCGCCGAGCTCCCGGCGCTGGAGGCGGCCCGATGAGCGCCGCGGTGCACGCGACCGACGCGACCTTCCGCGCGGAGGTCTTCGAGTCCGACAGCCCGCTCGTGATCGTCGACTTCTGGGCGCCCTGGTGCGGCCCGTGCCGCCAGGTCGCCCCGATCCTCGACGAGCTCGCCGTGCAGTACGCGGGCAAGGTCAAGATCGTCAAGGTCAACACCGACGAGAACCCCCGCGTCGCGGCCGACTACGGGATCGCGTCGATCCCGACGATGTACTTCGTCACCGACGGCGACATCGCCTCGACCGTCGTCGGGGCCCGGCCGAAGCCCGAGCTCGCCGCCACGATCGACAGGCTGCTCGCGGCCCGCTGACCGGCGCGGATCCACGCCGGTGCCCGGAACCGGGCGGCCTGCGTGGGAGACTCGAGGCATGACTCCCGAGACCCCCGCGGTGGGCGCGACGCCGCCCACCGCCCAGGGCACGCGTCTCGACCCCTGGCTCGACGCGTACGCCGACCGGGCGCACAGCATGCGCGCCTCCGAGATCCGCGCGCTGTTCGCCGTCGCCAACAGGCCCGAAGTCGTCTCGCTGGCCGGCGGGATGCCGTACCTCGAAGGGCTCCCGCTCGGCGTTCTGGGCGAGCTCTCGCAGCGCCTGGTCGCCACGCGCGGCACGACGGCGCTCCAGTACGGCTCCGCGCAGGGCGACGAGACGCTGCGCGAACAGATCCTCGACGTGATGCACCTCGAGGGCATCGACGCCCACCCCGACGACGTCGTCGTCACCACCGGCTCGCAGCAGGCGCTCGACCTGGTCACGCGCATCTTCGTCAACCCGGGCGACGTCGTCGTCGCGGAGGCGCCCACCTACGTCGGGGCGCTGGGCGTGTTCCGCGCGGCCCAGGCGGACGTCGTGCACGTCCCGCTCGACGCCGACGGCCTGATCCCGGCCGCACTCGAAGAGACGCTCACGGCGCTGGCCCGCGCGGGCCGGCGCGTCAAGCTGCTGTACACGGTGCCGAACTTCCACAACCCGGCGGGCGTCACGCTCTCGGCCTCGCGCCGGCCCCAGATCCTCGAGATCGCCCACCGCTTCGGGGTCCTCGTGCTCGAGGACAACCCGTACGGCCTGCTGGGGTTCGAGGGCGACCCGATCCCCGCGCTGCGCTCGCTCGACGCCGACGGCGTCGTGTACCTCGGCTCGTTCTCGAAGACGTTCGCGCCCGGGTATCGCGTCGGCTGGGCCGTCGCGCCGCACGCGGTGCGCGAGAAGCTGGTGCTGGCCAGCGAGTCGGCGATCCTGTGCCCTTCGAGCGCGTCCCAGCTCGCGATCTCCGCGTACCTGTCCACGTGTGACTGGCGCGGCCAGATCAAGACATTCCGCGAGCTGTACCGCGAGCGGCGCGACGCGATGGTCGGCGCGCTCGCCGAGCACCTTCCCTCGGCCACGTGGACCGTGCCGGACGGCGGCTTCTACACCTGGGTCAAGCTCCCGGCCGGGCTCGACGCCAAGGCGATGCTCCCTCGCGCAGTGACCGCGCGGGTGGCCTACGTGCCCGGCACGGCGTTCTACGCCGACGGCCAGGGCGGGGACCACATGCGCCTGTCCTACTGCTTTCCCACCCCCGACCGCATCCGCGAGGGCGTGCGCCGCCTGGCGGGCGTCGTCGCCGGCGAGAGCGAGCTCGTGTCCCTGTTCGGCGTCTCGGACCCGCACGGGCCCCTGGGCGTCCAGCAGCCCGGCCCCGACCTAGCCTGAGCCGGCTCAGGACCACAGATCCTTCCCCACGCACTTCCGCCGTGACCTTCCCCCAGTAAGGAACCCCGTGACCGCCCTGCCCGCCGCGACCTCGCGCCGTGAAACGTCCGCGCGTGTCGTCGTCGTCCTGGCGGGCGGGCTGTCCCACGAGCGGGACGTCTCGCTTCGCTCCGGCCGCCGGGTCGCCGACGCCCTGCGGACGGCCGGGATCGAGGTCAGCGTCCACGACGTCGACGCCGACCTGATCGCCGCGCTCACCGAGGCGGGGCCCGACCTCGTCTGGCCGCTGCTGCACGGGGCGAGCGGGGAGGACGGCTCGGTCCGGGACGTACTGGAGCTGCTCGGGCTGCCGTACCTCGGCACCGGACCGCGCTCGAGCCGCGTGGCTTGGAGCAAGCCGATCGCCAAGACCGTCGCCGCGCGCGCCGGCCTGTCGACGCCGGACTTCGTGACGCTTCCCCAGAGCCTGTTTCGCGAGCTCGGTGCCGGCCGGGTGCTCGCCGCGCTGCTGCGGAGGTTCGCGCTGCCGCTGGTCGTCAAGCCGTCACACGGCGGATCGGCCCTCGGCGTGACGCTCGTGCAGGACCCGGCCGACCTGCCGCGCGCGATGGTCGACGCGTTCGCATATGGCGACACGGCCCTGATCGAGCAGGCCGTCGTCGGCCGCGAGCTGGCGGTGAGCGTCATCACGGACGCGGCGGGCCCGCGCGCGCTGCCCGCCGTGGAGATCGTGACCGACGGCCCGTACGACTACGACGCGCGCTACAACCCCGGCCGCACGGAGTACTTCGCCCCGGCCCGGCTGACGGCCAGCGAGGCGGCGGCCGTGGCCGAGGTCGCCGTCACCGCCCATCGAGCCCTCGGCCTGCGGCACATCTCGCGCACCGACCTCATCCTCGACGGCGACGGGGTACCGCAGTTCCTCGAGGTGAACGTCGCGCCCGGGATGACCGAGACGTCGCTGCTGCCCCAGGCCGCGGTCGCCGGCGGCCACGACCTCCCGACCCTGTACCGCGATCTCGTCGAGGTCGCGCTGGCGGACCTCAGCGCTTGAGCAGGCCCGGATCCTGCGGGGAGAGCGTTTCGAGGATGCGGTTGAGATCTTGAACTGAGGCGAACTCAACCGTGAGCCTTCCTTTGCTCTTCCCGAGGGCAATCTTGACTTTTGTCTCGAACCGGTCCGACAGCCGGGTCGCGAGGTCGTCCAGCGCCTCGTTCCGCTCCCCCGCGCGCGCCCGCCTGGCCACCGGTGCCGGCGCGAGGTCGCCCCCGAGGGAGACGATCTCCTCCGTCGCCCGCACCGACAGGCCCTCCGCGACGATCCGCTGGGCCAACCGCTCGATCGCCGCCCCGTCGGTGAGCCCGAGCAGGGCCCGGGCGTGCCCGGCCGAGAGCACGCCGGCCGCGAGGCGACGTTGCACGAGCGGCGGCAGGCGGAGCAGGCGCAGGGTGTTGGAGATCTGCGGGCGGGACCTCGAGATCCGCGCCGCGAGCTCCTCGTGGGTGCACCCGAAGTCGTCGAGCAGCTGGCGATACGCCGCCGCCTCCTCCAACGGGTTGAGGTTGCTGCGGTGCAGGTTCTCCAGGAGGGCGTCGCGCAGCAGGTCCGCGTCGTCGGTGTCGCGGATGATGGCCGGCACGACGCCGAGCCCGGCGGCCTGGGTCGCCCGCCACCGCCGCTCGCCCATGATCAGCTCGTACGTGGTGCCGTCCTCGCCCGGGGCCGCGCGCACGACGATCGGCTGCAGGACGCCGATCTCCCGGATGGACTCCACGAGCTCGGCCATCGCCTCCTCGTCGAACGAGGTGCGCGGCTGCCGAGCGTTCGGCCGGATCGAGCCCACCGCGAGCTCGGCGAACCGCGCGCCCGGCACCGGGAGCAGGCCGTCAGGATCCGCGGCGGAGTCGTTGGGAGGCACGACTGACGGCTCGACTGACGGCTCGACTGACGCCGCAGCGACCTCGGCCGCCGCCGGCGGCGCGATCGTCGTGACGCCACCAGCGCCGCCGTCCGATTCCGACGCCTCGCCGGCGCTCGGGGCGGCCTTGATCCACGCGGGCGGGCCCTGGGTGCCGGCAGCGCCGTTGCCGCGCGGCGGGAAGAAGACATCAACGGGCCGTTCGCCGTCTGATCCCGAGGGGATCAGCGCGCCGAGCCCCCGGCCCAGGCCGCGTCGCTTCTCGCTCATCAGTGCTCCTCCGTGCTCGGTGTGCGGTCTGCGGTCGCGCTCGCGCCCGATACTCGCGCGGGATCGCGTTCAGTCAGCTCCCTCGCCGCCTCCAGATACGCGAGCGCCCCGCTGGATCCGGCGTCGTGGGTCATGACCGTCTGACCGAAGCTCGGAGCCTCAGACACACGCACCGACCGGGGAACGGTCGTCCGCAGCGTCAGGTCCGGGAAGTGGGTGCGGACCTCCTCGACGACCTGCTGTGCGAGGTTCGTGCGTCCGTCGAACATCGTCAAGAGGATTGCCGAGACCTGAAGTTCAGGGTTGAGGTGCGACTGGATGAGCGTGATCGTCTTGAGCAGCTGGCTCAGCCCCTCGAGGGCGTAGTACTCGCACTGGATCGGGATGAGCACCTCGCGCGCGACCGCGAAGGCGTTGACCGTGAGCAGCCCAAGACTCGGCGGGCAGTCGATGAAGACGTAGTCGATCCGATCCTGCCCGCTCTCGTCCCGGTCGGCGAGATACGCCTCCAACGCCGCGCGCAGCCGTGTTTCACGTGGAACCATCGACACGAGCTCGATCTCGGCGCCGGACAGGTCGATCGTCGCGGGCACGCAGAGCAGGCGCGGGATGTCCGGGCACCGCTGCACGGCGCCGCCGAGCGGGGCGTCCTCGACGAGCACCTCGTAGATCGAGGGCGTTCCTGCGCGGTGCTCGATCCCTAGCGCAGTCGAGGCGTTGCCCTGCGGGTCGTTGTCGATCACCAGGACGTTGAGCCCCGACTGGGCGAGCGCGGCCGCGAGGTTGACGGCGGTTGTCGTCTTGCCGACGCCGCCCTTCTGGTTCGCCACCGTAAGCACCCGTGTGGACTCGGGCCGCGGATACTTCCGGCCCCTCAGCTCGATCCGTCGCCGTGCGTCGAGAGCCAACTGCGCGAGCAGTGGCGAGTCCGTGGGGTCGGACTGCGGCAGGCTACTGACTAGCTCCGCGCGTCGCGCGTCATCGGCCGACAGCGCCGCGTCGGCCGCCGACACGATTGCCGCGGCCCCTGAGGCGGCGACCGGGAGCGGCGCGGATTGGCTAGACCCGGATGTTTCACGTGGAACGGCGGCCGCGTCGTGTGACGCGATGGCGCGATAGGGAACGGGCGGCCGAGTGGGTGCCGCCGACTGCTGTCCCGCGCGCGAACGTGAGGTCGCGGTTCGCGTCCCGGATGTTTCACGTGAAACGCCGGCCCGCGAACCCGAGTCCTCTCCCCCTGCTCTCTGCACCGTGTCTCCCGTCACGCAGTCGCTCCCCGGGTGCCGCTGCCGCCGCGGCCCGAGCTCGAGCCCTGCGTCCGCTTCGAGGCGGCTCGCGCCCCCGCGCTTCCCCGCACAGTCTCGCGCACCACCCGCACCGCGGTCGTGATATCCACGCCGTCGACAGTGCCGACCTCGACGATCTGGGCCGCGCCGCCGCCCAACTTCTTGATGACATACTTGGCCGATTCGACTTCTTCCGCCGCGTGTCGCCCCTTCAGGGCGATCAGCACGCCTCCTTGGACCAACAGGGGGAGCGTCCAGCGCGCGAGTCGGTCGAGCGGGGCGACCGCGCGGGCGGTGATCGCATCTGCCTGCAGCTCGCCGTGGAGGTCCTCGGCCCGGCCGCGTCGCACGTCGACGTTCGTGAGCCCCAGGTGCTCGACCACCTCGCGCAGCCACTCGATGCGACGCTCCATCGGCTCGAGGAGAGTGACCTCGACCTCCGGGAGCATCACGGCGAGCACGATCCCTGGCAGGCCCGCACCCGACCCGACGTCGACGAGCCTGCCCGTCGACGGAAGCAGCGGCGCGACTGCGGCCGAGTTAAGGATGTGCCGCTCCCAGAGCTTCGCCGCCTCACGCGGGCCGATCAGCCCGCGCAGCACGCCCTGCTCCGTGAGCAGGGCGTGGAACCGCGCGAGCACCGGGTACACCTCGCCGAAGTACTCGATCAGGCGCGGGTCGTCGGTCAAGGGGTCGGGCGCGGCATCGGCTTCCGCGGGCGCCACCACCTCGGGGGCACCGCCGTCGACGTCAGCCACGACCTCGTCTTGATCGATCGCGCTGGGTCCGTCCACGTTCGTCACCGTCAATGCTCCTTGGTGGTGCGGTCACTGCCTGTCACCGCGCCCGCGGCGCGGTGCGCCTGTTTCACGTGGAACGCCGGGCGGGGCCGGCCGTGCTCAGCTGAGCCGAACGACCACGTGGCGAAGCGGCTCGATGCCGTCCGAGTCGCTCGCAAGCCCGGCGGCCGCGACGGCGTCGTGCACGACCTTCCGCTCGAACGGGTTCATCGGGTCCAGGGCGAGCGGCAACCCGCTCGCGCGAACCGCGGTGATCGCCGCGCCCGCCACCTCGACGAGCTCGGCCCGGCGGCCCGCCCGGTATCCGGCGACGTCGAGCATGAGCCTGCTGCGCTCCCCCGTCTTCGCCTGCACCGCGAGCCGGGTCAGCTCCTGCAGCGCGTCGAGGACTTCGCCCTCCGCGCCAGCCAGGCGACGCAGCGAGCGCTCCGCGCCGTCCTCGCCGAGGATCTCAACCGCCGCGCGCCCGTGGTCGACGTCGATCTCGATGTCGCCGTCGAGGTCCGCGATGTCCAGCAGCTCTTCGAGGTAGTCGGCCGCGATCTCGCCCTCTTCCTCGAGGCTCTTCGCGCTGCTCGCGTCGCGCACGACCGTCGAGACGTCGTCCGCGCTGGCCGAGGGAGCATCATCGCTCGCCACGGGGGCGTCACTCGCGACGGCGGACGCGCTCGGCTGTGCGGTCGTGATCGGCTGTGCGGTCGTGCTCGTCCCGGCGCCGTCGTTCGTCACGACGCTGTCGTGCTCAGCGGAAGTAGTCATGCCAGCTCCTCGTGCTCACACCTGGTGACCGGCGAACCGGCCGCGGTCATTTCTTGCCCCTGATCGGCGCCGACGGCGGGGCCTCGTCGCCCGACACATCCTGCACCGGCGCGCCTCCGGTCGCGGTCGCTCCGCCCGACGGCGTCGCCTTTGTCGAGCCGGGATCTGCCGGCTTCGAGGTCGCCTGCTTCGATCCGTTCGTCTTCGACGTCGCCGACCTCGACGCGGCCGACTTCGGGGCGGCGGTCTTGCCCGCAGCGGGCTTCGTCCCCGGGGCGGGCTTCGGCCGCGCGGCCTTGCGCGCCGCGGTCGTTCCCGCAGCGCCGGCTCGCTCCGGACCCGACGATGACGCGGTCGTCCCGGCGGCCCGCGGGGCCCCGGTCGGGGGCTTGGTCCGCACGCGGTCCTTGCGTACCGGCTGCACGCGCTGACCCTTCGCCTCGGGGAGCTCGAGGACGGCCGAACCTGCGCCGGTGTCCTGCGGGCCGCTCGGATCCGCCTTGCCCTTGCGAGCGCGACGCTCCCGCATCAGCCGCTCAGCCTGCGAGCCCGGGGTCGGCATGCGCCGGATCGTGTAGAACTGCTGGCCCATCGACCACAGGTTCGTGGTCGTCCAGTACAGCAACACACCGATCGGGAAGTTGACGCCCGAGAAGGCGAACACCAGCGGGAGGATATACAGCAGCACCTTCTGCTGCTGAGCCATCGGCCCCTCGAGGGCAGACGCCGGCATGTTCTTCATCGTGAGCTGGCGCTGGGTGAGGAAGGTCGTCGCCGACATCGCGACGATCAGCGCGATCGTGACGATCCGCGTCGCGGTGGGGTCCGCCGACGTCGCCGCGGTCATGAAGGTCGACGACAGGGGCGCCCCGAAGATGGTGGACTGCTCGGCCTGCGCCGCGACCGTGGCATTGATCGGCCCGAGAGGGTCGCGGGCGCCGCTCGCGATCTCATCGAGGTTGGTGAGCACCCGAAACAGGGCGAAGAAGATCGGGGACTGCGCGAGGATCGGCAGGCACGACGAGAACGGGTTCGTGTTGTGCTTCTTGTACAGGGCCATCGTCTCGCGGCTCATCGCCTCGCGGGAGGCGGGGTCCGACTTGCCCTTGTACTTCTTCTGGATCGCCTGCATCTCCGGCGCGAGCATCTGCATGCCGCGCGAGGCCCTGATCTGCTTGAAGAACAGCGGGATCAGGATGATGCGCATGATGATCACGAGCACCACGATCGACAGGCCCCAGGCCAGGCCAGACGCCGGGTCCAACCCGATCCAGGTGCACGCGGTGTGCGCCAGGTACATGAGCCAGGCGACCACCCACTCGATCGGGTAGAGAATCTTGAAGAAATCCATCGAAGCTTTCCCTCACGTCACTGAAGTGGTCATGGCGCCCGCGAAGGCTCGTGGTCAGTCGTGCCTGGGGTGAACCGAATCCCTGCCAGGCGGAACGTCGTCGACCCCACCAGGGTTCCATGGGTTGCAGCGCAGCACCCGCCACACCGCGAGGCGACCTCCCCGGAGTACTCCGTGGCGCTGCACAGCGAGCACCGCGTAGGACGAGCAGGAAGGGTAGAACCGGCAGCTTGGCCCGGAGAGCGGTGACACGACGCGCTGGTACACCCGCAGCAGGAGCAGCACCGTGAGTTGGGGGACCCGCGCCCCCTGACGAACCAGGTGATGAACCGTCACGTCCGCGCCGCCGCCATCGGGAGCGCGAGCCGGGCGCACGATCCGGCCATCACCGTCGTCCTGCAAGCTGCCGGCGACGGGCACCGATCAGGGCTGCGTCGAAGTCCGCGGCGAGGACACGGGAGCTGAGGTCTGCCGCCACCGGCAGTGCGCGCACGACAACGAGTTCTCCCGTCGGGAGCTGACCGATGCGCTCTCCGACGACCCCACGCAGGCGGCGCTTCACCGAGTTGCGGACGACCGCGTTGCCGACGGCCTTGGACACCACGAAACCGACGAGCACCGGCCCGGGATTCATCTGCTCAGCGACGTGAACAACCAGCGACTGGCGCCCACAACGCGCACCTCGGCGCACCGCCCGCTCGAACTCAGCGGGACGGCGCATCCGGTGCGCGGCGGGAAGCACCCGCTCGGGTCAGGCGGACAGCTCGGCGCGGCCCTTGCGGCGACGGCCGGCAAGGATCGCGCGGCCTGCGCGTGTGCGCATCCGCAAGCGGAAACCATGAGTCTTCGCTCGGCGCCGATTGTTCGGCTGGAACGTCCGCTTGGTCACGAGTCTCTCCAACTACTTCAGGGGAAGCGCACCGACCAGGAACGAGCGGTGCAGGGAT